>NZ_JBFAHX010000006.1:0-288005 GCF_040654435.1 Streptomyces sp. NPDC050703
GTTGCCCCCCCCTCTGCGGGGGGCCCCTCCTCCCTACTCCCCCCCCGGCCCGCCCCGCTCCAAGCGTTCCTCGCCCCGGCCGCCGTCACACTCCCGAACGCGGAATCGGACAGGCCGGCGAGGGTTTCGGTCAGCGTCAGACGCCTGACGAGACCTCGGTCTTCTCTCCGGCCCCGGTTCCCCCTTCGGCCGCCGCCAGCCTGCGGTTGCGGAGCACGGAGGAGATGAAGGACCAGGCGATCAGGATGACGCCGACGGAGCCGGTGATGACCTCGTGGATCTCGTACTGGATGGTGACCAGGAGGATCACGGCGAGGGCGCCGATGGCGTAGTGCGCGCCGTGCTCCAGGTAGACGTAGTCGTCGAGGGTGCCCTGGCGGACCAGGTAGACCGTGAGGGACCGGACGTACATGGCGCCGATGCCCAGGCCGAGCGCCATCAGGACGATGTCGTTGGTGACCGCGAAGGCGCCGATGACGCCGTCGAAGGAGAACGACGCGTCCAGGACCTCCAGGTAGAGGAACATGAAGAACGCGGCCTTGCCCGCCATCAGTACGGCAGGAACCTTCTTGCCGGACTTCGCGGCCTCTTCCTCGGCCTCGTGCTCCCGCTCCTCTTCCTCCTCCAGCTTGTTCTCGAAGTAACTGGAGAGGCCGCCGACGATCAGATACGTGATGAGGCCGGCGATACCGGAGATGAGGACGGTCTGCGCCTTGTCCACGTGGGCGCCGCCGTGCTGGTGCGCGTGGGTGGCGAAGGTCATCGCGGTGACCATGAGCACGACGAGCGCGATGCAGACCGACAGCATGTCGACCTTGCCGAGCTTGGCGAGCGGACGCTCCAGCCAGCCGAGCCACTTGATGTCCCGGTCCTCGAAGATGAAGTCGAGGAAGATCATCAACAGGAACATGCCACCGAAGGCGGCGATCGACGGGTGGGCGTCGGTGACCAGCTGCTTGTAGTGGTCCTTTTCGTTGAGCGCGAGGCGGACCGCCTCGATCGGGCCGATCTTCGCACTGATGGCGACGATCACGACCGGGAAGACCAGGCGCATGCCGAAGACCGCGATGAGCACACCGATGGTGAGGAAGATCTTCTGCCAGAAGGCATTCATCTTCTTCAGGATTCCGGCGTTGACCACCGCGTTGTCGAAGGACAGCGAGATCTCGAGGATGGACAGGATCGCCACGATGCCGAAGCCGGTCCACCCCCCGTAGAACACCGCGGCGACCAGGCCGAGCGCGGTCACCGCGAACGACCAGCCGAAGGTTTTCAGAATCACTGGTTACCCAATCGTGTGTGTACGGGCTCCCGTCTAGCGGTCTCCCCCGCGCCGGTCCCCGGCTTTACGAAACGTTGACCCCGAAGTCTAGAGCGATACCTCGCAGGCCTGACGCATACCCCTGCCCGACCGCACGGAACTTCCACTCGCCTCCATACCTGTACACCTCGCCGAAGATCATCGCGGTCTCCGTCGAAGCGTCCTCACTGAGGTCGTAACGCGCGAGTTCCTGCCCGTCCGCCTGGTTCACCACACGGATGAAGGCGTTGCTGACCTGGCCGAACGTCTGCCCGCGATGGTCCGCCTCATGGATCGAGACGGGAAAGATGATCTTGTCGCAATGGGCGGGCACCTTGGAGAGGTCGATCAGGAGCGACTCGTCGTCGCCGTCACCCTCACCGGTGAGGTTGTCACCGGTGTGCTCGACGGAACCGTCCGGACTCTTCAGGTTGTTGTAGAAGACGAACCATTCGTCACCGAGGACCCGGCCCGCGTCGCACAGCAGCGCGCTGGCGTCGAGGTCGAAGGGAGCGCCGGTGGTGGAGCGCGCGTCCCAGCCGAGCCCGACGAGGACCTGGGTGAGATTCGGTGCGGCCTTGGAGAGGGAGACGTTGCCTCCCTTGGCGAGCGTGACGCCCATGATGCTGGTCCTCCCCGAGGTTGAACAGGAACACGTGTCCTCATCGTGACGACTTCATGGTGACGGGACACGCGGTGGTGAGCACGTCCGGCGCCGCACTCGTGTGGGGTGCGGCGCCGGACGACTGGCGTCTTCCGTCTGGATCGGACCGGATGACGAGAGGCTCTGCGGAAGGGCGGGATCGGCTCAGACGTTGACGCCGAAGTCCTGCGCGATGCCGCGCAGACCCGAGGCGTAGCCCTGGCCGACCGCGCGGAACTTCCACTCCGCGCCGTGGCGGTACAGCTCGCCGAAGACCATGGCGGTCTCCGTCGAGGCGTCCTCGGAGAGGTCGTACCGCGCGATCTCCGCGCCGCCCGCCTGGTTCACCACGCGGATGAACGCGTTGCGGACCTGGCCGAACGACTGCTGGCGGGTCTCGGCGTCGTAGATCGAGACCGGGAAGACGATCTTCTCGACGTCGGCGGGCACCGCCGCGAGGTCGACCTTGATCGCCTCGTCGTCGCCCTCGCCCTCACCGGTGGTGTTGTCACCGGTGTGCTCGACGGAGCCGTCGGGGCTCTTCAGGTTGTTGAAGAACACGAAGTTCTGGTCGCTGCTGACCTTGCCCTCCGCGTTCGTCAGGATGGCGCTGGCGTCCAGGTCGAAGTCCGTACCGGTGGTGGTGCGGACGTCCCAGCCGAGGCCGACCAGAACCGCGGTCAGGCCAGGCGCCTCCTTGCTCAGCGATACGTTGCCGCCCTTGCTGAGGCTGACTCCCACGAGTCCTCCCAATTGGTGTCCAGGGGCGGGGAGCCCCAAGCGTTGCTTGCCATCGGATCAACGTGTGGATACTAGTGACCGGTTCCCGGCCGCGAGCGAAAACCGGGCGTGCTCAGAGCGTTTCGAGCGCCTTGACGTACTCGTTCAGGTCACGGGCGTCGGGCAGCCCGTTGACGACACTCCAGCGCACGACGCCCTCCTTGTCGATGATGAAGGTGCCGCGCACCGCGCAGCCCTTCTCCTCGTCGAAGACGCCATAGGCCCGGCTGACCTCGCCGTGCGGCCAGAAGTCGGAGACCAGGGGGTACTCAAGGCCCTCCTGTTCGGCGAAGACGCGCAGGGTGTGGATGGAGTCGTTGGAGACGGCGATGAGCTGGGTGTCGTCATTGACGAACTTCGGCAGCTCGTCGCGGAGCGCGCAGAGCTCGCCGGTGCAGACGCCGGTGAACGCGAACGGGTAGAAGAGCAGCACCACGTTCTTCTCGCCGCGGAAGTCGGCGAGCCTCACGGTCCGGCCGTGGTTGTCCTTCAGCTCGAATTCCGGGGCCTTGGTGCCGGTCGCGATTCCAGCGAGCGCCATGAGTACGCATCCCTTCGACGGAGCCCCTCGGCCGGGGCTGTTCGGGTGATACCACCCTACGTCCGCCGATCTTCGCCCATGCGGGGCGCCGCCCCCTGTTCTCCGGTGTACGGCTGCTTTTCGCTGTGGCACCGCGCCCGCGTGGTGCTCCCGCGGCCCTGGTGGGGTGCCCATGCGCGTGAGGCCCCCACCGACGGAGTCGTCGGTGGGGGCCTCACGGTGCCATCCGGTGGGACCGCGGCTCGGCGCGGTCCTTGGGCGTGCGCGGCTCGGCGCGAGGGTGGTCAGCGCTTCTTGGCCGCCGCCTTGGGCGTGACCAGGCGGGTACCGCTCCAGTCCTTGCCGGCGTTCGTGCTCTTGGTCTGGGACAGGCCCGCGGTGGTGGCCGCCTCACCGATGTCGCTCGGCTCGACGTAACCGTCGCGGCCGGTCTTCGGAGTCAGCAGCAGGATCTGGCCGCCCTCCTCCATGTACGCGATGGCATCCACCAGCGCATCAGTCAGGTCCCCGTCGTCCTCACGGAACCAGAGCACCACGGCGTCGGCCACGTCGTCGTAGTCCTCGTCGACGAGCTCTGTGCCAGTGGCCTGCTCGATGGCCTCGCGGAGCTCCTGGTCGACGTCGTCGTCGTAGCCGATCTCCTGGACCACCTGGTCGGGCTGGAAACCAAGCCTTACGGCAAGGTTCGTCTCCGCGTGGTCCGCGGTCGCGCTCACGGATTGCCTCCTGATCATGTTTTTCGGGAATGCCTTCAGCCACGCGCGTGCGCGGGGCGTTGGCCGTAGTCCACACGGGCGGGGCGGATCGCGCAAGTACCCGGCCGCCGAGACCGCCGAAACGGTGACGTTCCCCGTCGTGTCGCCGCAACTGCCGCCTCATCCGTACGAGACCGAACGGCTCAGCGAAGCGGCTAGGCAGGATGGGCGTATCGTTGCGATTTGGTCGAGCCTACCGCAGGGTCGCCGGATCGATGTCGCGGTCTCCCTCTCGGTTACCTATCGGTAGAGATGACGTTCGCGTTCCTCGGGTACACGATGGACAGCGGTGCACGGCCAGGCAGTACCCAGGCGAGAGCCCCAACAGCGAAGGAACAGCGTGGCTTCCGGATCCGATCGCAACCCGATCATCATTGGCGGCCTGCCGAGCCAGGTCCCGGACTTCGATCCCGAAGAGACCCAGGAGTGGCTTGACTCCCTCGACGCCGCGGTCGACGAACGCGGACGCGAGCGGGCCCGCTACCTGATGCTCCGGCTTATCGAACGCGCGCGCGAAAAGCGCGTGGCGGTTCCCGAGATGCGCAGCACGGACTACGTCAACACGATCGCCACCAAGGACGAGCCCTTCTTCCCCGGCAACGAGGAGATCGAGCGCAAGGTCCTGAACGCGACCCGCTGGAACGCCGCGGTGATGGTGTCGCGCGCCCAGCGCCCCGGCATCGGCGTCGGCGGCCACATCGCGACGTTCGCCTCCTCCGCCTCCCTCTACGACGTGGGCTTCAACCACTTCTTCCGCGGCAAGGACGAGGGCGACGGCGGCGACCAGATCTTCTTCCAGGGGCACGCGTCCCCCGGCATCTACGCCCGCGCCTACCTCCTGGACCGCCTCTCCGAGCAGCAGCTCGACGCGTTCCGCCAGGAGAAGTCCAAGGCGCCGCACGGCCTGTCGTCGTACCCGCACCCGCGCCTCATGCCGGACTTCTGGGAGTTCCCGACGGTCTCCATGGGCCTCGGCCCGCTCGGCGCGATCTTCCAGGCCCGCATGAACCGCTACATGGAGGCCCGCGGCATCGCCGACACCTCCAAGTCGCACGTCTGGGCCTACCTCGGCGACGGCGAGATGGACGAACCCGAGTCGCTCGGCCAGCTCTCCATCGCCGCCCGTGAGGGCCTGGACAACCTCACCTTCGTCGTCAACTGCAACCTCCAGCGGCTCGACGGCCCGGTGCGCGGCAACGGCAAGATCATCCAGGAGCTGGAGTCGCAGTTCCGCGGCGCCGGCTGGAACGTCATCAAGCTCGTCTGGGACCGCAGCTGGGACCCGCTGCTCGCCCAGGACCGCGACGGCATCCTGGTCAACAAGCTGAACACCACCCCCGACGGCCAGTTCCAGACGTACGCGACCGAGACCGGCGCCTACATCCGCGAGCACTTCTTCGGCGACGACCAGCGCCTGCGCGCCATGGTCGAGAACATGACCGACGAGCAGATCCTGCACCTCGGCCGCGGCGGCCACGACCACAGGAAGGTCTACGCGGCCTACGCGGCGGCCAAGGCCCACAAGGGCCAGCCGACGGTGATCCTCGCCCAGACGGTCAAGGGCTGGACCCTCGGCCCGAACTTCGAGGGCCGCAACGCCACGCACCAGATGAAGAAGCTGACGGTCGACGACCTCAAGGGCTTCCGCGACCGGCTGCACATCCCGATCTCGGACAAGCAACTGGAGGACGGCGCCCCGCCGTACTATCACCCCGGCCGGGACTCCGAAGAGATCCAGTACATGCACGACCGCCGCAAGAGCCTCGGCGGCTACGTCCCGACCCGTGTCGTGCGCGCCCAACCCCTCCCCCTCCCCGCGGACAAGACGTACGCGGTCGCGAAGAAGGGCTCGGGCCAGCAGTCGATCGCCACCACCATGGCGTTCGTCCGCATCCTGAAGGACCTCATGCGGGACAAGGAGATCGGCAAGCGTTTCGTGCTGATCGCCCCCGACGAGTACCGCACCTTCGGCATGGACGCCTTCTTCCCGAGCGCGAAGATCTACAACCCCCTCGGCCAGCAGTACGAAGCCGTGGACCGCGAGCTGCTCCTCGCCTACAAGGAGTCCCCGACGGGCCAGATGCTGCACGACGGCATCTCGGAAGCCGGTTGCACCGCCTCTCTGATCGCCGCGGGTTCGGCCTACGCCACCCACGGCGAACCGCTCATTCCCGTGTACGTCTTCTACTCGATGTTCGGTTTCCAGCGCACCGGCGACCAGTTCTGGCAGATGGCCGACCAGCTCGCCCGCGGCTTCGTCCTCGGCGCGACGGCCGGACGCACCACCCTGACCGGCGAGGGCCTGCAGCACGCGGACGGCCATTCGCAGCTGCTCGCCTCGACCAACCCGGGCTGTGTCGCCTACGACCCGGCGTTCGGCTACGAGGTCGCCCACATCGTCCAGGACGGTCTGCGCCGGATGTACGGCCCCGACAGCGAGGACGTCTTCTACTACCTCACCGTCTACAACGAGCCCATCCAGCACCCGGCCGAGCCGGCGGACGTGGACGTCGACGGCATCCTCAAGGGCATCTACCGCTTCAAGCCCGGCGAGCAGGGCGCCATCCCCGCTCAGATCCTGGCGTCCGGCGTCGCCGTGCCGTGGGCGGTCGAGGCCCAGCAGATCCTCGCCGCGGAGTGGAACGTCAAGGCGGACGTCTGGTCGGCGACCTCCTGGAACGAGCTGCGCCGCGAGGCTGTGGACGTGGAGCGCCACAACCTCCTGCACCCGGAGGAGGAGCAGCGCGTCCCGTACGTGACGCGGAAGCTCTCCGGCGCCGAGGGCCCCTTCGTGGCCGTCTCCGACTGGATGCGGAGCGTCCCCGACCAGATCGCCCGCTGGGTGCCCGGCACGTACCAGTCGCTCGGCGCGGACGGCTTCGGCTTCGCCGACACACGCGGTGCGGCTCGCCGCTTCTTCCACATCGACGCCCAGTCGATCGTGGTCGGCGTGCTGACCGAACTGGCCCGCGACGGCAAGCTCGACCGCTCCGTACTGAAGCAGGCGATCGACCGCTACCAACTCCTTGACGTCACCGCGGCCGATCCGGGGGCGGCGGGAGGCGACGCGTAGCCGGTGCGTGGTCGGCGCGTGGCCGGTGCGTCGATCACGCCGGGGCGGCGCGTGGTCACGGTTGCCTCTCGCGGGCGCCTGGCGCCTGGCGGGTGTTGTCCTGAAAGGGCGCGTTCCTGAGGGGGCGCTCCCTGACGGAGGCGCTTGCCTATGGGGGGCGCTTCTTCAACGGGGGGTCGCTTCCCGAGCGGGAGTCGCTTTCTGTGCCGAGGGCGGCGGGCCTTGGGCCCGTCGCCCTTCGGCGTTCTCAGGACGCGCCGGTCCTGGTGGTCGTGCCGGCTGCGTCGGCCGTACTGGTCGTACTGGCCTCGCCGGTCACCTCGACCGCCGTCTTGAGCGTCGCGCAATCCGGCCCGCTCCGGGGTCACGTCCGGCCTCGTGAGCGAGGGTCCTCGCGCGTGTTCTGTCCGAAGCCCGCCCTCATCGCTCCTCGTGTCGGCCGACATCGGCCGGTGCGGGCTCTGGGTTCCGAGTACCCGCATTCAGCTCTCCCAGACTTTGAACGCCCGGACGCGGTAGGGCGAGTCGGGAACCCAGGTGCCGCCGCCCGGGTAGGTGTCGAACTCGCCCGTCTCCCCGCACTCCGCGGACTGATAGGTGGTGACCGGTCGGCCGGTGCGGTTGGCCAGGGCCTCCGCGCCGCTCCCCGCCGGCAGCACGATGCAGCTCTCGATGTCGATGTCCGACAACTCGTACGTCTTCCGGGTGCCTTCGAATCCCGCCTTCTCCCAGAGGCAGAGCTCGCCGGGTCCGCAGTCCCGGAGCGCGGGCGGTGCCGCGGCCGCGGTGTTCGCGGGCGTGAGGATCACCGCGGCGAGCGCGGCGGCGACGGTGGCGGCGGTGACGGTGGCGGTCGTGACCGTGGCCGTGGCCGTGGTCTGCATCTTCGTACGCATCTTCTTCAACCCCCGTGTGATGTGGCCCAGTTGTCCACTGTGGTGTGGCTCGCCTCGCCTGTCATGTGGCTCGGTCGTCCGCTGCGTGCGGATCGCCTGCATGAACTGTGGACCGGGCGAGCGGGGCATCGGAAGGGCTTTAAGGGGTGCGTCACCCTGATACATGAAAGCCCCCCAGGTTTTCCCTGAGGGGCTTTCCCTGACATCCGCGGTCAGGCGGGGTCGCGGGCCGTGAAGGCCGACCGGCGCGCGGCGGCGGTCGGCGCGCGGCGGCGGTCGGCGCGCGGCGGCGGTCGGCGCGCGGCGGGCGCCGACGGGCGGCCGACGACCGGCGGCCTGACGGCTGACGGCGGCTGAGCGGCCGGGCCCGGGGGCTAGATGTGGCCGACGCCCGCGCCGGCCTCCGCGTTGGCTCCGCGCTTGGTGAGGAACGCGACGAAGACCGCGACCACCGCGACGCCGGTGGCGACCAGGCACGCCAGGCCCATGCCCGACATGAACGTGTCGTGCGCGACCGACGTGATCTGCTCGGCGACGGACGGCGGCGCCTTCGGCGGCACGGGTGCGACGCCGACCTGGACGGCCTCGGCTGCCTTGTCGAGGTCGGCCTCGCTGAGCGCCGGAAGCTTCGCGTCGGCCCAGTTGCCCGGCAGGTCGCTGTCGACCTTGGAGGCCATGACGGCGCCGAGGACGGCCGTGCCGAGGCTGCCGCCGATCTGCATCGCGGCCTGCTGGAGGCCACCGGCGACGCCGGAGAGCTCCATCGGCGCGTTGCCCACGATGACCTCGGTCGCGCCGACCATGACGGGGGCGAGGCCGAGGCCCAGGAGGGCGAACCAGAGCGACATCGGACCGCTGCCGGTGCCCGCTTCCAGCGTGGACATGCCGAACATGGCGGCAGCGGTGAGCGCCATGCCGCCGGCCAGCGGGATACGCGGGCCCACCTTGGTGATCATGGCTCCGGCCAGCGGAGAGCCCACGATCATCATGCAGGTGAGCGGCAGCAGGTGCAGACCGCTGTCGACGGGGCTCATCCCGTGCACGTTCTGGAGGTAGAACGTGACGAAGAAGAGGCCTCCCATGAAGGCGATGGCCATGAGCACCATCAGGACCACACCGGCGGAGAGCGCCACCGATCGGAACAGGGCGAGCGGGATCAGCGGTTCCTTGACCTTCGACTCCCACACCGCGAAGAGCACGAAGCTCAGCACGGCCACGCCGATGAAGGTCCAGGTCAGACCGTCGCCCCAACCCCACTCGGGCGCCTTGATGAGCGCCCAGACCAGGCAGAACATGGCAGCCGAGAGCAACACGATGCCCAGGACGTCGAAGGACCTGGGGGCGTTCTCGGCGCGGTGGTCCTTGAGGATGACCAGGCCGAGCACCAGGGCGAGGACGCCGACCGGCACGTTGATGAAGAAGACGGACTGCCAGCTGACGTGCTGGACCAGCAGACCACCGAGGATCGGGCCGCCCGCCGTGGAGGCGCCGATCACCATGCCCCAGATACCGATGGCCATGTTGAGCTTCTCGGCGGGGAAGGAGGCGCGCAGCAGACCGAGCGCCGCGGGCATCAGCAGGGCGCCGAACAGGCCCTGGAGCACGCGGAAGGTCACCACCAGGGCGATGCTGTCGGAGAGGCCGATGGCACCCGACGCGGCGGCGAACCCGACCACGCCTATCAGGAAGGTCTGGCGGTGACCGAAGCGGTCACCCAGCTTGCCCGCGGTGATCAGTGCGACGGCGAGCGCGAGGAAGTACCCGTTGGTGATCCACTGGACCTCCGCGAACGTGGCGCCGAGGTCCTTCTGGATGGCCGGGTTGGCGATCGCCACGATGGTGCCGTCCAGGGCGACCATCATCACGCCGATGGCGACGGAGAAGAGCGTCAGCCAGGGGTGGCCGCGGAGCCCCTTGGCCGGGGTCGGAGCGGACGCCGGCTCCGGCGCCTTGTCCGCCTGTTCGACGGTGGTCTGACTAGTCATACGGCAAGATTAATGACAGCGACTGACAGTTGACAAACTGATTCACTAGTCGGTAACTGTCACGTCGCCCGCAGGTATTCTGAACTGCGCAAAGATGCGAAAAGAGGGCCAAGGCGTGAACTCTGGACCGGGACTGCGGGAGCGCAAGAAGCAGCGCACCCGGAACGCGCTCCTGCGCGCGGCGCTCGAACTCTTCACCACCAAGGGGTACGAGGAGACGACCGTCGACGAGATCGCCGAGGCGGTCGACGTCTCCCAGCGCACGTTCTTCCGCTACTTCGCGAACAAGCAGGAGGCCGTCTTCGCCGTCCAGGAGATGGTGGAGGCCCGGTTCGTCGAGGTACTGCGCGAACGACCCGCCCACGAGGCCCCTCTCGTGGCGCTGCGCGAGGCCGTGCTCGGCGCCTGGGAGGCGATGGGGCAGTCGATCGAGGAGGTCGTCCCGGTCGAGCTGCACATGAGCACCTACCAGATGATCGAGTCGACGCCTTCCCTGCTCGCCGTCCACATGCGCCGCTCCATCGAGACCGAGGACGAGGTCGCCCGGGTCATCGCCGAGCGCGAGGGCCTGGACATGGAGACCGATCCGCGGCCGCGCGTGGCGGTCGCGGCGTTCAGCGGCGTGATGCGGGTGACGGGCCGCCTGTGGGGCGCGGGCGAGGACACCAGCCTGGAGTCGATCCGCGAGCTCACCGGGCAGTACCTCGACCACCTGGGTCCGGCGCTGGCCCAGGACTGGCACTCGCGGTAAGCAGCCGCGACGAACGCTTACCCGGCATCCGAACTCCAGTACGGCAGAGCGGTACGGCAGTCATCGCGGTCGCGCGCGGGCCGGGGAAGGCGCCCCGCGGCCACTGAAGTCGGCACACGCGGTGTCAGCAAACAGAGCCAGGATGCGCCCGCCATGCCTCGATCAGCCGCCTGGAAACGTGATCTGCCTCACGCGATGCACGGTAAGCATCACGATTCTCCTAGGGTGTCCCGCAGTGACTTCCTTCGACTCCTCACCCCAACTCAACGTCTGGCGTGCTCTCCTTGCGCTCGCCGTCGTGTTCATCATGCTGGCGACGACGGGCTGGACCGCGGTACGCAACAACAGAGGCGGCGCATCCCCCCTGGAAGCCGCCGTCACCGCGTGGGAGCACGGGAACATCGACGGGCGCGCCCTGCCCGACGCCGACGCTCCCGCCGCTCGGCTCAGCCACTTCTTCGCCTCGCTCGACAAGCGGCAGCGCCACCGGCTCGCCGCGCGCTACCCCTTGGCGGTCGGCAACATGAACGGCGCGCCCGTTCAGCTGCGATATCGCGCCAACCGCATCGCGCTGGGGCAGGCCCGCGAGGTGGAGCGGGACCGTATGCGCGACAAACGCCTCTCCCCACTGGGGAAGCAGCAGGCCGAGCGCCGCATGAAGCGGTTCGGCGTCATGATGCGCCCCGAGCGTCAGGTCTTCGCCTTCGACCCCATGGGCTCCGGTCGCATGGCGGAAGTCTTCGGGGACCTCGACAAGGCCCGCCGCGTCTCCGTGGTGGTGCCTGGCGTCGACACCAACGTGCTGACCTTCGAGCGGACCTTCCGCAAGTACTCGGCACCGGTGGGCATGGCGAAAGCGCTCTACCGTGCGGAGCACACGGCGAGCCCACGCGCGCGTACCGCCGTGATCGCCTGGGCCGACTACACCGCGCCCGTCGGGATCGGTGTCGACGCGGCCACGGCCATGCGCGCCGAGAGCGGGGCCGTGCGCCTCGACTCGATGGTGCGTGGCCTGCCCGGCCGCTCCCCGGTCGCGCTGTACTGCCACAGCTACGGCTCCGTGGTGTGCGGTGTGGCCGCGCGGACCCTGCCCGCGCGGGTCACCGACATCGCGGTGGCGGGCAGCCCCGGCATGCGGGCCGACAAGGCGTCGGAGCTGGGCACGGGGGCGCGGATCTGGGCCGCACGGGACAGCGACGACTGGATTCAGGATGTGCCGTACATGGAGGTCGGCGGGATCGGCCACGGCGCCGACCCGGTGTCGGGCGGTTTCGGCGCACGAGTGCTGTCCGCCGCCGGGGCCGAGGGCCACACCGGCTACTTCGAGCCGGGCACGGAGAGCCTGCGCAATTTCGCCGAGATCGGCACCGGCATGTACGACGGTGTGCGGTGCGCGGGTCGGGACGACGCCTGCCGGGAAGGCATTTCCGGCGCGGCGGCGGCCTGACGCGCGTAGAAATCGATGGAACAGCGGGCCGCCACAGGAGGGACGGAGGCGCGCGTGCCGCCTACGATGAGCCGCATGGGTGACGTACTGGCCGGATTTCATGCCGCCTGGGAGTTCGAGTCCGACTCCGTGCTCATCCGCTTCGAACGGGGGATCCGCACACCGAAGCTCTTCCAGGCGCTCGGTGAACGGCGCGTCCCGTATGAGGCGATCGCGGCGGTGACTCTCTCCCCCGGTAAACGCGGGACGGTGGTGCTGCATGCCGTGCCGAGACCCGGCGCCGATCCCTTGATGGAGGCCGCGGCCGGCCAGCTCAAGGAGGGCTGCGACCCCTACCGCCTCGTGCTGCCCGCCGAGCGGGAGACGTTGGCCGAGTACTACGCGGACGAGCTGCGGGCCCAGCTCCGGCCCGACGGCGAGCCCGCCGACCGCTATCTGGTGGCCGCACCCGAGGCGCCGCTGCAGTTCAAGGCATACGACGGGAAAGCGTCCTTCGACGGCAAGCAGGTCTCCTTCCGGTGGTTCTGGACGGGCGCCTCGTCGGCGAAGTGGAAGGCCGGCGACCAGAGCTTCGCCGTCTCGGACCTGACCGGCATCGAATGGCGCTCCCCCGAGCTCTTCGAGGGGCATCTGCGGCTGCTGCACCGGGACGCTGCGGCGGCGCAGCCCGGACAGGCCGACCAGGACCCGGCGGCCGTCGTCTTCGGTCTGGGCTACGGCCCGGTCCATGAGTCGCTGCCGTTCGCCGCGTCGGTCCTCGCGGCGGTACGGACGTCAGGACCCGCCCTGATCCCCGGCGGCGTCGTCGCCACCACCGCGACCGTGATCAGGCGCGACCCGGCGGACATCGCGGACCGCATCCGCCACCTCGGCGAACTGCACCAGGCGGGCCTGCTCACGGACGAGGAGTTCACGGCGAAGAAGACCGAGCTGCTCGCGGAGCTGTGAGCCACGCGGCCGCGGGTGCTCTGCACGAGGGCCACGGTGATACCGGGGTATGAGGTGCGGTCCAGCTCCCTGGTATGACGGCACGAGGGGGACCGGACGCCTACGCTGATCGGGCCATGAACAGCGCATCCTCGACGCCCCGCGACCAGGGGCCCCGCCGTCCGGACCCGGAGCCGGACAGCCGCGGGGCCGGTGTGCGGCGCGCGGCGGCCGCGGTCTTCGACGGTCTGCGGGCGGCGGGAGTCTCGCTCTCCACACCAGCCGTTTCGACCAAGCCGCTGCTCGGCGACGCGCCCAAGCGCTGGGTGCGGCTGCTGCCCCAGGTGATCGCGCTCGGCTTCGTCGTCGTCCTGATCCCGGTCACCGTCCAGGTCCTGTCGAACGACTACGGCGTGGGCGGTGGCCTTGCGGGGGCCCTGGCCGTGGCCCAGTCCGCCCCGCTGTTCCTCGCGATCACCCGGCCGCTCCCGGCCTGGTGGATCGTGATCACGGCGGACATCGTCGGCGCGATGGTCACGATGTCGGCCAACGCCGGGCGTCCGGCCCCCTGGACCCCCATGATCGTCGTGGGATATGTGGTCCTCTGCTGTGCGCTCTCCCTGCGGGAGAGCCGCCGCACGCTCCTGGGCATCTGGATGGTGACGGTGGTGTCCGGACTGGTGCTCGGCGCGTTCAGCGGCGAGGGAAGCCAGGACACAAGCGTGCTGCTGATCGTGCTGAGCGGGTCCGTGCTGCTGCTCGGCACGTTGCTGCGCGAGCGCGGCGACGCCCGGCGCCGGCTCGTCGAGCAGGAGACCATCAGCGAGGCCGAGCGCGCCCAGCGCACGCTCTTGGAAGAGCGGGCACGCATCGCCCGCGAATTGCACGACGTCGTCGCGCACCACATGTCGGTGATCACCGTCCAGGCGGACTCCGCGCCCTACCGGCTCGACGGCCTCCCCGACGCGGCACGCGAGGAATTCGGCAGCATAGCGGCGAGCGCCCGCGAGTCCCTCACCGAGATGCGGCGGCTGCTCGCGGTGCTGCGCAGCGAGGGCGTGAACGGCGAGCGGGCACCCCAGCCAGGCCTCGACCGGTTGCCGCACCTGGTCGAGGCCACGGTGCGCGCCGGCATACCCATCGACCTGTCACGCCCCGAGCTGGCGATCCTCACACAACTGGCCGACGTGTCCCCGGCCGTGGACCTGTCCGCCTACCGGATCGTGCAGGAAGCCCTGTCGAACGTCATGCGCCACGCTCCGGGTGCCCGCACCACGATCACGGTGAGTCTGGACGACCAGTACCTACTGGTCCTCGTCGTCAACGGCCCCTCCGGCGAGCCGCCCGCACCACTGGAGGGCAGTGGTACGGGCCACGGACTCGTCGGCATGCGCGAGCGCGTACGGTTGGTCGGCGGCACGGTCGACGCCGGGCCGCTGCCCGACGGCGGCTTCCGCGTCGCCGCCCGGCTCCCCCTCCTCCCGAAGGGCTCCGGCACCGCATGACCATCCGCGTGATCATCGTCGACGACCAGAACATGGTGCGCGCGGGATTCGCCGCCCTGTTGGCCGCGCAGAGCGACATCGACGTCGTGGGCGAGGCGGCGAACGGCCAGAAGGGCATCGAGGTCAGCCGGAGCACGCACCCCGACGTCGTGTTGATGGACGTCCGTATGCCGGAGCTCGACGGACTCAGCGCCGCCCGCGCCCTCCTGGACCCGCCGCCGGGGGTGGTGCACGTGCCGAAGGTGCTCATGCTCACCACCTTCGACGTCGACGACTACGTGTACGAGGCTCTGCGCGCCGGGGCCTCCGGCTTCCTGCTCAAGGACGCGCCGCCCGCCGACCTGATCTCGGCCGTACGCGTGGTGGCGGCGGGCGAGGCACTGCTCGCCCCTTCGGTGACCCGGCGTCTGATCGCGGACTTCGCCAAGCAGCGCCCCACACCGCGCGCGTCACTGCGGCTCAACGGTCTGACACCACGTGAGACCGAGGTACTGGTGCTGATCGCGCGCGGCCTCTCCAACCAGGAGATCGCCGAGCGCCTGGTTCTCGCCGAGCAGACGGTGAAAACCCACATCGGCCGTGTGCTCAACAAGCTGGACCTGCGGGATCGCGCCCAGGCAGTGATCTTCGCGTATGAATCGGGCTTGGTCACGCCCGGCGAGCAGTGACCCACCCCCTACTGCGGTAGCACCTCGGCACGTCACCGAGTACTCCGGTATCACCCGGGAGTTGGCTCCCGGGTGTGACGTGCCGCCGATCACCGTCTCCCTACCTTTCGCAGCGTCAGGCCACCGGCGCCACGGATCGGGGAGGGAGACCGGCCATGCGGCTGCGGTCATGGAAGGCTCGGAGCAAGAGGGTACTGGTCGCCGTCGCGCTGACGACGACAGCGGTGACGGGCACCGCGGGCTGGGCCGTCGGCAACGAACAACAACCGCTCACGGGCCCGCCACCGGGCACGAGTGCATGGCGCGCGGACCATACGTGGGGCCTCCGGCTCCCGGACCCCGCGCGTGTCCCCCCCGCCCGGATCGCCGCGTTCTTCGCGTCGTTGAGCGCCGGGCAGCGCGAGGAACTCGCGGCACGGCACCCGTCGGTCGTCGGCAACCTCGACGGAGCCCCCATAGCCCTCCGATACCGGGCCAACGCCCGCGCCCTCCGCGCCGAGCGGGCGCGCGAGCGGACCCGCTCCACCGACCCCGACCTCACCACGCAGGACCACGAGCGCGCTCGCGCATCGATGTCCCGTTACGACGAGTTGCTCGCTCCGGGACGGCAGATACTGGCCTTCGACCCGCGCGGGCGAGGACAGATCGCCGAGGTGTACGGGGACCTGGCGGGCGCGCGGGACGTCTCCGTCGTGGTGCCGGGCTCCGACATCGACCTGAGCACCTTCGACCGGGCCAAGGACACATACGGCACACCGTCGGGGATGGCCCGTTCGCTGCGCACCGCTACCGGTGACGGCACGGCCGTGGTGGCCTGGGTGGGGTACACCACCCCGGTCGGCCTCGGCCCCGACGCGGCCACGGGCCGGCTCGCGGAAGCGGGCGCACCCCGCCTGGCCCGCTTCGTCCAGGGACTGACGGCGGCAGGCACGCCCCGGCCCGCCCTCTTCTGCCACAGCTATGGCTCGGTGGTCTGCGGCCTCGCCGCTCCCGAGTTGCCCGCGAGGGACCTGGTGGCGCTCGGCTCCCCCGGTATGCGAGCGGACAGCGTGGCCGATCTGCACACCGAGGCCCGGGTCTGGGCGGCCAAGGACGACAGCGACTGGATCGGCAAGGTGCCGAACGTCGAGCTGTTCGGCCTCGGCCATGGCGAGGACCCGACCGCCCCCGGTTTCGGCGCCCGACGCGTCCCCGCCGAGCGGGCGAAGGGCCACACCGGTTACTTCGCCCCCGGCACCGACTCACTGCGGGCCTTCGCCCGCATCGCCGGCGGGGACGACTCCGCCGGTGCGGCCCACGACAGCACGCGAAGCATCGGAGCACGGACATGAGCCTCCCCGTTCTGACCGGACACCGCGAAGGACGCGACGAGCCCGACGACCGCGGACAGCCGACCCTGCTTGGTCTGCGCCGAACCGCGGCCGCCATAGACGCCAAAACACCCGCTCACCGCGACCGGGCCATCGACGGACTGCGCGCACTCGCACTGCTCGCCGTGCCGACGGGGCACTGGCTCCTGGGCGGCTTCACCCTCGACTCCGCGGGCGCGCTGCACAACGCGAGCCCCCTGTCCTCGTTCGGTTTCCTCGCACCGCTCAGCTGGGTGCTGCAGATGCTGGGCATCTTCTTCCTCGTGGGTGGCTACGCCTCCGCCCTGTCCTACCGGCGGGCGGTCGCGCGCGGTGAGTCGACAGGTGGCTGGCTGCGGGGGCGGGTGGCCCGGCTCGGGCGGCCGGTGCTCGGGGTGACGGCGGTCTGGGCCGCGCTGATACCCCTGCTGTACGCGGCCGGTGTGCCGGGCACGTCCCTGCGCACCGCGTCCACGCTGGTCATTCAGCCCCTGTGGTTCGTCGGCGTCTACACAGTGATCACGGCTCTCACGCCCTGGTGCATACGTGCCACGGAGCGGCTCGGGGCCTGGGCCGCGCTTCCCCTGATCGGCTCGGTCGCCCTCGTCGACTTCCTGCGCTACGGCCCGTTCGCGGACTCCGTGCCCTCCTGGCTGAGCCTGCTGAATCTGCTGCCGGGCTGGATGTTCGCCTACCAACTGGGGGTCGCCTGGGGCGAGAAGAAACTGGGCAGGCGCGGCGCCTGGCTGCTGCTCGTCGGCGGCACCGCTCTCTTCGCCGCACTGCTGCTCGCCTTCGCCTACCCGGCGTCGATGGTCGGCGTCCCCGGAGAAGCCCGCAGGAACTCGCATCCGCCGTCGCTGCTGGTCCTCGCCCTGGCCGCCGCACAGAGCGGCGCGGCTATCCTGCTGCGGGACCGCATCGGCGGGCTGCTGCGCCGGCCCGCCCTGTGGGCGCCGGTGGTCGTCATCAACCTCTCGGCGATGACCATTCTGTGCTGGCACCAGACGGCGCTGCTCGCCGCGGCCGTGCCGGGCTCGTTCCTGGGGGAGATACCGGGGCTCACCACGGGACCCGACTCCTTCGCCTGGATAGCCGCGCGGGTGGTCTGGCTGCCGGTGCTCGCGGCACTGCTCGTGCTGATAGGCCGGTACGCCCGCGGCTTCGAGGCCCCGTGGCAGCGGACGTCCCATGCGCGGCGTGCACTGACGGGGCTCCTGGCGGCCGGCTTCGCGGCCTTCGCACTGGGGCTGACGTGAGCGCGGGGCTCGGGCCGGCCTCGCCGGAAGCCGGCCCGAGCGCGAAGTGGGGCCTAGTTGCGGCCCGTTGGGGTCACTCGCGGCCGGCCGAGGTGAAGGTCATGTCGGCGTAGCGATTGCCCGCGACGGCGGAGGCGATCGGGGCGAGGAGGGCGAGTTCGTCCTCGGTGAGGGTGATGCGGGTGGCCGCCGTGTTCTCCTCGACGCGGGTGCGCTTGCGGGTGCCGGGGATCGGGATGACGGGCAGGCCGTGGACGGTGCTCTGCTGCTGGACCCAGGCGAGGGCGATCTGGCCGAGGCTCGCGCCGTGGGCGTCGGCGACCGAGCGGACGGGTTCGAGCAGGGCCGCGTTGGCGGTGGCGTTGTCACCGGTGAAGCGGGGTTGCTGGCGGCGGAAGTCGTCCTTGTCGAGTTCCTTGTCGGCGTCGACGAAGGCGCCGGTGAGGAAGCCGCGGCCGAGCGGGGAGTAGGGCACGAGGGCCACCCCGAGGTCGGCGGCGGCCGGGACCACGCCCTTCTCGATGTCACGGCTGAAGAGAGACCACTCCGACTGGACGGCGGCGATGGGATGGACGGCATGGGCGGCACGCAGTTCGGGTCCTGTGACCTCGCTGAGGCCGAGGTGTTTGACCTTGCCCGCGGTGACGAGTTCGGCCATCGCGCCGACCGCCTCCTCGATGGGGACCTGCGGGTCGCGGCGGTGCATGTAGTAGAGGTCGATGGCGTCCGTGTCCAGGCGGCGCAGGCTGGCGTCGACGCTGGAGCGGATGTAGGCGGGGGAGTTGTCGATGCGCCGCTTCGTCGGTTCGGCCGGGTCGATGGTCAGGGCGAACTTGGTGGCGAGGACGATCTCGTCGCGGTGCGCCTTGAGGAAGGGGGCGAGGAACTTCTCGTTCTCGCCCATGCCGTAGACGTCGGCGGTGTCGTAGAAGGTGACGCCCAGTTCGAGGGCGCGGTCGAGGGTGGCCCGGGCCTCGTCGGCGTCGGTGGGGCCGTAGGCGAAGCTCATGCCCATGCAGCCGAGGCCCTGGACACTCACCTCGGGGCCGTGGTTGCCGAGCCGTGCGGTCGCGATGTTCTGCGTCATCAGTGTTCAGAGCCTCTCCGACGCCTTGCGGGCGCCCGCATAAGTGTCGATCTTGTAGTCGAGGACGGCGAGGGTGTCCTGCAGCTCGGCGATGCGGGTGCGCACGTCGCGCCGGGTCTGCTCCAGGAGGTCCTGGCGTTCGGCGAAGGTGTGCGGGCCTTCGCGGACGAGTTCGGCGTAGCGGACCATGTCGGCCACGGGCATCCCGGTGAGGCGGAGCTTGCCGACGAAGGCGAGCCAGTCCAGGTCGCGGTTGCGGTAGCGGCGCTGACCCGTGTGGGAGCGGTCGATGTGCGGCATCAGGCCGATCCGCTCGTACCAGCGCAGGGTGTACGCGGTCAGGCCGGTGAAGGCGGCGACCTCACTGATCGTGTAGTGATCCTGGCCGGTCGGACGCGGATGGCCGGGCTCCGGGGCATGGATGGGGGCTCCGGCCCTGGCGGGGGCTGGTGCAGGCGTGGTCTCCGTCACCGTCATGACCCTCACGCTAGAACCTTGGAGTGCACTCCAAGCAAGCGGATTCGGAGGAAATCCTGGGCAGTCTCATCCCTTGGCCGTCCCGTCCGTGCCCGGCCGCCACCCGCGCTCTGCCCACCCTCTGCCCACCCTCTGCCCGGCCTCTGCCCGGCCTCTGCCCGGCCTCTGCCTGCCCGGCCTCTGCCGGCTGGGTGGCATCCACCCCGGCGGACCCCGGTCCCGGCGAGGAATTAGGCTCGGGCGCATGCAGAGCCTGGCGTTGATCGAGAACTGGCCGGTCCCCACCGCTGCCGCCGCTGTCGTACGCGCGGACGGGACGGTGGCCGGGGAGCACGGACCGACCGGCCGGCGGTTCGCGCTGGCCTCGGTCACGAAGCCGCTCGCGGCCTATGCGGCGCTCGTGGCGTACGAGGAGGGCGCGGTGGAACTGGACGAGCCCGCCGGGCCCGAGGGGTCGACGGTTCGGCACCTGCTCGCGCACACCAGTGGCCTCGCCTTCGACGAGCACCGGGTGACGTCGGCGCCGGGGGTGCGGCGGCTGTACTCCAACGCCGGGTTCGAGGTCCTTGGTGATCACATCGCCAAGGCGACGGGGATTCCCTTCGGGGAGTATCTGCGCCAGGGGGTTCTCGAACCGCTGGGGATGACGTCCACATCGCTCGAAGGGGACGGCTCGCCCGCGAAGGACGGCGTGTCGACCGTGGACGACCTGGTGCGGTTCGCGGCCGAGGTGCAGGCGCCGAGGCTGCTCGACGCGCGGACGGTGGCGGCGGCGATGACGGTGACGTATCCGGGGCTCAAGGGAGTCCTGCCGGGGTACGGGCACCAGAATCCCAACGACTGGGGGCTCGGGTTCGAGATCCGGGACTCGAAGTCGCCGCACTGGACGGGGAGTGCGTCGTCGCCGCGGACGTTCGGGCACTTCGGGCAGGCCGGGACGTTCCTGTGGGTCGACCCCGATGCCGGGGCCGCCTGCGTGGCGCTGACCGACCGCCCCTTCGGGCCGTGGGCCACCGAGGTCTGGCCGCCGTTCACCGACGCGGTGCTCGCGGAACTCTGACGCGGGGCCCTCGCGACGACCGCCGACTGCGTCCGCCCTACGGGGCCACGCCCACTGCGGGCCACGCTCTCCGTGGGCCCCGCTCTCCCGTGGCCGCGCTTCCCGTTGCCGGGCTTCCCGTGGGGGCCGTGCTCACTGCGGGGCCACGTTCAGCCGCAGGGCATGCTCGCCGCGGGCCGCGCTCACCGTGGCCGCGCTTCCCGTTGCCGGGCTTCCCGTGGGGGCCGCGCTCACTGCGGGGCCACGTTCAGCCGCAGGGCATGCTCGCTGCGGGCCGCGCTCTCCGTGGCCGCGCTTCCCGCTCGCTGCGGGCTGCGCTCGCCGCAGGGCCGTGTTCAGCTGGGGGCCGCGCTCACCGACGGGGCTCAGTTCACCGGCGGCGCCGCGCTCACCGACGGGGCCCAGTTCACCGGCGGGGCCGCGCTCACCGGCGGGGGCAGTTCGCCGGTAGGGCTCGCTCATCCGTCCGTCATCTCCCAGACCAGCAGTTCCGCTGCCCTGCCCCCGGTGGCGGCCGCCGTGAGGGCTGGTTCTCCGGTGACTCGGGCCGAGTCGCCCTGGCCCAGTAGTTCCTGGCCGAGGCTGGTCTCGCCGCGGACCACGTGGACGTAGAGGTGGGGTGCGTCGGGGAGGGCGGCTCGTTCGCCGGGGTCGAGTCTGCGGACGTGGAGCAGCGCTCCCGCGCCCGGGACCGCGTAGGGGGTCGAGTCGGCTATGCCGTGCACGACCTCGTAGGACGGTTCGCCGCCCGGGGTGAGCGGGGCCAGCCACATCTGGACGAAGACGAGGGGGGTGTCGCCGTCGTTGCGTTCCACGTGGCGGACGCCGCCAGCCGCCGAGAGGTGCTGGACGTCGCCGGGGCGGACCCGGGAGGCGTGGCCCGTCGAGTCGCGGTGGGTGAGTTCGCCCTGGACGACCCAGGTCACGATCTCGGTGTGGCTGTGGGGGTGCTCGTCGAAGCCCGCGCCCGGCGCCAGGCGCTCCTCGTTGCAGGCGAGGATCGCGCCGAAGCGGAGGTTGTCGGGGTCGTAGTGGGGCCCGAACGAGAAGGCGTGCAGGGATTCGATTCCGGCCGCCGGCTCCCCGCCGCGGTACCGGTCGCCGGAGCGCCGTACTTCAATCACCTTCCCCACGTTAGCCCGGGGCGGCTCGCCCCTGCCCCGAAGCCGACCCCCCGCCGCTCCTCACCGCCTCGCCAGCCCCCGCCCCCGCACTCCTCCGCCCCGATAAGGCAGTCTTGTCCCCGTGCCCGAAGCCTCAGCGAATGAAGTCCAGCCGGAGTCCCCGCGAGGGGTTCCGCAGGAGTCCCAGCCGGGGGCCCGCCAGGACGGCCGGACCCCGCATGCCCATACCGCGACGCTGAAGCGCCTGGAGAAGTCGTCCGGGAGTCTCGCGGCGCAGGCCATCGCGCGCATGGACGAGACGCTGTCCTGGTACCGGGCGATGCCACCGGAGAACCGTTCCTGGATCGGCCTGGTGGCGCAGGCGGGCATCGCCGCGTTCACCGAGTGGTTCCGGCATCCGGACGCCCCCCAGGCCATCTCCACGGACGTCTTCGGCACCGCCCCCCGCGAGCTGACCAGGGCGATCACCCTGCGCCAGACGGTGGAGATGGTGCGGACGACGATCGAGGTGATGGAGTCGGCGATCGACGAGGTCGCCGCCCCCGGAGACGAGTCCATCCTCCGCGAGGCCCTCCTCGTCTACGCCAGGGAGATCGCCTTCGCCACCGCCCAGGTGTACGCGCAGGCCGCCGAGGCACGCGGTGCCTGGGACGCGCGCCTGGAGTCGCTCGTCGTCAACGCGGTGCTCTCCGGCGAGGCCGACGAGGGCGCGGTGAGCCGGGCCGCGGCGCTCGGCTGGAACTCCCCCGACCACGTCTGCGTGATCCTCGGCACCGCCCCCGACGGCGACAGCGAGCTGACCGTCGAGGCCATCCGCCGCGCCGCCCGGCACGCGAAGCTGCAGGTCCTCACCGGTGTCCTCGGCACGCGCCTCGTCGTCATCGCCGGCGGCAACAACAACCCGCTGGCGGTGGCCAAGGCGCTGATCGGCCCGTACGCGGCGGGCCCTGTCGTCGCGGGCCCCATCGTCCCCGACCTGCTCGCCGCCACCCGCTCCGCGCAGGCCGCGGCCGCCGGGCTCAAGGCGTCCGCCGCCTGGCAGGACGCCCCGCGGCCCGTCCTCGCGGACGATCTCCTCCCCGAGCGCGCCATGGCGGGTGATCCGGCGGCCCGCGAGCAGTTGGTGGAGGAGATCTACAGACCGCTGGAGGAGGCGGGCTCCGCGCTCCTGGAGACGCTGAGTGTCTATCTGGAGCAGGCGAGCAGCCTCGAAGGTGCCGCCCGGATGCTCTTCGTCCACCCCAACACCGTGCGCTACCGGCTCCGACGTGTGACTGACGTCACCGGCTGGTCACCCTCGGATGTACGCTCCGCGTTCACGCTGCGGATCGCGCTGATCCTGGGGCGTCTGGCCGACGGGGATCCCCAGTCGTAGCCTTTTGTCGGACCCATACAATTCCGTCAGCCGTTCTTCGTCCCTGTCCCCACCGGCCAGTTACGCCGTCCACAAGAGAGAGTGTGAGAGTGCTCGTACTCGTCGCTCCCGGCCAAGGCGCTCAGACGCCCGGCTTCCTGACCCCCTGGCTCGACCTCCCCGGCGCCGCCGACCGTCTCGGCGCCTGGTCCGACGCCATCGGTCTCGACCTCGCCCACTACGGCACGCAGGGCGACGCGGACCAGATCCGCGACACCGCCGTGGCCCAGCCGCTGCTCGTGGCGGCCGGCCTGCTCTCCGCCTCGGCACTGGGTGACATCACGCCCGGCGCCGTCGCGGGACACAGCGTCGGCGAGATCACCGCCGCGGCGTACGCGGGCGTGCTCTCCGACGACGACGCCCTGCGTCTCGTGCGCAGGCGTGGCCTCGCCATGGCGGAGGCCGCGGCGGTCACCGAGACCGGCATGGCGGCGCTGCTCGGCGGCGACCCCGAGGTCACCACGCCGCACCTGGAGAAGCTGGGCCTGACGCCGGCGAACGTGAACGGCGCGGGCCAGATCGTCGCCGCGGGCACCAAGGAGCAGCTCGCCGCCCTGGAGGCCGACAAGCCCGAGGGTGTGCGCAAGGTCGTCGCCCTCAAGGTCGCGGGCGCCTTCCACACGCACCACATGGCTCCCGCCGTCTCGCAGCTCGAAGAGGCGGCACGGGGACTCGACACCGCCGACCCGCGGATCACCTACGTCTCCAACCGCGACGGCGGCACCGTCGCGACCGGCGCCGAGGTGATCTCCCGCCTGGTCGGCCAGGTGGCCAACCCGGTCCGCTGGGACCTGTGCATGGAGACGTTCAAGGAGCTCGGGGTCACGGCCCTCGTCGAGGTGTGCCCCGGCGGCACCCTCACCGGCCTGGCCAAGCGCGCTCTGCCCGGCGTCAAGACGCTCGCGGTCAAGACCCCCGACGACCTCGACGCGGCCCGCACGCTCGTCGCCGAGTATTCCTGAGCCGACGACTGACAAGGAGCCGTAGCGCATGTCGAAGATCAAGCCCAGCCAGGGCGCCCCATACGCGCGGATCATGGGCGTCGGCGGCTACCGGCCCACCCGTGTCGTGCCGAACGAGGTGATCCTGGAGACGATCGACTCGTCCGACGAGTGGATTCGTTCCCGCTCGGGCATCGCGACCCGCCACTGGGCCTCCGACGAGGAGACCGTGGCCGCGATGTCGGTCGAGGCGGCGGGCAAGGCGATCGCCGACGCGGGCATCACGCCCGAGCAGATCGGTGGCGTGATCGTCTCCACGGTCTCGCACTTCAAGCAGACCCCGGCCATCGCCACCGAGATCGCGGACAAGATCGGCGCGGGCAAGCCCGCCGCGTTCGACATCTCCGCGGGCTGCGCCGGCTTCGGCTACGGTCTGACCCTCGCCAGGGGCATGGTCACCGACGGCTCCGCCGAGTACGTCCTGGTCATCGGCGTGGAGCGGCTGAGCGACCTCACCGATCTGAACGACCGCGCGACGGCGTTCCTCTTCGGTGACGGTGCCGGTGCCGTGATCGTCGGCCCCTCCAAGGAGCCGAAGATCGGCCCGACGGTCTGGGGCTCGGAGGGCGACAAGGCCGAGACGATCAAGCAGACGATCTCCTGGGAGGAGTACCGCGCGGGCTCCCCCGAGAAGTTCCCCGCGATCACGCAGGAGGGCCAGGCGGTGTTCCGCTGGGCCGTCTTCGAGATGGCGAAGGTCGCCCAGCAGGCGCTGGACGCGGCCGGCATCACCGCGGAAGACCTGGATGTCTTCATTCCGCATCAGGCCAACGAGCGGATCATCGACTCGATGGTGAAGACCCTGAAACTGCCGGAGCACGTGACGGTCGCCCGTGACGTGCGCACCACCGGCAACACCTCGGCCGCCTCGATCCCGCTCGCGATGGAGCGGCTCCTGGCGACCGGCGAGGCGAAGAGCGGCGACACCGCGCTCGTCATCGGCTTCGGGGCGGGTCTCGTGTACGCCGCCACGGTCGTTACCCTCCCCTAGGCATCACGTCCGGATCACCCGATCCGTACGGCTGTAAACCAACCTGCCGCTGCCGCGGCGGGCGCCACACCCTCTGGATACATAAGAAGGAGCGCCAACATGGCCGCCACTCAGGAAGAGATCGTCGCCGGTCTCGCCGAGATCGTGAACGAGATCGCCGGCATCCCGGTCGAGGACGTCCAGCTGGACAAGTCCTTCACCGACGACCTGGACGTCGACTCGCTGTCCATGGTCGAGGTCGTCGTCGCCGCCGAAGAGCGCTTCGACGTCAAGATCCCGGACGACGACGTCAAGAACCTCAAGACGGTCGGCGACGCGACCACGTACATCCTCAAGCACCAGGCCTGATCCAGGCCGTGCTCTGTCGCCACCCGGCGGTGGCGCCGCTGATCCCCTCAACACCGTGGAGAAATTTCCTGTGAACTCGACCAATCGCACCGTGGTCGTCACCGGTATCGGCGCAACCACACCGCTGGGTGGCGACGCAGCGTCGACGTGGGAGGGCCTGCTCGCGGGCCGCTCCGGCGTCAGCACGCTGGAGCAGGACTGGGCGGCCGAGCTGCCCGTCCGCATCGCCGGTCAGATCGCCGTGGAGCCGGGGGAGGTCATTCCCCGGCCGCAGGCCCGCAAGCTGGACCGTTCGGCGCAGTTCGCGCTGATCGCGGCCAAGGAGGCCTGGGCGGACGCCGGCTACACCGCCAAGGCGGGCGAGGACGCCTCGGTGGACCCGCACCGCCTCGGCGCGGTCATCGCCTCCGGCATCGGCGGCGTGACCACGCTTCTGGACCAGTACGACGTGCTGAAGGAGAAGGGCGTACGCCGCGTCTCCCCGCACACCGTGCCGATGCTGATGCCCAACTCCCCGGCGGCCAACGTCGGCATCGAGCTGGGCGCCCACGCGGGCGTCCACACTCCGGTGTCGGCCTGTGCCTCGGGCGCCGAGGCCATCGGCTACGCGATCGAGATGATCCGCACCGGACGCGCCGACGTCGTCGTCGCGGGCGGCACGGAGGCGGCGATCCACCCGCTGCCGATCGTCGCGTTCGGCAACATGATGGCGATGTCCAAGAACAACGAGCACCCGCAGGGCGCCTCGCGCCCCTACGACGCGGACCGCAACGGCTTCGTGCTCGGCGAGGGCGCCGGTGTGATCGTCCTTGAGTCCGAGGAGCACGCCAAGGCCCGCGGCGCGAAGATCTACGCGGAGGCCGTCGGCCAGGGCATCTCGGCCGACGCGCACCACATCACGCAGCCCGAGCCGTCCGGCAACGGCATCGCCGCGGCCCTGCAGAACCTGATCGACGCCACCGACCTCAAGCCCGCCGAGATCGTGCACGTGAACGCGCACGCCACCTCGACGCCGCAGGGTGACGTCGCGGAGATCAAGGCGCTGCGCAAGGCGTTCGGCGACGACGTGGACCACATGGCGATCGCCTCCACCAAGTCGATGACGGGTCACCTGCTCGGCGGTGCGGGCGGTGTGGAGACCGTGGCCACGGTCCTCGCGCTGAAGAACCGCGTCGCCCCGCCGACGATCAACATCGCGAACCTCGACCCCGAGGTCGACGCGGACATCATCCGCGACGAGGCCCGCGCGCTGCCCGAGGGCAGGATCGCGGCGCTGAACGACTCGTTCGGCTTCGGCGGTCACAACGTGGTCCTGGCGTTCAGGACCGTGTGACGACCTGACGTACGAAGAAGGCCCGCCCGGAAGTCACCGGGCGGGCCTTCTTCGTGCGTGAGGGGACGGGCGCGGGGCTCACACCACCTGGTGCAGCCAGCGCACGGGCGCGCCCTCGCCCGCGTAGCGGAACGGCTCCAGCTCGTCGTCCCAGGGCTTGCCGAGGAGTTTGGCCAGTTCGGCGGCCAGGTCGCTCTCGCCGCCCTGTGAGCGGGCCAGGGCGGCGCGCAGCCGGTCCTCGGGGATGAGGATGTCGCCGTGCAGTCCGGTGACGGCGTGGAAGATGCCGAGTTCGGGCGTGGCGCTGTACCGCTCGCCCTCGGCGCCCGCGCAGGGCTCCGCCGTGACCTCGAAGCGCAGCATCTGCCAGCCGCGCAGCGCGGAGGCGAGCTTGGAGGCGGTGCCCACCGAGCCCTGCCAGGAGAATTCGGATCTCCAGGTGCCCGGCGCGGCGGGCTGCCTGATCCAGTCGAGGCTCACGCGCGCGCCGAGCACGCCCGCGACGGCCCACTCGACGTGTGGGCACAGCGCGCGCGGAGCGGAGTGCACGTACAGGACTCCACGTGTCGTCACCGGGACCTCCAGTGTGGGTCGAGGTTCGCCTTCCCCAGCGGCCTCGCGCCCGTGCCGAGCAGTTTTCTCCAAATACTAGAGAAACCTGAAAAAAAGGGGACAGATGTGACGTGATGTAATTTAGCGGAACCACAGCGGCGGAGCGTCACCGGGTGGATCATCCGCCTGTCGCCGCCGTGACAGCAGTGGCCAGGCGGCTACGGGGCCGAGGCTACCGTGCGGTGGCGTGAGGAGTGTGACGTACCGTCGGTCCGTGGCCCGGGAAACTCCGACCTTTCACCCGGCGGGGCGCAACCCCGGGCACACGCACGGCGTCACGTAGATCGACTGGATCGGCAGAGGGGACCAGGGGATGCGGAACCGCAGACACCGCTCGCGTGCCGTCGTCGCTCTGGCGACGGCGGCTCTGCTCGGCACCGCGACGCTGACCGCGTGCGACGCGCAGGGCGGCGACTCCGCGGCCCCCGGCGGCCCGTCCGCCCATGACAAGCCGTCCCCGCGGCCGACGCCGGCCTGGGACACCTCGCCGCGCTCGCTCGCGGCCGTCGGCGACTCCATCACCCGCGGCTTCGACGCCTGTTCGGTGCTCTCCGACTGCCCCGAGGCGTCCTGGGCGACCGGTACGGACGCCGAGGTGCGCAGTCTCGCCACGCGGCTCCTCGGAAAGGAGCGGGCCGCCTCGCACAGCTGGAACCTCGCCAAGACGGGCGCCCGAATGGCGGATCTGCCCGGCCAGATGGAACAGGCCGTCACCGAGCGGCCTGAGCTGGTGACGGTGATGATGGGCGCCAACGACGCCTGCCGTTCGTCGGCCGCGTCGATGACACCGGTCGGCGACTTCCGCGCCGACTTCACGGCGGCGATGCGCACGTTGCGCGGCTCGCTGCCGAAGGCGCAGGTGTACGTGGCGTCCGTGCCGGACCTCAAGCGGCTCTGGTCCCAGGGGCGCACCAACCCGCTGGGCAAGCAGGTGTGGAAGCTCGGCATCTGCTCCTCGATGCTGGCCGACCCCGACGACCTGGACGCCGCCGCGTCCGAGCGGCGGAACTCGGTGCGGGACCGCGTGCTGGCGTACAACGACGTACTCGAAGAGGTGTGCGAGAAGGACCGGCGCTGCCGCTTCGACGGCGGGGCCGTCCACGACTACCGCTTCGACGGCGACCAGTTGAGCCACTGGGACTGGTTCCACCCCAGCAAGGACGGCCAGTCCCGCCTCGCCGCGCTCGCCCACCGGCAGATCACCTCGCGCGAGCCCCTGACCTAGGCCCCGTGCGGCGTAGGGTCGCGATCATGCGCAGCGAACTCTTCGGGGCACTCCCCGACGGCACCCCCGTCCACCGCTGGACCCTGGAAAGGGGCGGGGTGCGGGTGCGCGTCCTGACGTACGGCGGCATCCTTCAGACGGCTGAAGTTCCCGACCGGTCCGGGCGGCCGGCGCAGGTGGCCCTGGGGTTCGCGGGGCTCGACGGGTACGTGAAGCACCCCGGCCCCTACTTCGGCGCGGTGGTGGGGCGGTACGCGAACCGCGTCGCGGGCGGCGCCTTCACCCTCGACGGACGCGTCCACCGGCCGGCGCGGAACAACGGCTCCAACTCCCTGCACGGCGGTGAGCGCGGCTTCGACAAGCGCGTCTGGGACGCGGAGCCGGACGGCGGCCACGCGGTGCGGCTCGCACGGGTGAGCCCGGACGGCGAGGAGGGCTACCCCGGGCGGCTCGCGGTCTCGGTGACGTACGCGCTGGACGCGGCGGGCGCGCTGAGTGTCGCCTACGAGGCGGCCACCGACGCCCCGACCGTGGTGAACCTCACCAACCACACGTACTGGAACCTCGCGGGCGCGGGCTCCGGCAGCGCGCACGGGCACGAGGTGCGGATCGCCGCCTCCCGGATCACGCCGGTCGACGCGGAGCTGATTCCGACCGGGGCGTACGAGGACGTGGCGGGGACGCGGTTCGACTTCCGCACGGCGCGGACGGCGGGGCCGGGATTCGACCACAACTACGTCCTCGACAAGGGCGTCACGGCCGAACCGGTCGAGGTGGCGGGGCTCTTCGACCCCGCGTCCGGGCGGGGCCTCACCGTCTCGACGACCGAGCCCGGCCTGCAGCTCTACACCGCCGATCACTTCGCCGCGGAGCTGCCGTTCGCCCCGGGGGACGGGATCGCGCTGGAGACGCAGCACTTCCCCGACTCGCCGAACCGGCCGGGTTTCCCGTCCACGGTCCTGCGGCCGGGTGAGACCTACCGGTCGCGGACGGTGTACGGGTTCTCGGCGCGGTGACGCCGGTGCGGTGACGCCGGTCTCGGCCATCAGTTCGCCGGGGTCACGCCTCGGGCCGATGTGGACCCGGTGCTACCGGGCGGGGCTCCCGGCGGCGGTGCGTCCGGCGGGGACGGCCGCGACCACCTCCACCTCGATCAGCGCCTCGGGCCGGAACAGGCGCGGCACCTCGACGGTCGTGCTGGTGGGCGGGGTGCCGGTGAGGAACTCCCGGCGCACGGCGGCGTAGTCGGGCAGAGCGCCGATGTCCGTCAGGAACGTACGGATGTTGATGATGTCGCCGAGCCCCGCCCCGTGGGCCCGCAGCGGGCTGTCCAGGGTCTCGAAGACGCTGCGGGACTGGGCGGCGAGGCCGTCGCCCTCGCCGATCTGCCCCGACAGGTACAACAGGGCGCCGCCGTCGGCGAGTTCGACGCGGGCCACCTGGGAGTAGGGGCCCAGGGGCTGCGGGGCGGAGGCGGGCGGGCCGCTGCGGATCGGGGCGTTCGCGACGGCGGACGCGGGGCTGGTGCCGCGGGCGCTCGCACGCTTCAGGGTCCGCCACCCCGGCGTGACCCTCACCCACGAAGAGGGCCGCACTCCGGCGCTGCTCTCCCGGCTGGCGGAGGGCGGGCTCGACCTCGCCGTGGTCTCGACGACGGGCGGCGCACTGCCCGACGGCGTCCACGACCTCCACCATCTCCTTGACGAGACCCTGTACGTGGCCCTGCCCGCGGGCCACCCGCTGGCGGCCGAACCGGAGCTGCGGCTGCCGCGGCCGGCCGCCGAGGACTGGATATCCGGCAGCCCGCACATCGAGGGCTCCCTCCTCCGCCTGGCCCTCCGCCACGGCTTCCGGCCACACGTGGCCCACGTCGTCGCGGAGTGGACGGCGAAGCAGGGGTACGTCGCCGCGGGCCTCGGCATCGCCCTCGTCCCCCAGCTCGCGGCGGAGTCCGCCCGCCCCGACATCACCCTGGTCCCGCTGCGGGACGGGGCCGCCCCCGCGCGCGAGGTCTACGCGGCGACGGCGCGGGGCCGGGCGGTAACGTCGGCGGCCACGGCGTTCCTGGCGGCCCTGCGCCACGCCGCCGCCGGACTTGACCCCTGCTCACCGCCCGCCCGCAGCCCCGCCCTGCAAGGAGAGACCCGCCCCATGGCCGAACAGCAGATGCACGCCGACGAGGCCGCGACGGACGAGACGCTCGTACGACGGCTCGTGGCCGCCCAGTTCCCCGCGTGGGCCGGGCTGCCCGTGCGGCGGGTGGACACGGCCGGGACGGCCAACGCCATGTACCGCCTCGGCGCGGACATGGTGGTGCGGCTGCCCCGCCTCGCCTCGTCCGCCGAGGACGTGGAGGCGGAGCTCCGGTGGCTGCCGCGGCTCGCGGCGGCGCTGCCCGTCGCCGTTCCCGAGCCGCTCGGCAAGGGCGGGCCGGGTGAGGGCTACCCGTTCGCGTGGTCCGTCTTCCGGTGGCTGGCGGGCAGCACGCCGGAGGTGGGCGTTCCGCTCGCCGGGCCCGCGCTGTTCGCCGAGGACGTCGCGCGGTTCCTGACGGCCCTGCGCGAGGTGGACCCGGCGGGGGCGCCCGCCGCCTACCGGAGCGAACCGCTGGCGCGGCGCGACGCCCGTACGCGCGAGGTGATCGCCCGGCTGCGCGGCACCGTGGACGAGGGGGCCGCGACCGCCGTGTGGGACGCCGCCCTGCGGGCCCCCGCGTGGGGACGGGCCCCGGTGTGGACGCACGGGGATCTGCAGCCGGGCAACGTCCTCGTCGACGGCGGCAGGCTCGGTGCCGTCATCGACTTCGGCTGCATGGGCCTCGGTGACCCCGCCGTCGACCTGATCTCCGCCTGGTACCTGATGGACGCCGCCGCGCGGGACGCCTTCCGCACCGCCCTCGGCACCGCCGCCGACGACGCCATGTGGGCGCGCGGGCGGGGCTGGGCCCTGTCGATCGCCCTGGACGAACTCGACTACTACCGCAGGACGAATCCGAGGATGGCCCGCACCGCACGGCACGTCCTGGGGCAGCTCACCCGAGCCGCTTAGCCGTTGCGGCGCCTTCAGGGTGCCGAGAGCAGCAAGTGTGCCGCCAGGGCCGTGATCAGCGCGCTCGACGCCAGTGCCGTGAGCAGGTGGCCCCTCCTGCCCGTCAGGGCCCGGCCGAGGAGCGCGCCGCCGCCCGCGAGCAGCAACTGCCAGCTCGCCGATGCCGCGAAGGCGGCCAGGGCGAACACCAGTTGCTCCGGGCGCGTGAGCGAGGCAGTGGCGGGGCTGCCGATGACCAGTGCGGCGAAGTAGACCACCGTGGCGGGGTTCAGGAGGGTGATGCCGAGCAGCGCGGCGTAGGCGCGGGCGGGGCCGGCCGGGGTGGCCTTGCCGCCCGCGGCCCGGGCGCGCCCCCGGTACTCGCGCACCGCCACCACCGCTCCCCGTGCCGCGAGGGCGAGGAGCACGAGGACGGAGGCCCCGCGCAGCAGGGGCAGGGCCGGTTCGAGGGGGCGGGTCAGCGAGGTGCCGCCGACCGCCGCGGCGAGGGCGTAGACGCCGTCGGCGGTGGCGACGCCCAGGGCGGCGCAGGCGCCGGTCCGCAGTGAGGTGCGGGCGGTGAGGGCCACCAGGTGGGTCGCGACGCCGCCGACGGGCAGGGCGATGCCGTACCCGGCGAGGAGCCCCGCGACCAGGACCGCGCTCACGCGGGCGCGGAGATCGGCCTCCACGCCCGGCCGGTCCGCTGTCGGCCCCGCGCCACGGTGGCGACGGGGGCGGACAGCGGCGGAGCGGCGGCGGCCGGGATGCGGGTCATGAGACGAGCGTGTCGGCGAGGGGGCGCCCAGGGCAACCGGTTTCTCCGGCCGGGCGGGCCGGCCGCGTCGCCGCCTCCCGCCGCTCCCGCCGCTCCCGCCGCTCCCGCCGTCATCCCTGCGTCAGCAGGCCGCGCCCGTACCGCCGGAGCGCCTCCCGCGCCGACTCCGGCGTCAGATGACCCACCAGCACCTGCGCGGTCAGGCCCTCGGTCAGGGCGAGCAGGGTGCGGGCCTCGGCCGCGGGGTCCGCCGCGGGGGTCAGTTCGCCGGTGTCCTGGCCGTAGCCGATCAGCCAGACGAGGAGGTCGTGCAGCTTGGCGTAGGTCTCCCGCAGCACCGCCGCGAGCCGGTCGCTCACCGCCGCGTGGGCGACGAAGGCACCCCAGACCTGGGCCTCCGCCCGGTCCTCCGGGTCCACGAGGGCGAGCGCGGACAGGGTGCGGTCCAGCAGGGTCGCGGCCGAGCGCGGGGTGTCCGAGGTCTCGATGCGGGCCTTCGCGCGGTCCCCGACCCGTCGCGAGATGTCCTCCAGGGCGAAGAGCAGCATCTCGTCCTTGGTGCGGAAGCAGCGCTGGACCGCGCCCATCGAGACGTGCGCCTCCGCGGCGACGTCCCGGAGGCTGACGGACTCCATCCCGGAGCGGGTGATGAGGAGGCGGACCGCTTCGGCGATGCGGCGGCGGCGCTCCTCGTAGTCGACCTGTCTGGGCACGCGCCCGCCTCTCTCCTCCGACCGTCGCGGGGCCACTGCCGCCCCACGCCCTGCCACGTCCCTCGGGCACGGCGCACGTTTCGATGCGGTTGCATCATATCCCCGCCGCGGGGCATGATTCGATGCGACCGCATCGGAACAAGGGGCACCGCGTACGGGCGGTGCGCCGCATTCGGGGAGACACGTCCATGGCAACGCAGACCAAGAAGTCCTCCGGGGGCCTGCTGGTCCTCTTCGGGATCATCCTGCTCGCGCAGGGCTTCGGCTCGGCCCTCACCGAGGCCGCCTGGGACACCGCCTTCGGTGTCGCCGCCCTGCTGCGCGAGGCGGGCGCCCCGGCCTGGACCGACCTGGTGGTGGGGGTGCTCGGCTGCGTCCTGCTCGCGGTGGCGGTGCGCCGGCGGTCCACCGGGACCGCGCCCTGACATCAGGACCTCGGACCCGTAGCACTCGCCCCGGCCGCCCCGCGATACTTCCGCCACCCCACCGGTAACGGTGCACCGCTTACGGAAGGAACCGCGTGTCCCCTCGCCCTCGCGTGCTCTCTCGTCCCCCCATGCCCGGCGGCTCCCGCTCCCGGCTCGCCGGCGCGCTCGGCCTCGCCGCCCTGCTGGCCGGGCTCGGCGTCTCCGCGCCCGCCTCCGCCGCCCCGAAGGACGCCGGTGGCCGTGCGGTCACCGTCGAGGAGGCGCGGCTCGACCGGGCCGCGCCCCAGGAGATCCTGCGGCGCAGTGGCTTCGCCTCGCGGGCGCCGGAGCTGGCCCGTGCGCTCGCCAAGGCGCGCTCCTACGACCAGGCGCGGCGGCTCGTCGAGCGCGAGGGCAGGTCGCTGTGGCGCGGGGCCGTCGACAGGGCGCAGGGGCGCGGGCCGGCCGGTGGCGATCTGAGCAGGGACGACGACCGGCCGCTCTACTGGGCGCGGCTCGGGATGACGCGGGAGCTGCGGCAGTGGGAGCCGAACCGGTTCTCCCTGGGCGACGAGCGGCGCGCGCGCCTCATCGACGCCCTGGAGACGACGTCACGGGGACAGGACGACGTCCGCTTCACGGGGCGCCACCACGGCAAGGGGGTCAAGCGCGTCCTCGTCACCGGCTTCGATCCGTTCACCCTCGACCGGGACGTCCGGATCAGCAATCCGTCGGGCGCGACCGCGCTGGCCCTCGACGGCACGACGATACGGACCGCCGAGGGCCCGGCCCGCGTCGAGGCCGTCACCTTCCCCGTGCGCTGGCAGGACTTCACCGACGGCGAGGTGGAGCGGGCACTGCGTCCGGTGCTGCCGCGCGTCGACCTCTTCACCACCATCAGCCAGGGCCGTGTGGGCCGCGTGGACGTGGAGCGGACCAACGGGGCCTGGCGCGGCGGCTTCCCCGACAACGACAACGCCTCGCGCACCGGGCTGGTTCCGGTGAGCGACCCCGCCTCGCAGCCCCAGTGGACGACGACGACCCTCCCGTACCGGGCGATCGTGGACGCGGAGACCGGGCGCTTCCCGGTCTACGACAACACGTCGGTGACCGAGGTCCCCGCGGGCGGCACCCAGCCGGTGGTGCGGCCGGACGGGCCGACGGAGGGGTCGGCCGCCCGTGCGGGCGGCGGCGGGGACTACCTGTCCAACGAGATCGCCTACCGGGCCACGCTGCTGCGGGACCGGCTCGGGCTGCACGACCGGCTGCCCGGCGGCCATGTCCACACGCCCGTGCTGCAGTTCGGCTCGGGGAACACGGACCCGGCGACCGGCGCGGTGACCGACCCCGACTTCGTGCGGAACCGGCTCGACATCATCGCCCAGGTGCGGAGCATCCTGCGGACGGCCGTCTCGGCGTCCTGACGGTCAGGCCGGGTGGCCCGTACCGAATCCGCCGCCCTGTCCGCCGGGTCCGGGGAAGTCACCGGACCGGCCGGGGAAGCCCCCGCCCTGCGCGGGGGCGCCCCCGGCGTCGTCCTCCCCGGCGTTCTCGCCCATCAGGTCCCGTGCCATCAGCGTCGCGCCCGCGACCGCGCCCGGCATCAGGAAGACGGCGACGAACGGCACGAGGAAGGCGACGGCGAGCGGCGTCCCGAAGCCCCAGGCCAGTTGCTTGCGGGAGCGCAGCAGGGCCAGGCGTTCGCGGAGTTCGACGCCGCGGCGCTGGAGGGCGACGGCGGTGAGTTCCTCGACGAGGAAGAAGCCGGTGACGCAGAAGCCGATCACCGGGATCACGGTCTGGCCGACCACCGGGATGAATCCGAGGGCGAAGAGCAGGACGCCCCAGAGCGCCGCGCGGACGACGATGCGGAGGCTGTCCCGCGCGGAGATCCACAGCTCCCGCCAGAGCGGGAGGCCCGACTCGGGGGCGTGGCCCGACTCGGCGATGTCGACCTTCTCGGACAGCGACTCGTAGAAGGGCTGCCCGACGAGGAGCGTCACGGCGGTGAAGGTGAGGACGGACAGCAGCAGCGCGAGGGCGAAGAGCAGCGCCGTCAGGAAGCCGCGGAAGAGGCCGAGCCAGGGCGACGACCAGTCGTCGGCGAAGGGCGTGGCCCAGCCGACGAGATCGGCGCCCCAGAGCGCGAGCGCGACGAGCGCGGCGGCGTAGAGGACGAGGGTGATGAGGCCGGGCAACAGGCCCATCCCGTACTGCTTGCCGTGCTGGGCGACCCAGCGCTGGCCCTTCATCAGATAGCCGAAGCCCACACCGAGATCGCGCATGCGGCACACCCTAACCGCCGTGGCACGGGGGTTCGGTCGACACCGTGTGCCAGAACCGTCACGACGGAGGGCGCCGTTACGGAAAACCCCCTTGTTGCGCGCGAGTTGAACCGGTAAGACCTCGCTTGACGATCTCCCGGAGGTACGCATGGGTATATCCCGGCCATCAAGACCCGTTCTGGCCACCACCGCCGCCACGGCCGGCGCGCTGCTGTTCACCACGTTCGCCCCCGGCACCGCGACCGCGGACCCGGCGCCGCGCCCCGCCGTCCGCGAGGGCTCTCCGCTCGGCGCCGACCGGGCGGCCAAGGCCCCGGAGCGGGCCGCGGAGCGGGCCCTCGGCGACACGGGGGCCGCCGGGCTCGGCAGCGGCGAGGGGCGCGGCTATCCGCGGGAGCGGAAGCTCACCGTGCCCGCGGAGAATCCTGCCGACAAGTCGATAAAGCTGGGGCTCACGCCGTACCACGGCATCGCCCCGAGGCTGAACGCCCTCCAGCGCGTGGGCGACCGCGTGAGCGTGGAGGTGGCGGGCCGTTCCGCGGGCGGTCACGAGCTCTACCTGGTGACCGTGACGGCACCGGAGACGGCGCGCGAGGCGGCCCGGCAGGAGCGGATGCGCGAGCGCATCGAGAACGCGCCGGCGGCCGCCGCGAAGGACAAGGCGATCAAGTCCTCGTACAAGACGCCGGTGTTCATCAACAACAACATCCACGGCAACGAGTGGGAGGGCACCGACGCCGCCCTGAAGCTCATCGAGAAGCTGGCGAAGGCCGAGGACAGGAAGAGCCGGGACCTCCTCGCGCACCACCGCCTCTACTTCAACGTCACCTCCAACCCCGACGGCCGCGTCGCCGGCACCCGCGCCAACGCGGGCGGCTTCGACCTCAACCGCGACTTCATCACCGCCTCCCAGCCCGAGGCGCGCGCGGTCCGGCAGATCGCGATCGACAAGCAGCCCGCCGTCATGATCGACCTGCACGGCTATGTGAACGGCACGCTGATCGAGCCGACCACTCCCCCGCACGGCGAGAACTACGAGTACGACCTGTTCCTGAAGAACTCCTACGCCAACGCCCTCGGCATGGAGGCCGCCGTCAACGGCCTCGGCTACACCGAGGAGAAGGACGGCGTGCTGCCCGCGGTCATCCCCTTCCGCGACCAGGAGGAGGGCTGGGACGACTGGCCGCCGATCTTCACCCCGCAGTACATGCCGTTCCACGGCGCGGTCGCGACCCACACCATCGAGTTCCCGATGCAGGTCAACAACGCGGAGTACGAGACGCAGCCGGTCGCCGAGCTGCGCCGCAGGGCCGCCGTCAACGTGGACATCGCGGGCGCGGCCATGCGCGCGACCCTCGACTACACCCAAAAGCACCGCACCTCGCTGATCGCCGACCAGATCGAGGTCTTCCGGCGCGGCGCGACCGGCGCCGAGCAGGTCCCCGTCTCCGAGGAGACGGTGCCCGGCGTGCCCGGGATCGGCCCCGAGGACGTGTACACCACCGAGTTCCCGCGCGCGTACGTGATCCCCGCGGGCCGCGGCCAGCGCTCGGCGACGGCGGCGGCCCGGCTCGTGGACCATCTCGTCGCCAACGACGTACGGGTGGAGCGCGCGACCCACGGCTTCCGGCTCGGCGGGCGGACGTACGCCGAGGGCTCGTACGTCGTGGACATGCACCAGCCCAAGCGCGGCCTCGCCAATGTGATGCTGGCCGACGGGCGGGACATCAGCGACAAGGTGTCGACGATGTACGACATCTCCGGGTGGAGCCTCGGACGGCTCTGGGGCGCGAGCGTCGACGCCGTCAGGACCGGCGGTCTGAAGGGTGTCCACGCGCGCGTGGTGCACACCGCCTCCGACGTCGCCTACGTGGCACCGCGCGGGAACCTGCGGCTGCGGCTCGACGACCCGCGCGAGGTCGCGGCGCTCAACTCGCTGCTCGCGAAGGGCGTCACCGCGCGGGCCGACGGCAAGGGCGGCGCGATCCTGCCGTCGTCCGCGCGCGGGGCGGCGACCGCCGCGGCGAAGAAGTACGACGTCGCGTTCGACGCCACGAAGGACAAGGGCCGCGAAGCGCTGCACCGCACGCGGGTCGCGGCGGCCGTCACGCCGGGCGAGCTGTTCGCGCTGCGGGAGATGGGCTTCGACGTGGTGCCCGTCTCCACGGCCGTGCTCAACGCCGGCTTCGACTGGCGGAAGGCGGACGCCCTCATGGTGTCGGCCGGGCTCGACCGCGCCAAGCTGAACCCGGCGGCGCGGTCCGCGCTCGACGCGTTCCTCGCCGGGGGCGGCGGCCTCGTCGGCCGTGGCGCGGCCGGCGCCGCGCTCAACGCCGACGCGGGCCTGCTCGCCGCGGAGCAGGTCGAGGGCAACGGCGACGCCAACGGCGTGGTGCGCGTGTCCAACGCGGGCGGCGCCATCACCGGCGGCGCCCCCGGCCACAGCTTCGTCTACTCGCCTTCGTGGTTCACCGACCTCGGCCCCGGCGTGCGCGTGGAGCAGAGGTACGGGACCGGCGACCCCCTGGTCTCCGGGCACTGGCGGGCCACGGAGGAGGGCTCCGGCGGCCCTGCCGACGCCGCGGGCCGCGCCTCGGTCGTCAGCGGGTCCGCGGGCGGCGCGGACGTGGTGCTCTTCGGCACCGAACCGCTCTTCCGCGCCCACCCGAAGGGCGTGTTCCCGCAGGTCGGGCGGGCGCTGCTGAGCGTGAGCCGGTCATGACCCGCGAGCGCCGCGTCCAGGGGACGGTCGCCGAGGGCTACGAGGCGGTGCGCGAGGAGTTCACCGCCGTGCTCGCGGGCGAGCTGCCCGGGTACGAGGGCCGGGTCACCGCCTATGTGCGGGGCCGCGAGGTCGTCGACCTGTGGGCGGGTCCCGAAGGTGCGGGCGAGGGCCTGTACGGCGTCTACTCCTCCACCAAGGGCGCCGCCCACCTCGTCGTCGCCCTGCTCGTGCAGGACGGCGTCCTGGACCTGGACCGGGCCGTCGCCCACTACTGGCCGGAGTTCGCCGCCGAGGGCAAGGGCGCGGTGACCCTGCGGGAGCTGCTCGCGCACCGGGCGGGCGTGGTGGGCGCCGACTCCGGCTTCTCGCCCGCGGAGGTCGCCGACGACCGGGCGATCGCCGCACGCCTGGCCGCGCAGCGCCCCTTCTGGCGCCCGGGGGCCGCCTTCGGCTACCACGCCCTGACGGTGGGGGCACTCTCCGGGGAGGTCGTCCACCGGGCCACCGGGCAGACCCTCCAGGAGGTGTACGAGGAGCGGGTGCGCGCGCCGTACGGGCTCGACTTCTTCCTGGGGCTGCCCGAGGAGCACGAGGGGCGGTTCCGTTCCGTGCAGCCGATGGCGCCCACGCCCGAGGAGGCGGCGCTGCTCGCCTCGCAGCCGCCGCAGCCGCACAGCCTCGGCTCCATCGCCTTCAACCGCCACGGGGCGCACCCCACCGACCTGGAGGCGCTGCCCAACTCCCGCCTGGTGCGCGCCAAGGGGCCCGCGTCGGTCGGCGGGGTGGCGTCGGCACGGGGCCTCGCCGGGATGTACGCGGCGGCGGTCACCGGCGTCGACGGCCGTGAGGCGCTGCTGAAGCCCGCCACCGTCGCGGAGTTCGGGCAGGTCCAGTCCGTGGGGCACGACCTGGCGCTGCGGGCCCACAGGGCGTTCGGGGTCGGCTTCCAGGCGACGTCCGAGGCGGTGTACCCGTTCCTCGGCGCGGGCACCATCGGGCACAGCGGCGTGGGCGGCTCGCAGGCGTTCGCCGATCCGCGCGGCGGTCTCGCCTACGGCTACACGCGGCGGCGGTACGCCTTCCCCGGCGGCCCGGCCGCGGAGAACGAGCGGCTGGTGCGGGCGGTCCACGAGGCCGCGCTCGCCGCGGGCTGACGCACGCGCGCGTGAGGGCCGCGCCCCGGCTTCGGGGTGCGGCCCTCATGCGGTGCGGACGGCGTGCGGTCAGGCGACCGAGAGCTCGACCTTGATGTTGCCGCGCGTGGCGTTCGAGTAGGGGCACACCTGGTGCGCCTTCTCGACCAGGGACCGCGCGGTGGCCTCGTCCACGTTCGGGATGGAGGCGGAGATCTCCACCTCAAGGCCGAAGCCGCCGGACTCGTTCTGGCCGATGCCGACCTTGGCGGTCACGGTGGAGCCGGAGATGTCGGCGTTCTCCTTGCGGGCGACCACGCCGAGGGCGCCCTGGAAGCAGGCGCTGTAGCCCGCCGCGAAGAGCTGCTCGGGGTTGGTGCCCGCGCCGCTGCCGCCCATTTCCTTCGGCGGGTTCACGACGACGTCGAGCTTGCCGTCGTCGCTGGCCACGCGGCCGTCGCGGCCGTTCTCCGCGGTGGCCACGGCGGTGTACTTGACGTCGATCTTCTGGATGGACATAACTGCTCTTTCCTCCTGAGATGTGACGTGGTGCGCGCCCACAACCACGATTTGCGGAATCAGGTTATCGGATGCCGGAAGAACGTCGACGGATGCCGGCCGCCGTCGTCTCAGGCGAGAGAGACGATCATCTTTCCGGTGTTCTCGCCGCGGAGCATGCCGAGGAATGCCTCCACGCCGTTCTCGACGCCCTCGACCACCGTCTCGCGGTACTTCAGCTCACCGGAGCGGACCCAGCCGCCGACCTCGCGGACGAACTCCGGCTGGAGCGCGCTGTGGTCCTGCACGAGCATGCCCGTCAGGCGCAGGCGCTTGCCGATGACCAGGGCGAGGTTGCGCGGGGCCGGGGTCGGCTCCTTGTCGTTGTAGCCCGCGATCATGCCGCAGATGGTGACGCGGCCGTGCACGTTCAGGCGGCTGATGGCGGCCTCCAGGTGCTCACCGCCGACGTTGTCGAAGTAGACGTCGATGCCGTCGGGGGCGGCCTCCTTGAGCTGCTCGGCGACGGGCTTGTCGTCCTTGTAGTTGAAGGCGGCGTCGAAGCCGTACTCCTCGACGAGCAGCTTGACCTTCTCGTCGGAGCCGGCCGAGCCGATGACGCGCGAGGCGCCCTTCAGCTTGGCGATCTGGCCGACCTGGCCGCCGACGGCACCGGCCGCGCCGGAGACGAAGACGGCGTCGCCCTCCTTGAAGGAGGCCACTTCGAGCAGTCCGGCGTAGGCGGTCAGGCCCGTCATGCCGAGCACGCCGAGGTAGGCGGAGAGCGGCGCGGCGTCGGGGTCGACCTTGGTGGCGTGCTGCACGGGCACCGAGGCGTACTCGCGCCAGCCCGCGAAGTGCAGGACGTGGTCGCCCACGGCGAAGCCCTCGGCGTTCGAGGCCACGACCTCGCCGACCGCGCCGCCCTCCATGGGGCGGTCGAGCTGGAACGGCGGGACGTAGGACTTCACGTCGTTCATCCGGCCCCGCATGTACGGGTCCACCGAGAAGTAGAGGTTGCGGACCAGGACGCGGCCCTCGGCCGGGGCCTCCACGGGGACCTCGCGCAGCGCGAAGTCCTCGGGGACCGGCCAGCCGTCGGGGCGCCGCACGAGGTGCCATTCGCGGCTGACGGACGGAAGCTGCTGCTCAGGGGTGACGGACATGAGGGGGGTGTCCTCCTACGACGGCGTACGAATGCTTGATGCAGATACTTCAGGTTGTGAAACAACCATGCTCCTGCATATTTCATGATGTCAAGTAACCGGGTAACCTGATGAGCATGTCGAGCAGCCCCGGTACCGCCTCCGGTACCCCATCTCCCCGCACCGACCCGCTGACGCTCGAAGTCGTCGAGCTGATCGGGACGGTCGTGGGGCGCTACCACGAGGAGTACGAGGAGGCCGCCGCCGGGCACTCGCTGACCGGGGCGCAGGCGCGGGTCCTCGGGCTGCTCTCCCTGGAGCCGATGCCGATGCGCCGCATCGCCCAGAAGCTGAAGTGCGAGCCGTCGAACATCACGGGCATCGTCGACCGTCTTGAGGCACGCGGCCTGGTCGAGCGCCGCCCGGACCCGGCCGACCGCCGCGTGAAGCTGGCGGCGCCCACGGCCGAGGGCAAGGCGGTGGCCCGCGGCCTGCGCGACTCCCTGAACTTCGCCCGCGAGCCGCTGGGCCGCCTCTCCCACGAGGAGCGGGTGACACTGCGGGGGCTGCTGCGGAGCATGCTGGGCGAGGAGGCTGACGGCGCCGACCGGCTCGCGCCGGGCGGAGGGTGAGTCGCAGGGAAGTATCCCAGCCTCTCGGCGTGAGCTGGGCGTTCGCGCCCCTGGTCCGAGACTTTCCTGCAATGCGCGGCGCTCAGCGGGCAGCGCTCAGCGGGCTTGACCGGTGGGTGCGGCGTGGCCGGCCTTGAGGGCGGTCAGGAGGGCGTGGAGTTGCGGTGCGCCTGTGGTGAGGGCGGTGGTGGGGGCGTCGCTTTCGCGGAGGTGTATCGCTGTTGTCGTGGCGGCGAGTTCGACGCAGTTGTCGCCGTCGCCTCCGCCGGAGTAGGTCGACTTCTGCCAGTTGAGGGCGTTCGGCACGGTGGCACCTTTCACAGTTCGTGGATGATGCGGGTGATGAGCTCTCGGGAGGACTCGGGGGTGAGCGCACTGTCCGCGATACGCATGTAGCGCGCCTGGTACCGAGCCATCCTCGCCTCTCCATCCAGGAACTGCGCGCCATGCGCGGTGTCGATCTGCACCGTGTCCAGCTGGGGAACCGGACCGTGCGCATACAGCATCGAGTACCCCGCACCGGCGAAGTCCTCGCTGGTGAAAGGCACGACGCGCACGGTCACGTGGTCCGATACGGAACGGTCGAGGATGTGCTCCAACTGCGCGCGGGCCGTCTTGCGACCGCCGACCCTGATGCGTAGCGCGGCCTCATGGATCACCGCTTCGTACGGGGTGGGGGATACACCCGAGATGACCTGCTGCCGTGCCGTGCGGAACGCCACATGGGCTTCCTGCCCCTCGTCGGGCCGGGCGGGCAACACGTACCGAAACGCGGCCCGCATGTGGTCCTCGGTCTGCAACAAGCCGGGGATGTGCGCCACTTCGAAGGTCTGGAGCCGGGAGGCATGGTGCTCCAGTTCCGCCAGGTCGAGCCCGGCAGGGGCGACAACCTCACGGTACTTCTCCCACCAACCCTTGCCTCGCTCCAAGGACATGGCGACCAGCGCGTCAACGTATGCGCCGTCTCGACAGCCGCAGTGCGCGGCCAGTTGACGGATCCGTTCCTCGCTGATGCCACTACGCCCCGTCTCCACAGCACTCTGCTGCATCGGATTCGAGCCGAGCAGCGCGGCGGCCGCGCGAGCCGTTACACCCGCGCGTTCACGCATCCTGCGCAGCTCGCTTCCCAGGCGCTCCTGTCGGGCGGTGGGGGAACTCCTTGGCGGCATTGGCCCTTACTCCCAGGTTGATCGGCTGAACGAGTATGCCGCGCCCACCGCAGGCGAGTCACCGGAAAGAGGGGAAGGAGAGTCATTACCTTGTGCCGTCACTACCTTACGCCCTACCGTCGGTCGCGTACTCGGAACTCAGAGTGAAGGCAGCCCTGGCTGCCCTGAACCCGGCCAAGCCCCACGCCAGTTGGAAGCGCACCCGCAGCCCGTGAGTTGTGGGCACTGCCACCTGCCGGCGGCATACCTCGCAACCCACGCCCCCTGACGGAGCTGACCTGCCATGCCCAAAACCGTGCCCGCCGCCCCGCTCACCCCCGCCTGGCCCCCCGACCCCCAGGTCGCCCCGTTCACGTACACCCTCTTCTGTCCGCCCCTGGAGACTTCTCCCCGCATCGCCCGCGACTTCGTCGCCTCCGTCCTTCGCTCCCGGCGGCTCGACGGCCTTGTCGACTCCGCTGCCCTCTGCACGTCCGAACTGGTCACCAACGCCTGTGTGCACGCCGTGGGCGTGGGGTCGCTGGTGTGGCTCTCCGTCGAGGCGTCGGGCGTGCGCGTCACCGTGTACGACGGGGCGTCCGACGACCTGCCGGTCATGCGTGAGGGCTACGACGCCGAGTCCGGGCGCGGGCTCTGGCTCGTCGACGCCATGAGCGGGGGGCGCTGGGGCAGCGCGCCCGGGGCACCCTTCGGGGGCGGGGGCGTTCGGGCGGGCAAGGGGGTCTGGTTCGAACTGCGGACGTAGTCGGCGGCACGGAGTCCCGCGCGGCAGGGCTCGGCTCAGGTGCACCACCACAGGAAGCGGTCGCACTCCCTCGTCGGGGTCGGGTCCGGGGTCGGGGTGGGCTTCGGGGCCCCGGTGGTGGGCGGGGCCCCGGTCGGGCGTGGTGCGTCCGGGGTTGCGCCCGGGGGCGTGGTCGGCGAGGGCTGCTGCGGCCGGCCGTCGCCGCCCTCCTCGCCCTGCTCGCCCTGCCCCAACCCGTCCACGCCGTCGCCGTCGCCGTCGTGCGTGTCCTCGTCCGCGCCGCCCTCGCGGGCCTTCTTCCGCTTCGTCCTCTCGGCGGCCTCCGCCCGCTCGCTCTCGCTCGCCGAGGCCGCCCCCGTGGCCACCGCTTCCCTCGCCGAGGCGCTGCCGCCCGGCGGTGTGGCGCCCGGCGTGGACGTGCCGCCCCCGGTGGCGTCCCCCGCGTCTCCGTCGGGGGCGGACGCGGCCGTGGGCTGTTCCGAGGGGCCCTCGGTGCCCAGTTCCGCGAGGCTCAGGCCGCCGGCCGCGAGCGCGAGGCCCGCGGTGGCGAGGAGGGCCTTGCGGCGCCTGCGCCGGTGTGCGGCACGGCCGCGCTCCTTGCGGCGGGCGCGGGCACGGCCCCCGGCGCGGGGCGCAACCGTGTCCTCGCCGTACGCGCCGTACGCGTCGCCGGCGCGGGCGGCGGGCCCGTCCGCGCCGGTGAGCGACCGCCCGTACTCCCGGCACGCTTCGGCCGGAGTGCCGCACCCCGGGCAGGCGAGGGCTCCGTTGAGGTGCCTGCGGCACGGGTGGCAGTAGTCCATGAGGCTTGGAGGCTAGGGCGCTTCCCGGTGGCAGCGGAAGCCGCCCCTGTGAAGGTTGTGTGCGGAATCAACGACTCCGGGCGCGGCGGCGTTGTCAGTGGCAGGAGGCATGATTCTCGGCATGACGCAGAACTCCTCGGGTGAGCTGTACGCCCTCGCGCACGAGCACCTTCCCTCCGACGTGGCCGAGCGGTGGCTCGGGCTCCTGCGGCCCGGCATCCGGCTGGCCGCGGCGGGCGGGGACGAGGCCGTGGTGGGGCAGTTGGGCGGCGAGCCCCGGCTCCCTGACACCATGGAGTGGCCGGAGTGGGAGGGGCAGGGACCGCTGTCGTTCATCGCCTCGGTGGACTGCGCGGCGCTGCCCGCGGACGCCCTCGACATACCGTTCCCGGCGTCCGGCACGCTCTCCTTCTTCTTCTACGACGGCCAACTGGACGGCGACGAGGAGGCGTTCGTCGAGGTGGACGACCCGGAGACATGGGCGGGCGCCCGGGTCGTCCATGTACCGGCGGGAGTGCCGACCTCCCGCCGCGACACCCCCTGCGAGCTGGAGTCCTACCCCCACGTGCCGCTCGCCGCACACGTGCGGCCGACGGTGGCGGAGCCCACGCATCCGCAGATCCAGGAGGCCCTGGCGCCGGACGCGGAGCCCTTCGAGGAGTACGAACACCCGGTGTGCGGCCGGAAGTTCGTCGACGGCCTGTGGCAGCTGGACGACGAGGTGGGCCACCAGCTCGGCGGCACACCGCAGTCGGTGCAGGGCCCCGTCGAGCTGGAGGTCGCCCGCGCCGCCATCGGCCCGGGCACGGACTGGCACGACCCCCGGCTCGTCGACGAGATGCGGGAGTGGGTGCTGCTCGCCCAGTTCGACACGGACGACGCGGCGGACATGATGTGGGGCGACACCGGCTGCCTCTACTGGCTCATACGCCGCGACGACCTCGCCGAACTCCGCTTCGACAAGGCCATGTTCACCTGGCAGTGCTGCTGACCGGGCGACGGCGCACGGAGCCGGGCCCGCGCCGCCGGGGGCCGGGGGCCACCGGGTCCTAGGCCCGGCCCAGCTGCCCCCGCAACCGCCGCGCGCGCAGCACCAGTTCGAGCTCGAAGCGGCGGTCCGGGTCGTCCACCTCGTCGCCCCACAGCTCGCGTATCTGGCGCAGGCGGTAGCGGACGGTCTGCGGGTGGACGCCGAGCCTCGCCGCGACCTCCGGGGCGCCGCCGCGCGTCTCCAGCCAGGCGAGGAGGGTCTCGGCGAGGCGGCGGCCATGGGCCGGCCCGCAGTGGTTCAGGGGCGCGAGGCAGCGGCGGGCCAGGTCCTCGATGAGCTCCTCGGGCTGGAGCAGCACCAGTGCTTCGGTGTGCTCCGTGCAGTGCAGGACCTCGCCGGCGGGCAGCAGCCCCCGCTCCATGAGCCGTACGGCGGCCTCGGCCCAGCGCAGCGACTTCGCGGCGTCGGCGAGCGGCACGGGCGGGCCGATCGCTCCCGACCAGCCGGTCATGGCGCGGCGCAGCAGTTCGGGGCGGCCCGCGGCCTCGGGGTCGGGCACGACCATGCGGGGCTGCTCCGCCTCCATGTCGAGCAGGACGCCCTCGCCGACCGCGGGGGCGACGGCCTCCCTCGCGGGCCGGAGCAGCACGCCCACCGCGACACGCTCGGGGAGCTGCCAGCCGACGCGGGCCGCCCGCTCGCCGAGGTTGCCGCCGAGCGCGGCGGCGCCCTGCTTGGCCGAGTGGCCCTGGCCGCGGTCGCCGTAGGGCGCGGAGCCGCCGGAGTCGGGACGCCGCTCCGAGAGCAGCAGCTCCATGAGCTTGCGCTGCAGCCTGAGCCGTTCGCCCGCTTCCCGGGCCGCGGCCTCGGCGTAGCCGCGGACGGACTGGTCGACGAGGCCGTCGAGGTACTCGAAACCGGACTCGGCGAGTTCGTACATGGCGGGGGGCGGGATCTCTATCTGCTGGCCGATCTCGGCGAGGCGCCGCCAGGCGAGCCGTACGCCGAGGCGGTAGATCGCCTGGAGCGAGTCGAGGCTGCGGCCGTGCAGGCCCTCGCCGCGGCCGAACTCCTGGAAGACCTCCAGGTGGTAGCGGGGCCTGCCCTCCTGCGACGCCAGTTGCTGGACGAAGCCCTCCAGGGCGCGGCGGATGCCGACCAGCGCCATCGGCTCGCCCGAGTCGTCGAGGACGACGGGGAGCCCGGGGTACTCGGCACGGATCTCGCGCAGGATGTCCTGGGCGAGCGCGGGCACCTCCTCCAGGGCGAGCGCGGCGAACCTGCGCACCTGGCGGGGCGGCACGTCACGCCAGGCGGAGCGGGCCGACGGCGCGGCCTGACCGCCCGTGGAGGGCACGGCGCGGGGAGCCATGTCGGCGGGGTGGGTGTCGGTCGCGGCCACGGTCGCTCACTGACCCCGCTCTGGCGTCTCGTAGTGCACGAGCGGTGTATTGGGCTGGTCGGGGGTGGCGTCGAGGAGCGCGACGATGCCGAGGGCGGCGCCCACGGCGAGCAGCGCCCCGGCGGCGACGGTGAGCGAAGCGGCGATCAGTCGGTGCATGGCGAGGGCCAGCCTCTCTGTCGGAGGTCGTCCCCACCCTGGTCATACCGGGACGGCCACGGCCATACGGCCTCGGCCATGAAGTCCCGGTCACACAGTCCCTGCCGGCCCCGTCCGGCGCGTACTCAGTGTTTGGTACGCATTGACACTTCGTCAAGGGTGCGCCTACGGTTCCCGGCCCATACGTACGGCTCGGTAACACTTCTCCCCGCCCATAGCCCAGGAGTGCCCCATGCGCCGCACCACCTCACCCTTTTCGCTGATCCTGCTAGGTCTCGGCGCGTTCCTTCTGGTCCTGGCGCCGATGCTCGCCTGGTACGTGGAGCCACGCGCGAAACGCACGCCCGTCGACATCGACACGACCACCGTCTTCAAGGGCAAGGGAAGCTATTTCGACACCGCGAAGATCGAGACGGTCCGCGACAAGAACCTCACCATCACCCGGCAGGTGCGCGGCGACGTCGCGGACAGCGAGAAGCACGGGCGCGCCATCTGGGACGTCGTGACCTCCGTGGACCCGGACGGTTCGCTGCCCGCGGCCGACCCGCACGACGCGCTCCAGTGGACGCAGGAGCGCTGGGTCACCGACCGGAGGACGAACCGTCCGGTGCACTGCTGCGGCGAGGAGCCGTCCTTCGAGGGCGAGGCGTACCTGAAGTTCCCCTTCGACGTGGAGAAGCGGTCCTACCTCTGGTGGGACAACACGCTGGGGGCGACGGTGCCGCTCACCTACCGGGGCACGAAGAAGATCCAGGGCTACGAGGGCCACCGGTTCACGGGCACGGTGAAGGCCACCAAGACCGGCACGCGTCAGGTGCCGGGACGCCTGGTCGGGCAGCCGAAGAAGAGCCAGGTGATCGCCGACGAGTACTACGCCAACCACGGCATCGAGCTCGTCGCCGACCAGCGGACCGGCCGGATCATCTACGCCGCCATCGGGCCGCGCAAGACGCTGCGGGCGCCGGGCTCCGACAAGGACGCGACGGTGCTGCTCGACAGCGAGCGGATCGCGTTCGACACGGCCACGCAGAAGGCCCAGGTGAAGCTCGCCAAGGACGACAGCGACCGGCTGAAGCTGGTGGGCGAGACGCTGCCGGTGGTGGCGGGCGCGCTCGGCGCGGTGCTCGCGGTGGCCGGAGTCGTCCTGGTCGTCCGGGGCCGCAGGGACGACGGGGCGAACGGCCCCGAGGACGGTGACGGATCGGCGGAGCCGGGGAGTCCGAATCCCGCCGCGTCCCGAAGCCCCCTGCACTCCAGCACGATGTGATGAGACGTCAGCGCTGAAAAGCCCGGAAATTGTCACTTCGGTGAGTAGCCGCGCGCTACCGGGCGGCGAAAACTGACCACCCCACCCGAGCACAGTCCCCGCACCACCCCAGCACTTTCCCCGCACCACCCGAGCACCACCCCCGCACCACCCCGCACAGGCCGGGCACCGCAGGTACGCGGAACGACCCCACCGCTCCGCGGCCCGGCCACCGCTCCACCCCGCTGCACCCGGCAACACCCCCGCTGCACCCCCGCTGCACCCCGCGGCACCCCACCAGCACCCAGCAGAACCGTTTACCCGACCGGACCCCCCACAGTTCCGCACCCTGAGACGAGTTGGAGCACGCATGCCCCAGCACGTACCGTCCTCGCTGCGCGCGGCCGCCCCACGGCACGCGCAGCGGCTTCCCGCGCCTCCCCCACAGCCGCGCCGGATCGTCTTCCTCGCCCACCGCGACCTCGGCAACCCGGCCGCGGGAGGCTCCGAACTGCTCGTCGACCGCCTGGCCGACGGGCTCAGCAAGCTGGGCCACCAGGTCACGCTGCTCTGCGGCGGCCCCGCCGCCTACCGCGACTACCGCGTGGTGTCGGCGGGCGGCGAGTTCGGTCACTACCTGCGGGCGCGCTCGGCGTTCACCCGGCAGGTGGGCGACTGCGACCTGCTCGTCGAGGTCTGCAACGGCATGCCGTACCTGGCGCCGCTGTGGCACAGAGGGCCGACGCTCTGCCTCGTCAACCACGTCCACACCGACCTCTGGGGCATGCGCTTCCCCGGAGCGCTCGCCCCCGCCGCCCGGCTGGGCCGGCGCCTTGAGCACTGGGCGCTCTCCGGCGCGCAGCGCGGCAACCTCCTGGTGGCCGTCTCGCCGTCGACGGCCACCGCGCTGCGGGGGATCGGCGTGGAGCGCGACCGCATACGCATCGTGCACAACGGCGTCGAGGAGCCGGGCCCGCTGCACGCCCGCTCCGACGAGCCGCTCTTCCTGGCGATGGGACGCCTCGTCGAGTACAAGCGGATCGACCTGCTGCTGCGCCTGTGGGAGCGGGTCAGGCCCGTCACGGGCGGCCGGCTCGTGATCGTGGGCGACGGCCCCGAACGCGCGCGCCTTGAGCGGATGGCGGGCCCCGGTGTCGACTTCAGGGGTCACGTGTCCGAGGCGGAGAAGCACCGCCTGCTGTGCGAGGCCTGGATGCTGCTCCACCCCTCCGCCGTGGAGGGCTGGGGCCTGGTCATCACCGAGGCCGCGACCCGCTCGACCCCCTCGGTCGGCTTCGACGTCCCCGGGGTCCGCGACTCCATCGAGGACGGGGTGACCGGCCTCCTGGCCCGCGGCGAGAGCTCCTTCGCCGCGGCCTGGTGCACCCTCGCGCTCAGCGCGGAGCGCCGCAGGGCCCTCGGCAAGGCCGCGGGCGAACGGGCCACGCGGTTCCGCTGGGGCAACACCGTCCGGCAGTTCCAGGCGGTGGCGGCCGAGGCCGTCGCCGCGCACCTGGAACCCGACACCGCTCAGGGGCCTTGAGTGAAGGACCCCTCCCTGCGCCGTTCCGCCACGCTCTTCCGGGCCTTCCTGCGCGAGCAGCAGGAGCCCGAGCGCTGCTACAGGCTTCTCGCCGAGGACGCCGCCGACCAGGTCGAGGCGTACGGCCCCGTGAAGGACCGCGTCGTCGTCGACATCGGCGGCGGGGGCGGCTACTTCACCGAGGAGTTCCGGCGGCGCGGCGCGCTGAGCTACCTCTTCGAGCCGGATCTCGCGGAGATGACGGCGGCGGGGAGCAAGCCGCCCGAGGGCTCGGTCCTCGCCGACGGCTATCTGCTGCCGCTGGCGGACGGCGTCGCCGACGTGACGTTCTCCTCCAACGTCCTGGAGCACGTCGACGACCCCCAGACGTTCCTCAGCGAGATGGTCAGGGTCACCCGGCCCGGCGGTCTCCTCTATGTCTCCTTCACCAACTGGCTCTCCCCCTGGGGCGGTCACGAGTGGGCGCCCTGGCACTACCTGGGCGCCGACCGGGCCCGCGCCCGCTATGAACGGCGTACGGGAAGAGCCGCGAAACACAAGCTCGGCGAGAACCTCTTCGCACACCACGTCGGCGCGACCCTGCGGCAGGTGCGGGCCCGCGACGACGTGGCCGTGGTGTCGGCGCGCTCGCGCTACTGGCCGTTCCTGGCCGGGGCGGTCACCAGGGTGCCGGTGGTGCGCGAGGTCGCGACCTGGAATCTCCTTCTCATCCTCAGGCGGTGTCCATGACCACGGTGCAGGCCCCACCCCCGGTGGCGGCAAGACCCACGACCGATGCCCCCGAACCATCGCGGGGGCCGCGCTCGCGGCGCTGGCTGCTCGGGTTCTGGGCCGTGGTGTTCGTGCTCCTCCTCGCGGCGAAACCGGGGCGCATGACGTTCGACACCAAGCTCGGTGTCGCCGTCGACCCCTGGCAGTTCCTCTCCGACCTGGGCCAGCTCTGGCACGACCGGGGCGGCTTCGGCGGCATCCAGGACCAGTACGTCGGCTACGTCTTCCCGATGCTGCCGTTCTACGGGCTCGCCGACCTCGTGCAGATACCGGTGTGGATCGCGGAGCGGCTCTGGTTCTCGCTGATCCTCGCGGTCGCGTTCTGGGGCGCGCTGCGGCTCGCCGAGCGCCTGGGCGTCGGCAGCCGCTCCAGCAGGCTGCTCGGCGCGGTGGTGTACGCCCTGTGGCCGACGTTCACCGTGGTCATCGGCTCGACGTCGGCGGCGGCGCTGCCCGGCGCGTTCCTTCCGTGGGTGCTGCTGCCGCTGGCGGACGAGCGGATCAGCGCGCGCCTCGCCGCGTGCCGCTCGGCGCTGATCATCCCGTTCATGGGCGGCGTGAACGCGGCGGCGACGCTCGCCTCGCTGCTGCCCGTGGGCCTCTACCTGCTCTCCCGCCCCAACGGCCCGCGCAAGCGGAAGCTGATCACCTGGTGGGTGCCGGGCGTCATCCTGGCCACCGCCTGGTGGGTCGTGCCGCTGCTCATGCTCGGCATCTACGGCGAGAACTTCCTGCCCTACGTGGAGGACTCGGCCACCACGACCGGCACCATGTCGGCGACCGAGGCCCTGCGCGGCGCCGGCAACTGGGTGGCGTACCTGCACTTCGGCGAGGCCTGGCTGCCCGCAGGATGGACGGTGGCGACGGCCGTCGTCGCCGTCGTCTGCTCGGCGCTGGCCGCCGCCGTCGGCCTCGCGGGGCTCGCGCGCCGCGATCTGCCGGAGCGGCGCTGGCTGGTCCTGACGGTCCTCTCGGTCGCCCTGATCACCCTCGCCGGGTACGGCGGCGCGTTCGGCGCCCCCTTCCACGGCACCGTCCAGTCGTGGCTGGACGGCGGGCTCGTGCCGTTCCGCAACATCTACAAGTTCCAGACGGGCCTCGCCCTCGCCCTGGTCCTCGGCCTGGCGCACCTCGTGGGCGTGGCCGCGCGGGCGCGCGGGGCCCGGCCGGTGCGGGGCAGGCGGTACGCGCCGCTGATCGCGGCGGTCCTGGTCCTGCCCGGCCTCGCCCTGCCCTACGTCAACGGCGCGATCCTCCAGCCGGGTTCGTTCCAGAAGCTGCCCACCTACTGGCAGGCGACGGCCGACTGGCTGAAGAAGTACTCGCCCGACTCGCGGGCCCTGGTCGTCCCCGCTACCGCGCACGGCATCTACACCTGGGGCTCCCCCATCGACCAGCCCCTCGACGTGCTCGCCGACTCGCGCTGGGCGCAGCGCGACTACGTGCCGTTCGGCACGCCGGGCAACCGGCGCGCCATGGACGCCGTCGAGCAGGCACTGCGGACCGGCGCCGAGGTGCCGGGCCTGCGCGACTACGTGACGCGGGCCGGCCTGTACTACGTCGTCGTCCGCAACGACCTCGACCCCGACCAGGTCGGCAACGTGCCGACCGCCACGGTCAAGCGCACCCTGGAGGAGTCCGGCTTCCGCCGCGTGACGGGCTTCGGCCCGCAGACCACCGGCGGCGTCATCGCCGACGACACGCCCATCCAGGTGGAGGGCCTCTACCCGCGCCAGCGCGCCGTCGAGGTCTACGCCCCCGGCGACGGCGCCGAGCGCCCTGGCCAGGCGGGCCTGAAGCCGGTGTCCAACACGGCGGTGGTCAGCGGCGGCCCCGAGTCGCTGCTGCCGCTCTCCGCCGACCCGGAGATGCGGAACCGTCCTACCGTCCTCGCCGGTGACAACCACCCGGGGCTCGGGGCGCCTGGCCTCCAGGCGGTCGGTGACGGCCTGCGCCGCGCCGACACCCGCTTCGGCCTGGTCGGCTCCAACACCTCGTACACCTACGGCCGGGACGAGAGGAACGCGCCCGACGCGCTCCAGAACCCGGGCGAGAAGCCGCACCAGATCCTGCCGAGCGACGGCGTCGAGCACCAGACGACGGCGGAGCTGCGCGGCGCCAGGTCGGTCACGGCGTCCAGCTACGGCAACTGGCTCTTCCACCTGCCGCAGTACGACCCGGTGAACGCCTTCGACGGGAACCCGGCCACGGCCTGGGCCGAGGGCAACCCCGGCTCGGCGGACGGCGAGTGGATCAGGGCCGAGTTCAACGCGAAGGTCGACGTGCCCTCGTCGTTCCGCGTCACCCCGCTGCCGCAGGACGGCGTGCGGGCGGCGCCCACCCGCATCCGGGTGGAGACGGAGCACGGCAGCGTCACCAGCCCGCTCCGGACCGACGGTGAGCCGCAGCGCGTGAAGGCCGCCCCGGGCGAGACCGGCTTCATCAAGATCACGATCGTGGACTCCCAGGTGGCGCGCCCCGGCCTGACGGGTGCGGGCTTCTCGGAGATCACGATCCCCGAGGTGCGGGTCACCCGCCTCCTCCAACTGCCGAAGGACGCGGAGAAGGTCACCGACGCGAAGGCGACCACGTACTCCCTGCACCGCACCTCCGACCCCGGCGCCTTCTCGCAGGCGGACCCCGAGTCGGGCCTGCACCGCCGGTTCACGACGACGGCCGACGGCGAGTACGAGGTGAAGGCGAGCGCGGTGGCCGTGCCGGGCCGTGAACTCGACGAACTCCTCTACAAGGTGGCGCCCGAGCAGGAGCAGCAGATCATCGCGACCGCGGACTCCACCGCGAAGCTCGGCAACGGCCTCTCGCCGCGCAACCTCACCGACGGCGACCTGACCACGGCCTGGGTCGCGGGCGGCGGGGACCGGCCCGTCATCCACCTCAAGTGGCCCGACAAGAAGCCGGTGGGCGAGATCGTGCTGCCCGCGGCGGGCGGCCTCTCCACCCGGCCGCAGAAGATCGAGATCAGCTCGCCGGACGGCGCCGCGACCGCGGGCGTCGACGAGAACGGCAACGCCCGCTTCGAGCCGATCACCACCGACCGGATGGACATCACCATCACGGAGACGGCACCGCTCACGGTCCACAACCCGGTGGCGGACGCCGACCTCCAGCTCCCCGTGGGCCTCACCGAGGTCTACGTCCCTGCGCTCGACGAGTACCGCACGAAGCAGCCCGACCCGGCGAAGCGCTTCTCGCTCCCCTGCGGCCAGGGCCCGGTCATGTCGATCGACGGCGAGCTGTACGAGTCGAGCGCGAAGGGCACGGTCAAGGACCTCACCGACCGCCGCCCGATCGAGGTCGGTCTCTGCCGGCTCGGCGAGAAGGACACCACCGTCGAGCTGGAGGCCGGGGCGCACAGCGTCGAGACCGGGGACGCGGGCGCCCTCGCCGTCATGGACGCCTCCCTCACCCGGGGCACACCGGCAGGCGTCGACACCGCCGCGCGCGAGCTGAAGGTGAAGGACTGGCTCGGCGACCGCCGTGAGCTGACGGTGGGCGCCGGAGCGGCCTCGTACCTCACCACGTACGAGAACGTGAACGACGGCTGGAAGGCGACCCTGAACGGCAAGGAGCTGTCCTCGCTGCGGCTCGACGGCTGGCAGCAGGGCTGGCTCGTGCCCGAGGGCGAGGGCGGCACGGTGAAGCTCACCTACGAGCCGTCGACGACCTACGAGATCGGTCTCATCCTGGCCGCTGTCGGCGTCCTGGCCCTGATCGCGCTCGCCGTCCTGTGGCGCCGCGAGACCGACGAGGACGCCCCGGCGCCCGCGCCGCCCGCCCCCGGCCTGATCCTCGGCACGGTGGCGCTCACCCTGGTGGCCGTGGTCATCGCGGGCCCGTTCGCGCTGCTGGTGCCCGCGCTGGCGCTGCTCGCGTGGTGGCGGCACGCGCTGCTCGTGCCGATCGCGTTCGCCGCGATGGCCGGGGCGGGCATCGCGGCGGCGACGGGTGCGGGCGGCGCCGCCGCCGCGTCCGACGAGGGCGCGTTCGGCCCCGTGGCGCAGCTCCTCGCGCTGATCGCCCTGTTCGCGGCCCTGGTCTCCGGGACGGAGCGGACGGCACGGCGGCGGGGCACCGGCACCGGCGACACCCTGGTGTACGGGCCCGGCGCGGGCCCCGCGGCCGGGCCGCCCACGCCCCCGCTGCCGCACCGCGAGCAGGGCCCGGCACGCCAGGAGGCGGGACCGACCGTCTCGGCCCGCGGCCCCGCCACCGCACCGCCACCGGCCGAAGGCCCGCACACCCCGGGAGAAGGCACGCAGCGATGACCGCACTCGAACACCCGGCACGGCGCGCGGACGGGCCCGGACGGCCGCCCGCGAGGGTGCCGTTCCCCGTCGTCGACGAGGTCTCCCGGCACTGCCTCCAGGAGGAGGAGCCGGAGACCGTGCACATCGAGGTGCACCTGCCGGGCACCCCGGACCCGGCCAGGCTGCGGGCCGCGTTCCACGAGGCCCTGCGCCGCCACCCCCGCATCCTGGTGCGGGAGGCGCGCGGCCCCTGGTACCGCCGCCGCTACGAGTGGGAGCTGACGGCGGAGGCCGACACGGAGGTGGTGTCCTTCCCGCCGGCCGGGCGGGACGCCCTGAAGCACGCCAGGCAACGGGCGCTCGCCGAGGCCCCGCCGCTGTCGGCGTCGCCGCCGGTCCGCCTGGAGGTGCTGCCCGCGGAGGAACCGCCGAAGGGCGCCGCCGGGGCGGGCGCGGACGGCGGCGCGGTCCTCCTGCTCACCATCAACCACACCGCCCTGGACGGCCCCGCCTGCCTCCGCGTCCTCGCCACGGCCGCGGAGATCTACGGCGGCAGGGACAACTCCCCCGCCGCGCCGCCGACCCGCCCCGCGGAGAGCGCGGGCACGGCCGCCGCGCCGCCGCCGGACGCCGCGTCGGGCTGGGCGCCACCGGCCCGGGTCAGCAAGGGCACGCCCGAGCCGTCGCCCGGCAACGGCATGCTCATCGCGGAGCTGCCCGTGCCGCGCAGGCCCAAGGGCTCCCCGTTCACCGTGAACGACCAGCTCATGGTGGCGACCGCCCTGATGATCGCCCACTGGAACCGCGAGCACGGGGCCCGGCCGAGGCCCCTGCGCATCACGATGCCGGTGGACGACAGGCCGCGCGACGCGAGCATGCCGATCGGCAACGGCACCCGCCTGGTCGAGGTGCCGTTCGGCGCGGCCGAGCTGGCCGGGCGCGACTGGACCCCCGAGACGATCCGCGACCTGCTGTGCCGCACCTCCGAGCGCACCCGCGCGCTCAAGGCCATGGCGCGCCCCCAGCTCGGCCACGGGGCCGCGCTGCTGACCGCGCCGGTGCTGCCCGTCACGTTCCGGGCGGCCCTCACGCGCGGGCTGCGCAGGGCCGCCGCGCCCTGGACGTCGACGACGCTCCTGAGCAACATCGGCCGCGTCCCCTACGCCCTGGACTTCGGGGACGCGGGCCGCGCGCACGCCGTGTGGTTCTCCGCGCCCGCCCGGCTGCCGCGCGGCCTCACGGTGACCACGGCGTCGACCGCGGGCCGGCTGCACCTCGCCCTGCGCTGGTCGAAGACGCTGCTCAGCCACGGTGACGGGGCGCATCTGCGGGATCTGTTCGAGCACTACCTCCACGCGACGGAACACACGGCGCGGCCCCCGGAGGGCGACGGGAACGGGAGGCCCCTGTGACCACCGCGACGACCGGGCCCCCGGCCGGGCTCCGCGACTTCTACGAGAACCCGGCCGTCCCCGTGGCCTCCGGCGACGCCCGCAGCCTCCGCCAGGCCCGTGTCCTGGCCGCCGCCCTCGGCCCCGCCACGTCCCGCCCCGCCACCGTCCTCGACGTCGGCTGCGGCGACGGCACGGCGGCGGCGACCGCCGCCCCGCTGCTCGCGGGCCACCGGGTGATCGGCGTGGACTGGTCCCAGGACGCCCTGAAGCGCGCCCACGCCCATCTGCCCGACGTCGTACGGGGCGAACTGGCGGACGGCGGGCTGCCGTTCGCGGGCGGCGCCGCCGACGCCGTCCTGTTCAGCGAGGTCATCGAGCACCTGGTGGACCCGGACAGCGCGCTCGACGAACTGCGCAGGGTCCTCAGGCCGGGCGGCCATCTGATGCTGTCCACCCCCAACCTCGCCGCCTGGTACAACCGCGGCCTGCTCCTCGCGGGCGTACAGCCGGTCTTCTCCGAGGTGAGCCTGCGCGGCATCCACGGCCGCCCGGGCACCGAGGTCGTGGGCCACCTGCGGCTCTACACCGCCCGCGCGCTGCGGGAGTTCGTCTCCGCGAGCGGCTTCGAGGTGGTCCGCCTCACCGGCGCGCCCTTCCACGGGGTGCCGCGCCCGCTGCGCGCCCTGGACCGGCTCGCCTGCGCGGTGCCGAGCGCCTCGTCCATCCTGCTGCTGCACGCCCGAAGGACCTGAGTCCCATGTGGTGGGGTGTGGCCGCGGCGCTGCTCGCGAACGTGCTCTACAGCACCGGATTCGTGCTGGAGAAGCGGGCGTTGACGGCCATGCCGTCCGTCAGCGTCCGCAACCCCCTCCGGCTGCTCGGCCAGGTGCTCGGCAGCCCGCTGTGGATCGGCGGCTCGCTGGCGCTCGCGGCCGGGTTCGGCGCCCAGCTCGCCGTCTACCGGACGCTGCCGATCGCCGCCGCCCAGGGCATCTTCGTCTCCGGGCTCGTCCTGCTGCTGCTCCTGTCCTCCGTGCTGCTCGGCGAGGAGACCTCCGGCCGCGAGCGGTACGCGGTCGGCGCGATCCTCCTCGCGCTGCTCATGGTCGTCCTGTCGCTGAGCGAGAACAGCGACACGGTCGGCCGCGGGGCGCCCGCGCCCCTGGTCCTGACCGTCTGCCTGCCCTCGCTCGCCGCGGGCCTGTGGCTCTACAGCTCGGCGGAGCGCCGTGCGAGGCACCGGCACCGCATGCCGACGACGGGCGTGGAGTACGGCGTCGCGGTCGGGCTGCTCTACGGCGTGAGCTCGCTGGCCATCAAGGGCGTCTCCAGCCATCTGACCACGCAGGGGATCGGCGGCGCCCTCGTCGACCTGCTGCGCTCGCCGTACCCGTACCTGCTCCTGTTCACCGGGGCGTTCGGCCTGATCATGTCGCAGGCCGCGCTCCAGCGCTGCCGGGCCTCGCTGATCGTCCCCGTGTGCACGACGGTGACGGCGCTGTTCACGGCGGTGCTCGGGACGCTGGCGTTCGGCGAGGCGCTGCCGCACGAGCCGGTGCGGCTCGCCCTGCGGATCGCGGGCACGGTGCTCGCGGTGACCGTCCTGCTCGCCATGCCGAAGCACGACGGCACCCCTTCCCACCCCTCACCCCCCAAGGAGCTGACGAGCGGATGAACCCCGACGACCCGCTGCTGAGAATCCTCGCCTGCCCGCTGGACAAGGGCCCGCTGCACCTGCTGGCTCCGGAGGAGCCGCTCGTGCCGCAGGAGGCGCTGTACAACCCGCGCCTGCGCCGCAGGTACCCGGTCATCGACGGCATCCCGCAGCTCCTGCCCTCCTCCGGCGAACAGGTCACCGAGGACGAGCACGAGCGGCTCGTCGAGCGGATGTCCCGCTCATGACCCTGGCCGCCCGGCTGGCGCCCTTCGTGCCCGACCGGGTCATCGCCGCCCTGGCCCGGCTCGTCTACCCCCGCTTCGAGCCCGAGCTGGCCCGGCTCGGCGACCTCTGCCCGCCGGACTGCGCCACGGCCGTGGACGTCGGCGGCTGGTACGGGCCCTGGTCGCGCCGTCTCGCCACGCGGGCGCGGCAGGTGGTGACCGTGGAGCCGGTGCCGCGCCTCGCCCGGCTGCTCGCCGCCAGCACCCCGCCCAACGTCCGCGTCGTCCGGGGCGCCGCCACGGACCGGCCGGGCACCGCCAGGCTCTGGCTGCCGGCCGGCGACCGGGGCGAGCGGGGCGTGTCGTCGCTGATCCGGCGGGACATCCACGCCCGCGCCCTCGACGTGCCGTGCGTGACGCTCGACGGGCTCGGCCTCCGGGACGTGCACTTCGTCAAGATCGACGTGGACGGCAACGAGCTGCCGGTGCTCCGGGGCGCGCGCGAGCTGATCGCCAGGGACCGCCCCGCGCTCTTCATCGAGCTGGAGGCCCGCATCCAGCCGATCGGGCCGATCGTGGAGCTGCTCACCCGCGAGCACGGCTACCGGGGCTGGGTCCTGCCGCACGACACGTGGCTGCCGCTGGCCGCCTTCGACCTGGAGGCCCACCAGTCCGACACGTCGTACGTGGTGACGCAGGGACTGCTGCGCCGGGTGCTCACGCCGCGCCGCCCCCGGTACGTCAACTCGGTCCTGTTCCTCCCCGAGGGCCGCCGCCCGGGAGCCTTCGCGGTGCGCGACGATGGGGCACATGCCCGCTAGGTCCACGCCGCCGCCCGCCCCGTTCACGCCGCTGGACTTCCAGCTCGTCCTGCTGCGCCGCATGGCCGACCACAACCCCGGCCTCGTGGAGCGCGCCCGGCACGGCCTCGGCGTCTCCGCCGCGGAGATGCGGGAGGCCAACCGCCGCTGGCAGGCGATGGCCCGGGGCCGCGGCGGCGCGCGCGGCGCCCGCTCCCGCTACCGCTCAATCCTCGGCGCCCCCGAGTCGACGGCGCGCCGCGCGATCGGCGACCTGGAGTGCGAGGCCCTGCTCTGGCCGGTGCCGCTCTGGCCCGACCTGCGCTTCGAGGTGCTGCTCGCGCCCGGCGGAGGCGTGTGGAACGAGTGGTTGGTGCGCGCGCCGGGGGTGCCGGGCCCCGCACTCCGTACGCTCGCCGACCTCACGCCGTGGTCCTGCACGGTCGACGAGGCCGCCCGCGCCTTCGCCCCCGCCCGGCCCATGGAGGGGACGGCGCCGACGCGGTGGCGGCTCGCCTTCACCGCGCCGGAGGCGGAGGGCCCGGACGGCGCGCGGCGGCGCTGCGTGGCGGAGTTCACCTGGGGCCTGCTCCAGCGGGTGGAGTTCCCCGACGGGGGCCCGCCGCTCACACCGCGGCCTTGAGAATCCCCTCCACGACGCGGTCGAGCGAGCCGGGGTGGACGCCGAGGAAGAGGTTGGGCTCGACGAGTTCCAGCTCCATCACGCGCGGCCCGTCACCGGGTCCTTCGCCGTCGACGACGTCCACGCGCGCGTAGAGCAGCTCGGGCGAGCCGGGGACGGCCGCGAGCGCCCGCGCGGCGACGTCGAGCTCGGCGGCCGACGGCTCCCAGGGGCGCAGGTCCGGGTGGGGCGTCTTGTCGGCGTCGTAGGCCGTGCCGGGCGCGAGGACCGCGCCCTTCCGTATCGCGTGCAGGAACTGCCCGCCGATGAAGACGAGGGCGCGCTCCCCGGTGACGTCGATCCGCCGCACGTAGGGCTGCACCATGGCGGTGAAGCCCTCGGCGTGCATGCGGGCGATGTGGGCGAGGGCGGCCTCGTGCTCGTCGGCGCGGTAGCGGCCGGCGTAGCGCGCCCCGGCCCCGGAGGCCGGCTTGACCACGAACTCCGTGTCCGCGGCGGGCAGTTCGATACTTTCGCCGGGTGCGGAGTAGGACGTCGGCACGGTGGGGACGCCCGCCGCCGCCAGCTCGCCCAGGTAGCGCTTGTCGGTGTTCCAGCGCACGACCTCCGCGGGGTTGGCGAGCCGCGTGAGCCTCGCGCAGCGCTCGGCCCACGCCACGTACTCCCCGGTGCGCCAGCTGTAGTCCCAGGTCGACCTGATCACCGCGAGGTCGAAGCCGGCCCAGTCGACGTCCGGGTCGTCCCAGCCCACGACGTGGGTCTCGGCGTCCGCGTCGGCGAGGGCCCGGGCGAGGACCGGCAGGTCGTGGTCGTGATCCGGCTGCGGGCTTCGGGTCACGAGCGCGATGCGGGGGCTTGCCACGGGGACTCCTCTAGCTCGGCCAGGCGCTCCCGTACGTCTGTTCACTCGTACGGGGCTTCGACCCCGCAGGCTAACAAGCGTCCCTCGCGCCGCTGCCCCTCGCGCCGCCCCGCCTCACGTCAGCAGGACGCCCGCGTACGAGATCCCCGCGATGACGCCCCACGAGACGAGGCCGAGCGCCGCGACACGGCCGCCCGTCCGGGTCAGGGACGGCAGGTCGACCGCGCTGCCCAGACCGAAGAGCGCGGCGGCGAGGAGGAGTTCCTGCGCGGTGTGGGCCGCGTCGAGCGCGCCGCCCGGCAGCAGCCCCGTGGTGCGCAGCAGCACCATGGCGAGGAAGCCGGCGACGAACAGCGGCACGACGGGCGGGCGCCTGGTGCTCCCGCCGCCGCCGTCGGGCCGCGCCCCCGACCGCGCACGCGCCCGCACCGACAGGGCGACCGCGGCGACGAGCGGCGCGAGCAGCGCCACCCGCATCAGCTTGACCAGGACGGCGTCACCGAGCGCCCCGGAGCCCGCGGTCTGCGCGGTCGCCACGACCTGCCCCACGTCGTGCACGCTCGCCCCGACCCAGCGCCCGAACTCCGCGTCGCTGAGGCCGAGGGGGTGCTGGAGCAGCGGCAGTACGGCGATGGCGAGCGTTCCGCAGAGCGTCACCAGGGCCACCGAGGTGGCGGTGTCCCGCTCGTCGCTCTCGGAGACCTCGCTGACGGCTCCGATCGCCGACGCGCCGCAGATCGAGTAGCCGGTGGCGATCAGCAGCGGCTGGTCGCCGCGCAGGCCCATGCGGCGCCCCAGCCACCAGGTGCCGCCGAAGGTGACGGCGACCACGCACAGCACCATCGCGACGGAGGCCCAGCCGAGGCCGAGCACGTCGTCGAGGCTCAGCTTCAGGCCGAGCAGCACGATGCCGACCCGCATCAGCCGCTTCCCGGCGAACGTGAGTCCCGCCTTGCCGGGGCCGCGCACCCAGGAGCGCGCGACGCCGGGCAGATGGGCGGCCACGATGCCGAGGACCACGGCGGCGGTGAGCATCGGGACGCCGGGCACGAGCCGGTGCACGCCCCAGGCGAGGGCCACCCCGAGGGCGGCGAGACCGAGTCCCGGCAGCTTGCCGTGCGGACGGCCGCCGGAGGCGGGAGCCGCGGGGCGGGACGTGGCGCGTTCTCCGAGCAGCGCCATTACCGGTCGGCCGGCAGCTCGTACACGCGGCGGACGCTGCTGCCGAGGCGGGCGATGTCGGCGCCGTAGATGTGGATCGATATCGCGCGGGTGCCGCAGGCGTTCCACACGCGGTGGATGTCGCCGGGCGGCGCGAAGCCGCAGACGGAGCCCCGCGGGTTGACGACGTCCTCCGTGGCGACGAGCCGGGCCGCGCCGCCGTCCTCGGCGGCGGGCACGAGGCGGTAGCGCCGCTCCCGCTCCTCGCCCTCGTGCACGCCCGTGACGCACCACGACACGTGGTCGTGGACGGAGGTCCGCTGCCCCGGCAGCCAGACCAGGGCCACGACGGAGAAGCTGCCGTCGTGCTCGGCGTGCAGGACGTGCTGGCGGTAGCGCTCGGGGTCGCCCTCGCACTGCTCGTCGGTGAGCAGGTCGGCCGCCCCGAGGTGCGGGGCGAGGCGCTCGCCGACCAGGTACGCGGTGAGGTCGGGGGGCAGTCCGCGCCCGACCGCCTCGCGCACATCGGCGACGAGGGTGTCGAGGCGCTCTGTGGTCCGGGCGGCCCGGTACGCGGTCGGAGTGGTCATACGGGCAGCGTGGTGCCGCCCGATCCATCACGTCCAACGACAGTTGTTTCGCATCCCCGCAACGTCCGCTTATGGCTGACGCGCCGACGGGCGGACCGGACGCGCCGACCGGACGCACCGGCGGACGGACGCGGGGGTCAGCAGCCGACGCGGTTGGCGGCCACCGTCTTGAGCTCTTCGAGCACCTGGCCCGTGGCGGGGATGCGGAGGTGGTCCTTGAGGACGTACGCCGACACCTGGCGCCGCGACGCGGGGTCGAGGGCGCGGCCCGTCACCTTGCGGTGGCAGAGGAAGTTCAGGACGAGCCCCGGCATCATCGCGACGCCGAGCCCCTCGGCGACCAGGCTCTGCACCACGAGGTTGTCGTCGGTGGTGAAGGCGATCTCGGGCGCGAAGCCCAGCTCGGCGCACTCGTGCAGGAAGTTGGCCCGGCAGCGCGGACACCCGGCTATCCACCGCTCGTCCGCCAGCTCGGCGAGCTTGACCGAGCGCCGGCGCGCCATGGGGTGCCCCGTGGGCAGCAGCACGGTGAGCTGGTCCTCCATGAGCGGGATCTCCACCAGCTCGTCCGGCACCTCTTCGTGCAGGCCCGGGTAGGTGAAGGCGAGGGTGATGTCGCACTCGCCACGCACCACGCGCCGCAGCGACTCCGGCGGCTCGTCCTCCAGGAGTTCGACGCGGATTCCCGGGTGGCCGGAGGCGAGGCGGGCCAGGGCCTCGGGGATGAGGGTCGCGTTGGCGCTGGGAAAGGCGCAGACGCGCACCCGTCCCGAGCGCAGCCGCGTGATCGCGTTCATCTGCTGCTGGGCCGCGGAGATGTCGTCCAGGATGATCCCGGCGTGCCGTGACAGGGCCTCGCCCGCCTCCGTCAGGCGCATGCGGCGGCCGACGCGGGTGAACAGCGGCGTGCCGACGGACCGTTCGAGGGCCTTCATCTGCTGCGTGATCGCGGGCTGGGTGTAGCCGAGGGAGCGAGCGGCCGCCGAGTACGACCCGGCCTTGACCACTTCGTGGAACGTCTTGATGTGCCGTGAATCGAACACCGCCGAATCATAAGCAGATGTTGGGATGGTCGGACAGACGCGGGGGCGGGGCTCGGGGACGGACGCCGTGGCTCTCCCCGTCCCCCGGAGGAGGCGGTGCCGCCGTGTTCACGGGGGCCGCCACGCGGGGCAGAGATGAAGTGGTGGACTGGAGCGACACGAGTACAACCACAAGGAGTACGAGACGTGGATCCGCTTTTCCCGGCCCTGACGGCCCCGCACACGGCGCCCCCCGGCGCTGCCCTGCGGTTCGGCGACCGTTCGCTGAGCTACTCCGAACTGGCTCTGGCGTCCGCCGCCCTGGCCGGACGGCTGCGGGGCGCGGGCCGGGTCGCCGTCTGGGCCACCCCGTCCCTGGAGACGGCCGTCGGCGTGGTCGCCGCCCTGCGGGCCGGGGTGCCCGCCGTACCGCTCAACCCGAAGTCGGGCGACGGCGAGCTGACGCACATCGTGGCGGACAGCGCCCCGGCCCTCGTCCTCGCGGAGCCCGGCGCCACGCTGCCGCCCGCGCTCGCCGGGCTGCCCCGCATAGCCGTGGACGTGGGCGACCACCGCCCGCCCGCCACCGCCGTCACCGAGCCGGACGACCCCGAGGCCCCCGCCCTGGTCGTCTACACGTCCGGCACCACGGGCCCGCCCAAGGGCGCCGTCCTGCCGCGCCGCGCGATCGCCGCCACGCTCGACGCCCTGGCGGACGCCTGGCAGTGGAGCGGCGACGACGTCCTGGTGCACGGGCTCCCGCTGTTCCACGTGCACGGTCTGATCCTCGGCACCCTCGGCCCGCTGCGGCGGGGCGGCGCGGTGCGCCACCTCGGCCGGTTCAGCACCGAGGGCGTGGCGCGCGAGCTGGGCTCGGGGGCGACGATGCTGTTCGGGGTGCCGACGATGTACCACCGGATCGCCGAAGCGCTGCCCGACGAGCCGCGCCTGGTCAAGGCGCTCGGCGGGGCCCGTCTCCTGGTCTCGGGCTCGGCGGCGCTGCCGGTCCACGACCACCAGCGCATCACGTCCGCGACGGGGCGCCGCGTCGTCGAGCGGTACGGCATGACGGAGACGCTCATGATCACCAGCGTGCGCGTCGACGGCGAGCCGCGCGCGGGCGCGGTCGGGGTGCCGCTGCCCGGCGTCGAGCTGCGCCTGGTCGACGAGGAGGGCGGGGAGATCACGGGGGCGGGGCCCGAGGCGGTGGGCGAGATCCAGGTGCGCGGCCCGAACCTCTTCACCGCCTACCTCAACCGCCCCGACGCCACCGCCGAGGCGTTCGCGCCGGGCGGCTGGTTCCGCACGGGCGACATGGCGGTGCGGGACGCCGACGGCTACGTGCGCATCGTCGGCCGCAAGGCCACCGACCTCATCAAGAGCGGCGGCTACAAGATCGGCGCCGGCGAGATCGAGAACGCCCTCCTGGAACACGCGGGGGTGCGGGAGGCCGCCGTCACGGGAGAGCCCGACGCGGACCTCGGTGAGCGGGTCGTGGCCTGGGTGGTCCCGTCCGACGCGGGCGCCCCGCCCGCCCCGGACGAGCTGGCGGACCACGTGGCCGCCCGGCTCGCCCCGCACAAGCGGCCGCGGAGGGTGCGGTACCTGGACGCCCTGCCGCGCAACGACATGGGCAAGATCATGAAGCGGGCGCTGCCGGGCCGCTGAGAGCCCGTCACGCCGCGCCGGACGGGCCGGTGTCCCCCGGTCCGTCCGGCGCTCCGCCGAGCCGGGCCCCTACCGCACGCCCACCGCCCCGACGATCTCCTGGCTCACGCTCCCGCCCCGGTCGTCCCCGGCGGACGCCCTCAGCGAGACGGACCCGGCAGCCGCGGGGACCTTCAGCCTCCCCCGCCAGGACGCCTTCTCGCCGTCGCGGCGAAGCGTCACGTCCCGCCACGTCGTGCCCCCGTCGTACGAGACGGCGAGCGCGGCCCCGCCGACGCGACCGCCCTCGGCCCCCTTCACGTACTCGGCGAAGATCCCGACGGGGACGGTCCGCCCGCCCCGCACCTCGCCCGCGAGGCTCGTGTCCACGTCGAACCCGAGGTTCAGCAGCGGCAGGTACGTCTTCCTGTCCCCCGGGGTCTCCTTCGACCGGAAGGTCCACTCGGAGTGGCCCCTGGTCGCGAGCTTCCACCGCGCGGGGTCGAGCGTCGTGTCGGTGACCACCTTGTACGTGTGCTCGCCGGGGTCCGCGTCCCGCACGTACGCCGCCGAACCCGTCCGCCGGTCCACGCTGTCGCCGTCGACGAGGACCTCGGTGGTCTGCGTCATGGAGGGCTCGTTCCACACATCGCCGAATCCGGTGTGGTCGGGCCCCGAGTCGCCCCAGCCGGGCACGTTGAACTCCAGGTCGTTGCCCCTGCGGGTCTGCCCCCAGCCGAGACCGGTGCCGAGCCACGGGTGCAGCACGGGCTTGAACCAGTCGAGCCCGACGCGCTCACCGCCCCGGTAGGCGACGAGGCCGCTGCGCTGCTCCAGCGCCCCGGGTCCCGTGGACCCGGACTCGTGCCAGAGCTGGCCCTTGCCCGTGGAGACGTACTCCGTGCGCTCGGCCGGGTGGGCGATGCGCTCCTGGAAGCCGATGCCGACCGGGAAGGTGTCGGTGATGGAGTACCGGAAGCCGCCGCCCTCGGCGGGCTTCACCGCGTGGTACCTGGTGTCGAGGACCCCGATGTCCCGCTTCTTCGGCGCGTGGACGAGATCCTTGGGCACGGCCCCCTCGTGCCCCTCGGAGAGGTCGTAGACGTAGGGGGTGTGCTCGGTGCCCGTGCTCGTGACGCTCCGGCCCGCCTCGGCCGCCGCGCGGAGCCGCGCGCCGTCGGCGGCGTCGACCGAGGCGATCTGGAGCGGCCGGTCCGCGTTGCCGTCCGTGCCGAACCAGGCGCTGAGCCGCCCCGGCCGCTCGTCCGTCACGAACAGCGCCTTCGCGCCCGCGTCCTGCGCGGCCTGCCCGAGCCGCTCCGTGGACACCGCATCCGTGCGCCGGACCACGACGGCCCCGCCGCGCACGTCCTTGCCCTCGTACGCGGCCGGGGTCCCGTCGCCCGCGTCCACGAGGCGCCAGGTGTGCCGCCCCCCGGCGATGGTCCCGCCGGGCTGCGCGACGGCCTCGCGCAGGCCCTTCACGTCCACGGCGGGCTTGCCGAGCCGCCAGACGGTGCGGTACTCGAAGCTGCCCTCGGTGACCTCTTCGGTGGGCGCGGCGAAGACGCTGTCGTACGTCACGGGCACCTGCACGGCGCCCATCAGGTCGGCGCCGCCCGCCTTCCTGTCGTACTCCATGAGCAGCTGCCTGGTCTCGGTGCGCCGCCCGACGTCGGCCCTGATCTCGCGCAGCTCCCGCCCGTCCAGGGTGATCTCGCGGTCCCGGTCGAGGGTGATCTGCGGGTCGGCGAGGAAGCCGAGGCCGAGGGAGTCCTCGCCTCTGCTCCCGCGCACGTCGAGGAAGGACGTCACGGCGTACGTGCCGGGCTCCAGGCGCAGCTTCAGGGTGCCGGAGTCGCCGACGGCGGCCGGCACGGGGTCGGTGCCCTCGGTGAGCCGCTGCACCACCAGGTCGGCGGCGGTGGCCGCGCCGTCGCGGTCCTTCACACGGACGGTGAGCGTGTACCGCTCCTCCTCCTTGACCAGGCCGAACGCGGTACGCGCGAGCTGCTTGCCGCCCGCGCTCGCGACGACCGCGCCGCTGGTGTTCCCGACCGGCGCCTTCGCCGCGTCACCCGTGACGGTGGTCGACGCGGTGCCGTGCGCGGGGACGGTGAGGGCGGGGTCGGCGAGCGTGACGACACCGTCGGCGGTGCCGCGCGCCACCAGCTCCAGCCGCACGTCCTCGTCCGTGGAGTTGGTGTACGTGATGGTCCGCTCGACCGGCTCGTCGGCACCGTGGGGCCAGCCGTGGAACCCGAGGTCGACGCTGCCGCTCGCGGTGACCTCCGCCCCGACGGCGCCGGGCACGCTCAGCCGTCCGGCGCCCAGCGCGTACGCGGAGGCGTCGAGCCGCTGGGAGCCGGACATCAGGGCGTCCTTGAGCCGGCCGCCCGTCCAGTCGGGGTGCCGCTCGGCCAGCAGGGCGGCGGCGCCCGCGACGTGCGGGGCCGCCATCGACGTACCGCTCATCTCGGTGTAGGAGCCCTCACCCTCGGCGAGGCGGGAGCGGGCCGCGAGGATGCCGACGCCGGGCGCGGACAGGTCGGGCTTGAGGGCGTGGTCACCGGCCCGCGGGCCCTGGCTCGTGAAGTACGCGGCCTCGTCGGCGGAGTCGACGGCGCCGACGGTCAGCGCGGCGTCGGCGGCGCCCGGCGAGCCGATGGAGGAGGGCGCCCCGGTGTTGCCCGCCGCGACGACGAAGAGGGCGCCGGTCTCCGCGGAGAGGGCGTTCACGGCGGCGGCCATGGGGTCGGTGCCGTCGCTCGGCTCGTCGGAGCCGAGGCTCATCGACACGATCTCGGCGCCGGCGTCCTTCGCGGCCCACTCCATCCCGGCGATGATCTGCGACTCGCTGCCGAAGCCGTCGTCGCCGAGCACCTTGCCGACGGCGAGGTCCGCGCCGGGCGCGACCCCCTTCTCCCGCCGCCCCTCCGACGCGGCGCCGCTGCCGCCGACGGTGGACGCCACGTGGGTGCCGTGCCCGTTGCGGTCGGCGACGCCCTCGCCCGCGACGAAGCTCCTGCTCTCGCCGACCCGCCCGTCGAGGTCGGGGTGGCCGGCGTCGTACCCGGTGTCGAGGACGGCGACCTTCACGCCCTTCCCCGTGAGACCCGCCTCCCAGGCCGCGGGGGTGCCGATCTGCGCGTTGCTCCGCGCCATGTCGGCCTCGACGCGGCCGTCGAGCCAGACCTTCTCGACGCCGGACGCCGCGTCGGTCACGGACCGCCAGAGGGTGCCGGGCCGCTCGGCGGTGACGGCGACCCCGGAGACGCTGGGCAGGGCCCGTACCTTCTCGGCGCCGCGCGGCACTCCGGCGGCGCCGCGCGCCTCCTTCCCGTAGGTCACGATGAGCGGCAGCGGCACCCTCTTCGCCCCGGCCTTCCCGGCGTACCCCTGCCGGATCAGCCCGGAGACGTCGAACAGCCGCTCGTCCAGGGCCCCGGAGCGCAGATACGGCCGCGCCTCGTCCGGTACGACGGTGACGTTCCCGTCCGATATCCGGCTCCGCACGGCTCCGCTCGCGCCGGGGGGCCGCTCGACGGTGACGGTCTGCCTGCCGCCGGGCAGCGGGGTGACGGTGACCCGGTCGCCGGTGACGAGGGTGACGGTGTGGGCGGCGCGCGCCGTGCGCTGCGGCGGGGCGTCGGCCGCGGGGCCTTCGGCGACGCTCTGCCCGGCGGGAAGCAGGGCGAACACGAGACCGAGGACGGCCGCGCGCCCGGCTCTTCGCCGTGCGGGGGCTCTGGTCATGGGGCTGCCTCTCTTCGTCTGCCCCGGGCGGGGGTGGTGGTGCCCGAGTGCTGCGAAGAGTGTCAGGGAGCCTGTGCGCCACGGGAGTTGGCGATACGTGGCGGAAAGCCGCCGGGGCGGCTACCCGCCAGTCGGCGGGGGAACGGCGGACCGCTGCCCCCGGCACCCGCCCCCGCGGCTCCGGGGCGCCACCACGGACGCACTTCACCCGTCCGGCGGCACCCCGCCCGGCTCAGCTTGACGCGCGCCCCGTCCGCGCGCACCGCACGATGCGAGACAGGACCGCCGTTCGGTGGCCCGAACGGTCCGTGCTCTCGGGAGGATCATCCGCCATGACCGTCAGTCTGGAGCAGTTGCGCCGCTGCCACGTCGCCGTCGACATGGGGGCCGCGAGGACCCGGGTGTTCGTGAAGGGCGCCGGTCTCGTCGTCGACGAGCCGAGTGCCGCCGCGGTCAACACCCGGACGGGCGGCCTCATCGCGGTCGGCCGCTTCGCCGAGGAGATGACGGGCCGCACACCGGACTACATCCGCGTGGTCCGCCCCGTGTCCGGCGGCACCATCGTCGACATCGACATGGCCCAGCGGATGCTGCGCCAGCTGATCGGCGAGAAGCTCCGCCGCGCCCTGCGCCGCAAACCCCGGCTGCGCGCCGCCGTCTGCACCCCGCACGACGCGGACCCGCTGTCCCGGCGCGCGGCGGTCGAGACGATGGTCGGACTCGGCGCGCGCCGCGTCGAACTGGTGGACACCCTCATCGCGGCGGCGGTCGGCTGCGGGATGCCCGTGGAGCAGCCCGAGGCGACGATGATCCTTGTCTGCGGCGCCGCGTCGACGCAGGTGGCGGTCCTCTCCCTGGGCGCGATCGTGACCGCCGAGCGCATTCCCGTCGGCGGGGAGGCCATCGACAACGCGATCGTGCAGCACCTGCGCCAGCGGCACGAGCTGATGCTGCCCCTCCAGTCGGTGCGCCCCCTCCACATCGCCCTGCACGGCAACGGCATCAACCAGGACGGCCCCGAGTCCACCGAGATCCACGGCAGGGACGTCGTGACCGGCCTGGCCCGCTCGGTCCACGTCGACACCGCCGCCGTCCGCGAGGCCCTGCACACCCCGCTCACCGCCGTGCTCGACGGCATCGGCCAGGTCCTGCGCGACTGCCCGCCCGAGCTGGTCGCCGACCTGGTGGACAGCGGAATGACGATGGTCGGCGGCAGCGCGCTGCTCCCCGGCCTCGACACCATGCTGCGGGACGCCACGGGCATGCCCGTACGCATCGCGGAGCGGCCGGACACCGCCGCCGTACTCGGCCTGGGTGCCATGCTGGAGGGCAAGATCCGGCCACTGGTCCTCGACCCCCTCTCCGGCTGACCCCGCGCGGGCGGAGACCTTCGACGGAGTACGTGACGACGGAGTACGTGACACCGATGCCCGAAGGAGCCGACACCCCGCTGTCCTCGATGCCGCTGCTCGACGCGGTCCTCGGCGTCGGCACGGACCTCGACCTGCGCGCCACGCTCCAGCACGTCGTGGACAGCGCGGCCCGGCTGACCGGCGCCGCGCACGGCACGCTCGCCGCCGCCGGGCCCGCGCACGGGAGCCCGGCGGAGCTGTTCGTCGCGGGCGGGCCCGGCCGGGCCGCCGGGGGTGTGCCGCCGCTGCGGGACGAGGCCGGGGACGACGTCGTCCGCGTACCGATCCAGGTACACGACGAGCCGTTCGGCGACCTGGTGCTGGCCGGGAAGGCGGACGGGCCGTTCACCGAGGAGGACCGCCAGCTCCTCAGGATTCTGGCGAGCCAGGCCGGCATCGCGATCGGCAACGCCCGCCTGTTCGAGGCGGCCCGCCGGCGCGAGCGCTGGATCGAGGGCGCCGCGGCGGTCACCACGGCCCTGCTCACAGGTGGTGCGCCGGCCGACGCGCTGGAGACGGTCGCCGACCGGGCGCGGATTCTCGCCGACGCGGCGGCGGGTGTGGTCCTCCAGCCCACGGAGGCCGGCGGCATGCGGATCGTGGCGGCCTCGACGGACGGCGCGCCGCACGGCTGGGGCGCGTCGGCCCGCGAACGCCCGGCGGGCACGGCCTCCCCCGCCCCCGCGCGCGGCCGCCCCGCGCACCACGACGACGACGGCCACAACGACCTCATCGGCACCACCATCGAGCCCGGCAGCGCGGTCCTGACGCAACTCCTCGGCGGTGAGGCGGTGTTCATCGACGACTCGGCGACCGACCCCCGGATGACGACCCACGTCCGCGTACGCTTCGGCCCCAGCATGATGCTGCCGCTCCAGGCGGACGGGCGGCTCATCGGCACGCTCGCGCTGCCCCGCAGACGCGGCGCGCCCGCCTACACCGCCGCCGAACGGCTGCTCGCCACCCAGTTCGCCTCGCAGGCCGCCCTCGCCCTCGTCCTCGCCGACGCGCAGCAGAGCCGGCAGCGCCTCGCCGTCTTCGAGGACCGCGACCGCATCGCGCGCGACCTGCACGACCTCGTCGTCCAGCGGCTCTTCGCCACCGGCATGATGCTGGAGTCGACCCGCCGCCGGGCCAGGTCGACCCCGGTGGAGGCCACGCTCGACCACGCGGTGGACGAGCTGGAGTCCACCATCCAGGAGGTCCGCACCGCCATCTTCGCCCTCCAGCAGCCGCCCGCCGACGCGCCCTCCACCTTCCGCGGCAAGGTCCTGCGCGAGACGGCGGGCGCCGCCGCGGTCCTCGGCGTCCAGCCGTCGGTGCACTTCGACGGCGCCGTCGACGCCCGGGTGGGCCGGCCCGCCGCGGGCCACCTCCTGGCCGCGCTGCGCCGCGCCCTGGCCGCCACGTCCCGCAGGACCGGCGTCACCCGGGTCGACGTGGCGGTCGACGCGCGGGCGACGCTGCCGGACGGGCGGGAGGGCGTGCGCCTGACGGTGTACGACGACGGACGCACCGACGACGGGGGTGACGGGGTCGGCGGGGACGCCGGCGTCGGCGGAGGTGACGGGAACGGCGGGGAGGCGGGCACCACGGTGACCTGGCAGGCGCCGCTCTGATCGGTGCGGATGCCGCTCTGATCGGTGCGGACGCCGCCGCGCGGCGCCCCGGAGCGCCGTGGCAGGATGCCGGATCATGATCAACGAACCGTCGGACCGCCCCGTCGCCCTGGTCACGGGCTCCACCTCCGGCATCGGCGAGGCCGTCGCGCGCCGGCTGGCGGCCGACGGCACCCGGGTCGTGGTGCACTCACGGCGCAGCACGGAGGCGGGCGAGGCGCTCGCGGCGGAGCTCGGCGGGGCGTACGTGCGGGCCGACCTCGCGGTGGAGGACGAGGCCCGCGGCCTGGTCGAGGCGGCGCTCGAACGGTACGGGCGCCTGGACGTCCTGGTGAACAACGCGGGCATCAGCCGGCCCATCCCCCACGACGACCTGGCCGCGGCGACGCCCGCCGAGTGGCGGCAGCTGCTCGAAGTCAACCTGATCGCCCCCTGGGTGCTGTGCACGGCGGCCCTGCCCGCGCTGCGCCGCTCCCCCGCGGGCGGCGCCATCGTGAACGTCACCAGCCACGCGGGGGTGCGCCCCAAGGGCTCGTCGGTGCCGTACGCGGCGAGCAAGGCCGCGCTGAACCACGTGACCCGGCTGCTCGCCGCCGCCCTCGGTCCCGAGGTGCGGGTCAACGCGGTGGCGCCCGGCCTCGTGGACACCCCGATGACGAAGGACTGGGCGGCGGCGCACGATCTGTGGCGGGAGCGGGCCCCCATGCACCGCCCCGCCCGCCCGTCCGACGTGGCGGACCTGGTGGCCTCGGTACTCGCCAGCGACTACCTCACGGGCGAGGTCATCGTGCTCGACGGCGGCCTCAACCTGACCTGAACCCACGACAACAACCAGCCCGCCCCGCCCCAATCGCTCCCGCCACCCCCGGACCCGCCCGACCCACCGACCCGGCCGATGGGCCCGACCACCCCCGGCAGCCCGTCACCCCTCGGCCCCACGGCCCCTCGGCCCCACGGCCCCGCGGCCCCGCGGCCCCGCGGCCCCGGCCGTCAGAGTGTCACCACCGAGACCTCCGTCGCCTTCACGCTCGTCCATACCTCGGCCCCGTCCGCGAGCCCGAGTTCCGCCGCCGCGTGCGGGGTGATCTCGGCGACCAGGTCGGGGGACTCGTCCGAGGTGATCAGGACGCGCAGGCGGCTCCCCGCTGTGGTGATCTCGCGTACGGTGCCGCGCCAGACGTTGCGCGGGCTGCCCTCGGGCCGCTCGCGGTGGACGGAGACCGCCTCGGGGGCGATGACGGCGAGCGCCCGCGTCCCCGGGGCCGGTGGATCGGCGACGACCAGGCGGCCATCCCCGGCGAGGGCGAGCGTGCCGTCCGCCCCCGCCGTGCCGGGCCAGGCGTTGCGGCCGAGCATCCGCGCCACCCAGGGCGAGCGGGGGTGCCGGGTGACCTCGGCCGGCGGCGCGTCCTGCAGCGTGCGCCCCCCGTCGAGCACGAGCACCCGGTCGGCCAGCGACACGGCCTCCACGGGGTCGTGCGTGACGAGGAGGCAGACCCCGCCGAATCCGTCGAGGTGGCGCCGCAGGGTGTGGCGCACGTGGGCGCGGGTGGTCTGGTCGAGGGCGGCGAGCGGCTCGTCGAGGAGGAGGAGCCGGGGCCTGGCGGCCAGCGCGCGGGCGAGCGCGACGCGTTGGGCCTGGCCGCCGGAGAGCTGGGCGGGCCTGCGGTGGGCGAGGTCGCCGACGCCGAGCCGGTCCAGCCACCGCCGTGCCTCGCGGCGGGCCTCGGCGCGCCGGACGCCCTGGGCGCGCAGCCCGTAGGCAGTGTTGCCGAGGGCGGTCAGGTGCGGGAAGAGCGCCCCCTCCTGGGGCACCCAGGCGACGCGGCGGCGGTGCGACGGCAGGGCGGTGACGTCGCGTTCGCCGAGCCGCAGCCGTGCGTGGGCGCGCGGCGTGAGGCCGAGCAGGGCGCGCAGGAGGGTCGTCTTGCCCGCGCCGTTGGGCCCGACGACGGCGACGGTGGTGCCGGGTTCCGCGTCGAGGGTCAGCTCGTCGGCCCCGGTGACGTCGGCGTGCAGGGCCCACTTCCCGGCGGGCGCGGGCGGTGGCGCGGTCTCGTCGGCCGGGGCGGGGGGCTCGTCGGCGCTCGGTGGCCGCACCCGTACCGCCGCCCCCGCCGACCAGCGTCCGCGCAGCCCGATCAGTACGGCCATCGCGATGGCGAGGAGCAGCAGCGAGAGGGAGGTCGCGGCCTCCGGGGAGTCCTGGAGCAGCAGGTACACCTGGAGCGGCAGGGTCTGGGTGGTGCCGGGCAGATTGCCCGCGAAGGTGATCGTCGCGCCGAACTCGCCGAGGGCCCGCGCCCAGGTCAGCGCGGCTCCCGCGACCAGCCCGGGGGCGACCATCGGCAGCGTGACGGTGAGGAACACCCGTACCGGCGCGGCCCCGAGCGAGGCCGCCGTCTCCTCGTGGTCGGGCCTGAGGCCGCCGAGCGCCCCCTCCAGGCTGATGACCAGGAACGGCATCGCCACGAACGTCGCCGCGATCACCGCTCCGGAGGTGTGGAAGGGCAGCACGATCCCGAAGGTGTCCTCAAGCCAGGGGCCGAGCAGTCCGCGCCGCCCGAAGCCGAGGAGGAGCGCGACGCCCCCGACGGTCGGCGGCAGCACCATCGGCAGGAGCACCAGGGAGCGCACGACCGCCTTGCCGGGGAAGTCGACGCGGGCGAGCAGCCAGGCAAGCGGCACCCCGAGCAGCAGCGAGAGGCCGAGCGCCCAGAAGGAGACGAGCAGGGACAGCTTCAGGGCCCGGGTGACGCCGGGTGCGGACAGGTGGGTGCCGAGGTCGCCCCACTCGGTACGGGCGAGGATGCCGATGAGCGGCATCAGCAGGAACGCGATCGCGAGCAGCGCGGGCAGCGCGAGGGCGAGCGGGGTGCGGGTGCGGCCGGGGGCGCGGGCGGGGCCCGTGCCGCGGCGGATGCTCAGGCGGCTCATCGGTGGTCCTGGGGTCGACGGCTGGCGCGGCTACGGCTTCTGGAATCCGCCGTCCCGCAGGATCTTCTGCGCCTCGGGGCCGCCGAGCCACTTCACGAACGCGGCGGCAGCGTCCGCGTTCCGCGAGCCCTTGAGGGTGGCGGCGGGGTAGGAGGCCACGGCGTTCTGGGCGTCGGGGATCTCGACGGCGTCGACCTTGCCGGGCGCGGTGGCGGCGTCGGTCCTGTAGACGATGCCGGCGTCTGCCTCGCCGAGTTCGACCTTGCTGAGCACGGAGCGGACGTTGGCCTCCTTGGAGACGGGCCGCACGGCGATCTTCTGCCGGTCGAGGACCTGCTTGGCGTACCGCCCGACGGGCACGGTGTCGTCGGCGAGGACGACCCTCAGCTCCGGGTCGGCGAGGTCCTTGAGCGTCCCGACCTCGTCCGGGTTGCCCTCGCGGGTGGCGATGACGAGCCGGTTCCGCGCGATGACCCGCGGGTCGCCGGTCTCCGCCGCCAAGCCGTCCATGGTCGTGGTGTCGGCGGTGACCAGGACGTCGGCGGGCGAGCCCTGCTCGACCTGCGCGGCCAGCTCCTGCGAGCCGGCCGCGGAGACGGTGATGTCGGTGCCGGGGTGCTCCTTCTCGTACGCCTTCTCGGCCGTCGCGAACACGTCGGTGAGGGAGGAGGCGGCGAGGACGGTGAGCTGCACGTCCCCGCCCTCCTTCCCGCTCCCGCCGCCGTCGTCGCCGCAGGCGGCGAGCGGCACGAGCAGCGCAGCGGCGACGGTTACGGCCGCGGCGCGGCGGGGGGTGGAAGCGGGGCGCTTCGAGGGCATGGCGGGGCTCCTGGTTCGGGGAGTGCTCAGGCGCGGTCGACGTGGACGCTGGTGGACTTGACCCGGGCGGTGGCCTGGACGCCGACTTCGAGGCCGAGCTCCTCCACCGCCTCGCGGGTCAGCAGCGAGACCAGGCGGTGCGGGCCCGCCTGGATCTCCACCTGGGCGGCCACGTCACCGAGCTTCACGGCGGTGACGATGCCGGGGAAGGCGTTGCGGGCGGAGGTGTACGAGACGTCGTCCTCGGCCGTGCCGCCGCTCTGCGCGACCTCGACGGAGAAGGCGGCCAGGTCGCGCCCGTCGATGAGCCGCCGCCCCGCCTCGTCGCGGTGCGTGGCGACCCGTCCCGCGTCCGCCCAGCGGCGGGCGGTGTCGGGACTGACGCCGAGCAGACGCGCGGCCTGCCCAATCGTGTAGGACTGCATGTGCGACAAGATAGGCCCGTTTGGCTCGCATCTGAAATATTTCATGTGAATCTCCATGGCAGATGCGGGACCCCTGGAGCTTCCGCCGAGCGGTGCGGCCCCGGCCCGGCCGACGGCATGCGCCGCACGGCGGAAGGTGGCCGCGCCGGACAGGATTAGCCCGCCCCGATCGGCCAACTCGCCTCCGCATGGCACTCTTCGACAAGCACGACCGTGATCAGGGCCCCGCCGAGGGCCACGACCCCGAGCGCGGGGCGGAGGCCGGCCGGCACGGCGCCCCGGAGCCCCACCCCGACCCCGTGGGCGACGGCAGGGAGCGGGAGCCGGCCATCGGCACCGGCCCCGGCCCCGAGGTCGAGAGGGACGCCCCCGACGAGCCCACCGACCTGCCCGCCCACTCCTGGTGGGCGGTCCTGCGGCGCACCGGCAGGGAGTTCATGGACGACGAACTGCCCGACCGGGCCGCCGCCCTCACCTACTACGGCGTGCTGTCCCTCTTCCCCGCGCTGCTCGTCCTGGTCTCCGTGCTCGGCGTGATCGGCAAGAGGGCCACCGACTCGGTCCTCGACAACCTGGCGACCCTGGCGCCGGGCGCCGTACGCGACCTGCTGAGCGACGCGGTGCGGCAGCTGGAGGGCAGCGGCGGCGCCAGCGGCGTGGTGGCGATCGTGGGCCTGCTGCTCGCGATCTGGTCGGCCTCCGGTTACGTGGCCGCCTTCATCCGCGCCTCGAACGCCGTCTACGACCTCCCCGAGGGCCGCCCCGTGTGGAAGCTCACACCGTTGCGCATCGGCCTGACGCTGGCCCTGATGGTGCTGCTCGCCGCCAGCGCGCTCATCGTGGTCTTCACGGGTCCGCTGGCCGAGCGGGCGGGCGACGCCATCGGCGTCGGCGACGAGGCGGTCGCCGTCTGGTCGGTCGCGAAGTGGCCCGTCCTGCTCGTCCTCGTGATCCTGATGATCGCGCTGCTGTTCTGGCGCGCCCCCAACGTCCACGGTCCGGGCTTCCGCTGGCTGAGCCCCGGCAGCGTCCTGGCGGTCGTGCTGTGGCTGATCGCCTCCGGCGGCTTCGCGCTGTACGTCGCGGGCTTCGCCTCGTACAACAAGACGTACGGGGCGCTCGCGGGCGTGGTGATCTTCCTGGTCTGGCTCTGGCTGTCGAACCTGGCGATCCTGCTGGGCCTGGAGTTCGACGCGGAACTGGCCCGCCAGCGCGCGATCAGCGGCGGCATGCCGGCCGACGAGGAGCCCTATGTGGAGCCGAGGGACACCCGCAAGTGGCCCCGCCGCCGCACCGCCCGGCCGGGCCCCGCGTCCTGACGAGACGGCCACGTCACCCGAACGGGCAGCGCCCGGGGGTTTGCGCCGTTGACACAGGTGGAATCGTTCCTGCGCCCTGACGCTGTGGTGGGGCGGGTGGGACTCGAACCCACGGCCGACGGATTATGAGTCCGCTGCTCTAACCGGCTGAGCTACCGCCCCTAACGGCGCGTCGCGCACATTTGTGCGCGCCGTCTGCCGCAGCATAGCCGCTCATACGATCTCCTGCTTCGGATGGTCGGCATAGCTCGACCATGAGGACCGCCGGGCCGCCCGCATGGTTCCACCAGGCACGAAAAAGACCCCTGAGAGACATCTCAGGGGTCCTTCCGTACAGCTCTCCCGACTGGACTCGAACCAGTAACCTGCCGGTTAACAGCCGGCTGCTCTGCCAATTGAGCTACAGGAGACCGAGCTCCCCCGACTGGACTCGAACCAGTAACCTGCCGGTTAACAGCCGGCTGCTCTGCCAATTGAGCTACAGGGGATCGTCTCGCTGCATCGAACGCACTTGCCTGGGAACTCTCCGGGCGGCGGGCGCTCGCTGCGACACATACATTAGCGCAAGCAGGGGGGTGCTCCGCCAATCGGTATCTCCCGGCCGGTCAGCGGACGGGAGACGGACGGGCTACGAACGAGCGACAGACGCGCGACAGACGTGCGACGCCGACGCAAGGAAAGGGTGGCTGCCATGCGATACCGGCTCACATTCGTGGTGGGACTGGCCCTCGGGTACGTGCTCGGGACCCGGGCCGGACGCGAGCGCTACGAGCAACTGAAGAAGTCGGCCCGCGAGATCTCGCAGAACCCGGCGGTGCGCAACACGGTCGAGTCGGCGACCCAGCAGGGGCGCGAGGTGGCGGGCAAGGCCTTCCACACCGTCTCCGACCGGGTCGGGGACCGGATGCCCGACTCGGTGGCCGAGCGCGTGCGGTCGCTGCGCGAGAAGGGCCAGGGCACGGAGGACGACTGGGGCACGAGCAACACCTGAGCCCCGCCCGGGACCGCCGTGACGCCGGACGGGACCGCTGAAGTGCCGGGCGGGGCCGCTGAAGTGCCGGGCGGGGCCCGCGGGGTGCGGGTCACGTCCGGCGGTGCGGCAGAATTCCCGGCATGGGGATAGTCGCAGGGTTGGACAGTTCGCCCGATTCCACACGCATCGTGGTCTGTGACACGGACACGGGCGCCGTACTCAAGCAGGGCTACGCCCCGCACCCGCTGGAGAGCGCCGAGGGCGGTGGGCGGCCGGCCGACGTCGATCCGCAGGCCTGGCTGCTCTCCCTCGGCGAGGCCGCGGGCGGCGGGCTGCTCGAAGGCGTGCAGGCGATCGGTGTCTCCGCGCAGCAGAACGCCCTCGTGCCGCTCGACGGCCACGGCAACACCGTGCGCCCCGCGCTCGTCGGCAACGACCGGCGGACGCAGGTGGCCGCCGTCGACCTGATCGACGGGCTCGGCGGGCGCGAGGCCTGGGCGCGGGCCGTCGGGTGCGTGCCGCAGGCCGGGCAGCCGGTGACGAAGCTGCGCTGGCTGGCGCGGACGGAGCCGGAGGCCGCGCGCCATGTGGCCGCCCTCATGCAGGCCCCCGACTGGCTGGTGTGGCAGCTCCTCGGCAGGCCGGCCCGGCGCACGACCGACCGCGGCGGGGCCTCCGGCACCGGCTACTGGTCGGCGGCGACCGGCGCGTACCGCCCCGACCTCGTCGAACTGGCCCTCGGCCACCAGGCGATGCTGCCCGAGGTGATCGGCCCCGCCGAGCCCGCGGGGACGACGCCCGAGGGGCTGCTGATCTCCGCGGGGACCGGTGAGACCATGGCCGCCGCCTTCGGGCTCGGGGTGCGCCAGGGCGACGCCGTGGTGTCGCTCGGGGCCTCGGGGTCGGTGATGGCGGTGCACCACGAGGCGCTGACCGACACCCGGGGGATGATCACCGCCCTCGCGGACGCCACGGGGCTGCACCTGCCGGTCGTCCACACGATGAACGCCGTACGCGTGCTGCGCGGCACCGCCGAGATGCTCGGCGTGGCGGATCTGGAGGAGCTGTCCGCGCTCGCCCTGAAGTCGACGCCGGGCGCCCACGGGCTCGTGCTCCTGCCGTACCTGGAGGGTGAGCGCACGCCTCGGCTGCCGCACGCCGCGGGGACGCTGACCGGGCTGCGGCGCGAGTCGATGAAGCCGGAGCACCTGGCGCGGGCCGCCTTCGAGGGCATGCTCTGCGGGCTCGGGGACGCGCTCGACGTGCTGCGCGGGCGCGGCGTGGAGGTCCGGCGGGTCTTCCTGCTCGGCGCCGCGGCCGGGCTGCCCGCCGTGCAGGCGGCGGCCCCGATGCTGTTCGGCACCCAGGTCGTCGTGCCGCAGCCCGCGGACTACGCGGCGATCGGGGCCGCGCGCCAGGCCGCGTGGTCGCTCACCGGCCGGCTGCCGCTCTGGCAGGGCGCGGCGGCACAGGTCTTCGAGCCGGGCGAGGAGCTGGCCGTGGGGCAGGCCGTACGGCAGCAGTACGCGACGGTGCGGGAGCAGAGCCATCCCGGGGCCTTCGCCGCGGGCGCCCAGGGCGTCTGAGCACCGCCGGCATGACCCTTCAGTCGGCCCACTTCTTTACCCGGGCTGATTTTTGACCCGGTCATGGGTTAATCGGTTGCACGCCGACGGGTCGGGTGGCGCAGGATAGGGGCGACCTCGCCAACTTGCCCTCACCCGACCCGTCGAGAGACCGCGCGTGCTCATAAGACTCCTGCGGACATCCCTGCGTCCGTACAAGAAACCCATCGCCTTACTGGTGCTCCTGCAGTTCCTGCAGACGTGCGCCTCGCTCTACCTCCCCACCCTCAACGCCGACATCATCGACCACGGTGTCGTCGAGGGGGACACGGGTTACATCCTCCGCTTCGGCGGCATCATGATCGCCGTCACCGTCGTGCAGATGATCTGCAACATCGGCGCCGTCTTCTACGGCGCGCGCACCGCCGCCGCCCTCGGGCGCGACCTGCGGGCCGCCGTCTTCGACCGCGTGCAGTCGTTCTCCGCGCGCGAGGTGGGCACCTTCGGCGCCCCGTCACTGATCACGCGGACCACCAACGACGTCCAGCAGGTGCAGACGCTCGCCCTGATGGCGTTCACGCTGATGGTCTCCGCGCCCATCATGTGCGTCGGCGGCATCGTGATGGCGCTCGGCCAGGACGTGCCGCTCTCCGGCGTCCTCATCGCCGTGGTGCCCGTGCTCGGCATCAGCGTCAGCCTGATCGTGCGGCGCCTGCACCCGCTGTTCCGCACCATGCAGGAGCGGCTGGACACCGTGAACCGCGTGCTCCGCGAGCAGATCACCGGCAACCGCGTCATCCGCGCCTTCGTCCGCGACGCCTACGAGAAGGACCGCTTCCGCGGCGCCAACGCCGACCTGACCGACGTCTCGCTCGGCACCGGCAAGCTGCTCGCGCTGATGTTCCCGATCGTCATGACCGTCGTGAACATCTCCTCGATCGCGGTGGTGTGGTTCGGCGCCCACCGCATCGACGACGGCGGCATGCAGATCGGCGCGCTCACCGCGTTCCTCGCCTACCTCATGCAGATCGTGATGTCCGTGATGATGGCCACCTTCATGTTCATGATGGTGCCGCGCGCCGAGGTCTGCGCCGAGCGCATCAAGGAGGTCCTGGACACCGGGAGCAGCGTGGTGCCCCCGGCCGCCCCCGTGCGCGCGCTGCGCAGCCACGGCCATCTGGAGCTCCGGTCGGTCGGCTTCCGCTACCCCGGCGCCGAGGAGCCCGTACTGAAGGCCATCGACCTCGTGGCGCGGCCCGGCGAGACCACCGCCGTGATCGGCTCCACCGGCAGCGGCAAGTCGACGCTGCTCGGCCTCGTGCCCCGGCTCATCGACGCCACCGAGGGACAGGTCCTGGTCGGCGGCGTGGACGTGGGCTCCGTCGAGCCCGCGCTGCTCGCCAGGACGGTCGGGCTCGTCCCGCAGAAGCCGTACCTCTTCGCGGGCACCGTCGCCACCAACCTCCGCTACGGCAACCCGGACGCCACGGACGACGAACTCTGGCACGCCCTGGAGGTCGCGCAGGCCAAGGAGTTCGTGCAGGGCCTCGACGAGGGGCTTGACGCACCGATCTCACAGGGCGGCACCAACGTCTCCGGCGGCCAGCGCCAGCGCCTTTCCATCGCGCGCACGCTGGTGCAGCGCCCGGAGATCTACCTCTTCGACGACTCGTTCTCCGCGCTCGACTACGCCACCGACGCGGCACTGCGCCGGGCCCTGTCCGAGGAGACGGCCGAGGCGACCGTCGTCATCGTCGCCCAGCGCGTCTCCACCATCAGGGACGCCGACCGCATCGTGGTCCTCGACGAGGGCCGCGTCGTGGGCACGGGCCGCCACCACGAGCTGATGGAGAGCAACGAGACCTACCGGGAGATCGTCCTCTCCCAGCTGACGGAAGCGGAGGCCGCGTAATGCCCCCTGGCATGGGTGGACCGGCGATGGGTCCCGACTCCCGCTCCATGGACTTCAAGAACTCCGGCAAGCGGCTGCTCGCGCAGTTCAGGCCGGAGCGCGCCACGATGTACGGGATGCTCCTCGCGGTGCTCCTGAGCGTCGCGCTCTCCGTCGTCGGCCCGAAGATCCTCGGCAGGGCGACCGACCTGCTCTTCGCGGGCGTCGTCGGCAAGGACATGCCCGCGGACCTGACCAAGGACCAGGTCATCGAGGACATGCGCGACAAGGGCGACGGCGGCATGGCCGACATGCTCACCGGCGTCGGCTTCACGCCGGGCGAGGGCATCGACTTCGGCGCCGTCGGCGAGGTCCTGCTGCTCGCGCTCGGCACGTTCCTGGCCGCGGGCCTGCTGATGGCCGTGGGGACGCAGCTGTCCAACATCGCCATCAACAGGACCGTCTTCCGGCTGCGCGGCGACGTCCAGGCGAAGCTGTCGCGGCTCCCGCTGTCGTACTTCGACAAGCGGCAGCGCGGCGAGGTCCTGAGCCGCGCCACGAACGACCTCGACAACATCAACCAGACGCTCCAGCAGACGATGGGCCAGCTCATCAACTCGCTGCTGACCATCATCGGCGTCCTCGTGATGATGTTCTGGGTGTCGCCGCTGCTCGCGCTGGTGGCGCTGGTCACCGTGCCGCTGTCGTTCGTCGTGGCGACGAGGGTCGGCAAGCGGTCGCAGCCGCAGTTCGTGCAGCAGTGGAAGACCACGGGCAAGCTGAACGCGCACATCGAGGAGATGTACACCGGCCACACGCTCGTGAAGGTGTTCGGCCGGCAGGAGGAGTCCGCGAAGACCTTCGCCGAGCACAACGACGAGCTGTACGAGGCGGGGTTCAAGGCACAGTTCAACAGCGGTGTCATGCAGCCGCTGATGTTCTTCATCTCCAACCTCAACTACGTCCTCGTGGCCGTCGTCGGCGGTCTCAGGGTCGCGTCGGGCTCGCTCTCCATCGGTGACGTGCAGGCGTTCATCCAGTACTCCCGGCAGTTCTCGATGCCGCTCACGCAGGTCGCCTCGATGGCGAACCTCGTGCAGTCCGGTGTCGCGTCGGCCGAGCGGGTCTTCGAGATCCTCGACGCCGAGGAGCAGGAGGCGGACCCGGTGCCGGGCGAGCGCCCCGACCACCTGCGCGGCCGGGTCGGGATGGAGCACGTGTCCTTCCGCTACGACGAGGACAAGCCGCTCATCGAGGACCTGTCGCTGACCGTGGAGCCCGGCCACACGGTGGCCATCGTCGGCCCCACGGGCGCGGGCAAGACCACGCTGGTCAACCTGCTCATGCGGTTCTACGAGGTCACCGGCGGGCGCATCACCCTCGACGGGATCGACATCGCGACGATGACGCGCGACGAGCTGCGCTCGGGGATCGGCATGGTGCTCCAGGACACCTGGCTGTTCGGCGGCACCATCGCGGAGAACATCGCGTACGGCGCCTCGAAGGACGTCACGCGCGAGGAGATCGAGGAGGCGGCGCGCGCCGCCCACGCCGACCGCTTCGTGCGGACGCTGCCCGAGGGGTACGACACCGTCATCGACGACGACGGCACGGGGGTGAGCGCGGGCGAGAAGCAGCTCATCACCATCGCGCGGGCGTTCCTGTCCGATCCGGTGATCCTGGTGCTCGACGAGGCGACCAGCTCCGTCGACACCCGGACGGAGGTGCTGATCCAGAAGGCCATGGCCCGGCTCGCGCACGGGCGCACGTCCTTCGTCATCGCGCACCGCCTCTCCACGATCCGCGACGCGGACACGATCCTCGTCATGGAGGACGGGGCCATCGTGGAGCAGGGCACGCACGACGCGCTCCTGGCCGCCGACGGCGCGTACGCCCGGCTGTACGCCGCGCAGTTCGCCCAGGCGGTGGCCGAGGTGGACTGAGTCAGTCCAGGTAGCCCCGCAGCTGGTCCGCGAAGGCGTGGTCCCGCAGCTTGTTGAGGGTCTTCGACTCGATCTGGCGGATGCGTTCGCGCGTCACGCCGAAGATGCGGCCGATCTCCTCCAGGGTGCGGGGCCTGCCGTCGACCAGGCCGTAGCGGAGCTGCACGACCTTGCGCTCGCGTTCGCCGAGGGTGGAGAGGACCGCCTCCAGGTGCTCGCGGAGCAGCAGGAACGCCGCCGACTCCACGGGCGACGTCGCGTCGCCGTCCTCGATCAGGTCACCGAGCGCGACGTCGTCCTCCTCCCCCACCGGGGCGTGCAGCGACACCGGCTCCTGTGCGAGGCGGAGCACCTCGCTGACGCGCTCGGGCAGCAGGTCGAGCTGGGCGGCGACCTCCTCGGGCGTGGGTTCGTACCCGCGCTCCTGGAGCATCCGCCGCTGGACGCGCACGACGCGGTTGATGAGCTCCACCACGTGCACGGGCACCCGGATCGTGCGGGCCTGGTCCGCGAGCGCGCGGGACATGGCCTGGCGGATCCACCAGGTGGCGTACGTGGAGAACTTGTACCCCCGGGCGTAGTCGAACTTCTCGACGGCCCTGATCAGTCCGAGGTTGCCCTCCTGGACGAGGTCCAGCATGGTCAGGCCGCGGCCCACGTACCGCTTGGCGACGGAGACGACCAGGCGCAGGTTCGCCTCGATGAGGCGGCGCTTGGCCATGCGGCCCATGACGACCAGCTTGTCGAGGTCGAGGGCGAGCTGGGAGTCCAGGTCGGGGGTGTTGAGCAGCTTCTCCTCGGCGAAGAGGCCGGCCTCCACACCGCGGGCGAGCTCGACCTCCTCGGCCGCGGTGAGCAGCGGGATGCGTCCGATCTCGCGCAGGTACTGGCGGAACAGGTCGGACGACGGGCCGCTCGTGTCGGTACGGGTGCGGGGGGCCGGCAGCTCGATGATCTCGGGTTCGAGGACGCCGGGTGCGTCCCCCGGGTCCGGTGCCCCGGCGGCCTCCGCCGCCTCGGGTGTCTCCGTCGTGTCCCTCGGCGGAGCGGACTCGGGGTGCCGGGCGGCGCGGCTCTGCGGCGGTACCGCCTCCAGGACGTCCGCACCGGCGTCAGCACGCGCGGCGGTGTCGGTCTGGGTGAGGGTCTGGGTCTGCACGGGGGCGACCTCCAGGGTGATCGCAGCTGAGGCGTGCGGCAACGGGAGAGGGACGACGGCCTCGCCGCTGTCCGTCCCGGACACGATGTGTGGAACCGCGGGGGTGTCGGGCCCGCTGTCTGCGGGCCGGCCGCGCTCCGAGGACTCAGGCACCGGAACCCAGTGTGGGGTACGACACACGGCCGCCACGAGGGGCGTGCGGTGACTTTTTGAGTCCGGTCCGTGACCGCGTGGTTACCCGTCGGGTAACCCGCGCCCCGCGGTTCACGCCTCCTAGAGCGCGTCGGCCCCGCGGTCGCGCAGCGCCTGGCCGTACTGCTGGAGGACCCACAACTCGTTCTGCACGGCGACCAGTTGCTGCGGGTCGCCGCCCGCGCCGAGCCGGGCGAGGCTGCCCTGGACGTCCCTGATGCGGCGGTCCACGGCGCGCAGCCGCACCTGGACGAGCTGCACGCCCGCGTAGACCTCGTCGACGGTCTTGCGCAGGATCGCCTCGACGGCCAGCTCGGTGACCATGCGGCGCACCGTGTCGTCGGGCGCCGCGTCCAGCACCCGCCCGAGGTAGGCCTGCGGCTCGGCGATGCCCGCCTCGGCGCCGCCCGCCTCCTCGATGCACTGGCGCACCGCGGCGTAGGGCGGGGCGGTGAACTCGTCCGCCCCGTAGGCGTCGAAGGCCGGGGAGACCAGCTCGGGGCGCTGGAGGGCCAGCTTGAGCAGCTCGCGCTCGGTGCGGTGGGCGGGGCTGCGCAGGGTCAGGGCGGGGCCGCGGAAGCCTTGCGGCGCGGAATCATAAGTGGCTGAGGGCTGCTGCGGGGTCGGGGCTGGTCCCTTGTTCCCCCGCTCACGAGCCCAGCGTGCCAACTGTGCGACTCGGTGCACCACGAATTGGGTGTCGGTTACGTACCCGAGCAGCCCGGAGAGCATGACGGCGTACCGGTGGCGAATGGCCTGATCCTTGATCTTGGCCACGATCGGCGCCGACTCTTCGAGAGCTGCCGCTTGGCCCTCGGGTGACTCCGCATCGTGCTGCTGCACGATCGAACGGATCGCAAACTCAAAGAGTGGCGTGCTGGCCTCCACCAGGTTTCTTACAGCTTCGTCCCCTTGAGCGAGACGCAGTTCACAGGGGTCCATCCCTGCCGGGCTAACCGCAATGTTCGTACGTGCCGCAAACTTCTGGTCATCCTCGAAGGCACGGAGCGCAGCCTTCTGTCCGGCTGCGTCACCGTCGAAAGTGAAGATCACCTTCGACCGTGAGTTATCCATTAGCAGTCGACGCAGAATTTTGACGTGCTCCCCACCGAACGCGGTGCCACACGTGGCGATGGCGTTCTGCACCCCGGCTGCGTGACAGGCCATTACGTCCGTATAGCCCTCGACCACTACAGCTCGGCTCGACCTAGCGATCTCCTTCTTAGCGAGGTCGATGCCATACAGAACCTGTGACTTCTTGTAGATCGGCGTCTCGGGCGTGTTGAGGTACTTCGGGCCGTTGTCGTCGTCGCGCAGCTTGCGGGCGCCGAAGCCGACGACCTCGCCGCCGATGTCGCGGATCGGCCACATCAGGCGGCCGCGGAAGCGGTCGATGGGGCCGCGGCGGCCCTCCTGGGAGAGCCCCGAGAGGGTCAGCTCCTTGTCGGTGAAGCCCTTGCCGCGCAGGAAGCGGGTGAGGTGGTCCCAGCCCGCGGGGCTGTAGCCCACGCCGAAGTGCGCCGCCGCGGCCTGGTCGAAGCCGCGCTCGGCGAGGAACTTCCGGCCGATCTCGGCCTCGGGGCCCTCCAGCTGCTCCACGTAGAACTGGGCGGCCGCCTTGTGGGCCTCCACCAGGCGGATGCGCTCGCCGCGCTGGTGGCTGGGGTTGTACCCGCCCTCCTCGTACCGCAGGGTGATGCCCGCCTTGGCGGCGAGGCGCTCGACCGTCTCCGAGAAGGTGAGGTGGTCGATCTTCATCACGAAGGCGATCGTGTCGCCGCCTTCCTGGCAGCCGAAGCAGTGGAAGAGACCCTTGCTCGGGCTGACCTGGAAGGACGGGGACTTCTCGTCGTGGAAGGGGCACAAGCCCTTGAGGTTGCCGCCGCCGGCGTTGCGCAGCTGGAGGTAGTCGGAGACCACGGCGTCGATCGGGACCGCGTCCCGAACCGCCTTCACGTCCTCGTCATTGATCCTGCCTGCCACGTAGGAATACTACGGCCCGCCTGTGACACTCCGGCCCGGCCCTTCACGCGATCAGCGACGCCAGGGGGGTGCCGGGGTCCGCGAGGGCGTTCAGGTCGGGGCGGGCGCCGGAGTGGATCAGCTTCTGGACGGTCTCCGTGACGTCCCACACATTCACGTTCATCCCGGCGAGGACACGGCCCTCGCGCAGCCAGAACGCGATGAACTCCCGCTTGCCGGCGTCACCGCGCACCACCACCTGGTCGTACGAGCCCGGGGGCGCCCATCCCGAGTACTCCAGGCCCACGTCGTACTGGTCGGAGAAGAAGTAGGGCACCCGGTCGTGGGTGACGTCCTGGCCGAGCATCGCGCGGGCCGCGGCGGGGCCGCCGTTCAGGGCGTTCGCCCAGTGCTCCACGCGCAGCCGCGTGCCGAAGAGGGGGTGCGCGACGGCCGCCACGTCGCCGGTGGCGAAGATGTCGGGGTCGGAGGTGCGGAGCGAGGCGTCGACCGCGATGCCGCCGCCCTCCTCGCGGCCGGCCAGGGCGAGGCCCGCGGCCTCGGCGAGGGCCGTGCGCGGGGCCGCGCCGATCGCGGCGAGGACGTCGTGGGCGGGGTGCTCCTCGCCGTCGTCGGTACGCGCCGCGAGGACCATGCCGTCCTGGCCGACGATCTCGGTGAGGCTCGCGCCGAAGTGGAAGCGGACGCCGTGCTCGGCGTGCAGGTCGGCGAACATCTGGCCGACCTCGGGGCCGAGGACGGCGTGCAGCGGGGTGGCCTCGCGCTCGACGACGGTCACCTCGGCGCCGTACTCCCTGGCGGCAGCCGCGATCTCCAGGCCGATCCAGCCGGCCCCCGCGATCACCAGGTGGCCGTTGTCCCTGCCGAGGGCGGTCAGGACCTGCCGGAGGCGGTCGGCGTGGGCGAGGCGGCGCAGGTGGTGCACGCCGGCGAGGCCCGTGCCGGGGACGTCGAGGCGGCGCGGTTCGGCCCCGGTGGCGAGCAGCAGCTTGTCGTAGTGGATGACCGTGCCGTCGCCCAGGCGCACGCTCCGCGCCTCGCGGTCGACGGCGACGACGGGCTGCCCCAGGTGCAGTTCGACGTCGGCCTGCGCGTACCACCCCGGTTCGTGGACGAAGACGCTGTCGCGCTCCTCCTTGCCCAGCAGGTAGCCCTTGGACAGGGGCGGGCGCTCGTAGGGGCGGTCACGCTCGTCGCCGACGAGGATCACCCGGCCGGTGAAACCCTCGGAACGGAGGGTCTCTGCCGCCTTGGCGCCGGCCAGACCTCCTCCCACAATGACGAACGTCTGATGCGCGTCGACCACTTGATGCCTCCTCGCCGGGGGACCGGGCCGCGGCCCGGTGAACACTGTCTGAACGCGGGAACGCTGTCCGAATGCCACAGGAGCGTCCCGCACGGAGCGTGAGGGGGGAAGGGGGCGTGGCCCCTGTCGGCCACATTCCGTCACGCCCCGTGGTCACTCGATAGTCACTGTCCGTGGCCGCCCAGGTGGCTCGACGTCATCCTGGCGTGCAGCGCGCGGGCCGCCGCGTCGGTCAGGGACGCGATCTGGTCGACCACCACGCGCTGCGCGGCGCGGTCGTCAGGGGCCGCCTCGTACAGCGCGCGGAACTGCGGGTCGAGACCGTCGGGCGCGCGCGTCATGAGCGCGTCCGCCAGCTCGGCGACCACGACGCGCTGGTCCGCGCGGAGCCGCTCCTGCGCGGGGCGCTGCATCACGTAGCGGTCGGCGACGGCCTTGAGCACCGCGCACTCCAGCCGCGCCTCGCGGGGGACGACGAGCTCGGCGGCGTACCGCGTGAGGGGTCCCGTGCCGTACGCCGCGCGCGTGGCGGTCTCCGCGGCCAGGCAGAAGCGGCCGATGAGCTGGCTCGTGGCGTCCTTCAGGCGGGCCTGGGCGACGGCCGTCCCGTCGTACCCGTGCGGCCACCACTCGTGCTCAAGGAGGCGGTCGAGGGCGTGGGCCAGCTCTTCGGGGTCGGTGTCGGCGGGGACGTAGCGCCCGACCGCCACGGCGAAGACGTCCCGGCGCTCGGGCTCGGCGTGCAGCGCGTTCGGGTCGATGTGTCCGGCGTGCAGGCCGTCCTCGACGTCGTGGACGGAGTACGCGACGTCGTCCGACCAGTCCATGACCTGCGCCTCGAAGCAGACGCGCTGCCCGGGGGCCTCCTTGCGGGCCCAGTCGAAGACGGGCCTGTCGTCCTCGTAGACCCCGAACTTGACGGAGTCCGGGTCGCTGGGGTGGCCGCCGCGCGGCCAGGGGTACTTGGTGGCGGCGTCGAGGGCGGCCCGTGTCAGGTTCAGGCCGACGCTGACCGGATCGCCGGTGGTCTCGGAGCGGACGAAGCGCTTCGGCTCGATGCGGGTGAGGAGCCGCAGCGACTGGGCGTTGCCCTCGAAGCCGCCGCAGTCGGCCGCCACCTCGTTCAGCGCCTGCTCGCCGTTGTGCCCGAAGGGCGGGTGGCCGAGGTCGTGCGAGAGGCAGGCGGTCTCCACCAGGTCGGGGTCGCAGCCGAGGGCGGCGCCCAGCTCGCGGCCGACCTGCGCGCACTCCAGGGAGTGCGTCAGACGCGTACGGGCGCTGGCGTCCCAGGCCTGGCTGCGGGTGCCCGGCGTGACGACCTGGGTCTTGCCCGCGAGGCGGCGCAGCGCGGCGGAGTGCAGCACGCGCGCGCGGTCGCGCTGGAAGGCCGTGCGCCCCGGACGCTTGTCGGGCTCGGCGGCCCACCGCTCGACGGCGGCCCCGTCATACGCCTCGTGGGTGTCGTGTCGCGCGTTCGGTGCTGTGCCTGCCATGCACCGACAGTAGACGCAAGCGGTGGCGAAGAGGGCCCTGGCCCCTCGTCAGACGGCGGTCGGGCGGCGCTGTTCGGCCAGGGAGGGCGTGCCGCACGCCTGGTCGTAGCGGTGCAGGACGAGGCGGGCGAGGGACGGGTGGGCGCCGAGCGGGGCCGCCGCGATCCAGGGTGCCGCGTCCGCGCTCTGGGTGGCGAAGCGGCCGGGCGCGGTGAAGTACGCGGCCACGGCCGTGCGGGTCCTGCCCCGCCCGGCCAGGGCCCCGATCGCCTCCGGCACGGTACGGGCGCAGGCCGCGGTGGGCGCCGCGTAAGCGGCGACCACGGGGACGCCGAGCCGTTCGGCGAGCAGGGCGGCGGCGGCTTCGGTGTCCGCGGCGGACTCCGGGTCGCGGGAGCCCGCCGCCGCGAGGACGACGGCGTGACGGCGGCGCGCGGCCGTGCCGAGCGGCCGCGGCGGCCAGCCCGCTTCGACGAGCCGGGTGTGCAGGGCCTCGGCGAGCAGGGGGTGCGGGCCGAGCGGGGCGGCGGCGCCGACGTCCAGGTGGGGCGCGCCCGCGGCGGCCGCGGGGAGGTCGCGCTTGACGTGCCGGCCCCGGCCGAGGAGCAGCGGCACCAGCACGGCACGGCCGCTCGGCTGCGCGGCGAGGGTGTCGGTGAGCAGCGGTTCGTTCAGCTCGATGTGGCCGAGGCGCACCGCGAGGCCGGGGCGCTGTTCGCGGACCCGCTCGGCGAGGGCCGTGACGGTGGCGAGGGCGCGGGGGTCGCGGCTGCCGTGGGCGACGAGGACGAGCGTGGGGGCGGGGCGGCGCCCGCCGTCGGGGGCGACGAGGCGGAGGCGGCTGCCGGGCCGGCCGGTGATGCGGGGCGTCATGGTCCGAGGATGGCCGGGGCTCGTTGCGGCCGCGTTGCGCCGCGGTGACGGCAGTTTTCGTGGGGCTCACGGGGTACGTGTCCCGGTTGTCCGCCTGGCTCACCCGGCTCTCGCCCGGCTGGTGGCGTCCGGGGCGCGAGGCGCTGAGGGCGGCCCGGGCCTCACAGCGCGGGGCGGGGGCGGCTGAGGTCGCCTTACCGCGTGCGTAACGCGACCGCGCGAAGCCGCGTAACAACGCCGGCGCAGGCTGAGGGCATGCACTCCACGGCGACACCCCCGGCAGCCGCGACACCGGCGGACCCTGCGGCCTCGGCGGACCCTGCGGCCCCGGCCGCCGGGGAGGCCGTGGTGGAGGTGACGGCGACGCACTGCCCGTACTGCGCGTTGCAGTGCGGGATGGACCTGGCGGCCGGCCCCGGCGGGGGCGTGGAGGTCAGGGAGCGCGCGGGCTTCCCGGTGAACAGGGGCGCCCTGTGCGGCAAGGGGCGTACGGCGCCTGCCGTGCTGTCCTCCCGCGTCCGGCTGACCGAGCCCCTCGTGCGGGACCGCGCCACGGGCAGGCTCGCGGCGGCCACCTGGGAGGCGGCCCTCGACCGGATCGCCGGTGAACTGTCCCGCACGCGGGCGGCCCACGGCGCGGACGCGTGCGGGGTGTTCGGCGGCGGCGGCCTGACGAACGAGAAGGCGTACGCGCTGGGCAAGTTCGCGCGGGTGGTGCTCGGGACGTCGCAGATCGACTACAACGGCCGGTTCTGCATGTCGTCGGCCGCGGCGGCCGGCCAGCGGGCGTTCGGGCTCGACCGGGGGCTGCCGTTCCCGCTGGAGGACATCCCCCGCACCGGGTGCGTGATCCTCGTCGGGTCGAACCTCGCGGAGACGATGCCGCCCGCGCTGCGGTACCTGACCGAGCTGCGGGAGAACGGCGGCACGCTGATCGTCGTGGACCCCCGGCGGACCAGGACCGCGGAGCAGGCCGATCTGCACCTGGCACCGCGCCCCGGCACGGACCTCGCGCTCGCGCTCGGCCTGCTGCACCTGGTCGTGGCGGAGGGGCGTACGGACGAGGAGTTCATCGCCGGGCGCACCAGCGGATGGGAGGAGGCGCGGGCGGCGGCGATGGCGCACTGGCCCGAGCACGTGGAGCGGATCACCGGTGTGCCGGTGCCGCACCTGCGGGACGCCGCGCGGCTCTTCTGCGACGCCGGGGCCTCGATGGTGCTCACGGCGCGCGGCCCCGAGCAGCAGTCCAAGGGGACGGACACCGTCGGGGCGTGGATCAACCTGTGCCTGGCCACGGGGCGCGCGGGACGGCCCCTGTCCGGGTACGGCTGCCTGACCGGCCAGGGCAACGGCCAGGGCGGGCGGGAGCACGGGCAGAAGGCGGACCAGCTGCCCGGTTACCGCAAGCTGACCGATCCGGCGGCGCGGGCCCATGTGGCGGAGGTCTGGGGCGTGGACCCGGAGTCGCTGCCGGGGCCCGGCAGGTCGGCGTACGAACTGCTCGACGCGCTCGGCGGGGACGTCAAGTCACTGCTCCTGATGGGCTCCAACCCGGTCGTGTCGGCGCCGCGGGCGGCACATGTGGAGGAGCGGCTGCGTTCGCTCGACTTCCTCGCGGTGGCCGACGTGGTGCTGTCGGAGACGGCTGAACTGGCGGACGTGGTGCTGCCGGTGACGCAGTGGGCCGAGGAGACCGGGACGGTGACGAACCTGGAGGGCCGGGTCCTGCTGCGGCGCCGCGCGGTGTCCGCGCCCGCCGGGGTCCGCAGCGACCTGGAGGTCCTGCACGGCCTCGCGGCCCGGCTCGGGCACACGGAGGGCTTCCCCGCGGCACCGGAGGAGGTCTTCGAGGAGCTGCGCCGGGCGAGCGCGGGCGGCCCCGCGGACTACTCGGGGATCTCCTACGCGCGGCTGGCGGAGAACGAGGGGGAGGGCCTGTTCTGGCCGTGCGGGAGCGGGGGCGCGGAGGGAGCGGAGAGCGGGGCCCCGCACCCCGGGACCCGGCGGCTGTTCCTCGACCGGTTCGCCACCGAGGACGGGCGGGCGCGGTTCGTGCCGGTGGTGCACCGGGCCGCCGCCGAGGAGCCGGACGCGGAGTATCCCGTGCTGCTCACCACGGGGCGGGTGCTCGCGCAGTATCAGTCGGGGGCGCAGACCCGCCGGGTCGACGAGCTGAACTCCGCCGCGCCCGGGCCCTTCGTGGAGCTGCACCCGCGGCTCGCGGCTCGGCTCCGGATCGAGGACGGCGAGCCGGTCGCCGTGGTGTCGCGCCGCGGCCGTGCGGTCGCTCCGGCGCGGGTCACGTCGTCGATCCGGTCCGACACGGTGTTCATGCCGTTCCACTGGCCGGGCGAGGGACGGGCCAACTCCCTGACGCATCCGGCCCTCGACCCCGTGTCGCGGATGCCGGAGTTCAAGGTGTGCGCGGTACGGCTCGAACGCCTGCGGTCCGGCTGAGCGGGCCCGGGCCGTCGTGCCCCCGGGCCCGCTCCGCGGACGTCAGCAGGTGCGGCCGACGTACCAGGCGCCGTCGATGTCCCCGGCCTCGCCGATCCAGGTGACGCCGGGGCCCACGCACCGGGTGCTGTTGGGGCCCCAGTCGTCGATCTCGATCACGATGCGGGAGCCGTCGCTCGTGCAGTGGTTGTAGTAGGCGTCCCGCGACGTCTCGTAGAACCCGCAGGGGTTCCTGACGGCGGTCGGCGATGCCGGGGCGGCGGAGGCCGTCGCCGCCAGGGACATGCCGAGGGTGAGGGTCACGGCTCCGATGAGAGCCGGCAGGGTACGGCGAACTCGCATGACGCGACTCCTTGTTGAACACCGAGGACGCGCACCGGGCGGTGCACACGGAGAGCTTCGCCGCGACCACTCTGGGTAGTCATGCGAAGTCGCCCGGACGAGTGGTCGAGATCATCAGATCGGGTGCGCCGGCGTTTGAGCTGCGGAATCGACCTCGTGAGCAGCCGGTTTGCGCGACTGGCGGGAGTTGCGTGAGCGGCAGGAGTCGTGTGACCGGCGGGAGTTGCGCGTGGGTCACGCGGGCGCCGGGAGTCGGCCGTTCACGGGGCGGGCGGAGGAGCGGGCGCCGCGGACCAGTCGCCTCCCCGGATCAGCGTCCCCGAGGCCCGGAGCCGCTCGGCCACGCGCGGGGCCGCCACGTAGACCCAGGCGGGGGCCGTGGTGCCGTCGGCGGTGCGGGTCACCTCGCGGACGACACGTTCGTACAGACTGCGGGGGTCGCCCGGCGCGTACTCCTCAAGGAGGTCAAGGGCGGCGAGCAGCGGGTCGTGCGCGGAGTGCGCGGCGGTGACCAGCTCGCCGTGGACGGGGCCGGCTCCGCTGTCCTCGACGGCGTACGGGTAGCCGGGGCCCGCGTACAGGGCCGCGCCCGGCAGCACGGCCGGTTCCTCGGCGGCCACGTGGCCGAGGAGGTACGCGGCGTGGTTGTGCTGTCCCGGGCGCAGGGTGCCGTAGACGAAGAACGGCAGCCGGGGGGTCACCCGGCGGTCTCCCGCGCCACCCACTCCAGGTAGGCCGCGCTCCCCCGCGCCATGGGGGTGGCGATGATCTCCGGGGTGTCGTAGTCGTGGGCCTCGGTGAGCCATGCCTCCAGGGCGTCGTAGCGCGCGGCGGTCGTCTTGAGCAGGACCTGCCACTCCTGGGCGGTCTCGACGGCGCCTTCCCAGCGGTACACGGACGTGACGGGTCCGGTGATCTGCGCGCAGGCCGCGACCCGGGCACGTACCGCGCCGCCCGCCAGGTCCCGGGCCTTGCCCTCCGCGTCCGTGGTGGTCAGCACGGTCAGGACGGCGGGCGCGGGCGGCTCGGTCGGCGTGGTCGTGGCCGCGGTCGTGGTCGCGGCCGTGGCCGCAGCCGTCGGAGCCGGTTCGGTCGGGTCGTGAGCGTCCATACCGAGATTGTGCACAGGGGGCTCGCGGGCCGGAACCGGTGGCCCGGCGGGGACTGGTGACCGGGGGCGGGGACCGGTGTCCGGGGGCTGGGAGGGGCGGTCCGCGGCTGGGGCCTGCCGCCCGGGGCAGGGGCCGCCCGGTGGGTGTCTCGTAGCGTGGCCGCATGACAACCTCCGCACTGGTGCAGCGCATCGAGATCGACGGGCGGCCCGCCACCGCCGCCGGACTGCTCTGGCCGGCCGTCGCCAACCCCGGGCACTTCACCGCGTTGCAGGTCAGGGCCGGCAGGGTGCGCGCCATGGACCGCCACCTGGCGCGGCTGGACGCGGCGACGCGTGAAGTGTTCGGGCAGGCCCTTGACGGTGAGTGGGTGCGCGGGCTCGTCCGGCACATCCTGCGGGACGACATCGAGGACGCCTCCGTACGCGTCCACGTGCACGCCCCTGACGGGAAGCCGTCCGTGATGATCACCGTGCGCCCGCCGACCGTGCTGGCGGAGACCATGGAGGGCCGGGCGCAGTCCCTGATGTCGGTGCCGTACCAGCGGCCCTTCGCCCACATCAAGCACTTGGGCGGCTTCGGCCAGGCCCACTACGGCGAGCTGGCCCGGCGGGCGGGGTTCGACGGCGCCCTGCTCACCGCCCCCGACGGGGAGATCAGCGAGGGCGCCGTCACGAACATCGCCTTCTTCGACGGGGCGGGCGTCGTCTGGCCGGAGGCCCCGCACCTGTCCGGCATCACGATGCAGCTCGTCGAGGCGGGCCTGCCGGCCGCCGGTCTCCCCACCCGGCACGCCCGCGTCACCCTCGCGGACCTGCCGTCGTACTCGGCGGCCTTCGTCACCAACGCGTGGGGGGTCAGTCCGGTGCGGCGGATCGACGGCATGACGTACGCCGTCGACGAGAAGCTGATGGCGACGGTGTCCGGGGTCTACGAGGAGGTGCCCTGGGAGAGGGTCTGAACACCCGCGGAAGACGGCGGCGCGCCGAAGGACCCACGCGCCGGCGGACGGTGCGGGGCCGGGCCCCGGCCCGTCCGGCGTCCGAGGACGGGCGTGGCGCGGCCCGCGCGGGGCCGGGCCGGGGCCCCCGCACGGCCCGGCCGGCCACCGCACCGCGCGGGCCCACCGGGTCACCCATTCACAGCCGCCGCCCACGGTCTTCGGAGCGGGACCACCGTCACGCCCGTGACCTGCTGTAACGCTGCCGCTCGGGCAGAAGGAACCGCCCCCGCCCCCGCTTTCCCGCGACCCACCGGGAGGCGCGCGCCGCCGAGTGCCACTTACCTCGGAAGAGCGGGACTCGACCGACGCAGCGGCACTTGGGGGTGTCGCGGGGCGTGCCCCGTGGAGGCCTCGGAGGAACGAGCATCATGCGCATCGCCCGTCTGCTGACCGGTACCGCCCTCGCCGCAGCGACGGCCGGCGCCCTGGCCGACCCCGCCTCCGCTGCGGCCGGCGGAGACCTCGTGATCACCCCGGCGACCGTGACCCCCGGCAAGCCCGTCACCGTCCGCACCGCCGCCTGCGGCTCCGGCGGCACCGCCGCGGGCGACGCCAGCGCCGTGGGCGCGGGCCGGTTCACGATGGCGCCCGGCGGCGGCCCCGGAGAGGTGACCGGCCGCTTCGAGGTGCCTCCCTCCGCACAGCCCGGCACCTATGAGATCGCCGCGAAGTGCTCCGGCGCGGGCGGCTCGGGGGTGAAGAACAAGCGGCTCGCGGCGGACCTGGTGGTGACGGTCACCTCCACCGCGGCCGCCGCCGAACGGCCCACGACGCAGCCGAAGGGGCACGTGAAGACGGGGGTCGGCGGCGCGCTCGGCCCCGACCCGGTGCAGACCGCGGCGGGCGTCGCGGCACTGGCCGTCGCCGCCGCGGGCGGCACCTGGCTCCTGCATCGCCGGGCGAGGGGCGACAGGATCTGACGACCGCCCTCCGCCGCCCCCGTCCAGCCCCACGGCACGCGACGCCCAGCCCCACCACACCCACGCACCCACAAGCAGCACCCACAAGCACCGCCGCACACCCGCCCCTCCCCCCTCCCCACACTCCACGCCCCTCACTCCACACCCCACGCCCGACATCCCGAACCCAGGGGGACGCCGTATGCGCCGTACACGTCGCTCGGCAGGAACGCGCGGCAGGACCGGCAACGCGCTCATAGCGACCGTCAGCGCCGTGGCGCTGTGTTCCGGCGCGTGGCTGCTGGGCAGCGGCACCGGCCCGCACTCCCCGCCGCAGCCGTCCGCCGCACAGGCGTCCGCCAGGCCCGGACAGCACGAGGCCGGCGCCCGGCAGGAGTCCGGCTCCGCGTCCCTCCCGCCGTCCCCGCCCGACCGCCTGCGCATCCCCGCGATCGGCGTCGACACGCCGCTGATGGGGCTCGGCCTGACGCGCCAGGGCAGCCTCGACGTGCCGCCGCCCGAGCGGAAGAACCTCGCGGGCTGGTACGAGGCGGGCACCACGCCCGGCGAGCGCGGCACCGCCGTCGTGGCGGGCCACGTGGACAACAAGGAGGGCCCGGCCGTCTTCTACGAGCTGGGCGCGCTGCGCCGCGGCACCACCATCGAGGTGGAGCGCAGGGACGGCAGCGTCGCCGTCTTCACGGTCGACGCGAACGAGGTGTACGACGCCGACGCCTTTCCCGACGACAAGGTGTACGGCGCCGCGTCACGGCCCGAGCTGCGGGTGATCACCTGTGGCGGCAGGTACTCCGAGGAGACCGGCTACCAGGGCAACGTGGTGGTCTTCGCCCATCTGACCGAGGTCCGCTGAGACCGGACGGTCCGAGATCCGGCTCAGGCGACCCACTGCTCGTACGCCATCTTCACCACCAGCCCGAGAACCGTCGTCAGCAGCACGATCCGGACGAAGCCGCTGCCCTTCTTGAGCGCCGTGCGGGCGCCGAACATGCCGCCCGCGAGGTTGAAGGCGGCCATCAGCGCGGCGAGCTGCCACAGGACCGCGCCCTGCCAGGCGAACATCGCGAGGGCACCGGCGTTGGTGCAGCAGTTGACGATCTTGGCGGTGGCCGACGCGGCGACCAGGTCGAGGTGGAGCACGGCGGTCAGGGCGAGGACGAGGAACGTGCCGGTGCCGGGGCCGATGAGGCCGTCGTAGAAGCCGATGCCGAGCCCCGCGAGGCCGATCGCGGCGAGAGTCCGCTTCGGCGAAGCGGGCTCCGCCGCGGGCGCGGTGCCGAAGGCGGGCCGCAGGATGACGAAGGCGGCCACGGCGACGAGCACCACCATGATGACGGGCTTCAGCACCTCGGTGCTCATCCCGGCCGCGAAGAAGGCGCCGCCCATCGATCCGGCGAGCGCGGCGAGGCCGATCCGTACGGCGGTCGGCACGTCGACGCGGGTCTTCCTGATGTACGTCGCGGCGGCGCCCGCGGTGCCGACGATGGCGACGGCCTTGTTGGTGCCGAGGGCGTGCGCGGCCGGGGTGCCGGCGGGCAGCCCGAGCAGCAGGGCGGGGAGCAGCAGCAGTCCCCCGCCGCCGACCACGGCATCGATCCAGCCCGCCGCGAGGGCGGCGGCGCAGAGGACGACGACGGTGGTCAGCGATATGTCAGGCATGATCGCGACCCTATGGACGAGATGGCTGCAGAGTCCACGGATGCAGGGGTTAGTTGAGCTACTTCTGAGCTGCCCCACCCGCAGCGAAGCAGCGGCCCACGAAACACCCCAGGGCAAACGGACAGGCGACCGGGAAACACCCCGGGGCAAACGGGCGGGCGGGTGGGAAACACCCGCCGCGAAGCGGCGGCCCAGGAAACACCCCGGGGCAAACGGGCGGGCGGGTGGGAAACACCCGCCGCGAAGCGGCGACCAGGAAAGCCCCACCGGGCAACGGACAACGGACAACCAACAACCGGCACCCGACAAGCGCCGCCCCCGGCCCCCGGGAAAACTCACACCCCCGGCGAGCCAAGGCTGAGGACAGCGATCCCCGGGGGAAACACCCGGGCCCCGCCCGGGAAACACCACCCCCGCACGCTGAATGTCATGACACCCAAGGCAGTGGTGATCGGCACCGGCCTAGCCGGCACCCACGTGGCGAACCGCCTCGGCACCGGCACGGTACTGATCGGCGACGAGCCCCACGCCCCGTACAACCGCGTCCTCCTCGCGGACGTCCTCGCGGGCCGCTACGGCGCGGAAGTGACCACGCTGCCGAGCCCCGCGGGCACCCTGCTCCGCACCCGCGCGACCCGCGTCGACCGCGCCGCGCGCCGGGTGCACTGCGAGGACGGCACCGTCGTCCCCTACGGCACCCTGATCCTGGCGACGGGCTCGAACCCCGTGCTGCCGCCCCTGCGCGGCCTGTTCGCGCCGGGCGCCACCGAACTGCCCGGCGGCGTCCACGCCTTCCGCACGATGGACGACTGCCTGGCGCTCTCCGCCGCCGTGCGGCCCGGCGTCCGCGCCGTCGTCATCGGCGGCGGCCTCCTCGGCGTTTCGGCGGCGAGGGCGCTGGCCCACCGGGGCGCGCAGGTCGTCCTGACCCAGCAGGCCGAGCGGCTCATGGAGCGCCAGCTCGACCCGGCCTCGTCGGAGCTGGTGCGGGCGCATCTCACCGGCCTCGGTGTCGAGGTGCACACCGAGTGCCGGGTGCGCGGGGTCACCGTCACCGGCGGGTCGGTCCGCCGGGTCGAGCTCGCGGACGGCTTCGCGCTGGAGACCGACCTGACCGTCCTGGCCTGCGGCGTACGCCCCCGTACCGGTCTGGCGCTGGACGCCGGACTCGACGTACGGAAGGGGATCGTCGTGGACGACCTGCTGCGGACGTCCGATCCGCACATCAGGGCGGTCGGCGACTGCGCGGAGCACGCGGGCCGCGTCTACGGCCTCGCGGCCCCGGCGCTCGAACAGGCCGACGCGCTCGCCGACGCCCTCACCGGCCGGAACGCGCCCCCGTACACGGGCAGCCGCATGCTGACCCGGCTCACCCTCGCGGGTCCGGGGCCCCTCGATCTCGCCGCGTTCGGCGACCCCGAGCCGCGCCCCGACGACGACGTCGTCCAGCTCGCCGACGCCACCCGCGGCACCTACCGCAAGGTCGTCGTCCGCGGCGACCGCCTGGTCGGCGGCGTCCTGCTCGGCGACCTCGCGTCGGTGGGCGCGCTCGCCCGCGCCTGGGAGGCCGACGACGTCCTGCCCGAGGACGGAAGCCCCCTGCTCCACCTGCTCACCCATCCCCAGCTGCTCGACCCCGTTCGAGCGGGGGAGACCCCGATCGGAGGCCGCTGACATGCCCGAGCCCCAGCCGAACCCCGCCCCGTCCCCGCAAGGCCGCCCCGCCCTCGTGCTCGTCGGCCACGGCATGGTCGGCCAGCGCTTCCTCGAGGCCGCCGTCGAGCGCGGACTCGCGGCGAGCCACCGGATCGTGGTGCTGTGCGAGGAGCCGCGCCCCGCCTACGACCGGGTGCAGCTCACCTCGTACTTCTCGGGCCGCACGCCCGACGAGCTCTCGCTCACCGACCGCGCCTTCCTCACCGAGCACGGCATCGAGCTGTACGTCGACGAGCCCGCGGAGAGCTTCGACCGCGTGGCGAAGACGGTCACGGCCCGCTCCGGCCGTGTCTTCGCCTACGACACGCTCGTGCTCGCCACCGGCTCCTACCCCTTCGTGCCGCCCGTGCCGGGCAAGGACGCGACGGGCTGCTTCGTGTACCGCACCATCGAGGACCTGCTCGCCATCGAGGAGTACGCGAAGCAGCGCGCCACGACCGGCGCGGTGGTCGGCGGCGGGCTGCTCGGCCTGGAGGCGGCGGGCGCGCTGCGCGGCCTCGGACTGGCGACGCACGTGGTGGAGTTCGCGCCGCGCCTCATGCCCGTACAGGTCGACGAGGGCGGCGGCGAGGCGCTGCTCCGCACCGTCACCGGCATGGGCCTGACCGTCCACACGGGCACCGGAACGCAGGAGATCGTGACGGACGGCGACGGTGCCGTGCGCGGCATGAAGCTGTCGGACGGCCGGGAACTCGCCACCGACCTCGTGGTGTTCTCCGCGGGGGTCCGGCCGCGCGACGGGCTCGCCCGCGCGCACGGCCTCGCCGTCGGCGAGCGCGGCGGCATCACCGTGGACGAGCGGTGCCGCACCAGCGATCCCGACGTGTACGCGATCGGCGAGTGCGCGCAGGCGGCGGACGGCCGGGTGTACGGCCTGGTCGCGCCCGGCTACGAGATGGCGCAGACGGCCGCCGCCGCCATCGCCGCCGAGGACGGTCCCGGCTTCACGGGCGCCGACCTGTCCACCAAGCTCAAGCTCCTCGGCGTCGACGTCGCCTCCTTCGGCGACGCGCACGGCACGGCGGAGGGCTGCCTCGACGTCGTCTACGCGGACTCGCGCTCGGGGACGTACAAGAAGCTGGTGATGGGCGCGGGCGGCGAACTGCTCGGCGGGGTGCTCGTCGGTGACGCGGAGGCGTACGGGCTGCTGCGCCCGCTCACCGGCAGCGTGCCGCCGGTCCCCGCCGAGCAGCTGGTGCTGCCCGCGGGCGCGGGCGCCCCCGCGGCGCTCGGCCCCGAGGCGCTGCCGGGCTCCGCGGTGGTCTGCAACTGCCACAACGTCACGAAGGACGAGATCCGGGCCTGCGCGACGCTGCCCGAGGTGAAGAAGTGCACCAAGGCGGGCACGGGCTGCGGCAGTTGCGTGAAGCTCATCGGTCAGCTCCTGCCGCAGACCGGCGACAAGGGGCTGTGCGGCTGCTTCGGCCAGACCCGCCAGGAGCTGTACGAGATCGTGCGCGCCCTGCGGGTGACGACGTTCCGCGCGCTGCTCGACGGGCACGGCCGCGCGGCGGCGCGGGGCGGTGAGGGCTGCGAGGTCTGCAAGCCGACGGTCGGGTCGATCATCGCCTCGCTGGCCCCGACCATCGGCGCGGAGGGCCACGTCCTGGACGGCGAGCAGGCCGCGCTCCAGGACACCAACGACCACTTCCTCGCCAACCTCCAGAAGAACGGCTCCTACTCGGTGGTGCCCCGCATCCCCGGCGGTGAGATCACCCCCGAGAAGCTGATCGTCATCGGCGAGGTGGCGCGCGACTTCGGCCTCTACACGAAGATCACCGGGGGGCAGCGCATCGACCTCTTCGGGGCCCGCGTCGAGCAGCTCCCGATGATCTGGACGCGCCTGGTGGACGCGGGCTTCGAGTCGGGCCACGCGTACGGCAAGGCGCTGCGGACGGTGAAGTCCTGCGTCGGGCGGACCTGGTGCCGCTACGGCGTGCAGGACTCCGTGCGCATGGCCATCGACCTGGAGCTGCGCTACCGCGGTCTGCGCGCCCCGCACAAGCTGAAGTCGGCGGTCTCCGGCTGCGCCCGCGAGTGCGCGGAGGCCCAGTCCAAGGACTTCGGCGTGATCGCGACGGCGAGCGGCTGGAACCTGTACGTGGGCGGCAACGGCGGCGCGACCCCGCGCCACGCCGACCTGCTCGCGCAGGACCTGGACGACGCGGAACTGGTGCGTCTCATCGACCGGTTCCTGATGTTCTACATCCGTACCGCCGACCGCCTGGAGCGCACCGCGGCCTGGCTGGAGCGGATCGACGGCGGCCTCGACCACGTGCGGGACGTCGTCGTCCACGACTCCCTCGGCATCTGCGCCGACCTTGAGGCGCTGATGGCCGACCACGTCACGCACTACCGCGACGAGTGGGCCGACACCCTCGACGACCCGGAGCGGCTCGCCCGTTTCGTGTCCTTCGTGAACGCGCCGGGCGTGCCCGACCCGACGGTCGGCTTCGTCCCCGAGCGCGAACAGATCAAGCCGGATCTGCCGCTGCTGGCCATCGGCCGGCGCCCCCTGGAAGGAGCCTCCCGATGAACGTCCAACTCCGTGTCGCCGATGACTGGGTCGAGGTCTGCGAGCGCGCCCGGCTCACCCCGGGGCGCGGTCTGGCGGCCCTGCTGCCCGACGGCCGCCAGGCCGCGCTGTTCCTGGACCGCGGGGGCCGCGCGTACGCGATCGACAACCTCGACCCGTTCACGGGCGCGGCGGTGCTCTCGCGGGGGCTGCTCGGTACCGCCGACGGCCGGCCGTTCGTGGCGTCGCCGCTCCTGAAGCAGCGGTTCGACCTGGAGACGGGGCGGTGCCTGGACGACGACGAGGTGGCGGTGGAGACGCATCCCGTGCGTATCGCCTGATCCCTTCGCCGGACCCATAGTTGCTTGACCGATCGTTCCAGTAAGACGTAGCGTCCCTCTCGTGGCCAGGACCAAGGAATTCGATCCGGACGCCGCGCTCCAGTCGGCCCTAGAGCTGTTCTGGCGGCGCGGCTACGAGGCGACGTCGATGGCGGACCTCGTCGAGGCGCTCGGCATCGGCCGCGCCAGCATCTACGCGACGTTCGGCAACAAGCACGCGCTGTACCTCAAGGCCCTTGAGCGGTACGCGGGGAACCAGGACCCGCTCCTGCTCGCCGACCTGTCCCGGCCCGGCCCCGCCCTGCCCGCGGTGCGCGAGGTCGTCCGCCGCTTCGCCGGGGAGGCGGGCTCCGGCGAGGCCGGCCGCCGAGGCTGCTTCATCACCAACACGGCCGCCGAGCTGGGCCCGCACGACGCCGCCGCGGCGCGCCACGTCGAGCGGAGCTGGGAGCGCCTGGAGACCCTTCTGCACTCCGCCCTGGTGCGCGCGCGGGCCCAGGGCGAGCTGCCGGCGGACCGCGATCCGCTGACGCTCGCCCGCATGCTGCTCGTCCTGATGCAGGGCGTGCGCGTGGTCGGCAAGGCGTCGTCGGACCCGGCCCGCGTACGGGACGCGGTGGAGCAGGCACTGGCCCTCCTGGACTGACCTCCGCGCACCCCCATACCCTCCCTCCTTCACGCCCAGATAATTGACCGAACGGTTAAGAAAAGAGAGACGACATGCCCGCAGCACCCGCTCCCCGCAGCCGCTTCGCCGGCCGCACGGCCCTCGTCACCGGCGGCGGCTCCGGCCTCGGCCGCGCCATCGCGCTCGCGTTCGCCGCGGAGGGCGCGAACGTGGTCGTGGCCGGACGCAGGGAGGCGCCCCTGAAGGAGACCGCGGGCCTCGTCGAGGCGGCCGGCGGCAGCGCCCTCGCCGTCACCGCCGACGTGTCCCGCTCCGCCGACGTCGCCGCCCTGGTCACCGCCGCCGTGGAGCGCTTCGGCTCCCTGGACGTGGCCGTCAACAACGCGGGTGTGCTGCGTGCCGGGCAGCCGGTCGCCGAGCTGCCCGAGGAGGACTGGCGCACCATGCTCGACATCAACGTCACCGGCGTCCTCCTCGCCCTGCAGGCCGAGGTCGGGCAGATGCGCACGCAGGCGACGGGCGGCGCCGTCGTCAACATCGGCTCCAACCTCGGCGCCCACACCAGCGCGCCCGGCACCGCCGCCTACGGGGCGACCAAGGCGGCGGTCTCCGCGCTGAGCCGCGCGGCGGCGGCCGAGCACATCGGGGACGGGGTCCGCGTCAACACCGTGAGCCCCGGCGCCTCCGCCACCAGCATGTCGCTCGGGCCCGGCGAGACCGAGGAGGACCGCGCCGCCCGGATGAAGGAGCAGTCGCCGCTCGGCCGCGTGTCCACCACCGCGGAGATCGCCGCCGCCGTGCTGTACCTGGCGTCCGACGACGCCGCCTCCGTGGTCGGCGCGGACCTGGTGGTCGACGGGGGAGCCGCCGCCTGACCGCTGCCCGGCCGGGGGCGGCCGGATGCCGCCACTCGGCCGCAACACCCCTGTCGTAATCCCCGTGCATGGTTGATCGTTGGGCCGACGTGAGGTGAGGCACCGACCGCACTCAGGGAGACGAACCAGCATGACGATCAGCCGAAGGACACTGCTCGGTACCGGCGCGGCTCTCGGACTGCTCACGGCCTGCGGCTCGAACACCGGGCGCGGCGGCGGGGGTTCGGGCGGCAGCGGGCCCCGGCTCGCGCAGTGGTACCACCAGTACGGCGAGGCGGGCACCGAGCAGGCCGTGAAGCGGTACGCCGCCGCGTACGACAAGGCGGACGTACAGGTCCAGTGGCGGCCGGGGAACTACGACGAGCAGACGGCGGCGGCCCTGCTCACCGACTCCGGACCCGACGTCTTCGAGGTCAACGGCCCGTCCCTGGACCAGATCCGCCAGGGCCAGGTCGTCGACCTCACGGACCTCTTCGAGGGCGTGCGGGACGACTTCAACCCGGCGGTGCTCGCCCCGAAGACGTACGACGGGAAGATCTGGGCGATCCCCCAGGTCGTCGACATGCACCTGCTGTACTACCGCAAGAGCCTCCTCGACGACGCGGGCGTACGGCCGCCGAAGAGCCTGGACGAGCTGGTCGACGCGGCGAAGGCGCTGACGACCGAGGACGTGAAGGGCCTCTTCCTCGGCAACGACGGCGGCGCGGGCGCCCTCGGCGTCACTCCCCTGCACGCGGCGGGCCTCTCCTCCGTCACGGAGGACGGCGGGATCGGCTTCGACGACCCGGCCGCCGCCCGGACCCTCGGCAAGCTCCACGCGCTGTACGCCGACAAGTCGCTGCTGCTCGGCGCGCCCGCCGACTGGTCGGACCCCTCGGCGTTCACCCAGGAGCTGACCGCGATGCAGTGGTGCGGCCTCTGGGCGCTGCCCGCCGTCGAGAAGGAGCTGGGCGACGACTTCGGCGTCCTGCCGTTCCCCGCCGACGGCTCCGGCGGGAGACCGGCGCTGCCCGTCGGCGCGTACGGCGCGGCGGTGAGCGCCCGCAGCAGGCACCGTAAGGAGGGCAGGGCCTTCCTGAAGTGGCTGTGGATCGACAGGACCGAGTACCAGGAGGACTTCGCGCTCTCCTACGGCTTCCACCTCCCCGCCAGGCTCTCCCTCGCCGAGAAGGCGGACAAGCTGAAGGACGGCCCCGCGGCGGACGCCGTGCGCCACTCCACCGAGTACGGCTACGCGGAGCCCCTGCTGTGGACGCCCGCGTCCCGTACCGCCTACCAGGACGCGCTGAGCCGGATCATCAAGTCCGGCGCGGACCCGGCGGACGAGCTGAGATCCGTGGTCCGCGAGGTGCGGGCGGAGCTGGCTCGGGCCCAGAAGAAGCCGTGAGGGCCGCCGCCTCCCGGCGAGGCGGCGTCCTCGGCGCCCAGAACCGCACGCTGTGGTTCTGGGTGTTCGTGGGCCCCTTCGCGCTCGGCCTGGTCCTCTTCACGTACGTACCGCTCGCCTGGAGCGTCTACCTCAGCTTCTTCGACGCCCACAACACGGTCGCGCCCGACGACTTCATCGGCTTCGGCAACTACACGTCGCTGCTGCGGAACGACGCGTTCACCGACAGCCTCGTCACCTTCGCCGTCTTCTCCGCGTTCATCGTGCCGACGACCTTCGTGCTCTCGCTGGCGCTCGCGCTGATGGTCAACCGGCTCCGCAGGGCGCAGGCGTTCTTCCGGTCCGTCTTCTTCCTGCCCGCCGCGTGCAGCTACGTCGTCGCGGCCCTGATCTGGAAGCTGTCGATCTTCAACGGGGTGCGGTTCGGCCTCGCCAACACCGTCACCGGCTGGTTCGGCGCCGATCAGACCGCCTGGCTCTCGACCACGGACCCGCCCTGGTACTGGCTGGTCATCGTCACCGTGCGGCTCTGGCTCCAGGCGGGCTTCTACATGATCCTCTTCCTCGCCGGGCTCCAGCGGATCTCCCCCGTCCTCTACGAGGCGGCGGCGGTGGACGGGGCGCGGCCCGGCTGGCAGGTGCTGCGCCACATCACCCTGCCGCAGCTGCGCGCGACCTCGGCCGCCGTGGCGCTGCTGCTCGTCATCAACGCCTTCCAGGCCTTCGACGAGTTCTACAACCTGCTCTCGGACTCGGGCGGCTATCCGCCCTACGCCCGCCCGCCGCTCGTCTACCTCTACTACACGGCGCTCGGCCAGGAGCAGAACCTCGGCCTCGGCAGCGCGGGCGCGGTGATCCTCGCCCTGATCATCGCGGTCGTGACGATCGGCCAGGCCACGTGGTTCGGCCTCGGCAGGAAGGAGGACTGACCGCCATGACCCGGCCCAGGGCCACGGCTCCCCGCCGCCCGGACACCCCCGCGCCCCGACGCCCCCGCGCCGCCACGCCCCGGCGGCCCCTCGACGACGCGATGGTCCGCGCGGGCCGCGCCCTGCGCGCCGTCCTGCTCACCGCCCTCGCCCTGCTCTTCCTGATCCCCTTCTACCTCCTGCTGCGCAACGGTCTCGCGTCGGAGGACGAGATCACCTCGCCCGACTGGACGTTCTTCCCCTCGACGCTGCGCTTCTCCAACCTGCCGGAGCTCTTCGAGGACCCGACGGTGCCGATGGCGCACGCCCTGCTCAACTCGACGCTGATCGCGGTGGCGACGACCCTCGGCACCCTCCTCCTCGCCTCGCTCGCCGGGTACGGCCTGGCGCGCGTCCCCTACCGCCACGCCGACAAGGTCTTCTACGCGATCCTCGGCACGATGATGGTCCCGGCGGCCGTCACGTTCGTGCCGAGCTTCGTCCTCGTCTCCTCGCTCGGCTGGGTCTCGACCCTGCGCGGCCTGATCGTGCCGACCCTCTTCTCGGCCTTCGCGTGCTTCGTCTTCCGCCAGTACTTCCTGGGCTTCCCCCGGGAGCTGGAGGACGCGGCCCGGGTGGACGGGCTCGGTTACTGGCGCACGTACTGGCGGGTGGTCGTCCCCAACTCCCGCCCGGTCTTCGCGGCCGTCGGCACGATCGTCTTCATCGGCGCGTGGAACTCCTTCCTCTGGCCCCTGGTCATCGGGCAGGACCGCGACGCCTGGACGGTCCAGGTCGCCCTGGCCACCTTCACCACCTCGCAGGTGATCCGGCTGCACGAACTGTTCGTCGCCGCGGCGGTCTCGATCCTCCCGCTGCTCGTGGTCTTCCTCTTCTTCCAGCGGTGGATCGTGGCGGGGGTGGAGAGGTCGGGGATCGACGACTGACCCCTCCTCACTCGGGCACGGCGACGTCCTCCACCCGCTCGGGGAGCTTGCGCAGCCTGGACAGCGTCTGGTTCAGCAGCCGTACGGCCGCGTCGGCGCGTTCCCGGGCGAGGGGCCGGGGCGCGGCGTCGGAACGGTCCGCGAGGTCCGCGAGGTCCGCGAGAACGTCACCCAGCTCCCCGGAAGCATCGTGCAGCTCCCGGAGCAGTCGCTCCATCCGCTCCACGAGGCCGTCCGGGGTGAGCGGCCCGGTCCCCGGCGCGGTGAGGCCGGGCCGCGTGGTGCCGGGCGATGCCGTGCCGCCGGCGGAGGCGTAGAGCGTGGGAGCCGCCTGGGCGGGGACCGTTGGGTCGGGCGCTGCCGGGGAAGCCGGTGAGGGCAGCGGGGCAGCGGCCGCCGGAACCGGCGGCGCTGGGGTGGACACGGACGGCAGGGCCGTGGCGGCGGGCAGCGGATCGGGTCCGGGCACCGCCGCTCCCGGTCCTCCCGCCGTCCCCGGTGTCACCACCGCCCGCCGTCCCGTGGCCGCTGCCGCCCTGCGCGGCCGGTTCCCGGTCTCCTTCGGGAACTCCTGGTCGAACCAGAGCGGCGTCATCTCGCGGCTGGCCAGCTCCTTCCCTGAGGAGCCGCTGACCCGCCAGGGACGCCGGTCGCCGTCGTCCATGGCCCTGGCCAGCGACCTCAGCAGTCCGACCGCCGCCTGGCGGTTCTTCTCGTGGCGCAGGGCCTGGAGGCAGTTCATGACGGTCCTGCGCGACCGCCGGACCCGCTCCCCCGTGTCGCCGATCGCCTCCTGGCCGTCGAGCGAGCCCCGGTCGGGCTCGATGATGCCGAAGGAGGCGAGCCAGTGGGCCGCCCGGTAGGACACCAGCTCGTCGAAGGCCTGGTCATCGGTGTCCGCCGCGGCCAGCAGTTCGGGCAGCCTGCGCCCGGAGAGGCAGATGCCTTCGCGGGCGCGTGTGGAGAAGACCTCGCCCAGCCGGGGGTTCCAAGGCGCCGGGTAGCTCTCCGAGGTCAGCGCGGACCAGGTGCGTGCCCGCTGTTTGATCTCCTCCGCGCTGAGCTGGGACGGCGGGTTCTCGCTGAGGGCGCGCCGCAGCAGATGCCGCTTCCGCGGCTCGACGGGGAAGAACTCCTGGAGCAGCCGCATGGAACGCAGGTCGCGCAGCTCGGAGACCGTCATGTCGGCCGACGCCTCGGGGAGTTCCCTGATGGGGGCGAGCCCGGCGAGGACCTCCGCGGTCCGCTCGTCGATGACCCGCTGTGCCACGTACATCCCGAGCACGCTTCGCCCCAGCGCCCGCGATCGGTCGACGGCGTCGAACTCCAGCGGCGGGTGGACGTGGTCGCGCCGGTTGTTCATCTGCACGATGCGGTAGAGGCGCTGCGGGGTCGGGGTGCCGATCACCAGATGGGCGTCGACCACCGCGACGGCGGCGGCACGGCGTGCCCGGGAACCGCTGGTGGGGTCGAGATCGTCGTCGGCCGTCTCGGCGTACTCCTTGTTGAGCAGGGCGGAGAACTCGGTGAGCCAGACGCGCGGGTCGCAGACGACCTCGTCCCCTTCGCGCCCCAGCTTCCGCGCCGGCACTCCCGCCAGCACCTCACCGGAAGTCAAACGGAAAATCGACTGCCTTTTCTGTGTTCGATTATTTCCCCGCACTGCCATCCAACCCCAATAGGCATCGGGGTAAAGCGGCTTGCCTTCCGGCCCTTCCTCCTCATTCTGTTCGAGAACCACCTGCTGGGGTACGTACATGCCCGGTTCTTGCTGCCCGTTGAGTACGAGGTCCTCCTCCAGGTCGTACGGGCGTACGCGATCCCTCCGCTTCAACGCGTCCGCGGCGTCCTCGGCGTTCATCATCAGCGCCTGCCGGTCCGCGACCGTGCTCCGCAGCGCGGCGAAACACGTCTCGTGACCGTCCTCGCCGGTCTCGGTCCACGGTCGCACCGGAGCCAGCGTCTTCTCGGCCCCCCTGCGCACCGTCGGGTCCGCGACGGAGCGCCAGATCGAACTGATCCGTTCGTTGTGCCCCCACTGGACGCCGCCGACGCCGTGCATCCGGACGACGGCGACCATCATGTCTCCGGCGTCCGTCCGGATGCGGCGCACCACACCGCTCCTGAGGCGCCTCAGGCCCTGGTCGTCGGGTTCGGTGAGGGAATCCTCCGGGTCGACGATGAAGGGGGCGATGTTCTCCAGGGCACCCCGAGGCAGGTTCGCCCCCTCGGTGGCGAGCACGGCGTCGATCCATGCCTCTTGCCGGTCCGGAGGGACCGGGAGTGGGAACGGACTGCCGGTCGTGGCCTTGCTCATGCTGTGCCTCGCATCATTCGGGGTCGTGAAGCCGGTCGACGGCCCACTGGACGGCGATGCCCGCCGACCGGTAGGCCGGGTTGCCCGTCAGGGCCTCGGCCGCGGCGAGGGCGACCCGCACGGCCAGCAGGCGGTTGGCCACCCGGAGGCGGCGTCCCGCCTTCGCCTCCGCTTCGGCCAGCTCCCGCTCCTTGCGCCGGAGCTCCTCGGCGGATTCATCGGAAGGGCGGTCGGAATCGGAGAAAGAAGGCATGCTGAATGAGCCCTTCGGAAAGGCGGCCGCAGGTCGACCTGACGGCCAACACCCGTTCCGCAGAGAGGTCTGACGAGCAGGACGATGCTGGCATCGGTGCGGGCCGGATTTTCAGATCGGGCGATTGATCACACCATGTGAGGATGGAGCGAACTCGCGCCCGAATGGGGGTGCGGTTAGCAATAACAACCGCCGCCCTCGCACTCTTGCGGATCACCGCCGCCTGGACCCGGCGTCGGCCCCGCCCGGAACCGGACGCGCGCGCGATCACCCGGTCACAAGTTCGCGTGAACGCCCGGCCACGAGGCGTTCGCGTGAACGCCGGAGATCTGGCCGGAACTCCTTCCTCGTCCGCGCACCCGGCCGGTGCGGGCCGCGGCTCACGGCCCGACAGCCACCGCCAGCGGCCCGCCCATGCGGCTCACGGCGGTCCGGATGGTGACATCCGGCCCTGCCGGACAGCGTGATTCTCGCCACCCCTGATAAGGCTTGCGCTCAGATGAGCGAGAAAACGGCGGCTGCACTTCTCCAAGGGGTGGCACTCAGTGCCACTGCTCGATCATTCACGACGTGAACTCACATCTGAGATACTGGCGCTCATGTGAGCGTTTCGCAGGGTCTACGGGGGTTGCTCGTTCAAGAGTTGAATGCAAGTCGCCGGTATCCGCTACCGCCTGGTCACTTTCGATCTAGCGGCGGACGGGTGGTTACGGCCGTATGACGCGCAAGTGGACGTACCCAGGTGCCTTCGATCTGGGTATGTTCCTCGCCGTCAGGGCAGCCACCGAGTCCTCCAGGAGCCGAGACCCGTGTCGGAAAACAAAGATCCCCACGTAGCTCACACGAGTGAGGGCGTCAAGTTCGTCTACGACTTCACCGAAGGCAACAAGGACCTCAAGGACCTCCTCGGCGGCAAGGGCGCGAACCTCGCCGAGATGACCAACCTCGGGCTGCCCGTCCCTCCGGGCTTCACCATCACCACCGAGGCGTGCAAGACCTACCTCGACAGCGGCGAGGAGCCCGCCCCGCTGCGGGACGAGGTGAGCGCGCACCTCGACGCCCTTGAGCGGAAGATGGGCAAGAAGCTGGGTCAGGCCGACGACCCGCTGCTCGTCTCCGTCCGCTCGGGCGCCAAGTTCTCGATGCCCGGCATGATGGACACCGTCCTGAACATCGGGCTCTCCGACAAGTCCGTCTCCGGGCTCGCCAAGCAGTCCGGCGACGACCGCTTCGCGTGGGACTCCTACCGCCGGCTCATCCAGATGTTCGGCAAGACCGTCCTCGGCGTCGACGGCGACCTCTTCGAGGACGCGCTGGAGGCCGCCAAGAAGGCGAAGAAGGTCGCGGTCGACACCGACCTGGAGGCCGCCGACCTCAAGAAGCTCGTCACCAGGTTCAAGAAGATCGTCAAGGCGGAGGCCGGGCGGGACTTCCCGCAGGACCCGCGCGAGCAGATGGACCTCGCGATCCGCTCGGTCTTCGAGTCGTGGAACACCGACCGCGCCAAGCTCTACCGCCGCCAGGAGCGCATCCCGCACGACCTGGGCACGGCCGTCAACGTCTGCTCGATGGTCTTCGGCAACCTCGGCCCCGACTCCGGCACGGGCGTCGCGTTCACCCGCGACCCGGCCAGCGGCCACCAGGGCGTGTACGGCGACTACCTGCAGAACGCGCAGGGCGAGGACGTCGTGGCGGGCATCCGCAACACCGTCCCGCTCGCCGATCTGGAGCAGCTCGACAAGAAGTCGTACGACCAGCTCATGCAGATCATGGAGACCCTCGAAACGCACTACAAGGACCTGTGCGACATCGAGTTCACCATCGAGCGCGGCCAGCTGTGGATGCTCCAGACCCGCGTCGGCAAGCGCACCGCCGGTGCCGCCTTCCGCATCGCGACGCAGCTCGTGGACCAGGGGCTCATCGACGAGGCCGAGGCACTGCAGCGCGTCAACGGCGCCCAGCTCGCGCAGCTGATGTTCCCCCGCTTCGACGAGGGCGCGAAGGTCACGCAGCTCGGCCGCGGCATCGCCGCGTCCCCCGGTGCCGCCGTCGGCAAGGCGGTCTTCGACTCCTACACCGCGATCAAGTGGTCGCGTTCGGGCGAGAAGGTCATCCTGATCCGCCGCGAGACCAACCCCGACGACCTGGACGGCATGATCGCCGCCGAGGGCATCCTGACCTCGCGCGGCGGCAAGACCTCGCACGCGGCGGTCGTGGCACGCGGCATGGGCAAGACCTGTGTGTGCGGCGCCGAGGAGCTGGAGGTCGACACCAAGCGGCGCTGCCTCACCGCGCCGGGCGGCGTGGTCGTCGAGGAGGGCGACACCGTCTCCATCGACGGCTCGACCGGCAAGGTGTACCTCGGTGAGGTGCCCGTCGTGCCCTCGCCCGTCGTGGAGTACTTCGAGGGCCGCATGCACGCGGGCGCCGACGACGCCGACGAGCTGGTCGCCGCCGTGCACCGGATCATGGCGTACGCGGACCGGGTGCGGCGGCTGCGGGTGCGCGCCAACGCGGACAACGCCGAGGACGCGCTGCGGGCGCGCCGCTTCGGGGCGCAGGGCATCGGCCTGTGCCGCACCGAGCACATGTTCCTCGGTGAGCGCCGCGAGATGGTCGAGCGCCTCATCCTCGCCGACGCGGACGACGAGCGCGAGGACGCGCTCAAGGAGCTGCTGCCGCTCCAGAAGCGGGACTTCGTGGAGCTGTTCGAGGCGATGGACGGCCTGCCCGTCACCGTGCGGCTGCTCGACCCGCCGCTGCACGAGTTCCTGCCCGACATCACCGAGCTGTCGGTGCGCGTGGCGCTCGCCGAGTCCCGCAAGGACCCCAACGAGAACGACCTGCGCCTGCTCCAGGCCGTGCACCGGCTGCACGAGCAGAACCCGATGCTGGGTCTGCGCGGCGTCCGCCTCGGGCTCGTCATCCCCGGCCTCTTCACCATGCAGGTGCGGGCCATCGCCGAGGCCGCGGCCGAGCGCAAGAACGCCAAGGGCGACCCGCGCGCGGAGATCATGATTCCGCTCGTCGGCACGGTCCAGGAGCTGGAGATCGTCCGCGAGGAGGCCGAGCAGGTCATCGCGGAGGTCCAGGAGACGACCGGCGTCGAGCTGAAGCTGGCGCTCGGCACGATGATCGAGCTGCCGCGCGCCGCGCTGACGGCCGACCAGATCGCGGAGGCCGCGGAGTTCTTCTCCTTCGGCACGAACGACCTGACGCAGACCGTCTGGGGCTTCTCCCGCGACGACGTGGAGGCGAGCTTCTTCACGGCGTACCTGGAGAAGGGCATCTTCGGGGTGTCGCCGTTCGAGACCATCGACAAGGACGGCGTCGGCCGGCTCGTGCGGGACGCGGCCAAGGCGGGCCGCGCGACCCGTCCCGACCTGAAGCTCGGCGTCTGCGGCGAGCACGGCGGTGACCCGGAGTCGGTGCACTTCTTCCACGAGGTGGGCCTGGACTACGTCTCCTGCTCGCCGTTCCGCATCCCGGTGGCGCGGCTCGAAGCGGGCCGCGCGGCCTCGCACTCCACGGGCAGCGACCACCGGTAGGCGCCTGCCCCAAGACCCCGGGACCGTCGCCGTGTCCCCGACCCTCAACACCGATGCGGCGGCGGTCCCGGTCCAGAGCCTGTGGCTCGCCTCATGGAGGGGCGGCACCCGTGCGGGGGTGCCGCCCCTCCGCTCGTCACCGGTGGCGCGCGGCCCGGTGCTTCGCGATGTTCCGTGTCTTCCTGGTGGCGGCCGACCCGGCGAGCACGGCGAGCACCGCCGGTGACGTCGCCCGTTCGGCGAGGAAGCGCTGCATCCACTCCGTGACCTCCGCAAGCTCGGCCCGCGTCGGCACGTGACCGTCCCCGACGGACAGGTAGAGGAGCCAGTCGCGGACGCGGCGGCGGATGAAGTCGCGGAAGCCGGCCACCCTGAGCCGGTCGATCTCCGGCAGGAGCCCGTCCGACCACTGCCGGAACTCGGCGGCTCCCGTCGTCCTCAGCGCGATCTCGTCCACGAGGGCGACCACCGCCCCCTTGGACGCCGTCTCGTCGGGGCCGCGCAGGATCGCGGCCACGACCGCGCGGTCCCGGTCACGGCTCCCCGAAGAAGCGATCACCGAGACGACGCGCTGGTACACGGCCGACCGGACGTGCCCGTCCGCGACCGCTTCTTCCCCGGAGGCGAAGACGGAGGCGAAAGCCGGGTCGGAGTCGGTCATGCCGGCCTCCGCCAGCAGCTCGGCCACATCGGCATGCCATGTCATCGCTTCATTCTCGTGGACCCTCGCCGGGTCAGGTCACCGGCTCGGGCAGCGTCATGAGGGCGGCCCGGTACCGGGCCGCCGCGGCGGCGGCGCCCGGGCCGCCGAGCGCGGCGACGCCGATGAGCCGCGGGCCCCGGTGGTACGCGTACAGCAGGTCGCCGTCCGCCGAGTCCGGGTCGCCCGCCAGGAGCTCGCAGCGGTCGGCGAGTGCGGGCAGGCCGAAGGACTGGAGCCGCAGCCCGAACTGGTCGCTCCAGAAGGACGGCAGCGGTGCGCAGGGCGCCGGGTCGCGGACGGCTCCGGTGAGCCCGGCGACCAGGGTGCGGGCCGCGTGGCGCGCGGTGTCGCCGGGCATCGACCAGTGCTCGACGCGGCGTGCGGGCGAGCCGTAGCGCGGGTTCGGGAAGCGAGCGACGTCGCCGACGGCCACGGCGTGCGGGAGGCCGCCGATGCGCAGGTGCGCGTCGCAGAGGATGCCGTCGGTGAGGTCGATCCCCTCGGTGGCGGTCAGCCACTCGGTGTTGGGCAGCGACCCCACGGCCTCCACGAGTACGTCGGCGGTGACCTCGGTGCCGTCGTCGAGCACGGCGCCCGCGGGGGTCAGCGCGGTGGCGAGGCGGCCCCTGCGGAACCGCACGCCCCGCGCCTCGTGCCGTCGCCGCAGGGCCCGCGCGAGGCAGGTGCCGAGGGCGAGGGCCATGGGCTCCGCCTCCGGGGCGACGACGGTCACCGCGCAGCCCGCGGTGCGCGCGGTGGCCGCGACCTCGCAGCCGATGAAGCCGGAGCCGATCACCAGTACCCGGGCGCCCGCCGCGAGACCGGCGGCCAGGGCCGCCGAGTCCTCCAGGGTGCGGACGACGTGCCGGGGCGGGCCCCCGGGCAGCGGGAGCCTGCGAGGCCGCACCCCCGTGGCGGCCACCAGACCCTCGTAGGGACGGACCGTGCCGTCGGCCAGCGTCAGGGTGCGTGCCCCGAGGTCGGCCGCGGTGACGGCCGTGCCGAGGCGCCACTCGACGTCCGCGACGCTCGGGCGGCGGCGCAGCTCGGTGGCGGTCGCGGGCGCGCCGCCCGCGAGCACCTCCTTGGTCAGCGGCGGGCGGTTGTACGGCAGGTGGGGTTCGTCGCCGTAGAGCGTGATGCGGCCGCGCCACCCGGCGGCGCGGAGCTGTTCGGCGGCGCGCAGCCCGCCGAGCGAGGCCCCGACGACGGCGATGCCGTGTGCCCCCACGGGTCAGCCCTCGACCCGGATGGCCTGCAGCGGGCAGACGTCGGCGGCGTCCTCGGCCTCGTCGCGCAGCGATCCGTCCGGCGACGCGACGTAGGCGAGGCGCCCGTCGTCGTCGAGCCGGAAGACGTCCGGCGCGGCGAAGACGCACTGCCCGTGGTTCTGGCAGACCTCCATGTCGACGGTGACCTTGAGCACGTGATCTCCTCTGCTGCGGCGGGTACTCATCGGCGCGGCGCGCGGATGCCCCGGAACTCCCAGTCGCCGCCGAGTGCCGTGGAGAGGACCTCCTCGGACGCGGTGGGCTGGGCGCCGACGTCGGCGCGTACGGCCGTCGGCCCGGTGACGATGTGGTTGGTGAGGCGTCCGAGCCCTTCGGCCTCGACCTCGACGACGTCGCCGGGGCGGACCGGGCGGGAGCCCGCGGGGGTGCCGGAGAGCAGGACGTCGCCCGGTTCCAGGGTGATCGTGCGGGCGATGTCGGCGACGAGGTAGTGCATGTCCCACGCCATCTCGTCGGTGGAGCCGTCCTGTGCGAGCCGCCCGTTGACGTACGTCCGCAGGTACTTGCCGCGGAAGTCCCAGCCGGTGACGAGTCCGGGGCCGAGCGGGCAGAGCGTGTCGGAGCCCTTGACGCGGAGCATCGAACCGGCGTCGGTGTCGCGGAAGTCGTGCAGGCCGTAGTCGTTGGCGACGGTGAAGCCCGCGATGTACGAAGCGGCCCGCGCGGGCGCGATGTTGCGGCAGGTGCGGCCGATGACGATGCCGATCTCGCCCTCGTAGTTGAGGTATTGGCAGCCCTCGGGGCGGACGACGGCGCCGCCGTGGCTGTTGAGCGCGGAGACCGGCTTGTGGAAGTAGGTGGGCGCGTCCGGCAGGCTCGCGCCGAACTCGGCGACCCTGCTGCGGTGGTTGAGGTGGACGGCGATCACCTTGGAGGGGCGGACGGGCGGCAGGTGGTGCGCCTCGGCGGCCTTCACACGGCGCCCGTCGTGGGCGACCAGCTCGTCGCCCTCGCGCACGACCTGCACGGCGGCCCCGTCGAGGAGGACCCTGCGGTACTCGGTGGTGGTCACGCGGTGCCCCCGCTCTCCCCCGCGAGGGTGCCGGTGCCCGTCCAGCCGCCGGCCGGGCGGTCGAACCACAGGTGCACCTGCCCGGTGCCCACGGAGTTCTCGTACGCGCTGTAGGGGCGCCCCGGAGCGGTGCACCGGTCCTCGCCGAGGGCGCCGATCATCATCAGGTAGTGGCCGAAGCGCGCTTCGGGCCGGTGCGTGAGGAACTCCGGCATGGTGGCGATGACCCGCGCGTGGTCGCCGTCCTCGAACCAGGCGATGCGCTGCTCGTCGGCGGCGCGCGCCCCGGGGGTGCGGATGTGGACGGGGTCGCTCGCCTCGTGGGCGCGCAGTTCGCGGAGCGGCCAGAAGGTGTGGGACAGGGCCCCGGAGGCGACGAGGAGGACCCTGCGGCCGGGGAGCGCGGCGACGCCGTCGGCGACGGCGCGGCCGAGCCGCAGGTGGTCCTCCGCGTCGCCGGTCTGGCAGACCCCGATCGAGACCCACTTCTTGTCGGGGAGGCCGGCGCCCAGGTACTGCCACAGGTTGACCGTGGCGTAGTACACGGGCAGGAAGGGGTCGTCGATCGGGGTGATCCAGGTGCCGTGCCGGTCGGCGGACGCGGCGATGGCGTGGGCGAGCGCGGGGTCGCCCGGGTAGTCGTACGGCATGCGGCACATGCCGCGCGGCAGCTCCTCGGAGGTGAAGAGTCCGGCGCGGCGCGGGTGCGCGGTGACGACGAACTCGACGGTGGTCGCCCAGTGCGAGTCGAGGACGACCACGGTGTCGTAGCCGGGGCTCTCGAAGACGTCGTGGCGCAGTCTGCGCAGGCCGGGGACGAGGCTGGTCTCGCGGCCCTCGTTGAGTTCCTTGCGGGTGGCCTCCGGCAGCACGATGGTCGGTACGTGGGAGAGGAGGCCCGCCCCGACGATCTCACCCATGGCGGGCCACCTCCCCCGCCCCCGGCGCGGTCACGGTGTTCTTGATGTCGCAGTAGAAGTCGAAGGACCAGTCGCCGCCCTCACGTCCGACGCCGGACTGCCGGGAGCCGCCGAAGGGCGCGGAGAGGTCGCGTACGAAGAAGCAGTTGATCCAGACCGTGCCGGCGACGAGCCGCGCGGCGATCCGTTCCGCGCGCTCGCGGTCGCCGGTGGCGAGGGTGGCGGCGAGGCCGAAGCGGGTGCCGTTGGCGAGCCGCACGGCCGTGTCGTCGTCGCCGTCGGGGAAGGTCTGGAGGGTGAGGACGGGCCCGAAGACCTCCTCCTGGACGATCTCGGAGTCCTGCGCGACGCCGGTGAGGAGGGTGGGGAGGTAGTAGGTCCCGCCCAGGCCGGGGTGGGGGCCGCCGCCGATGACGGGCGTGGCGCCCGCGGCGAGGGCCCGGCGCACGAAGCCGTCGACGCGCTCGACGTGCCGGGGGTGGATGCAGGGGCCGACGCCGGTGGCCTCGTCGCGCGGGTCTCCCTGGGTCAGCTTCGTGACGCGGTCGAGGAAGTGCCCGAGGAACGCGTCGCGCGCGGACTCCTCCACGAGGACGCGGGTGGCGGCGAGGCAGACCTGTCCCGCGTTGTCGTACTGCTCGACGGCGAGGTCCGCCGCCAGGCCCGGGTCCGCGTCGGCGAGGACGAGCAGCGGCGACTTCCCGCCCAGCTCGAAGCTGCACGGCGTGAGGTGTTCGGCGGCGGCCCGCGCGATGCGGCGTGCGGTGGGCACGGACCCGGTGAAGCTGATGCGGCGCACGCCGGGGTCGGCGACCAGTGGCGCACCGGCCTCCGCGCCGTACCCCTGGACGAGGTTGAAGACGCCCGGCGGCAGTCCGGCCTCGTGGGTGATGTCGGCGAGGAGCGAGGCGGTCAGCGGTGTCCACTCGGCGGGTTTGAGCACCACGGTGGAGCCCGCGGCGAGCGCGGGGGCGGCCTTCCAGCTCGCGAGCATCAGCGGCGCGTTCCACGGTGTGATGAGCGCGGCGGGGCCCGCCGGCTCCCAGGTGACGTGGTGGGTGTGGCCGCGCGTGGTGAGGTCGGGGTGGCCGAGGGCGAGGAGGCGGTCGGCGAAGTAGCGGAAGTTGTGGGCGACGCGGGGCATGACGCCGCGGCGGTGCGAACGCAGCAGGGCGCCGTTGTCTGCGGTCTCCACGCGGGCGAGGTCCTCGGCGCGGGCCTCGACTCCGTCGGCCACGGCGTGCAGCAGCCGGGCGCGCTCGGCGGGCGGTGTCGCGGCCCAGCCGGGGAAGGCGTCGCGCGCCGCGGCCACGGCCGCGCGGGCCTCGGCGGCGCCGCCGCGGGCGATCCCTGCGAGGGGGGCGCCGTCGATGGGCGAGTGGGTGGTGAAGTACGGGGCCGCGGTGGCGTCGGGGTCGGCCGACGCGAGGCGGGTGCCGCCGATCCAGTGGCGGGTGTCGACGGGGACGCCCGCGACGGTCGCCGTCGGGAGCGGAACCTCTGGAAGAGCCATCGCGACCTCCAGTTCGTTTGACCCCAAACAACATAGGAAAGGTGGGGGGCGGGGTCAACCCCTCGTCGAAGGGCGGGAGTTGGCCTACCGTGTGCGGCCGGCCGGCCGCCACTCCGCTCGGCATCTGGAGACGACGTGGACGCATCCGTGAGCACGGCCCCGCCGCCCGTACGCCGCCCCCTGATCGCCCTCCCCCAGCGCTACGCCGCCTCCACGTCCGCCCTGCGCCACGCCGCCGTCGTCACCGCCCGCGCTCTCGCCGAGGCCGTGTTCCGGGCGGGCGGGGAGCCGTTCATGATGCTGCCGGGGGCGCCCGACGAAGCCGCGGGGCGGCTCGAACGGTGTGCGGGGCTGCTGTTGCCCGGGGGCGGCGACCTGGCCCCCTGGCGGTACGCGGACGGCGCCGACGTGCACGGTTCCGTGTACGACGTCGACGACGCGCAGGACGCCTTCGACCTCGCCCTCGCCCGGCTCGCGCGGGACCGCGGCCTGCCGACCCTGGCCGTCTGCCGGGGGCTCCAGGTCGTGAACGTCGCGTTCGGCGGCACGCTGCGGCAGGACATGGGCGGCCCCGGCCGCTGCCACCGCCACCGGACGCACCCCGTGCGCGTGGCCCCCGGCTCGGTGCTCGCGCGGGCGCTCGGCGCCGAGGAGACGGAGGTGTCCTGCTACCACCACCAGTGCGTGGACCGCGTCGGACGGGGCCTCGTGCCGATTGCGTGGGCGGCCGACGGCACGGTCGAGGCGCTGGAACCCGTCTGTGCCACGGGCTGGTTCACGGCCGTGCAGTGGCACCCCGAGGACACGGCGGCGTCGGACGGCGCGATGCGGGGCCTGTTCGACGCGCTGGTCGCCGCGGCGGCGGGCGCACGGCGCTGATCAGGCCGTCCGCGCCCGGCGGCCGCTCCTGCGCGGGGCGGGCGCCGCGCCGTCGAGGAGTGCGCGCCTGCGCTCCTCCCCCTGGCCCTCGGTCCGTACGACGATCTTGCGGAGCAGGTCGGCGAGCGTCCTGCACTCGGCGTCCGTCAGCCCTTCCGTCACGAAGGCCTCCTCGGCGTTGAAGGCGGGGAAGACCTCGCCCATCAGCCGCTCCCCCTCGTCCGTGAGCCGCAGCAGCACGAGCCGCCCGTCGTCGGGGTGGCCGCGGCGCTCCACGAGGCCCCGGCCCGCGAGCGTGCGGGCGACGCCGGTGAGGGTGCCCTTGGAGATGCCCGCCTCCTCGGCGACGTACCGCGTCTCCATCTCGCCCCAGATCCAGAGGACATAGAGCACGACGAACGACGTCCACGTCAGTTCGGCACCGCGCAGCACCGAGTTCTCGAAGTGCTGGCGGACGGCCGACGCCGCGCGGTAGATGTTCGCCACGGCGGCCATCTGGTCGTGCTTGACGGGTGTCCCGCCGAGCTTGGTCCTGACCGCCTTCTCGGTCTCACGGATGGAGCGGTGGCCCGTCACGTACGTGTCTCCTCGTTCCCGTGGTGCGCGTGGTACCGGCAAGTGTCCACGCTCTCCCCCGCGCCCCCAAGTCTCCGGCACCCCTTCGCCTCACCCCGGGCCGTCCGTACCGCCGGTGTCGCGGCAGCCCCGCGGGGGGCGCCGGCCGAAGCCGGCGCCCCCCGCCCCCCGTCCGCCCCCGCTAGTCCATGACCCCCCGCTCCAGGAGGGTCCCGCCGTTCCAGACGACACCCACCTGTCGGTAGTACGCGCCGATCGGCTCCTCGACCGCGAGGGACGCGAGCTCCTCCGTGGGCGCGTCGAAGAGGCGCAGCTCCGCGTCGCCCGCCCACGCCAGGCCCCCCTCGAAGGCGGCCGCCCCCGACTCGATCAGCTCGTCGAGGGCGAGGCCCTTGCCGTCGACGGCCGGGAGCGTCCTGTGGTGGGCCATCGGGTGGGCGTTGACGAAGCCGTTGCCGGCCGACGGCTCGCGCAGGGTGACCACGGCCTCGGCGAGCCTGCGGTCGGCGGCGGCGAGCGTGGCGCCGAAGGCCGCGCCCGCCTCGATGCGCGGGGCGGGGCCGAAGGGGTGCGGCCGGGTCATCTGGATGGAGCCGAGCTTCTTCGGGTAGCCCTGGTGGGTGCCGCGGGCGATGGCGAAGTCCTTGTCGACCCAGATGTAGACGCACCGCGAGTAGGTCCGCCCCCGGTAGGCGCAGCGCACGACCGCGAAGCACTCCTTGTACTGGGCCCGTACGGGATCGAGCAGTTCGGCCCCGCTCTCGCCGCAGGACTGCCAGTCGGCCCAGATCAGCGCGACCGCCCCGGGGTCGCTCGCCGCGGGCTCCAGGGGCTCGGGCAGGAGTTCCCCGACGCGGTCGGGGTGCGTGCGGTACTCCACGGTGAGCAGGTCGCCGGAGTAGTGCCAGGGCGGCGCGGGCACCAGCGAGGACCGCCCGGTCGCCGTCCTGGGCGGGAAGAATCCTCGGACCTCGGTCATGCGCGGGCTCCTTCACCTGCCGGCCCACCGCCGTCGTATGCGTTCGTTTGAGCCCGTACGTTATGCCCGCCGGGCCGTTCTGTCACGGGGTGAGTCACCACTTGTCCGCGTCAACTCCCGCGCGGGGGTGCGCGATGGACGCTCCGGGCACGCGGAGCGCAATCGCCGTGCACCCTCTTGCGCACACCCCCGCGCCTCCCTACCGTTTGAAGTCAAACGACAGTCCAGCGGCACGCACACGGTGCCCCCGTCCCGATCCACCCCGCGGAAAGGCTGGACACGGGTGAGCGAAGCGAGCACACCACCACGAGGGCAGGTGGGCCCGGCGGACCCGGGGGACGTCGGGCAGGCGGTCCGGACGCTGCGCGAACAGGGCACCGACGTCGTCCGCGTCGTCTACCCCGACCTCCTCGGCGCCGACCGGGGCCGTGACGTCCTCGTCGGACATCTGCCGAGCGCCTGCGGCCATGGACTCGCGTTCTGCCGCGCGGTCTACCACACCACCCCCGGCGGCGACGTCGTCCCCGTCACGGGCGGGCTCGACGCCGGGCTTCCCGACGTCTGCGTCTACCCCGACCTCAGCACCCTGCTGCCGCTGCCCTGGGAGCCGGGCGTCGCCTGGTGCCTCGGCGACACCGTCGACCCCCGCACCGGCGAACCCGTCCCCGAGTCGCCGCGCGCCCTGCTGCGCCGGGTGCTCGACGGCGCGGCGGACTGGGCCGGGGCGCGGGGCCTCACCGCGGTCGTCGGCCCCGAGCTGGAGTACTTCCTCTGCGAGCCCGACCCCGCCGCCGCGACCGGCTGGGTCCCGTACGGCGGCGCCACCGGCAACGTGTACAGCGCCGGCAGGCGCGGCGACCCCGACGGGCACCTCCTGCGCACCCTGCGGCTCCTCGACGGCCTCGGCATCGGGGTGACCGCGGGGAACCACGAGTTCGACGGCGGGCAGTTCGAGATCAACCTCGACCACTCCGAGGCCCTGGACGCCGCCGACCGGGCCTTCCGCTTCAAGGCCGCCGTCAAGGAGACGGCCCGCCGCGAGGGACGCCTCGCCACCTTCATGGCCAAGCCGTTCAACGGCGGCGGCGGCTCCGGCTTCCATCTGCACATCTCGCTGACCGACGCCGCGGGGCGCAACGTCTTCGACGACCCCGCGGGCCCCCTCGGCCTCTCCGCCACCGCCCGGCACGCCATCGCCGGCGTCCTCGCGCACGCCCCCGCGCTCACCGCGCTGCTCAACCCCACCGTCAACTCCTACAAGCGCTTCGGCCCCGACACCCTCGCCCCCTGGCTGATCGACTGGGGGCCCGACAACCGCAGCGCGATGGTCCGCGTCCCGCCCGAGCGCGGCGCGGGCGCCCGCGTCGAACTGCGCCTGGGCGACGCGTCCGCCAACCCCTACCTCGCCATCGCCGGAGCCCTCGCCGCCCTCCTCCTCGGCCTCCGCGACGCGCTCGACCCGCCCGCCCCCCTGACGGGCTACGGCTACGACGAGTCCACCGCGCCCCGCCTGCCCGGCACCCTCACCGCGGCCCTCGACGCCCTGGAGGCCGACGAGGCGCTCACCGGGCTGCTCGGCGCGGGCTTCACCGGGGCCTTCCTCACGTACAAGCGCGACGAGCTCGCGCGCTTCCAGAGGGCCGTCACCGACTGGGAGTTCACGGAGTACGCCTTCCTCATCTGACCGCACCCCCGAGCACCTGAGAAGGAGTACGTCCATGCGTACGGCCGCGGGCCCCGCGCCCCTCACCCTCGGCGAGGTCGACCTCGCCGACAACGACCGCTTCACCGACGCCACGCTGCCCTGGCGGATGTTCGACGTGCTGCGCCGCGAGGACCCCGTCCACTGGCAGCCCGAACCGGCCCCCAACTCCGGTTTCTGGGCGGTCACCCGGCACGCGGACATCGTGCGCGTCGACCGCGACCCCGAGACCTTCACCTCCGAGCGGTTCGTCAACCTCGAAGAGGTCGACGACGACTACATCGCGCTGCGCCGCTCCATGCTGGAGACCGACGGCCTGCGGCACCGGGCGATGCGGCTGATCCTCCAGAAGCGGTTCACGCCGCGGGCCGTCGCCACGTACGAGACGTTCCTGCGCGGCCTGACCGGGCGCACCCTGGACGCCGCCCTGCCCAAAGGCAGCTTCGACTTCGTCGAGGAGATCTCCGCGGACTTCCCGATCAACGTGCTCGCGCGCATGCTCGACGTGCCGCGGGAGGACACCCGGCAGCTCATCGACTGGGGCAACCGCATCATCGGCAACACCGACCCCGACTACGCCGACGTCCTCCTGGAGAGCACCGAGAGCGAGCGGTACCGCGATCTGCCCTTCCGCTCACCCGCCGCACTCGAAGTCTTCGCCTACGGGCGGAGGCTGGCCGCCGAGCGGCGCGGCGGGAGCGGGGACGACCTGGTCAGCACCCTGGTCAACAGCTCCCCCAAGGACGGCGTCCCGCTCTCCCCCACCGACTTCGACAACTACTTCCTGCTGCTCGTCGTCGCGGGCAACGAGACGACCCGGCACGCCATCTCGCACTCCGCGCTGGCGCTCATCGAGCACCCCGAGGAGCGCGCCAAGCTGGTCGCCGACCCCTCGCTCGTCCCGGGGGCCGTCGAGGAGTGCCTGCGGTGGGCCTCACCGGTCTACCACTTCCGGCGCACGGCCACGCGGGACGTCGAACTCGGCGGCAAGCGGATCAGGGAGGGGGACAAGGTCGTGCTCTGGTTCGCCTCGGGCAACCGGGACGAGGCGGTCTTCCCCGACCCCTACCGCTTCGACGTCACCCGGCGCGACATCGACCACCTCACCTTCGGCAAGGGCAGCCCCCACTTCTGTCTGGGGAACTCGCTGGCGCGCCTGGAGATGCGGGTCATGTTCGAGGAGCTGCTGCCGCGGCTGAGCGACATCCGTCTCGACGGCGAGGTCCGCCGGGTGCGGTCGAACTTCGTGAACGGGATCAAGGAGCTTCCCGTAACGGTGACACCGGCCCGGGTCAGCCGCCCGACGTGTCCAGCTCCGCGTCCTCGCTGATGCCCGCGCAGTCGTAGGGGTCCTTCAGCCAGCCGTCGGGCAGGACCACGCGGTTGTTGCCGGACGTGCGGCCGCGGGGGCCGTCCGCGCCCGTGGGCCACGGCTGGTCGAGGTCCAGTTCGCCGAGGCCGTCCTCCAGCTCGGCCAGGGACGACGTGACCGCCAGGCGCTTGCGCATCTCCGAGCCGACCGCGAAGCCCTTGAGGTACCACGCCACGTGCTTGCGGAAGTCGATGACGCCCCGCGCCTCGTCGCCGATCCACTCGCCGAGGAGCGTGGCGTGGCGCAGCATGACCGCGGAGACCTCGCGCAGGGTCGGGGCCTTGGGCGCGCCCGTGCCCTCGAAGGCCGCCACCAGGTCGCCGAAGAGCCAGGGGCGGCCGAGGCAGCCGCGGCCCACGACGACGCCGTCGCAGCCGGTCTCGTCCATCATGCGGACCGCGTCCGCCGCCGACCAGATGTCGCCGTTGCCGAGGACCGGGATCTCCGGCACGTGCTCCTTCAGGCGCGCGATGGCGTCCCAGTCGGCCGTGCCGCCGTAGTGCTGCGCGGCCGTGCGGCCGTGCAGGGCGATGGCGGTGACGCCTTCCTCCACGGCGATGCGGCCCGCGTCGAGGAAGGTGATGTGCTCGTCGTTGATGCCCTTGCGCATCTTCATGGTGACGGGCAGGTCCCCGGCGCCGCTGACGGCCTCGCGGAGGATCGCGCGCAGCAGCGGGCGCTTGTACGGGAGCGCGGAGCCACCGCCCTTGCGGGTCACCTTGGGGACGGGGCAGCCGAAGTTCAGGTCGATGTGGTCGGCCAGGTCCTCTTCCGCGATCATGCGGACGGCCTTGCCGACGGTCGCCGGGTCCACGCCGTACAGCTGGATCGAGCGCGGCTTCTCCGTCGCGTCGAAGTGGATGAGCTGCATCGTCTTCTCGTTGCGCTCGACCAGGGCGCGCGTGGTGATCATCTCGCTGACGAAGAGGCCCTTGCCGCCGGAGAACTCCCGGCACAGTGTCCGGAACGGCGCGTTCGTGATGCCCGCCATGGGGGCGAGCACGACGGGCGGCCGGACGGTGTGCGGGCCGATCTGCAGGGGCGTGGACGGCATGGGAAGCTCTCCGGGACGGACGACGGGACCCTCCATTGTCCCTCACCCGGCCGCACTCCGCGGACCACTCCCCCCGGCGGGATCAACCGCGCTCCCGCGCCCCCGCGGGCTACCGTCAGATACATGCCCGATGAACTTACCCGTCGCAGGCGCCTGCTCGTCCTCGCGGTCTGCTGCATGAGCCTGCTGATCGTCAGCCTCGACAACACCGTCCTGAACGTCGCCCTGCCGACCATGCGGCGGGAGTTCGACGCCGGCGTCTCGGGCATGCAGTGGACCATCGACGCGTACACGCTCGTCCTGGCCTCGCTGCTCATGCTCGCGGGCTCCACCGCCGACCGCGTCGGCCGCCGCAAGGTGTTCCGGGCGGGCCTGGTGGTCTTCACCGCCGGCTCGGTGCTCTGCTCCCTCGCCCCGAACCTGCCCTGCCTGATCGCGTTCCGCACGGTCCAGGCGGTGGGCGGTTCGATGCTCAACCCCGTGGCGATGTCGATCATCACCAACACGTTCACCGAGCCGCGCGAGCGGGCCAGGGCCATCGGCGTCTGGGGCGGTGTCGTCGGCATCTCCATGGCGGCGGGACCTCTCGTCGGCGGACTGCTCGTGGACTCCGTCGGCTGGCGCTCGATCTTCTGGATCAACCTGCCGGTCGGCCTCGCCGCCCTCTTCCTGACCATGCGGTACGTCCCCGAGTCCCGAGCCCCGAAGCCGCGCCGCCCCGACCCGGTCGGGCAGCTCCTGGTCATCGTGCTGCTCGGCGCGCTGACGTACGCGATCATCGAGGCGCCCAGCGCCGGCTGGACCTCCCCGCCGATCCTCGCCTCCGCCGCGACGGCGCTCCTCGGCCTGACCGGGCTCGTCCTCCATGAGCCGCGCCGCGCGGAACCCCTCATCGACCTGCGCTTCTTCCGCTCGGCACCGTTCAGCGGCGCCACGGTGATCGCGGTCTGCGCCTTCGCCTCGCTCGGCGGCTTCCTCTTCCTGTCCACGCTCTACCTCCAGGACGTCCGCGGCCTCGACGCGCTCCACGCCGGCCTGTGGATGCTGCCGATGGCGGCCATGACCCTGGTCTGCGCGCCCCTGTCGGGGCGGCTCGTGGGCAGCCGCGGCCCCCGGCTCCCCCTGCTGATCGCGGGGGTGGCGATGACGGCCTCGGGCGTGCTGTTCGCGGCGTTCGAGGCGGAGGAAGCGGGCGCCACGCGCTTCGCCGGCTACGTGCTCTTCGGCCTGGGCTTCGGCTTCGTCAACGCCCCGATCACCGACACCGCGGTCGCCGGGATGCCGCGCGCCCAGGCGGGCGTGGCCGCGGCGGTCGCCTCCACGAGCCGCCAGATCGGCCAGACGCTCGGCGTCGCGGTGATCGGCGCGGTCCTGGCGTCCGGCGTCGCCTCGTCCTCGTACGCGCGGGACTTCGCCGGGGCCAGTCGCCCGGCCTGGTGGACCCTCGTGGCCTGCGGTCTCGCCGTCCTCGTCGTGGGCGCGCTGACCAGCGGCCGCTGGGCGCGCGCCACGGCGGAGCGGACCGCGGAACGGCTGGCGGACGACGGCCAGGGGGTGGCCGCCGTCGCCGGGAGGTAGCCGTGCCCGCGCGTCCGGTTCCTCCGTCAGTGCAGGATCTCGGCGCGCATCCTCTCCTTCGGCGTGGCGATGTCCCAGTAGCGGACACTGCCCCGGGCGTCCTTGTAGGCGCCCGTGCCGCCGGTGACGGCCATGTCGTGCGGACTCTCGCGGTCCGTCAGCAGCGACTGCATCGTCAGGGAGCCGCGCTCAAGTTCCAGCGTGATCACGGCCTGGGACGTGGCCCTTCCGCCGTCGAGGTGGACGATCTGGGACGTCCCGGCCCCGACCCCGACCGCACGGCCGTTCTCCACGGCGGTGCCGCAGTAGACGCTCATGTCGCCCAGGCTCGGCCCCGCCTCGCCGAGATCGACGGCCTTGTACTCAAGGTCCTTGATCCGGAGTTCGATGACCTCGACGCGGCCCTTCTTCGCGGTGTCGGCCCTCCCGGCACCGGAACCGGTGCCGGCCCCCGCACTGCCCGCCGCGAAGACACCGATCGCGGCGGTGGCCAGCGACAGGGCGGCGCATCTCATGAGCACGGGTCGGACCCTGTTGTTCCCCATGGCGGAATCTCCCTCGCGGCGAGCTGCGTGTGCGGACAACCGGACGCTAGGGCGCGCGGGTTGCGGCCGTCCACGACCAGTACCGCCATGAGCTGATCACCCCGAGGGCATGAGCCCGCCATCGGCAGACGCCCCCCGCGCGGCCGGTCCCCCTCCCCTAGAGTCCCTCCTCCGTCGGCCGGTGCTCCACGTACTCGATCACCGTGCCGTCCCGGTGGCGCGCCGTGAAGCCCGAGCCGGTCGGGACCCCGGCCAGCGGCTCCGTGATCTCCGCGCCTTCCGCGGCCAGGCGGTCAAGACAGGCCCGCGCCGAAGCGACGAGCAGGGTGCCGTGCGTCGCGCGGAGGGGAGCCAGGGTCTCCTCCGCGCCCTCGACGAGGAGGAAGGGGCCGACCGCCGCGAGGGCGAGCCGCTTCGCCGGGAACGTGAACCACATGTCCCGTTCCGTGCCGAGCAGCCGTTCGTACGAGGCGGCCAGGGCGTCCAGGGTGCCGGGGCCCGTGTAGACACGGAGGAAGGGGCGGGGCTCGGCGAGGCCGGAGGAGTCGTTCCGGCGGCGCCACATCGTGGGGGTGGTGCGGGTTGTCTCGGTGATGGGGGAAGTTGTCTCGGTCATGGGGGAAGCCGGCGCCGTGCCGGGTGGGCCCTGCCAGACGGGCGTCCGTAGGGGTGACCACGGGTCATAGGCTGGGCGCATGGAAGCTTCGACGGCGGCCACGGCTCCGCGGCAGCGACTCGGCGGGTTCCTGCGGGCCCACCGCGAGCGGCTCGCCCCCGGCGACGTGGGGCTGCCCGTGACCGCCCGGCGCCGCACGCCGGGACTGCGCCGCGAGGAGGTCGCCGCCCTCTCGGGCGTCTCCGTGGCCTGGTACACATGGCTGGAGCAGGGCCGCGTGGACACCTCGCGGCAGGTCCTCGACGCGGTCGCCCGCGCCCTGCGCCTCGATGCCGCGGCCCACCGGCACGCCCTGGCCCTCGCCGGCTTCGCCCTCGCCCCGGCGGGAGGGACCACCGCGTACGCCCCCGGTCTCCGCGCCGTCCTGGACGGCTGGCCCGACAGCCCGGCCCTGCTCCTCGGCCCGGCCCTGGACGTGCTCGCCTGGAACCGCGCGTACACCGCCGTGTGGCCCGACCCCGCGGGCGTCCCCGAGGAGCGGCGGAACCTGCTCCTGCTGCTCGTCGGCGACGAGCGGCATCAGCGGACGCTGCCCGGCTGGGAGCCCGTGGCCATGGATCTCCACCGGCACGTGCGCACGCGTGCGGACCACCGCCCGCGGGACGAGGGCTTCGCACGGCTCACCGGCCGCCTGCGGTCCGCTCGGCCGGACCTCCGGGAATGGTGGGAGTGCCGCTCCGTCGGCGACTTCGCCCCGCGCACGGTCGAGGTCGCCCCGCGGGACGGCGGCCCGCCGAGGCCGTACGGGATGACGCTGCTGCTCGCCCCGCAGCCGCAGGACACGGCGATCCTCGTACAGACGCCGGAGCCCCCGGTCCCATGACCGGGACCGGGGGCTCCGAGGAGCGGTGGGCGCGTCAGCAGCCCACGAGGCGGGTGGCGAGGTAGCCCTCGATCTGGTCGAGGGAGACCCGCTCCTGCTTCATCGTGTCGCGCTCGCGCACCGTGACGGCGTTGTCGTCGAGGGTGTCGAAGTCGACGGTGACGCAGTACGGCGTGCCGATCTCGTCCTGGCGGCGGTAGCGGCGGCCGATGGCGCCCGCGTCGTCGAACTCGATGTTCCAGTTCTGCCGCAGCGCGGTCGCCAGGCCCTTGGCCTTCGGCGACAGCTCCGGGTTGCGGGAGAGCGGCAGGACCGCGACCTTCACCGGGGCGATGCGGTGGTCGAAGCGCATGACCGTGCGCTTCTCCAGCTTGCCCTTGGCGTTGGGCGCCTCGTCCTCGATGTAGGAGTCGAGGAGGAAGGCGAGCATCGTGCGGCCGACACCGGCCGCGGGCTCGATGACGTACGGCGTCCAGCGCTCGCCGGCTTCCTGGTCGAAGTACGACAGGTCCTGGCCGGAGGCCTTGGAGTGCGCGGTCAGGTCGTAGTCGGTGCGGTTGGCGACGCCTTCCAGCTCGCCCCACTCGCTGCCGCCGAACTGGAAGCGGTACTCGATGTCAGCGGTGCGCTTGGAGTAGTGGGAGAGCTTCTCCTTCGGGTGCTCGTACCACCGCATGTTCTCCTCGCGCAGGCCGAGGCCGGTGTACCAGTTCCAGCGCTGCTCCATCCAGTACTCCTGCCACTTCTCGTCCTCGCCCGGCTTGACGAAGAACTCCATCTCCATCTGCTCGAACTCGCGGGTGCGGAAGATGAAGTTGCCGGGCGTGATCTCGTTGCGGAAGGACTTGCCCATCTGCGCGATGCCGAAGGGCGGCTTGCGGCGCGAGGTCTGCTGGACCTGGCCGAAGTTGGTGAAGATGCCCTGCGCGGTCTCGGGGCGCAGGTAGGCGACGGAGCCGCTGTCCTGGGTCGGGCCGAGGTGCGTGGCGAGCATGCCGGAGAACTGCTTGGGCTCGGTGAACTGGCCCTTCGTACCGCAGTTGGGGCAGTTGACGTCCGCCAGGCCGTTGGCCGGGGGACGGTTGTGCTTGGCCTCGTAGGCCTCTTCCAGGTGGTCGGCGCGGTGGCGCTTGTGGCAGGAGAGGCATTCGGTGAGCGGGTCGGAGAAGGTCGCGACATGGCCGGAGGCCTGCCAGACCTCGCTCGCCAGGATCACCGACGAGTCGATGCCGACGACGTCCTCGCGCGAGGTGACCATGTAACGCCACCACTGGCGCTTGAGGTTCTCCTTCAGCTCGACGCCGAGCGGCCCGTAGTCCCAGGCGGCGCGCTGGCCGCCGTAGATCTCACTGCAGGGGAAAACGAAGCCACGGCGCTTGCTCAGGCTGACGATGGTGTCGATCTTGTCGGCGGCCACGGTGCTCTTCTCATGACGACGGCGGGGCGAAGCCTCACTGCCGGAGGCAGCGGCTTCGGGAGCGAATGCTTCAGGTTACCGGCGGCCCGACCCCCCTAATCAAATCGGTTCCGGTATGACCCTCTTACCGGGCCTCCGAGGGCGCTTTGTTGACAATCGTTTCCACATTTGTTGAAAATGAGTGTCATGAACGTACGACGACGCCTCATATCCACCGCCGCCCTCGCCTCCGCCACGGCCCTCGGTCTCACCGCGCTGACCGCGTGCTCGACCTCCGCGGCGGACGACAAGGACGGCAAGCTCGACGTGGTGGCGTCGTTCTACCCCATGCAGTACCTCGCGGAGCAGATAGGCGGCGGCCACGTCTCCGTCACCAACCTCACCGAGCCCGGCCAGGAGCCCCACGACCTCGACGTCTCCGCCAAGCAGCGCGGACAGCTGGAGGAGTCCGACGTCGCCGTGTACCTGAAGGGCCTCCAGCCCGCCGTCGACGACGCGATCGACCAGTCCGGCATCGAGACCAAGGTCGACGCCGCCTCCCTGACCAGCACGGAGGAGCACGGCGACGAGGCCGGCGGGCACGCCGACGAGCACGGCCACGAGGAAGAAGAGGGCCACGAGGGCCACGGCCACGGCCACTCCCACGAGGGCGCCGACCCGCACATCTGGCTGGACCCGGTGAAGTACGCCGAGGTCGCCGAGGGCGTCGGCAAGGCCCTGGAGAAGGCCGACCCGAAGAACGCGAAGACGTACGAGAAGAACACCGCGAAGCTCGTGAAGAGGCTCGGCGGCCTGGACGCCTCCTTCAAGGACGGCCTCAAGGACACGAAGTCCAAGGTCTTCATCACCACCCACGCCGCCTTCGGCTACCTCGCCGAGCGCTACGGCCTGACCGAGGAGGCCATCAGCGGCCTCGACCCCGAGGGCGAGCCCAGCGCCAAGCGCGTCAAGGACCTCCAGGAGATGGCGGAGGAGGACGGCGTCACCACCGTCTTCTACGAGACGCTCGTCAGCGACAGGACCGCGAAGACCCTGGCGCACGACGCCGGCCTGAGGACTGATGTACTCGACCCGATCGAGGGCATCACCGAGGGGAAGTCCAAGGGCGACGACTACATCCAGGTCATGGAGTCCAACCTGAAGGCCCTGCGGAAGGCCCTGGGCACCAAGTGACCCCACTCTCCGCGGCTACGGAGGCACGCGCCATGAGCAAGTCGGACACAGGTGAAGCTGTCATATCCCTGCGCAAGGTGACGGCCGAGCTGGGCTCGCGCCCCGTGCTGCGCGGCATCGACCTCCAGGTGGGCCGCGGCGAGGTCGTCGCCCTGCTCGGCGCCAACGGCTCCGGCAAGTCCACCGCCGTGCGCACGATCATCGGCCAGGTCCCCGTGAGCGGCGGCGAGACCGAGATCTTCGGCATCCCGCGCCGCCGCTTCCGCGACTGGGCCCGCGTCGGGTACGTCCCGCAGCGCACCACGGCCGCCGGCGGCGTGCCCGCCACGATCAGCGAGGTCGTCGCCTCCGGGCGGCTCTCGCGCGCCCGCTTCGGCATCCTCGGCAGGGCCGACCGCGCCGCCGTGGCCAGGGCCATCGACCTGGTGGGCCTCGCCGACCGCGCCAAGGACTCCGTGAACGCCCTCTCCGGCGGCCAGCACCAGCGGGTCCTGATCGCGCGCGCCCTGGCCTCCGAGCCCGAGCTGCTGATCATGGACGAGCCGATGGCGGGCGTCGACCTGGCCAGCCAGGAGGTCCTCGCCGCCACGCTGCGCGAGCAGGTCGCCAAGGGCACATCGGTCCTCCTCGTCCTGCACGAGCTGGGCCCCCTCGAACCCCTGATCGACCGGGCCGTGGTCCTGCGCGACGGCTGCGTGCTCCACGACGGCCCGCCCCCGAAGGCCGTCGGCCAGCACGCCCTGCCCGGCCACGACCACGTCCACCCGCACACCGCCGACGCCGAGCCGGTCCGCACCGGCCTGCTCTCCTAAGGACCCACGGCGATGGAAATCCTCGAATACGCCTTCATGCAGCGGGCACTGCTCGCCGCCGTCCTGGTCGGCATCACCGCCCCCGCCGTCGGCATCTACCTCGTCCAGCGCCGCCAGGCCCTGATGGGCGACGGCATCGGCCACGTCGCGATGACCGGCGTCGGCCTCGGCTTCCTGCTCTCCACGTCCCCGGTGTGGATGGCCACGGCGGTCGCGATCGCCGGCGCCGTGGTGATGGAGCTGATCCGCTGGTACGGCAAGACGCGCGGCGACATCGCGCTCGCGATGCTGTTCTACGGCGGCATGGCGGGCGGTGTGATGTTCATCAACCTCGCGCCCGGCGGCTCCAACGCCAACCTCCAGTCGTACCTCTTCGGCTCCCTCTCGACGGTCTCCGAGGAGGACGTGACGGCGATCTGCCTGCTCGCCGCCTTCGTGGTCCTGGTCACGGTCGGCCTGCGACGCCAGCTCTTCGCGGTCAGCCAGGACGAGGAGTTCGCGCGCGTGACCGGGCTTCCGGTGCGCGCGCTGAACCTGCTGACGGCGGTGACCGCGGCGGTCACGGTCACCGTCGCCATGCGGGTCGTGGGCCTGCTCCTGGTCTCCGCCCTGATGGTGGTACCGGTGGCGGCGGCCCAGCAGCTCACGCGGAGCTTCGCGGCGACGTTCGCCGTCTCGGTGGCGATCGGCGTGGCGGTGACCATCGGCGGCACGGCGACCTCGTACTACCAGGACGTGCCGCCCGGCGCGACGATCGTGCTGCTGACCATCGGGGTCTTCGTCGCCCTGACGGTGCTCGCGACGCCGCTCGCCCGGCGCAGGGCCCGCGCGGCGGCGGCAGCGGCGGCCGACCCTGCCGAGTGCGCGGTTCCGGCCCAGCCGGTGGCCAAGGGCTGACCCCGTTCGCGGGCGACCTGGCACAATGGCCCGGCAGGCCCAGACCAGAGCGCAGACGCGAGGAGACAACCGTGGGAGCCCCGGTTCGAGGCAGGTCCACCCGCCAGCGCGCGGCAGTGGCCGCGGCACTCGACGACGTCGACGAGTTCCGCAGTGCGCAGGAGCTGCACGACATGCTCAAGCACAAGGGCGACTCGGTGGGTCTGACCACCGTCTACCGCACGCTCCAGTCCCTGGCGGACGCCGGTGAGGTCGACGCCCTGCGCACCAGCGACGGCGAGACGGTCTACCGCCGCTGCTCGACCGGCGAGCACCACCACCACCTGGTCTGCCGCGTCTGCGGCAAGGCCGTGGAGGTCGAGGGCCCGGCCGTGGAGTCGTGGGCCGAGTCGATCGCCGCGGAGCACGGCTTCGTGAACGTGGCGCACACGGTGGAGATCTTCGGCACGTGCGCGGAGTGCGCCCGGAAGTAGCAGCCGGCACGCGAGAGGGCCCGTACCGCGCCTGTGGCGGTACGGGCCCTCTCGCGTGCCCGGCGGTCAGCTGTTGGCGATCTGCTCCTCGTTCGGGATGGCGCCGCCGAAGCGGCGGTCGCGCCCGGCGTATTCGAGACAGGCTCGCCACAGGTCGCGGCGGTCGAAATCGGGCCAGAGCACGTCCTGGAAGACCATCTCGGCGTAGCTGGACTGCCAGATGAGGTAGTTGGAGGTGCGCTGCTCGCCGCTCGGCCGCAGGAAGAGGTCGACGTCCGGCATGTCCGGGTAGTACAGGTACTTCGCGAACGTCTTCTCGTTCACCTTGGACGGGTCGAGCCTGCCCGCCGCCACGTCGCGGGCGATGGCCTGCGCGGCGTCGGCGATCTCGGCGCGACCGCCGTAGTTGACGCAGAAGTACAGGGTCATCGCGTCGTTGTCGACGGTCTGCTCCTGGGCGATCTGGAGCTCCTGGACGACGGACTTCCACATCTTGGGCATCCGGCCCACCCAGCGGATGCGGATGCCCAGCTCGTCCATCTCGTCGCGGCGGCGGCGGATGACGTCGCGGTTGAAGTTCATGAGGAAGCGGACCTCCTCGGGCGACCGCTTCCAGTTCTCGGTGGAGAAGGCGTACAGGGAGAGGTTCTTGACGCCCATCTCCAGGCACCCCTTGAGCACGTCGAGGACGACGCCCTCGCCCACCTTGTGGCCCTCGGTGCGCGGCAGCCCCCGTTCCTTGGCCCAGCGGCCGTTGCCGTCCATCACGCACGCCACGTGCTTCGGTACGAGCTCGCCCGGGATCTTCGGCGGCCTGGCGCCCGAGGGGTGCGGCTCGGGGACCTTGTACTCACGGCGGGACCGTCCGAGGATTCCGCGTCGTGCCATGGGGGGCTCTCCTACCTAGCTGATCTCTGTACGTGCGTGCTCACGTGAGGTGCTCGTGCTCGCGGGCTAGCTCTTCTCCACATACCGCAAGGAGCGCAGTCCGCGCTCCAGGTGCCAGTGCAGATAGGCCGAAACCAGCCCGCTGCCCTCCCTGGCGTACCGCGCCTCGCACGCGTCCGCCGTCTCCCAGTCGCCGGTGAGCAGCGCGCCGAGCAGGGTGAGGGTCTCCGCAGAGGGTACGACGCTGCCGGGCACCCGGCAGTCGACGCAGACGGACCCCCCGGCGGCCACGGAGAAGAAGCGGTTCGGCCCCGGGAGCCCGCATCGCGCGCAGTCGGTGAAACTCGGCGCATACCCGTTCACCGCGAGGGAGCGCAGCAGGAAGGCGTCGAGCACGAGGTGCGGCTCGTGCTCGCCCCGTGACAGCACCCGCAGCGCCCCGACGAGCAGCAGATACTGCTGCACCGCGGGCTCGCCCTCGTGGTCGGTGAACCGCTCGGCGGTCTCCAGCATGGCCGTCCCGGCGGTGTACCGCGCGTAGTCCGTGACGATCCCGCTGCCGTACGGCGCGATGGTCTCGCTCTGCGTGCAGAGCGGCAGCCCCCGCCCGACCAGCTCGCTGCCGCGCGCGAAGAACTGCACGTCGACGTGGGAGAACGGTTCGAGCCGGGCCCCGAACTTCGACTTCGTGCGCCGCACGCCGCGCGCCACCGCGCGTACCCGCCCGTGACCGCGCGTGAGCAACGTGATGATCCGGTCCGCCTCACCCAGCTTCTGGGTGCGCAGCACGATGCCGTCGTCGCGGAACAGACTCATGGGGCCATTCTCGCGTACGCCGCCGACACCCGGGTCCCGGGTTTCCGGGCGGGGCGGTTCGCCTCGTATGCCCTCTACCTCCTCCTGCGGGGCGGTAGCGTACGGAGACCTGCCCCACCCGCACCGGAGGACCCTGTGAGCGCACAGCCCGACGGCCCTTTCGGGCCGCTGATCCCGATGCCCGAGCTGACACCCGGCGCCCTCCGTGCCGCCGTGGCCCGGATCGCACCCAGCAGGGTCCCCGCGCTCACCCAGCACCTCTTCGAGGCGACCACGAACGCCCAGCAGACGCAGAGCCTCGCCCCGCTGCGGGCCTTCATCCACTCCTGGGCCGTCTTCGTCGCCATCGAGCGGCACCCGCAGCGCGCGGTTCGGCTGCGCGAACTGGAGCAGCTCGTGGACGCCGGGACGCAGGACCCGACAGAGGCGATCACCGAGATCCGCCGCATCCGCGAGGCGGCGGAAGCGGAGGCAGGTCTGTGACCGACTGGTCCTGGGACTACAACCCGAGCGCCGAGTAACATCACCGAGGGCCTCCCGACCGGCGTGGTGGCCGAGGTCGAGCGCCTCACCACCGAACTCGCCGCGCTCGGCGAAGGCAGCGTCCGGATCGGCAGGCCGACCGACCGTGAGGGCGGCCTGCGCGAGTTCGACATCCTCGGCGGGCGCGGATTCATCAGCTTCCTGCCCGTGCCCCGCCACGAGTGCGTCTACGTCTGCGACATCACCTTCTACGGCTGAGTCTCAGGGCGTCTCGCCGGGCTCCGCTCGCTCGCGTACGCCGCTGGAGCCACCGTGCACGTCGAGTCGGTGCCCGCCCATGCCTCGCAAGACCTCCGCCATCTCGTCGTCCGTGAGCGCCGGCCCGTCGAGGTCGGGCAGGTCGAGCCACGGAGCCGGGTCCGCCGGTGGCACCTCAGAACACCTCCCCCCGGCTCCGCGCGTTCGCGTACGCCGTCGCCGCGCTCAGCCGCTCCGCCTGCGTCGCGGTGCGCACCGCCTCCGGGGAGCAGTCCCACTCGCGGCCCCCGCCGTAGGGGCGCAGCTGGACGTAGGGACCCTCGTGGCCCATCACCCTGCCGAGCCGCCCGTCGCGGGTGTCGACCGCGTACGAGCCGACGGGGAGGTGCGGATTCACGGGGTCGCCTCCTTGGCGCCGCCGGCGCGCAGGGCCGCGGCCAGGCGGGCCGCGACGTCGACGGAACAACCGCCGAATTCGATCCGTGGACACGGGGCCTCCCGCGCGATCGTCGCCGCGTCGATCCGCAGCGACGGCAGCGTGATTCCCGCCCGTGCCAGTGCGGCGCGCAATTCCCTCAATGTCTCCTCCGCCTGTTCCACGCAGACCTCTGCGTGACGCTTCGATTCCGACTTCACGTGACTCCCCTTCGCTTCCCGTTTTCACTCTTCGTGCCTCTACGGTGACGCACTGCATCTACACTCGGCGGCAATCTGCCCGCTACAACTGCGGGGCAGCGAGAGGCGGTTGGCCATGGCCAATGGTTCACGGCAGGCGGCGTGGGAGTTCTTCGGCGCCGAGCTGAAACGTCGCAGGGAGGAATCGGGGCTGACCCAGTCCGCACTGGGCATGCGGGTCTTCGTCTCCGGCGGCTACATCGGCCAATTCGAACAGGCGATTCGTAAGCCGCAGTTGGACGTGGCCCAGCGGATCGATGAGGTCCTACAAACCGGGGGTTTTTTCGAACGGCTTTGCCGAAAGCTGATCGCGGAGACCCGCTACGCGGAGTACTTCGCACACGTGGCGGAGCTGGAGGGGCTCGCCACGGAGATCAGCGACTTCGCGCCGGCGGTGGTTCCTGGGCTGTTGCAAACCGCGGAGTACGCGCGCGGCGTATTCCTGGCGAGCCATCCATTCGCCAGCGACGACTTCGTCGAGGAGAGGGTCCGCGCGCGGATGGACCGTGCATCCGTGATCAAGGACGTGCCACGCCCGACGTACTGGGCGATCCTGCACGAGACCGTTCTGTACACCCCGGTCGGGACGTCGGATGCCATGGCCCGGCAACTTGAGCACATCACGGCCATGGCGAACGAGCGCAAGGCGATGGTCCAGGTACTGCCGTTCGCCGCCGGGGCGTATCCGAACATGGGCAAGATGCTCAAGACCATGGAGTTCGACGATGCTCCGCCAACCGCCTATACGGAAGGCGTGCTTTCGGGAACCCTGCTGGACGATCCGGCAATGGTGAAGCAGGTGCAGGGCACATACGATCTGCTCAGGGCCGCCGCGTTGTCGCCGGAGGCGTCCCTCGCCCTGATCGAGTCGGCGGCTGAGGACTACAGACGATGCACCAGTACGACTTGAGCAACGCCCGGTGGCGCAAGAGTAGTTACAGCAATGGCCATGGCGGCGACTGCGTCGAGATAGCCCACGACTTCCTTGGCGCGGCCCGCTGGCGCAAGAGCACCTACAGCGGCGGCGACAGCGGGGAATGCGTCGAGGTCGCCGACGGCATTCCCGGCGTCGTCCCCGTAAGGGACAGCAAGGACCCCCAGGGCCCCGCCCTGGTCATCGGGGGAGCCGCCTGGCAGGACTTCGTGACCGGGGTCCGTGAGGCTACTGGCGGCTGATCGTCCGCGTCACGCCCGCGGCGATCGTCGTCGCCAGGGTCCAGCCGAGGACGATCAAGGCGTACGCCAGCCACTGGTACACGCCCCGCGAGGCGTACGCCTGCTCCTGCCCGAAGGAGACGATCGGCAGCAGCAGGTCAAGGGTGTAGAAGACGGGGTTGAAGTCAGGGGCCTCGCCCCGCTTCAACGCCACCGGTGGCCGCACGGCGTACGTCACCGCCCCGGCGAGCAGCAGCGACAGCAGCCACACCGCCGCCCGCGTCGGCCGGAAGCCGTAGCCGACGGTCACGTCCTGGAGGTGCCCCCAGGCCCTGGCGTACCAGGGCAGGGCGGCCCGCTGGCGGCGCTGCTTGGCGAGCTGGACGGTACGGGCGGCGGCGTCGTCGCCCATGTTCCGGTAGGCCGCGGTGAGCTGCTCGTACGCGAACGGCACGTAGCCGTCGGTGTCGCGCTCCAGCACCTCCAGGCGCCGCTCGACTGGCTCAGGGGGCCCGATCCTGGTGTACGTGAAGCCGTCGAGCCGCACCTCGTCGGGCCAGGTGTCCGAGGCGACGTACAGGAAGTCGACCTGGGCGCCGCGCAGCGTGACCGTGCCCTGGATGCGTGAGGTCCTGTGCAGCCACAGGGCCCCCGCCACGAGGGAGCTGGCGCGCAGGGCGATGCCGCCGGGGTTCATGAGGGACGCCTGCTCCAGGCCGATCCCGGCGGGTATCCGGGCACCGCGCAGGTCGACCCGGCCGCGCGCCGCGAGGCGTGCGGCGTGCAGCTCCGAGCCGACCGTGAGGTTCCTCGCCTGGAGGACGGTGCCGCCCGGGTTGCTGAGGACCGCGTCGTCGAAGTCGACGCGCCCTGCGATGGCCGCCCCTTCGAGACGGACCACGCCGTGCGCGGTGAACCCCTGGTCGGCCCGGATGTCGTCCTCGACGGTGACGTGGTTCAGCGCCAGGACGGGCTCGCCCGGGGCCACGCCGGGCTCTCCCAGGCGCGCCCCGTACAGAGTCACCCCTCCGGCGATCCGCGCCCCGCCGAGCCGGACGGGTCCCAGGACCCGGCATTCGGGCATGCGGAGCGAGCCGTCGACCCGGAGGGCGACGGCGTGCAGGCCCGGCAGACGACAGCGGGTGAGGCTCAGTTGCCGCAACTGGGCCCTGTACAGCTCGGGTATGTCGTCGAAGAGGCACGTCTTCAGGTGGATCGGCGCGGCGACCTCCGCGTACTGGAGGTCGAGCACCCCGCTGACGCGCGCCCCGGTCACCCGGAGGACCGGCGTCTGCCCCTCGGCCACAGGCGCCCCGCCCAGCAGCAGCGCCCGCAGCACCTCCGCACGCACGGTCCGCGCGGGCCCCCAGTCCGCGCCGGCCCCGGGGTCGTCGTCGGGCCCCTCCCGGAAGTCGACGGCCCCGCCCAGCGGAAACGCCTCCCAGACCCGCCGCTCGGCATCCGTCAGTTCGCTGATCTCCACCGCCGCGATGCTGTCCGGAGGCCGATCACCTGTCAACCGGACCCGGCAAGCCCCTGCGTCTCCGCGTACGAAGGGATGTCACCGGACAGCGGCAGCCCGCACGCCACCGCTTCGGCCGTCGCCACGGCCGCTCCGAGCGCCGCACGGAACAGCAGCGATCCGCAGCTCACGCGTCGTACGCCCGCCGCCGCGAGGGCGTCGAGCGAGGGGCCGTCCGGTGCGTGGAGGATGTTGAGCGGGGCGTCGAGGGACGACGTGAGGGCGGCGATGGCGGGCAGGTCCCGCAGGCCCGGCACGAAGACCCCGTCCGCCCCCGCCCGGCAGTACGCCGCGAGGCGGACCTCCGTCTCCGCCGCCGGCGCGCCCGGCAGCCAGTACGTGTCCGTCCGGGCGTTCACGAACAGCCGCTCCCCCACCGCCTCCTTCACCGCCCGCAGGATCGCGCACTGGAGCCCGGCGTCCCGCAGCGTGCCGTCGGCGCGGCCGTCCTCGATGTTGATGCCGACGACGCCCGCGTCCGCCAACTCCACGGCGAGCGCCGCCACTTCCTCGGGGCGGTCGTCGAAGCCGCCCTCCACGTCGACGCTGACCAGCGCGTCGAGCCGGGACAGGGAGCGGGCGAGCCGGACGGTCTCCGTGCGTGTTCCGCCCGTCCCGTCCGGCACCCCGGCAGCCGCCGCCACGCCGAGGCTGGTCGTCCCGACCGCCCGGAAACCGGCGCCGACGAGTGCGGCGGCCGACGCGTGGTCCCAGGCGTTGGGCAGCAACAGCGGCCGGGGCGCACCGGCCCGGTGCAGGTCGCGGAATTCGTCGTAGCGCTGTGTCATGCCGACGACGGTAGGCGGGCGACGTGTCGGCGCGGGCCGAAGAGTGCGGGAAAGTTCCGGAGGGAGGCCCGCGACCAGGGGTCTCACTCGCCCTCGCCTCGGGTGGGAGTTTTGTGCGGCGGGCACCGGCCCCGTCCGGGGGCGCGAAGCGGAGTTGTGGGGTCCCGCTTCCGTGGGGGGCGGGCGTCGATCAGGATGTGGCCATGAAGAGCGACCTCTTTTCCAGCGACCACATGGCGCAGCCGGCCCACATGCCCGGCATGAGCCTCCAGAACGCCAAGTCCATCAAGTACGCCGTCAACGGCGAGATGTATGCGCGGCAGGGCGCGATGATCGCCTACCGGGGCAATCTCCAGTTCGAGCGCAAGGGGCAGGGCGTCGGCGGCATGCTCAAGCGCGCCGTGACCGGCGAGGGGCTGCCGCTGATGGCGGTGCGCGGCCAGGGCGAGGCGTGGTTCGCGCACGAGGCGCAGAACTGCTTCATCGTGGATGTCGAGCCCGGTGACGTCCTCACCATCAACGGCCGGAACGTGCTCTGCTTCGACGCGTCCCTGTCGTACGAGATCAAGACCGTGAAGGGGGCGGGCATGACCGGCGGCGGCCTCTTCAACAGCGTCTTCACGGGCGCGGGGCGCCTCGGGCTGATGTGTGAGGGCAATCCGCTGGTCATCCCCGTCTCCCACCAGCAGCCCGTGTACGTCGACACGGACGCGGTGGTCGGCTGGACCGCCGATCTCGCCACGTCGCTGCACCGCTCGCAGTCGTTCGGCTCGATGATCCGAGGCGGCTCCGGCGAGGCGGTGCAGCTGATGCTCCAGGGCGAGGGGTACGTCATCGTGCGGCCCAGCGAGGCCACGCCGCAGCCCCAGAAGAGCTGACGGGACGGAACCCCGGCTAGCGGGCCGCCTGCCTCTTCTCCAGGCCCACCAGGCGGACGCAGACCGTGAGGCCGTGGATGGCCTGCTCCAGCTCGGCGAGGCCCGGGTAGCTGGGCGCGACGCGGATCACGGCGTCGCGCGGGTCGTCGCCGTAGGGGTGGGTGGCGCCCGCCGGGGTCAGCACGATGCCGGCCTCGGCGGCGCGCTTGACGACCTCCTTGGCGCAGCCGTCGGGGACGGTGAGGGTGACGAAGTAGCCGCCCTCGGGGGCCGTCCAGGTGGCGAGGCCGGTGCCGCCAAGCTCGGCGTCGAGGATGCGGGCGACCGCCTCGAACTTGGGCCGCAGCAGCGCGCGCTGCCGCTCCATGTGCGCCCGTACGCCGTCGGCGTCGCGCAGGAACATCACGTGACGCAACTGGTTGATCTTGTCGGGGCCGATCGACCGCTTGGCGTTCTTGGCGAGGAGCCACTTGACGTTCGCGGGCGACGAGCCGAAGAAGGCGACGCCCGCGCCGGCCGCGGTGATCTTCGAGGTGGAGCCGAAGACGAAGGCGCGGTCGGGGTGGCCCGCGTCGGCGCAGGCGGCGAGGATGTCGGCGATCTCGACCGGCTCGTCGGTGAGGTGGTGGACCGCGTAGGCGTTGTCCCAGAAGATCCGGAAGTCGGGGGCGGCGGTCTCCATGCGGGCCAGGCGGGCGACCGTCTCGTCGCTGTACGAGACGCCGTCGGGGTTGCTGTACTTCGGCACGCACCAGATGCCCTTGACGGCCGGGTTCTCCGCGGCGAGCCGCTCGACCTCGTCCATGTCGGGGCCCTCGGCCGTCATCGGCACCGGGATCATGTCGATGCCGAAGCGCTCGCAGAGGCCGAAGTGCCGGTCGTAGCCGGGGACGGGGCAGAGGAACGCGACGCGCTCCTGGTCCACCCAGCGCGACGTCGCGCCGGGCACCTCGCCGAGCAGGGCGTGCACGATGCAGTCGTGCATCAGCTCCAGGCTGGAGTTGCCGAGGGCGAGGAGCTGCGCGGCCGGGACCTGGAGCAGGCCGGCGAAGATCTCGCGCAGCTCGGGCAGCCCCTGGAGGCCGCCGTAGTTGCGTACGTCGGTGCCGTCGGCGGCGGTGTGGCGCCCGCCGGGCAGGCTCAGCAGCTCCTCGGAGAGGTCGAGCTGCTCGGGGGCGGGCTTGCCGCGGGTGAGGTCGAGGGAGAGCCCGCGCGCCGCGAGGTCCTCGTAGTCCCGGCGCGCCCGCTCCAGCAGGCCGGCCGGGTCCGGGGCGGCGGGGCTCAGCTCGGTGGTCATGGTGTCGCCTCTCGCAGATGCCGCTTCGGGGGGTGGGGGTGCCGCCCGCCGAGGATACGCAGCGGGGCCGTCCCGCGGGGCGGGCGTTTCACGGGGTGACCCTGCGGCGACACCGGCTCGACACCTCGCGCGACACCGTGTGCGGGCCCTTGACCGGCCCCCTCCGCGCTCCTATGGTCGCCACGCCACCCATGACGTAGGACGTGGGACCTCTTCCGGCAGGCAGGGAGACACAGTGAGCGATCTGACCCCTCGGAGCACGTCGCGGCACGGCACGCGGCCGACGGCCCCCTTCGCACCGGACCGCAGGTCCTTCCTCAGGTACGGCGGGGCGCTCGGCACGGCCGCCGCCCTGAGCGGCACGCTCGCGGCGTGCTCGGCGGGGCCCGAGTCGACCAACGAGACCGGGGACGGCGGGCAGGGCGGCGACTCCACGCTCACGGCCGTCATCGGCTACGGCAACGACGGCAGCTGGGACCCGACCCAGACGGCGTCCGCCTTCGCCATGGCGGGGAACGAACACATCTACGAGGGATTGCTCGGCACCGACCCGATCACCCGCGAGCCGTACGCGGCGCTCGCCACGGAGGTGCCGGACGACCTCGGGGCGACCACGTGGAAGTTCTCCCTGCGGCCCGGCGCGAAGTGGCACGACGGGAAGCCCGTCACCGCCGACGACGTCGTGTTCGTCTTCGGCCGCATCCTCGATCCGAAGACCCAGACGCTGGCCAAGGGCTTCTTCGAGAGCTGGCTGAAGACGGTCAGGAAGACCGGGGCCGCCGACGTGGAACTGGTCCTGAAGTTCCCCTTCCCCGACGGCGCCGCCCGGCTCTCCCTCGCCAAGATCATGCCGAAGCACGTCTTCGGCGAGCCCGGCGCCTGGGACGAGGCCACCAAGGGCAAGACGGTGGGCTCCGGCCCCTACCGGATGACCGCGCACCACCCGAAGTCGAACACCACCTTCGCGGCCTTCGCGGACTACAACGGCCCCCGCAAGGCCGCCTTCAAGAAGATGAACTGGCTGACCATCGTGGACGCCGCGCCCCGCGTCGCGAAGATCTCCGGCGCCGGCGCGGACGCGGAGATCGCCGACAACATCCCCTACGCCAACATCGGGCAGCTCAAGAAGGGCGGCCTCACCGTCGAGGGCGGCGCGGGGATGAACAACCTCTTCCTGCTCTTCAACACCGCGCACAAGCCGTTCGACGACGTACGCGTGCGGCAGGCCCTGCACTACGCCATCGACCGCGAGAAGATGATCGAGGCCGCCCTGCGGGGCCACGGCAAGGCGTCGACGTCCTTCCTCGACGAGTCGAACCCCTCCTACCGGCCGGCCAGGACGGTGTACGGCTACGACCTGGCGAAGGCACGGAAGCTCCTCAAGGAGGCCGGGGCGGGCGAGTTCAGCGTCAACCTCATGGCCGTCAACGTGAGCTGGATCGTCGACTGCCTGCCCACCATCAAGGACGGCTGGGAGAAGCTCGGCGTCGAGGTCACCCTCGACCCCCAGGAGACCACCGCCGTCTTCACCAAACTGGACCAGAAGAAGGACTTCCAGGTCGTCGCCGCGGCCTCCAACCCCAACCAGTTCGGCCTCGACGCCGACCTGATCATGCGCTACAACTACGGCCCCGAGAACATCTGGATGGGCTACGCGCGCTGGGCGGGGAACCCCACCGCCAAGCGGCTCTTCAAGGACATGGACCGGGCCACCCGCGAGTCCGGGGCCGCCAGGAAGCGGGCCATGATCCAGGACTACGTCGACACCGTGGCCGAGCAGGCCGTGCTCTACCCCGTCGTGCACAACGAACTCATGACCGCCTGGGACCCGGGGAGGATCAGCGGCGTCCAGGCCCAGCCCTACCCCGGGATCAACCTGCTCAGGGCCAAGTGGGCCTGATCGAGCGCCGGTCCAACGAAGCTCAGGAGCCGCACGCGTGACCGCTGTCGTCAGGATTCTGGCCCGCCGCATCGCCCTGCTCGTCCCCCTGCTCCTCGGGATCGTCCTCTTCGTCTTCCTCGTCATGCGGTTCTCGGACGTCGACCCCGCCTCCGCGTTCTTCCAGGGCGCCAACCCCACCCCGGAGCAGCTGCACGACTTCCGCGAGGAGAACGGGCTGCTCGATCCGCTGCCGGTCCGCTACATCGCCTTCGTAGGGGACCTGCTCCAGGGCGACATGGGCATCAGCGTCCTCAACCGCTCCCCCGTCCTCGACCAGGTCATGACCGCCCTGCCGCTCACCATGCAGCTCACCTTCCTCGGGCTCGGCATCGCGGTCGTCCTCTCCCTCACCCTCGGCGTGACGGCGGCCATCCACCGCGACGGGCTGCCGGACCAGCTCATCCGCGTCATCTCCCTGACCGGCGTCGCGGCGCCCGGCTTCTGGCTGGCCCTGCTGATGATCCAGTACCTCGCCGTCGACCTCGGCTGGTTCCCGACCGGCGGCTACATCAACCCCGCCGACTCCCTCACCGGCTGGCTGAAGACGATGACCCTGCCCGCCTTCGCGCTCTCCCTGCCGGTCGCGGCGGGCCTCACCCGCATCATCCGCACCGCCGTGGTCGAGGAACTGGACAAGGACTACGTCCGCACCGCCATCGGCAACGGCCTGCCCCCCGTGGTGGTCGTCGGCCGCAACGTGCTCCGCAACGCCCTCATCAACCCGCTCACCGTGCTCGGCCTGCGCGTGGGCTATCTGCTCGGCGGCGCCGTCGTCATCGAGACGATCTTCTCGCTGCCGGGGATGGGGAAGCTGATGATCGACGCCGTGAAGAACGGCGACCCGGCCGTCGTGCAGGGCGTCGTCATCACCACCGCCGTCGGCTTCGTCGTCGTGAACCTCGTCATCGACATCCTCCACCTGCTGGTCAATCCCCGTCTCAGGGGCTCCGCCTGATGGCCGCGCCGCACCCGGAAGAGGCCCGCTGATGTACTCCACGCGCAAAGCGCTGACCGAGCGCCTCTCGGTGCCCGGCATCCGCGTCCGGTCGCTGCGCGCCCTCCCCGTCCCCTCCCGCGTCGCGGTCTGCGTGGTCGGCCTGGTCGTCCTCGTCGCCCTCCTCGCACCGCTCATCGCCCCGCACGACCCGCTCGACCAGCAGCCCCAGACCGACGGCACGGGACGTCCCTCCGCCGACCACTGGATGGGCCAGGACAGCCTCGGCCGCGACATCCTCAGCCGCCTCATGTACGGGGCGCGCTGGTCGCTCGCCATCGGCCTCGGCGCCACCCTGCTCGCCCTGATCGTCGGCGCGGTGATCGGCGCGGTCGCCGCGACCTCCCGCAAGGCCGTCGACGAGACCCTGATGCGCTGCCTCGACGTCGTCATGGCCTTCCCCGGCATCGCGCTCGCCGCCGTCCTCGTGGCCGTCTTCGGCGGCGGCATCACCGTACTGATCTGCGCGATCGCGTTCCTGTTCACCCCCCCGATCGCCCGTGTCGTCCGGGCCAACGTCCTCGACCAGTACGGCGAGGACTACGTGCGCGCCGAACGCGTCATCGGCGCGCGCACCCCGCACATCCTCGTCCGCCACGTCGCCGTGAACTGCGCGGCGCCCATCCTCGTCTTCTGCACCGTGCAGGTCGCCGAGGCCATCGTCTTCGAGGCCTCGCTCTCCTTCATCGGCGCGGGCGTCCGGCCGCCCGACCCGTCCTGGGGCAGCGTCATCGCCGACGGCAAGAACATGGTCCTGATCGGCGGCTGGTGGGCGACGGTCTTCCCCGGCCTGCTGATGCTCGTCACGGTCCTCGCCCTGAACGTCCTCTCCGAGGGCGTCTCCGACGCCTGGGCCGCGCCGTCCGCCCGGACCGTGCCCGGCGGGGCCCGCCGCGAAGACCCCGTCGAGGCCCCCGAGCCCGGCAGCGGCCAGGTCCTCGAACTCCCCGGCCTCACGGAGGCGGCGGCCCGCCTGCGCTCCCGGGCCCGCCCGCTGCCGACGGCCCCGCCCGTGCTCTCCGTCGAGGACCTGCGCGTCTCGTTCCCCGAACGCCACGGCGGCGTCGACATCGTCGACGGCATCAGCTTCGACGTGCGCCCCGGCGAAGTCCTCGGCCTGGTCGGCGAGTCGGGCTGCGGCAAGTCGCTCACCGCCCTGACGGTGATGGGCCTCGAACCGAAGGGCGCCCGCGTCCGTGGCCGCGTCACCTTCGACGGCCGGGAGCTGACCGGCCTGCCCATGCGCTCCCGCCGCCGCCTCCTCGGCCACGCCATGGCGATGGTCTACCAGGACGCCCTGTCGTCCCTGAACCCCGCGATGAGCGTCCGCGCCCAGCTCAAACAGGTCGTCCGCAGAGGTGGCCGCCGCACGGCCCACGAACTCCTCACCCTCGTCGGCCTCGACCCGGAGCGCACCCTGCGCAGCTACCCCCACGAACTCTCCGGCGGCCAGCGCCAGCGCGTCCTCATCGCCATGGCCCTCTCCCGCGACCCGAAGCTGATCGTCGCCGACGAACCGACGACCGCCCTCGACGTCACCGTCCAGGCCCAGATCATCCAGCTCCTGCTGCGCCTGCGGGAAGAACTGGGCTTCGCGCTGATCCTGGTCTCGCACGACCTGGCCCTCGTCGCCGACGTCACCGACCGGGTGGTGGTGATGTACGGCGGCCAGATCGTGGAGACGGGCGTGACGGCGGACCTCGTGGAGTCCCCGTCCCACCACTACACGCGGGGCCTGCTCGGCTCGGTCCTCTCCCTGGAGTCGGCGGCCCTGCGCCTCACCCAGATCAAGGGCGTGGTCCCGTCCCCCGCGGACTTCCCCGCGGGCTGCCGCTTCGCGGACCGGTGCCCGCTGGCGAGCGAGGTGTGCCGCGCCGAGACACCCTGGCCGACGGGGTCCAGGTCCCACACCACGGCCTGCCACCACCCGGCCCCGGGAGGGCAGCCCCGAAGGGGCGCCTCCGGGGGCGCGGAACCGTATCGACCCGCGGCTCCGCCCCGGAGCGCGACCAGCCCCCACGGAGGCAGAGCCGAATGACGACCCCCCTCGCCGAGCTGGACGCGGTCCACGTCGTACACAAGGCAAGGACCGGCGGCCTTCTGTCCCGCGACAAGGTCCACGCCCTGACAGCGGCGACGCTCACGATCGCCCGAGGCGAGACGGTCGGCATCGTAGGAGAGTCCGGCTGCGGCAAGACGACCCTGGCGCAGACCCTCGTGGGCATCCAGCGGCCCTCCGCCGGCACGGTGGCGTTCCGGGGCGAGGACCTCTGGACCATGCGCCCGGCGGCCCGCCGCGAGGCGGTCGGCACCGGCGCGGGCATGATCTTCCAGGACCCCGCGACGGCCCTGAACCGCAGGCTCCCCGTGCGCCGCATCCTCCGCGACCCCCTGGACGTCCACGGCCGGGGCACCCCGAAGCAGCGGGACGAACGCGTGCGGGAGCTGATGGACCTGGTGGGGCTCCCGCCGGGCCTCGCGGACGGGCTGCCCGGCCGGCTGAGCGGCGGCCAGCGGCAACGCGTGGCCATCGCCCGGGCCCTGGCCCTTGAGCCCGGCCTGATCGTGGCCGACGAGCCGACCAGCGCCCTGGACGTCTCCGTCCGCGCCCAGATCCTCAACCTCCTCCTCGACCTCAAGGAGCGCCTGGGCCTGGCCCTGGTCTTCGTGTCGCACGACATCCAGACCGTACGCAGGATGAGCGACCGCGTGGTCACCATGTACCTGGGCCGCATCGTGGAGGAGTCACCGGCGCGGGAGATCCTGGAGCGCGCCCGGCACCCGTACACGCGCGCCCTGTTCTCCGCCACGCCGGGCCTGCTCGCCCCCATCGACCCGATCCCGCTGGTGGGGCCCGTGCCGTCGGCGACACGGCCGCCGAGCGGCTGCCCGTTCCGTACGCGCTGCTGGAAGGCGGACGACACGTGTGCCGCCGCCATGCCGGACGCCGAGGAGGCGGGACCCGCGCACACGTTCCGCTGCCACCACCCCGTGGGCGAGGGCGAGTCGACCCACGACCTCGTCGCCCAGGCCGCCGCCACGGCCACCGCACCGACCATCAGGGAGCGCCCATGACGTCCTTCCCGGCCCCGCTCAGCGGTGTCGTACCGCCCGTCTGCACACCGCTGACACCGGAGCGCGAGGTGGACACGGCCTCACTGGTCCGGCTCGTCGACCACCTGGTCGCGGGCGGCGTCGACGGCCTCTTCGTGCTCGGCTCGACCTCGGAGGTCGCCTACCTCACCGACCGGCAGCGGGCGCTGGTGCTCGACACGGTCGTCCGCCACGTCGCCGGGCAGCTGCCCGTGCTCGCCGGTGCCATCGACATGACGACGCCCCGCGTCCTCGACCACGTGCGCGTCCTCACCGAGGCGGGCGCGGACGCCGCCGTGGTCACCGCGCCCTTCTACACGCGCACGCACCCCGCCGAAGTGCTGCGCCACTTCCGCCTGGTCGCCCGGGACTGCGCGGTGCCGCTGATCGCGTACGACCTGCCGTCGGCGGTGCACACGAAGCTGACCGCGCAGGCGGTGGGGGAGCTGGCCGCCGACGGGGTGCTCGCGGGCCTGAAGGACTCCAGCGGCGACGAGGCCGGCTTCCGTGAGGTCGTCGTCGGGAAGCGGGCGCTGCCCGGCGTCTTCGCCGCGCTGACCGGCTCCGAGCTGACGGCCGACTCGGCGCTGGCCATGGGCGCGGACGGCGTGGTGCCGGGCCTCGGGAACGTCGACCCCGAAGGGTACGTACGCCTCTACCGCGCGTGCCGCGACGGCGACTGGCCGCGGGCCAGGACCGAACAGGAGCGCCTGTGCGCCTTGTTCGGCATGGTGGCGGCGGGCGACCCGGCCCGGATGGGCGGCAGCTCGGCGGCGCTCGGCGCGTTCAAGGCGGCGCTGCACCTGCGCGGCGTCATCGCCTGCCCGGCCACCGCGAACCCCCAGATTCCGCTCTCCCCGGAGGAGGCGAAGACGGTGGCCAAGCATCTGGCGGCGGCGGGACTGCTGTAGGGCGGCCGGAACCTCCCCGCACCGCGGGCGCCCCCCTCACCCTCCCCGCACCGTGACGCCCCCTCACCCGCCCGGCGCCACCAGCCCCGACTCGTAGGCGGCGATCACCAGTTGGGCGCGGTCCCGGGCGCCCAGTTTGCCCATGATGCGGCTCACGTGCGTCTTGGCCGTCAGCGGACTGAGGCCCAGCGTGTCCGCTATCGCGGTGTTGTTCAGGCCGCGGGCCACCAGCGCCAGGACCTGGCGCTCGCGGTCCGTGAGGCCGTCGGGGCCGCCGCCCGCGGCGAAGGCGGGCGTGTCCGGTGCGCGCAGGACACGGGCGATGAGGCGCGCGGTGGGGCCCGGGGACAGCAGGGCCTCGCCGGCCGCGACCGTGCGGATGGCGTCGAGGAGGTCGGCGGGCCTGGTGTCCTTGACCAGGAAGCCGGAGGCGCCCGCGCGCAGCGCCTCGACGACGTGCTCGTCCGTGTCGTACGTCGTCAGCATGAGGACCTTCACGCCCGCCAGGTCCTCGTCGGCGGCGAGCAGCCGCGTCGCCTCGATGCCGTCGAGGTCGGGCATGCGGATGTCCATGACGACGAGGTCGGCCCGCTCGGTGCGGGCCAGGGCGACCGCCGTGCGGCCGGTGCCCGCCTGGCCCACGACCTCCATGTCGGGCGCCGAATCGACGAGCATCGCGAAAGCGGCGCGCACCAGTGTCTGGTCGTCGGCGAGCAGGACGCGGATCGTCATGTGAGCCCTTTCTGGGCGGCGGGCGCGAGCGGCAGCAGCGCGGAGACCATGAAACCCCCTTCGGCCCGCGGGCCCGCCTCCAGGGTGCCGCCGACGGTACGGGCCCGCTCGCGCATGCCGATGATCCCGAACCCCGGTGTGTGCGCCGCCCCTTGGCGGCAGCCGGTGCCGTCGTCCGTCACGGTCACGGCGAGGGCGGCGTCCCGCGCCCGTACGGCCACGCGCACCGTCAGGCCGGGTCCCGCGTGCCGCACGGCGTTGGTCAGCGCCTCCTGCACGATGCGGTACGCGGCGGCGCCCACGGCGGGCGGGGCCTCGCGCCGGTCGACGCTCAGTTCGACGCGGGCCCCCGCGGTGCGGGCCGCATCGGCGAGGTCGGGGAGGCCGTCGAGTCCGGGCAGCGGGCCCCTGGCCTCCTGGGTGCCGTCGTCGGTGCCCGACCGCAGGACTTCGAGCGTGGCGCGGAGTTCGCCGCGGGCCGCGCGGCACGTGTCGGCCACGTCGTCCAGGGCCTTGGCCACGGCCGCGCGGTCCAGGCGGTCCGGGTCGGCGGCGAGGACGTGCGCGGCCACGGATGTCTGGACGCCGATCAGGGTGATGCTGTGCGCGAGCAGGTCATGGAGGTCGCGGGCGACCCGCAGCCGCTCCTCGGCGACCCTGCGGCGGGCCTCCTCCTCGCGGGTGCGTTCGGCGCGTTCGGCGCGCTCGACGACGGAGGCGATGTACTGGCGGTGGACCCGTACGTAGACGCCGATCAGCAGGAGCGCCACGATCCAGCCGGTGACCCGCAGCGCGTCGCGGCCCTCGCTGAGGCCCTGGCCGAACTTCACCGCCAGCATCAGGCCGATGACGGCGGAGCCGACGAGCGCGGTGCGCGGCGGCCCGCAGTTCACGGCGATCGTGTAGAGGCCGAGCATGGCGAGGGCCATGGGCGCGGTGTGGTCGTAGTCCATGCCGTGGTACGGCAGGAGGCAGAGGACCAGGCAGGCGAAGGAGACCAGCGGGGCGCGGCGGCGCCACACCATCGGCACGTGCGCGGCCAGCAGCAACGACCAGCCGACGGCGTCGAGGGGGCGGCCGTCGGGCCGTCCCGCGCCGATGACCACGGCGGTCAGGGCAGCGGCGGCGGTGAGCAGCGCGTCGTCGCGCAGGGTCCGCGCCGGGCCCGCGGGCCGTCGGCGCGGACCCGGGAACCCGGCGAGGGCGGAGGCGCTCCTGTCCGGGCTTCGGGTGGCGTCCACCGTTCCATCCTCCGTCAGGGGGGCGCCGCTCCGGCAGGGAGGGGCGCCCCGGGCGTGGAGCTCCCTAGAGGGCGCCGGCGGGTTCGCGGGCCGGCTCGGTGGTGGGGGCGGGCGGCGCCTTGGACAGCGGGCCCGGCCACCACACCTTCCTGCCGAGCGCCACGCTCGCGCTCGTCACCAGGTACGTACGGACCAGGAAGGTGTCGAGGAGCACGCCGACCGCGATGACGAAGCCCAGTTCGACGAGTTGGACGAGCGGCATGTTCGTGAGCACGGCGAACGTCGCCGCGAGCACGAGGCCCGCGGAGGCGATGACGCCGCCGGTGGTGCGCAGTGCGGTGAGCGCGGCCGGCCCCGGTTCGGCCCCGTTCAGGCACTCCTCGCGCATGCGGTGCATCAGGAAGATCCCGTAGTCGACCCCGAGCGCGACGAGGAAGACGAAGGAGAGCAGGCCGAGCCCCGGATCGGTGCCCTCGAAGCCGAGGAGCGGCTCGAAGACGAGTCCCGCGATGCCGAGCGAGGCGCCCCAGACGGCGACGACCGCGGCGAGCAGCAGCAGCGGTGCGACCAGGCTGCGGAGCAGGGCCACGAGGATGAGGAGCACGGCGGCGAGCACGAGCGGCACGACGATGGCGCGGTCGCGGTCGTTGGTCTCCTTGAGGTCGAGCTGCTGCGCTGCGGCGCCTCCGACGTGGGAGCCGTCGAGGCGGTCGCGCAGGGCCGCGATGGTGGCCGCCTCCTCCGCGGACTCGGGGGCGGACGTGGCGATGACGGAGATCTCGGTCCAGTCCTCGCCGGTGCGTGCCCGCTCGGCGGTGTCGACGCCCTTGGTGTCCCGGATCTCGGCCAGGGCCTCGTCGGCGCGGCCGGCCGGGGCCATGACGGTGATCGGCTGGGTGCCGCGGCCGGGGTAGGCGGCGGCGAGGGTCTCCATGGCCGTCACGGACTCCGGGGTCCTGGTGAAGGAGTCCTCCTGCTTGAGGGCGCCGGGCAGGTTCGTCGCGCCGAGGGCGAGCGCCCCGAGGAGCACGGCGCCGCCCGCGAGCACGGTGAGCGGCCTGCGGCCCGCGGAGCCGCCCATCGCGGCGAAGACGCCGCGCCGCTGCCTGGGCGCGCTGCCGAAGGCGGGTACGAGCGGCCAGAACACGCGCCGTCCGAGGAGCACCAGGAGGGCGGGCAGCAGCGTCAGCATCGCCACGAGCGCGCAGAGCACGCCGACGGTGCCGAGCGGGCCCATGCCGCGGCTGCTGTTGAGGTCGGCGGCGAGCAGGCAGAGCAGCCCGGCGGCGACGGTACCCGAGGAGGCGAGCACGGCGGGTCCGCAGCCGCGCAGGGCGGCGGCCATGGCGTCGTACGGCCGCTCGAAGCGGCGCAGTTCCTCGCGGTAGCGGGAGACGAGCAGCAGGGCGTAGTCGGTGCCGGCGCCGAAGACGAGGATGGTCATGACGCCGGAGCTCTGTCCGCTGACGGAGGTGTCGAAGCCCTGGTTGAGCCCGTACGCGACGGCCATCGCGAGGTAGTCGGCGACGCCCGCGACGGCGAGCGGCACGAGCCAGAGGAACGGGCTGCGGTAGATGAGGACGAGCAGGACCGCGACGACGCCGACGGTGGTGTAGAGCAGGGGGCCGTCGAGCGAGTCGTACACCTTGCCCGCGTCGGTGGTCAGCGCCCCGGGTCCGCCGACGTCGACGCTCAGCCCGTTCCCGCCGCGGGCGGTGTCGCGTACGTCGTCGACGAGGGCGTCCCGCTTCTCCTCGTCCTGCCCCGGCTCGGTGCTGGCGAGCGGGTACATCAGGGTGGTGCCGTCCTCGGAGGGCACGCCCTCCGGCTCGGACACGAGCCGGTGCTCCCCGGCGATGCGGGCGACCTGCTCAGCGGCGGTCGCCCGGTCGGCGGCGCCGAGGCCGCCGTCCCGGTGGTAGACGAGGACCAGCTCGGTGGCCTCGCCGCCGGGCAACTGGTCCTGTATCCGCGCCACTTCCGTGGACCCCGCACTGGCGGGCAGGTAGTCGACGGCGCGGTCGTTCTGGACGTCGGCGAGCTTCGCGGCGAAGGGCGAGGCGAGCGCCAGCAGAACGATCCACAGGCCCAGGAAGACCCAGGGCACGGCGCGCCTCCGCCGTGGTGGCGCGGTGCTCCGCCCTGGTGCGGCAGTGGTCTGTGCGGCCCCCATGACGGGCCTCCTTCGGCAGGGGTGACGTGTCGGGGTCAACCCTGCCGGGGAGTGCGCCGCGAGCCGTCGGGCCCGAGACCGAGTCGTGCGGTACGCCACGGGGAGGCACCGGGCGGGCATTACTCCCCGGGGAGTACGGAACGCGCCGCTCAGGAAGGCGTGCGCGCCGCCACCAGGAGGCGGGCCACGTCCTCCGAGCAGATCGTCAGCGCGCAGCCCGCCGTGGTGAGGACGTCGCGCTCGGCGGGGGTGTAGGGGCCGTCGGCGAGGGCGATGCGGGCGCCCTGGAGGAGCAGTGCCTCGCGGCCGGCCGGGGCCAGGTGCGGGGCGAGGGGGCCGAGGGCCTCGTGGAGCTCTATGGCGAGGCCGGGTCCGCAGTCGGGCTCGGTGGCGCGGCCGGTGTCGGCGGCCAGCGCGTCGACGAGGGCGACGAGCCGCTCCTCGGTGCAGTCGTCGTGCCCCGCGGCGCGCAGGGTGGCGACGGCGGTGTCGAGCGTGGCGCGCGCACCGGTGCCGCCGGTCGAGAGGACGGCGAGGACCACGGTGTGCACGGCGTCGCGGAGCATCGCGGAGAGCCGGGTGGTGGTCGGGTGGTCGAGGACGTCGGGGTCGAAGAGGTCCTGGCAGGCGGCGCACCGGATGACGGGCCCCGCGCAGCCGCGCGGCACGACCGGCATGCCGAGCACGACGAAGCGGCGCCGGCCCGTGAGCCGCTGGTAGTTGCGGTCGCCGCCGCAGGCGGGGCAGAAGAACTCGCCGTCGCCGATGGTGTCCCAGGCGGTGTGCACGCCGATCAGGCGCCTGCGCAGCGCCCTCCCACGCGATACGGGCAGGGCGAGGACGCGTGCTTTCCTGCCGTTTCGTTCCCGATCCAGCACCACGCACCTCCGTAACTCCCCCATGACCTGATGGACATGAAGGTGCCCCGACCGACTCCATTGCCGCGTTGGCGTGATGTTAGCCACATTGTTGATGTGACGTCAGCACCCTCGTACAGGAGAGCGAGGGAGACGTGGCCGGGAGACGACGCCGCCCCGCCCGCGCGACGGCGGGCGGGGCGGCGTACGGGCCGGAGAAATCAGCGCGGGCTCAGCGGGCCGCGCGGTTGACGGCGGAGACGACGGCCTTGAGCGAGGCGCGCGTGGTGTTGGCGTCGATGCCGATGCCCCACAGCACCTTGTCGCCGATCGCGCACTCGATGTACGAGGCGGCCTGCGCGGACGCGCCCTCGCTCATCGTGTGCTCCTGGTAGTCCAGCAGGCGTACGTCGATGCCGATGCCCTGCAGCGCGTCGAAGAACGCGGAGATCGGTCCGTTGCCCGTGCCGGTCAGGACGGTGTCCGCGCCGTCCAGCGTGGCCTCGACGGTGAGGGTGTCGGCGCCGTCGGTGTCGGTCGTCGTCTGGCCGTTCTTGACCTGAATCCGACCCCAGGGGTTGTCGGGGTTGGGCAGGTACTCGTCCTGGAAGACGCTCCAGATCGCGCCGGGCGTGACCTCGCCGCCCTCGGCGTCGGTCTTCGTCTGGATGATCTTCGAGAACTCGATCTGCATGCGGCGCGGCAGGTCCAGCTTGTGGTCGTTCTTCAGGACGTACGCGATGCCGCCCTTGCCGGACTGCGAGTTGACGCGGATGACGGCCTCGTAGGAGCGGCCGACGTCCTTGGGGTCGATGGGCAGGTACGGCACCGCCCACTCGACGTCGTCGACGGTCTTGCCCGCGGCGGCGGCGCGGGACTCCAGCGCGTCGAAGCCCTTCTTGATGGCGTCCTGGTGGGAGCCGGAGAAGGCGGTGTAGACCAGGTCGCCCGCGTAGGGGTGGCGGGGGTGGACCTCCATCTGCGTGCAGTACTCGTACACGCGGCGGACCTCGTCGATGTCCGAGAAGTCGATCTGCGGGTCGACGCCCTGGCTGAAGAGGTTCATGCCCAGGGTGACCAGGTCGACGTTGCCGGTGCGCTCGCCCTGGCCGAACAGGCAGCCCTCGACGCGGTCGCCGCCGGCCATCACGGCCAGCTCGGCGGCGGCGACGGCGGTGCCGCGGTCGTTGTGCGGGTGGATGGAGAGGCAGACGAACTCGCGCCGGGACAGGTTGCGGGACATCCACTCGAAGCGGTCCGCGTGGGTGGAGGGCGTGGAGCGCTCCACCGTGGCGGGCAGGTTCAGGATGATCTCGCGGTCGGCGTCGGGCTGCCAGACGTCCATGACGCCCTCGCAGACCTCCAGGGCGAAGTCCAGCTCGGTGTCGGTGAAGATCTCGGGGCTGTACTGGTAGCCGAAGGTGGTGCGGTCGTCGAGCAGCTTCTCGGCGTACTCCATGACCAGGCGCGTGCCGTCGACGGCGATCTGCTTCACGGCGTCGCGCGAGCCGCGGAAGACCACGTCGCGCCAGACGGGCGCGGTCGCGTTGTACAGGTGCACGGTGGCGCGCCGGGCGCCCTTCAGGGACTCGACCGTGCGCTCGATCAGCTCTTCGCGGGCCTGGGTCAGGACGGAGATCGTCACGTCCTCGGGGATCGCGTCCTCGTCCTCGACGATGGAGCGCACGAAGTCGAAGTCGGTCTGGCCCGACGAGGGGAAGCCGACCTCGATCTCCTTGTAGCCCATGCGTACCAGCAGGTCGAACATGGCGCGCTTGCGCGCGGGGGACATCGGGTCGATCAGCGCCTGGTTGCCGTCGCGCAGGTCGGTGGAGAGCCAGCGGGGGGCCACGGTGATCCGCTTGTCGGGCCAGGTGCGGTCGGGGATGGCGACCTGCTCGTACTGTCCGTACTTGTGGATCGGCATGGACGTGGGGCGCTGGAAGTTCGGCATGTGCGGGGCTCCTCGGAAGTGTCCTGAAGGACGGCCGACGGTCTTAGCGCAACGCCGAACTCCGCGGGGAGGGGGTCGGCCTTGTCTACAGGCCCTCGCCGCGGCAGCTAAGGAGAAGCAGCCCGAATCGCATGATGGACCGCAGCCTAGCCGAGCCGCGCTCTGTGCGCGGGCCCGTATCAGTATGCGGGACCAGCGACGGAAGGCGGCACAAAAGGTGTCATATCCCACTGGCATCCCGGTGGCGCAAAGCATCCCGTACCCGATGGGGAGGCGCTCGCGGGCCCGTATGCCTCTATTTCATCAATCATGGTGGCAGGTAGTGACAGCGGCATGACCCAGTGCCACATTGCCGCCATGACCGCCAACCCGACGGGCTTCGAGCCCGTCTTCTGCACCATCGTGCCGCCCCACGTCCTGGACACCCTCGCCCAGAGCCAGGACCCCGCGCTCGCCACGCCCGCCCGCCGCTCCCTGGAGCGCGACGCCATCGAGCGCACCCGCCGCCGCCTGACGACCGTCATCGGCGCGCCCGCCGTGGCCCCACCCAAGGAGGCCGCCGCGGACAAGCCGCACCGCACCGTGTACGACGCCAGGCACCGCACCGAGCTGCCGGGCCGCAAGGTCCGCTCCGAGGGGGACAAGCCCGGCAAGGACGCCACCGTCAACCGCGCGTACGCGGGCCTCGGCGCCACCTTCGAGCTGTACCTGAAGTCGTACGAGCGCAACTCCATCGACGGCGGCGGGCTGCCGCTGAACGCGACCGTGCACTACTCCGAGGACTACAACAACGCCTTCTGGAACGGCGAGCAGATGGTGTTCGGCGACGGTGACGGCGAGATCTTCCTCGACTTCACCATCCCGGTGGACGTCATCGGCCACGAGCTGACCCACGGCGTCGTCCAGTACACGGCCAACCTCACCTACTTCGGCCAGCCCGGCGCCCTGAACGAGTCGATGGCCGACGTCTTCGGCTCGATGATCAAGCAGTACACGCTCGGCCAGACCTCCGCCGAGGCCGACTGGCTGATCGGCGCCGGCCTGCTCGCCCCGCGCGTCACCGGCAAGGCCCTGCGCTCCATGAAGGAGCCCGGCACCGCCTACGACGACGACGTGCTCGGCAAGGACCCGCAGCCCGCGGACATGGACCACTACGTGCGCACGGGCCGCGACAACGGCGGCGTGCACATCAACTCCGGCATCCCGAACCGCGCCTTCTTCCTGGTCGCCGAGGCGCTCGGCGGTCACTCCTGGGAGCGGGCGGGACAGATCTGGTACGCCGTCCTGACCGGCGGCGAGCTGGCGCAGGACGCGTCCTTCACCGACTTCGCGAAGCTGACGGTCGCCGCCGCCCGGCAGAAGTTCGGCGACGGGGACGAGCTCAAGGCCGTCGTCGACGCGTGGTCCACCGTCAAGGTGCCCACCAACGACTGACAGTGCGCTTTCCGCCGCCCGCCCGGTGCAGTAGACAGGACCCATGCGTATCCAGGTGAAGCGGACCGGAGGATTCGCGGGCATCGACCGGCACGCCGAGGTGGACACCTCGCAGCTGGCCGATGCCCCGGAATGGCACGCCCTGGCCGAACAGGCCGTGGCCGAGGGCCGGAGCACGCCGCCGATAGGGGTGCCCGACGGCTTCAGCTACACCCTCACCGTGGACGGGCACACGGTGTACTGCTCCGACCCCCGGCTCACGGAACCGCAGCGCAAGCTGATCTCGCGCGTGCTGAAGGAAGGCGCGTAGCGAACCTGAGAATTGTTCACCTTTTCCGTGCACGCCCATTGACGTGCGTACGGGGCGGTACGGAAGATCCCGCCCATGGCAGCGACTGCGGCGATACCCCGGTTCCCCCGCGACTTCCTGTGGGGCGTGTCCACATCGGCCCACCAGATCGAGGGTGCCGCCGACGAGCGGGGCCCGTCCGTGTGGGACGCCTTCACCGCCGTGCCGGGGAACGTGAAGGACGGCACGACCGCCGCCGTCGCCTGCGACCACTACCACCGCTACCGCGAGGACGTGGCGCTCGTCGGCGGCCTCGGCGTGGACGCCTACCGGTTCTCGGTCTCCTGGCCGCGCGTGCTGCCGGAGGGGACGGGCGCGGTGAGCGCGGCGGGCCTCGACTTCTACGACCGCCTCGTCGACGAGCTGTGCGCGAAGGGTGTCCGGCCCGTCCCCACGCTCTTCCACTGGGACACCCCCCTGGCCCTCCAGGAGGCGGGCGGCTGGCTGCGGCGCGACACCGCCGAGCGCTTCGCCGAGTACGCGGCCGTCGTCGCCGCCCGCATCGGCGACCGCGTCCACAAGTGGATCACCCTCAACGAACCCGCCGAGCACACCCTGCTCGGCCACGCCATCGGCGAGCACGCCCCCGGCGAGAAGCTGCTCTTCGACGCGCTGCCCGCCGCCCACCACCAGCTGCTCGCCCACGGCCTCGCGGTGCGCGCCCTGCGCGCGGCGGGCGCCCGTGACATCGGCATCGCCAACTCGCACGGCCCGACCTGGCCCGCGTCGGCCGCCGACGCGGACACGGCCGCCGCCGGCCTCTACGACGTACTCCTCAACCGCCTCTTCGCGGACCCGCTGCTCACCGGCCGCTACCCCGAAGGGCTCGGCGAGCTGATGCCGTCCGCGGACCTCGGAGCCGACCTGGAGGTGATCGCCGAACCGCTCGACTGGTACGGCGTCAACTTCTACCAGCCGGCCAAGGTGGGCGCCCCGCTCCCCGAGGGCACCGCCGCCGAGTTCTCGGGCCTCACGCTCCCGACCGGGCTCCCCTTCTCGCCGCGCCCGATCGAGGGCTACCCGGTCACGGACTTCGGCTGGCCCGTCGTCCCCGAGGCGCTCACCGAACTCCTCACCGCCTTCCGCGACCGCTACGGCGACCGGCTCCCGCCCCTGGTCGTCACCGAGAACGGCTGCTCGTACGAGGGGCTCGACGACCGGGAGCGGATCGCCTACCTCGACGGCCACCTGCGGGCGCTGCACCGGGCGGTGGAGGCGGGCGTCGACGTGCGCGGCTACTTCGTCTGGTCGCTGCTCGACAACTTCGAGTGGGCGGAGGGCCACCTGCGGCGCTTCGGCCTCGTCCACGTCGACTACGCCACCCAGAAGCGCATCCCGAAGGCGTCCTACCACTGGCTGCGCGAGGTGCTGCGGGCGCAGCGGGCATGACCGCCGACGCGCTGCGGGAGCCTGCCGAGCGGGTCGGGCGGAGCTGGACGGCGGCCCTTTCGGTGGCGAACGGCGCGATCTGGGTGGGCTGGTACGGGCCGCTGCAGATCCTGCTCGCCGTGCAGGCGGAGGACCTGGCCCCCGCGGGCACGTCGAAGGAGACGGTCCTCGCCTGGGTGACGGGCGCCGGAGCGGTCGTCTCGCTCACCGCGAACCCGCTCTTCGGCGCCCTCTCGGACCGCACCACCTCGCGGCTCGGGCGGCGCACGCCGTGGATCGTGGCGGGCACCGCGGGCGGCGCCGCCGCGCTCCTGCTGCTCTCCGCCGCGGGCTCGGTGTGGTGGATGGCGGCGGGCTGGTGCCTGGTCCAGCTCACGCTGAACGCCGCCTTCGCCGCGGTCACCGCGGCCGTCCCCGACCGGGTGCCGCGTGCGCAGCGGGGTTCGGTCGGCGGCCGGCTCGGGGCGGCGCAACTGCTCGGGGTGGTGGTGGGGACGGGGCTCGCGACGGTCGCGGGCGGGACGGCCGCGGGCTACGCGGCGTGCGCGGTGTTCACCGTGGCGGGCGTCCTTCCTTACGTCGTGCACCACCGTGACCTGCGGCTTCCGGTGGCCGATCGGCCGCCGTGGGAGCCGCGGGCCTTCCTCGCCGGGTTCTGGCTGAGCCCGCGCCGCCATCCGGACCTGGCCTGGGCGTGGCTGACCCGCTTCCTGATCAACCTCAGCAACTCCGTGGTGCTGCTCTACCTCCTGTACTTCCTGCGGGACCGGCTGCGCCACGGCGACCCGGAACACGGCGTACTGGTCCTGACGGCTGTGAACGGCGTGACGATGCTCGCCACCGTCGTGGCCGGCGGTGCCTGGTCGGACCGCGTGGGGCGGCGCAAGCCCTTCGTGATCTGGTCGGGCTCGCTGATGGCGGCGGCGACGGCGCTGCTCGCCCTCTGGCAGACGTGGCCCGGCGCGGTCGTGGCGGCGGCGCTGCTCGGCGTCGGCTTCGGCGTCTTCACCTCGGTGGACTTCGCCCTGATGACGGACGTCCTGCCGAAGGCCGCGGACCGCGGCAAGGACCTCGGCGTCATCAACATCGCCAACTCCCTGCCCCAGGTGGCTGCCCCGGCCATCGCCGCGCCGATCGTGACGTACCTCGGCGGCTACCGCGTGCTCTATCTGACCGCGGCGGTGATCGGCCTCGCGGGGGCGGCGCTCGTGACGCGGATCAGGGGCGTGGACTGAGCGCGATGCCCGGACGGGGCGCCCGTGACGCCCGAAAGAGCCGGTCGCGGTGCCCGGGCGCGGGGCCCCGATGTCCGGTTTCACCACTCTCGGCGCCCGAAAGGGAACACGCGGCGCCCGAAGGGGAACTCATGGTGCCCGAACGGGAATGCGGGGACGCCCGCAGCGGTTGCCGATGACATCCGGCCCGAGCCGGGTGACGGCGGCGCAGCGGCGGGACGGGGGTCCATCGCTGCGCCGCCTTCACGCGAAGTGCCGGGCGCGCGGCGTCAGAAGCCGAGCTTGCGGAGCTGGCGCGGGTCCCGCTGCCAGTCCTTGGCCACCTTGACGTGCAGGTCGAGGAAGACGGGCGTGCCGAGCAGCGCCTCGATCTGCTTGCGCGACTTGATGCCGACGTCCTTGAGCCGCTTGCCCTTGGGGCCGATGATGATGCCCTTCTGGCTGGGCCGCTCGATGTAGACGAACGCGTGGATGTCGAGCAGCGGCTTGTCCGCGGGCCGGTCCTCGCGCGGCAGCATCTCCTCCACCACGACCGCGATGGAGTGCGGCAGCTCGTCCCGTACGCCTTCGAGCGCCGCCTCGCGGATCAGCTCGGCCACCATGACCTGCTCGGGCTCGTCCGTGAGGTCGCCCTCGGGGTAGAGCGCGGGGCCCTCGGGCAGCAGCGGCACGATGAGGTCGGCGAGGAGTCCGACCTGCTGGTCGCCGACGGCCGACACCGGGACGATCTCGGCCCACTCGAAGCCGAGCTCCTTGCCGAGCTGGTCGATGGCGATGAGCTGCTCGGCGAGCGTCTTGCTGTCGACCAGGTCGGTCTTGGTGACGATCGCGATCTTCGGCGTCTTCTTGATGGAGGCGAGCTCCTTGGCGATGAAGCGGTCGCCGGGGCCGAGCTTCTCGTTCGCGGGCAGGCAGAAGCCGATCACGTCGACCTCGGCCCACGTCGTGCGCACGACGTCGTTGAGCCGCTCGCCGAGCAGGGTGCGCGGCTTGTGCAGGCCGGGGGTGTCCACCAGGATCATCTGGGCGTCGGGCCGGTGCACGATGCCGCGCACCGTGTGCCGCGTGGTCTGCGGCTGGTTCGCGGTGATCGCCACCTTCTTGCCGACCAGAGCGTTCGTGAGGGTGGACTTGCCCGCGTTGGGGCGGCCGACGAAGCAGGCGAAACCGGCGCGGTGGACGGCCTCGGACGGCTCGGCTGATGACGGGGTACGAACGCTCATGGCGCCATTGTCCCTGATTCCGGGACCCCCGCCGCACAGTACTGGCCGTGGGCCTTGCTTCGCCTCCCCCATCGCCGGCTGCGCCGAGCTCGTCCTCAAACGCCGGACGGGCTTGATCCGGCTGCGTCAGCCTCTCCCCCTCGAAGACTGGAAGGGCATGACCCGGCTGCGCCGTCGGGCTTGACCCGGCTACGCCGGGCTTGTCCTCAAACGCCGGACGGGCTTGATATGGCTGCGGCAGGCTCGCCCTCGAAGACCGGGCGGGCTTGATATGGCTGCGCGCCAGGCTCGCCCTCGAACCCGGGCGGGCTTGATATGGCTGCGCGCCAGGCTCGCCCTCGAACCCGGGCGGGCTTGATATGGCTGCGGCAGGCTCCTCCTCGGAGGCCGGGGGCCTGGCCCGGTTCCGTCGGGGGCCTATTCCGCTGTCAGCGTTTCGCGGAGCTCGCCGTCGGGTGCCGCCAGGAAGATCGGGGTGCCCTTGCCGCCCAGGTCGCGTACCGCCGCGATGTCGTCCGCGGGGAGTTCCTCGGCGGCCGAGACCACCGCCGCGGCCTCCAGGGATTCCGCCCCCGATGCGACGGCCATCGCGACCGCTGTGCGCAGCGCGGAGAGCGGGAGCGAGGCGAGGTCCACGGTGCCCGCCACGTAGGTGCGCCCGGTCTCGTCCCGGACGGCCGCCCCCTCGGGCACTCCGTTGCGGGCCCTTGCCGAGCGGGCGAGGGTGACGATCTTGCGGTCCTCGGGACCGAGGTCGGTGCTCTGCGTCATGGCACGAGCATAAGGAGCGGGACGATCGCCGGGTGACTCACCCCGCGCCGGGGTGCGAGGCGCCCCGGCGGCCCTCCGGTGACGCCGGCCGAGCGGGCACCCCGAGCCGCCGCCGCGGACGGTCCGCCTCGCTAGAGGCGGGCCGTCGACTCGTCCCGCGGGCGCGCGGCCGGGGACGGCCCGGCCGCGAGGCCGAGGAAGGCCGTCCAGGCCTGTGGGGAGAAGGTGAGCACGGCGCCTCTGCGCCGCGCGGAGTCACGCACGAGGACCGTCTCTCCGGTCCAGGCGGTCTCCACGCACTGCTCTTCCCCGCCGTCGCTCACGCTGCTCTTGCGCCACGTCCATGAGCTGCCCACGCTTCTCCTCCACCCCTGGGTGCGGAAGACCAGCCGTCACTGCCCACGGCGAACGGACGGAGACTGGGATTCCAGCTCACTCGACTCCCCCGCGCGACTGGTGCAGGCACACGCAGCACCTCTTCCAGAGTAACGGGACGCCATACGAATATGAACGACCGGTTTCGCGCCAAGATCCCGCGCCCCAGGGCGTGTTACTCCTGTGCGACGGCTTCCACGGGGTCACCTCGCAGCAGTGTCTCCAGATCGTCCCGCCCGTCCTCCATCCGCTCGGCGAGCGCCCGCAGGAGCACGCCGATGTCGTCCTTGAGCGCGAGGTCCTCCAGTTCCCAGAAGCGCTCCAGATAACGGCCGGTCTCGTCCGCGGCGTTGGTGGTGTAGGAATCGCCGCGCGGATTCTCCAGGTGGAGGGAGTCCGGCATCTCGTCCGCCTCGAACTCGAAGAGGCTGAAGGGGCCCTGGACGCCCGCGTGGGCGCCCACACTGAACGGCAGGATCTGGATGGTGACCCCGGGTTTGGCCGCCAGCTCGGCGAGCCGCTCCAGCTGGGCGCGCATCACGCCCCGCCCGCCGACGTGGCGGCGCACGACCGCCTCGTCGAGGATGTAGAACAGCTCGCGCCCGCCCGATGTCAGCAACTCCTGCCGCGCGAGGCGGACTTCGACGCCGCGCTCCAGGCGCTCCTCGGGAATGCTCTTGTTGTAGGCGGTCATGATCGCCCGCGCGTACTCCTCGGTCTGCAGCGGGCCCGGCATGACCAGCGCTCCGTAGTGCCGGATGATGGAGGCCGAGGACTCCAGGGCGAGGAACTCCAGGAACTCCTTGCCGTACAGGTCGCGGTACTCGCTGTACGGCATGCGCCGGCTGCCGCGCGCGAGGTCGAGGAGCTCGTCGATCTTGCGGCGGTCCCTGATCCCGTACGCGTCGAGGAGAGGGCGCAGGTCGTTGACGGAGATGCCGACCTCACCGGCCTCGATCCGGATCAGCTTGGAGGGGCTCCACTCCATCTTGGACGCGACCTGGCGCTGCGTGAGCCTGGCAGCCGTCCGCGCCTTGCGGAGCTCCGTACGCAGCCGCAGCCGCTGAAGGGCCGCGTTCGGCACGCTCATGATGGCTCCACCCCCAACGGCACTGTCCGAGGTGCAACATAGCAGAATAGCAGCTTACTCATCGAGACCTTCCGAGGTGACGGTTCACGCCGCTACCAGGAGAACCCGCCCCGCTCGACACGGCAACAGGAAGCCCCGGCAGTTGCCGGACAGCTATATCGCATTTGGCTACCTGCTCATCGGACGCTCCTAAGGTGACACGCACTTCGGCAAGCTGTCGTACCGAACTCTACCCAGTTGCGCACCTCCAGGCTACGCTGGTCTGAAGCAGCGTCACGCCCAAGTGAAAGCTCCAGCAAGGAGGTTGAAGCGAAGTGACGACACGGCGCCCGACTCACTCCTTCGAGTGGCGCGGACCGCCGGTTCCCTCTTCCTGGCGCCACCCGTTCGTGGATCGCCGCGGTATCCACGACTCTCGTGGGTCCAGGAAGGAGAACAGCCCGATGGCCGAGAAGCCGGATGGGCGTCGCACCCTCCGCACGTGGACCGACCGGGCCGCCCTCGCGGCTCCGTGGGTCAGCCTTCTCGTGGTGATCCAGAAGATCATCGACGAGTGGGTGCTGCCTCACGTGTGAACGGAACTGGCCCCGACCTAGGGGCCGGGGCCAGGTGCGGCGGACGCCATCGCACAGACGTTTCCACTCCGTGTTACTTCGACGGCAGCCCGGAGTGGGAGCGTTTCGGATCCGCCCTCCCTACCATTCTGCCGCCCCGCAACCCCGATGGCGAGGGGCTGTTGGGGGGCATCGGCGAGTTCACCCCGGCCCGCGCGTGCCCTCAGGCGCGATCGAGCCGGAGCCTTCGCGCGCGCGGCAGGCCGGCGACCACCAGATCGTAGGAGTCCTCGATCAGTTCCCTGAGCTGGCGCTCCGGGAGCGCGCCGTCGGCCGTCACCGTGTTCCAGTGGCGCTTGTTCATGTGCCGGCCCGGCACGATCTCCGGGTGCGCCGTGCGCAGTTGGACGGCGAGGTCCGGGTCGCACTTGAGGTTGACGGTGAGCGGGCGGCTGTCGAGGGCCGTGAGGGCGAAGATCTTCCCCGCGACCTTGAAGACCGACGTCTCCGGCGTGAAGGGGAACTCCTCCACCGCGTCGTTGAAGGAGAGACAGAACGCGCGCAGCTCCTCGGGGCTCATCCGGGCTCCCCCTCCCGCACCGGCTCGCCGGCCGCGACCGGCTCCACGAGCACCGTCACGATCTTGTTCCTGCGGCCCGCGGCGGACTCGGCGGTGAGCGTCAGCTCCCGGCCGTCCGGCAGCGGGACGACCGCCGAGGCCCCCGCGATCGGGACACGGCCGAGCCGCTTGGCGAGGAGGCCGCCGACCGTCTCGACGTCCTCGTCGTCGAACTCGTCGAAGCCGAACAGCTCCCCGAGGTCGCCGATGTCGAGGCGGGCCGTCACGCGGTAGCAGCCGTCGGCCAGCTCCTCCACGGGCGGCAGCTCACGGTCGTACTCGTCGGTGATCTCGCCGACGATCTCCTCCAGGATGTCCTCGATGGTCACGATGCCGGCCGTGCCGCCGTACTCGTCGATGACGACGGCCACGTGGTTGCGCTCCTGCTGCATCTCGCGGAGCAGGTCGCCGGCGTTCTTCGTGTCGGGCACGAAGGTCGCCGGGCGCATCGCCGTGGAGACCAGCTCGGACTCGCTGTCGCGGTTGATGTGCGTCTTGCGCGCGAGGTCCTTGAGGTAGACGACGCCGACCACGTCGTCCTCGCTCTCCCCCGTCACCGGGATGCGCGAGAAGCCGGAGCGCAGGGCGAGGGTGAGCGCCTGGCGGATCGTCTTGAACCGCTCGATGGAGACCAGGTCGGTGCGGGGCACCATGACCTCGCGCACCAGCGTGTCACCGAGCTCGAAGACGGAGTGCACCATGCGGCGCTCGTCGTCCTCGATCAGGGACTCCTTCTCGGCGAGGTCGACCATCGCGCGCAGCTCGGCCTCGGAGGCGAACGGGCCGCGCCGGAAGCCCTTGCCGGGCGTGAGCGCGTTGCCGATGAGGATCAGCAGGGGCGGGATCGGGCCCATGACGCGGGCCAGCGGCAGCAGGACGTACGCCGCGGCGGTCGCCGTGTTCAGCGGGTGCTGGCGGCCGATGGTGCGCGGTGAGACGCCCACGGCGACATAGCTGACGAGGACCATCACGCCGATCGCGACGGCCAGGGCCTCCCAGGTCCGCTCGAACTCCTTCAGGCAGGCGTACGTCACCAGGGCCGCCGACGCCATCTCGCACGCCACCCTGACGAGGAGCGCCACGTTCAGATAGCGGGTGGGGTCGGCGGCGACCTGCGCGAGCCTGGCGCTGCCGCGCCGCCCGGAGCGGACGGCCTCGTCCGCGCGGAAGCTGGAGACGCGGGCGATGCCCGCCTCCGCGCAGGCCGCCAGCCAGGCGACGACGACCAGGGCGACGGCACCGGCGATCAGCTGGATGTCCATGGCGCTACGAGACGGTGGGCGCCGGGGACGGGCCGGTCAGGCCCTTCTCCGCGCGCCAGCCGTCGACGATCGCCGCCTGGAGCCCGAACATCTCGGTCTTCTCGTCGGGCTCCTCGTGGTCGTACCCCAGCAGGTGCAGCACTCCGTGGACCGTCAGGAGCTGGAGCTCCTCGTCCATGGAGTGCCGCGTCGGGGCGTCCTGGCCCTGCTTGGCGGCGACCTCGGGGCAGAGCACGATGTCGCCGAGGAGGCCCTGCGGGGGCTCGTCGTCGTCCTTCATGGGCGGCCTGAGCTCGTCCATGGGGAAGGACATGACGTCCGTGGGCCCCGGCAGGTCCATCCACTGGATGTGGAGCTGCTCCATGGCCCCCTCGTCCACCACGATCACCGAGAGCTCGGAGAGGGGGTGGATGCGCATCCGCGCGAGGGCGTAGCGGGCGATGTCGAGGATCGCCTGCTCGTCGACCTCGGTCCCGGATTCGTTGTTGACGTCGATCGCCATGGTGGTGCTGGTCTACTTCCCGTCGCGGCTGTCGTGCTGCTCGTACGCGTCGACGATACGGCCGACCAGCTTGTGCCGTACGACGTCGTGCGACGTGAGCCGGGAGAAGTGGATGTCCTCCACGCCGTCCAGGATGCGCTGGACCTCGCGCAGACCGCTCTTGGTGCCGCCGGGCAGGTCGACCTGGGTGATGTCACCGGTGATGACGATCTTGGAGTCGAAGCCGAGGCGGGTCAGGAACATCTTCATCTGCTCGGCGCTGGTGTTCTGCGCCTCGTCGAGGATGATGAACGCGTCGTTGAGCGTGCGGCCCCGCATGTACGCCAGCGGCGCGACCTCGATCGTGCCCGCCGCCATGAGGCGCGGGATCGAGTCGGGGTCGAGCATGTCGTGCAGCGCGTCGTACAGCGGACGCAGGTACGGGTCGATCTTCTCGTACAGCGTGCCGGGCAGGAAGCCGAGGCGCTCGCCCGCCTCGACCGCGGGGCGGGTCAGGATGATGCGGTTGACCTGCTTGGACTGGAGGGCCTGCACGGCCTTGGCCATGGCCAGGTAGGTCTTGCCCGTACCCGCAGGGCCGATGCCGAAGACGATCGTGTGCTTGTCGATCGCGTCGACGTACCGCTTCTGGTTCAGGGTCTTGGGGCGGATGGTGCGGCCGCGGGACGAGAGGATGTTCTGCGTGAGGACCTCGGCGGGGGTCTCCTCCGCGCCGTTGCCGTTCTCGTCCGCCCTCAGCATGGCGATCGAGCGTTCCACTGCGTCCTCCGTCATCGGCTGACCGGTGCGGAGCACCAGCATCATCTGGTCGAACAAGCGCTGGATGAGGGCGACTTCGCGGGCGTCGCCCACGGCGCTGACCTCATTGCCCCGGACGTGGATGTCGGCCGCCGGGAAGGCCTTCTCGATCACGCGCAGCAGGGCGTCACCGGAGCCGAGGACGGTCACCATGGGGTGGTTCGCCGGCACGGTGAAGTGTGCTCGGGCCTGGCCCTGCGCGGCAGGGGGAGTCGTGGGTGTCTGCGTCATGGGCCGGCCCTCAAGGCCTGCTCAACCCTCCGTTCGCGCCGGGTCCGGCGCCGCTCCCGCGGGCCGGATCGTCCGCGGTCGTGGTCCTCGGCGGTGGTTGCCGGGGGTCGCGGACTCCACGACGCGGCCACCACAGCGCCTGCTGCTCTTGCACTGCCAAGGGTACGACGGCCCACTGACAGAGCCGTAGGACTTTTCGGCCCGGCCGCCGTGCGGGGGCTACGCCGAGCGGAAGCCGATCGTCGGCACGGCCCTGCGCAGCGGCCACGGCCTGCCGGCGGCGGGGAGCAGGGTCTCCAGGAAGCTGTAGCGCCGCAGGGCCTTCGGGTCCTGCTCGTCGAACTCCGTGACCCGCCGCCACCAGCCGCCCACCTCGGCCCAGCCGGGCGCGGAAAGGGAGCCGCCGAACTCCTGGACCGAGAGGGCCGCGGTGAGCCCGGCGAAGGCCAGGCGGTCCGCGAGCGGCCAGCCGGCGAGGGTCCCGGTGACGAAGCCGGCGACGAAGACGTCTCCGGCGCCGGTCGGGTCGAGGGCCTCCACCTCGATGGCGGGCACGTCCGCGGTCTCGCCGGTCCGCCGGTCCACCGCGTACGCCCCCTCGGCGCCGAGGGTCACCACGGCGAGCGGCACGTAGGCGGTCAGGGCCTGCGCGGCCTCCCTGGGACAGGAGGTGCGGGTGTAGCGCATGGCCTCCTCCGCGTTCGGCAGGAACGCCTCGCAGTGCCGCAGGTCGGGCAGGGCGGCGAGGTCCCACCGCCCGGTGTCGTCCCAGCCGACGTCGGCGAAGATCCGGGTGCCGCTGCGGGCGGCCTGGGCGATCCAGGGGGCGCTGGTGCCGGGTGTGAGCGAGGCGACGGCGGCGCGGGCGCGGGGCGGGCAGCAGGGGGCGCCGCCGTCCGGGGCGTCGGCGTCCGGGGGCGGCTCGTGGCCGTGGCTGACCATGGTCCGCTCGCCCTCGTACGCCATGGAGACGGTCACCGGGGTGTGCCAGCCGGGCACGGTCCGCGACGAGGTGAGGTCGATGCCCTCACCCCCTTCGAGGGCGTCCCAGCAGTACTCCCCGTAGTGGTCGTCCCCGAAGGCGGCGGCGAGGGACGTGTGCAGGCCGAGCCGGGAGAGCGCGGTCGCCATGTTGGCGACGCCGCCGGGGCTCGACCCCATGCCGCGGGCCCAGGACTCCGTGCCGCGCACGGGCGCGGAGTCGAGGCCGGTGAAGACGATGTCGAGGAAGACCGTGCCGGTGAGGTAGACGTCGCAGGCCGGATCACCGGCTCTGCGGGCCGACTTCAGCGGGTCGACGGTGGGCTGCACTGGTACGACCATGCAGGCAACGTAGCCGACGATCCCCGCGAAGGCCCGGGGTTGCGGCGCCTCGGGCGTGGAGGAGTCGAGGCGCGCCCTACCAGCGCGGCACCGCCGGGGTCACCCACCGCGGGTCGGTCACCCGCATCGCCGCCGCGTCGTCCCGCTCCCGCATCGCGCGGAAGCCGTCGTCCAGCCAGCGCGCGTGCAGGGCCGCGAGCTTCTCCCTGTCCAGCTCGACGCCGAGGCCCGGGGTGTCGGTCACGGCGACCCTGCCGTCCACGAAGCGCGTCCGCTCGGTCAGCACGTCCTCGGACTGCCAGGGGTAGTGCGAGTCGCAGGCGTGGCGGAGGCCGGGCACGGTCGCCGCCACGTGCGTCATCGCGGCGAGGCTGACGCCCAGGTGCGTGTTGGAGTGCATGGACACGGCGACCCCGAAGGTGCGGCAGACCGCGGCGAGCTCGCGCGTACGCCGCAGGCCGCCCCAGTAGTGGTGGTCGGAGAGCACCACCTGCACGGCGCCCCCGGCGAACGCCTCGGGTATCTCCTCGAAGGTCGTCACGCACATGTTCGTGGCGAGCGGCACGGAGGTGCCCGCGGCGACCTCGGCCATGGCGGGGGTGCCGAGCGCGGGGTCCTCCAGGTACTCCAGGACGTCGCCGATCTCGTCCGCGACCCTGAGCGACGTCTCGACCGACCAGGCCCCGTTGGGGTCGAGCCTGAGCGGCGCGCCGGGGAACGCCTCCGCGAGGGCGCGGACCGCGGCGATCTCCTCGTCCGGCGGGAAGACACCGCCCTTGAGCTTGAAGGACGTGAAGCCGTGCCGCTCGGTGAAGAGCCTGGCCTGGGCGACGATGCCGGCGGGGTCGAGGGCGGCGCCCCATCCGTCGTCGGGCTCGTGGGCGGTCCCCGCCGGGTGCCCGGCCCGCTTGTAGAACAGGTAGGCGCTGTACTCCACGGTGTCCCGCACCTTGCCGCCGAGCAGCGCGTGCACGGGCAGGCCGAGCGCCTTGCCGAGCGCGTCCAGGCACGCCACCTCGAACCCGGAGACCACGGAGAGCCGCAGCTTGTCTGCGGTCTGCACGCCGCGCAGTCCGCCCACGTCGACGGCGGCGTCGACGCGGGCGGCGTCCACGGCGACGTCGCCCGCGAGTGTGAACAGGCCGTTCAGATCGCTGACCGCCCGCCCGACCAGCCCCGCGGCGAAGGGCCGCGCGAGGTCCAGGTACTTCCCGTCCCCGTACGTCTCCCCGACCCCGGTGACGCCGCCCTCGGTGACCACCTCGATGATCAGGCGCGGGGTGTAGGGCTGGTGGACGCCCTGGGTGTTGAGCAGTGGCGGGTCGGCGACGAGCACGGGAGTGAGACGAACCTCGCTGATGACCAAGCTCTGTCCATGCATGGGAACGGAGAATAGGTATACGAACAGCCTGGGGGCAAGGGGCCTGCCGTTCAGGGGCGCGGGGAACGGCGCGACAAGCCACCACCCACCCGCGCCCGAAGAAGCAGCCCCGGGCAGCACAGCCGGGCGCAGCTAGAGCTCCGCCTCCACCAGCTCCGCGGCGCGCACGGCGCCGCCGGCCCCCCGCACCTCCGCCCGCAGCCGCGCACAGCGCTCCGCGACCCCGGGGTCGGAGACGAGGTCCAGCAACGCCTCCCGCAGCGCGGAAACCGTGGCGGCCTCCGTGTCGAGGCGCCGGGCGACCCCCAGCTCGACCAGCCGGTCGGCGTTCATCGGCTGCTCGGCCCCCTGCGGCACCGCGATCATGGGAACCCCGTGGTAGAGGCCCTCGGAACTGCTCCCCATCCCCGCGTGCGTGACGAACGCGTCGGCCTGTTCGAGGATCGCCTTCTGCGGCACCCAGGAGCGGACCTCGACGGAGCCGGGCACGGGTCCCAGCTCGGCGGGGTCGACGTGCTTGCCGATCTGGAGCACGACGTGCCACCCGGCGAGGTCGCCGAAGGCCGCCACGCACCGCCGGTAGAAGTCGGGCTGCCGGGTGTAGGCGGAGCCGAGCGACACCAGGAGCACCTTCGCCGCCCCGGCGGGCCGCTCCCACACCCCCTGGTCCGCCCGGTCGCCGAGGCAGGGCCCGACGAAGTCGACGCGGGCCGCGTCGACCGTGGAGGCGTGCGGCTGCATGGCGCGCGGAATCGTGGCGATGGCCCGCGGCGGCACGCCGGAGAACTCCCCCACGTCCGTCGTGGTGGCCCCGCACCCGCCGAGCCACTCCTTGAAGCGGGCTTCGAGCGCGTCGGCGCCCGGCAGCCCTGCGAGCCGGGCGCCGACGTCCTCCCGGTAACTGCCCCAGGCGACGAAGGTGGGCGACAGCTGCACGCAGGGCCTCCCCTGCGCCTCGGCGAGCGCACGGCCCACGTACGCCCCGATGTCGTACAGGTACACGTCGGCGGGATCGTCGTCGTACGCCGCGTGGAGCCGCGGGAGCACCGCCATCGCGTCGTCGAGGAAGAGCGAAGAGGCCTCGATGGGGTCGTCGGGCCAGATGTTGTCGCGGTGCGGGAGGGTCGACGTGTACGGGACGAGTTCGGCGCCGGTGGGCTCGATGAGCGCGGCGGCGGCCGGGTCGTTGGCGTACGTCACGCGGTGGCCGCGCGCGGCGAGGACCCGGATGATCTCCAGGCTCGGCAGCACGTGGCTGACCATGGGTACGCCGATCATGGCGATATGGGCACGGCGACGGGGACTCCGGTGGGACGGCACGGGCTTCCTTCACCTTCGTTTTCGTTGCGAGGGGTGCGGAACTGCGGACGAGAGCACGGCGGCCCGCCGCCGCGGCCCCGAAAGGGGCGGGCGGGGGCCGGGAGAGCCGTGTCAGCCGTAGATCTGCAGGAAGGAATCCATACCGGGACCGTAGTCCGCCTGCCCGGCCTCAGTCGAACGAATAAGCCTCGACCTCGGCGAGGTACCGCGCCCGCAGCGCCTCGTCCGCCGCGTCGCGGTCGAGGAAGGCCGCTTCGAAGGAGTTGCGCGCCAGGGTGCGCAGCCGCTCCTCGTCGAGCCCCAGCGCCTCGCGCACGGCGTCGAAGTTGTCGCCCGCGTAGCCGCCGAAGTAGGCGGGGTCGTCGGAGTTGACCGTGCACATGAGCCCGGCGTCCAGCATGCGCGGCAGCGGGTGGTCCGCCAGCGCGTCGATGGTGCGCAGCCGGACGTTGGAGAGCGGGCAGAGGGTGAGCGGCACGCGCTCGGCGGCCAGCCGCTCGACGAGGGCCGGGTCCTCCACGCAGCGCAGGCCGTGGTCGACGCGCTCGACCCGCAGCACGTCCAGGGCCTCGGTGATGTAGGCGGGCGGGCCTTCCTCGCCGGCGTGGGCGACGAGGCGGAGCCCGAGCGCGGCGGCGGCCTCGTACACCTCCTTGAACTTGGCCGGCGGGTGGCCGACCTCGGCGGAGTCGAGGCCGACGCCGATGATCCGGTCGAGGTGGGGCTTCGCGGCTTCGAGGGTCGCCATCGCGGACTCCGCCGGCTCGTCGCGCAGGAAGCACATGATGAGCCGCGTGGAGACGCCGTGCCGCTCCTCACTGCGGTCGAGGGCGCGGGAGAGGCCCTCGACGACGGTGCCGATGGGGACGCCGCGCGCCATGTGGGCCTGCGGGTCGAAGAAGATCTCCGCGTGCCGGACGCCCTGCCCGGCGGCGCGGGCGAGGTAGGCGTCCGCGAGCTCCTCGAAGTCGGCCTTGGTGCGCAGGACGGCCATCAGGCCGTAGTAGAGGTCGAGGAAGCTCTGAAGGTCGTCGAAGTCGTAGGCCTTGCGCAGCTCGTCGGTGTCGGCGTACGGCAGGGAGACGCCGTTGCGCGCGGCGAGCGCGAAGGCCAGTTCGGGTTCGAGGGTGCCCTCGATGTGGAGGTGGAGTTCGGCCTTGGGGATCGGCATGGTGCGGTCTCGCTCAGTTCTGTGGTGGTGCTCGTCCGGCCCGGAGGGGCTGCCCTCCAGGCTCTCAGGTCCGCTTCGGCACGGGGACGCGTGTCAGGTCGCGGGCGATGGTGAGTTCGCCGTCGTACCCGGCGGCGCGGGCCTGCTGCTCGTACAGGCCCGGGTCGGGGTAGCGCTGGCTGAAGTGTGTCAGGACGAGGTGGCGCACGCCCGCCTCCACCGCCACCCGGGCCGCCTGCCCGGCGGTGAGGTGGCCGTGGTCGGTGGCGAGGCGTTCGTCCTCGTCGAGGAAGGTCGACTCGATGACGAGCATGTCGCAGCCCTCGGCGAGGGCGTGCACGCCCGCGCAGAGCCGGGTGTCCATCACGAAGGCGAACCGCTGTCCGCGCCGCACCTCGCTGACGTCGTCGAGCGTGGTCGCGCCGAGGCTGCCCTCCCGCTGGATGCGCCCGACGTCGGGCCCCTTGATGCCGCGCTCGGCGAGCAGCCGGGGCAGCATGCGCCGCCCGTCGGGTTCGGTGAGGCGGTAGCCGAAGGACTCGACGGGGTGGGAGAGCTTCACCGCGTCGAGGGTGTACGAGGGCTCCGCGGCCAGCGGCCCGTCGGCGGCGACCGGCTCCTGGACGAGCGCCACCGTCTCGCGGTACGCGGTGGAGTACCGGAGCCGGTCGAAGAAGTGCTGCCCCGAGGCGGGGTAGTGGGCGGTGACGGGGTGCGGGACGCGGTCGAGGTTGATGCGCTGGATCACCCCGGCGAGGCCCAGGCTGTGGTCGCCGTGGAAGTGGGTGACGCAGATGCGGTGCAGGTCGTGGGCGGCGACCCCGGCGCGCAGCATCTGCCGCTGCGTGCCCTCGCCGGGGTCGAAGAGGATGCCCTGGCCGTCCCAGAGCAGGACGTAGCCGTTGTGGTTGCGGTGCCGGGTGGGGACCTGGCTGGCCGTGCCGAGCACGACCAGTTCACGTACGGACAAGGGGTGTCGGCCCCGCTATCCGGGAGGCCACTGGAGACCGCGGCCGCCCAGGACGTGCGCGTGCGTGTGGAAGACGGTCTGCCCGGCGCCGGCTCCGGTGTTGAAGACGATGCGGTAGCTCTCCGCCTTCTCCTCCGCGGCGACCTCGCCCGCCTCGCGCAGCACGTCGGCGGCGATCCCGGGCTCGGCGGCGGCGAGCGACGCCGCGTCCGGGTAGTGCGCCTTGGGGATCACCAGGACGTGGGTGGGCGCCTGGGGGTTGATGTCGCGGAAGGCCACGGTCGTCTCGGTCTCACGGACGACGGTCGCCGGCACGTCACCCGCGACGATCTTGCAGAACAGGCAGTCGTCTTGCGCTTCGCCCGCCATGGGCCGCCTCCTCGAACGGAACGATCAGTACGTCCGGCATGCTATCGGCCCCGCCGCCGCGGGGCCGGGGGAAGGTCACCGGGCGTCCGGCAGGCCGGGTGCCGTCTTCGCCGGGTTCTCCGCCAGGGCCGCGAGGGCGATCCGCACCGCCTCGTCCAACTGCGGGTCGCGGCCCGCCGCGTGGTCGTCGGGGGTGGTCACGACCTCGACGTCGGGGTCGACCCCGCGGTTCTCCAGGCCCCAGTCCTGGCCCTCCATCCAGAACGCGTACTTCGGCTGGGTCACGAGCGTCCCGTCGACCAGGTGGTAGCGGCTGTCGATGCCGACGACGCCGCCCCAGGTGCGGGTGCCCACGACGGGGCCGATGCCGAGCGCCCTGATGGCGGCGTTGACGATGTCGCCGTCGGAGCCGGAGAACTCGTTGGCCACGGCGACGACGGGGCCGCGCGGCGCGTCCTGCGGGTAGCTGAAGGCCCGTGAGCCGCGGGGCATGTCCCAGCCGATGATGCGGCGCGCCAGCTTCTCCACGATCAGCTGCGAGGTGTGCCCGCCGCGGTTCTCGCGGACGTCCACCACCAGGCCCTCGCGGGCGACCTCGACGCGCAGGTCCCGGTGGATCTGCGCCCAGCCGGGCGCCTGCATGTCGGGGACGTGGAGGTAGCCGAGCCGGCCGCCGGAGCGCTCGTGGACGTAGGCCCGCCGGTCCGCGACCCACGCGTGGTAGCGCAGCGGCTCCTCGTCGTCGACCGGGATCACCACGGCGTGCCGCGGGTCGCCGCCGCCGGAGGGCGAGACGGTCAGTTCGACGGGCTTGCCTGCGGTGCCGACGAGCAGCGGCCCCGGCCCGGTCACGGGGTCGACGGGCAGGCCGTTGACCTCGATGACCGCGTCGCCGGGCCGCACCGCGACGCCGGGGGCGGCGAGCGGTGAGCGCGCGGCCGGGTCGGAGGTCTCCGACGGCAGGACGCGGTCGACGCGCCAGAGGCCGTCCTCGCCGCACGAGAGGTCGGCGCCGAGGAGCCCCTGCCGGTAGGCGTGGGCGCCGGCACCGCCCGGTATGACGTACGCGTGCGAGGTGCCCAGCTCGCCCTGGACCTCCCAGAGCAGGTCGACGAGGTCGTCGTGGGTGGCGACGCGGGCGAGAACGGTCCTGTAGCGCTCCAGGACGCCGTCCCAGTCGACGCCGCCGAGGTCCGCCCGCCAGAAGTTGTCCCGCATGAGGCGGCCGGTCTCGTCGTACATCTGCCGCCACTCGGCGGCCGGGTCGACGGTGTGCCGGACGCGGGAGAGGTCGACGGTGATGTGGGAGTCGCCGTCCTCGTCGCCGGAGGCGCGACGGTCGCTCGGCACCACCTTCAGCTTGCCGTCGGTCCGCAGCAGGACCCGCCTGCCGTCGCCGGTGACGGTGAAGTGGTCGGCGTCGGGGGCGAGTTCCTCCACGCGGTGCCGCGGGAGGTCGTACCTCTCCAGTCCGGTGCGCGGGTCGGGGTCGAGCGGGTGCGCCCGGGAGGCGCCGAGCACGCCGCGCACCGGGTGGCGCAGCCAGAGCAGTCCGTCCTTGGCGGCGCGCAGCGTCGAGTACCGGGCGGCCTCCACGGGGAAGGGCACGATGCGGTCGGTGAGCCCGTCGAAGTCGACGCGGGTGACGGGGGCGCCCTCGCTCTCCGGGGTCTCCGGACCGCCGTCCTGCGCGTCGAAGGGCCTGCCGTGGCGCTGCGGCCCGAACGGGGACGGCGTGGTCGCGGCGAGCGTGATCAGGTGCGGCCGTGAGCCGCCGACGAAGGCGAGGTCGAAGACGTGCTCGTCGTAGACCGGGTCGAAGGCGCGCGCGGAGAGGAACGCGAGGTGCTTGCCGTCGAGGGTGAAGGCGGGCGAGTAGTCGCGGAACCGCAGCGGGGTGGCGTCGGAGACGGAGAGGTCGGCGGTGTTGGCGATCCTGAGCTGCCGCAGCGGGCGCGGCCCGGGGTGCGACCAGGCGAGCCAGGCGGAGTCGGGCGAGAAGACGAGCCCGCTCGCCTCGCCGTCCTCGCTCCGGTCCACCTCGCGGACCTCGCCGCTCTCCCGCTCCACGAGCAGGACCCGGCCGTCGTGCGAGGCGACGGCGGCGCGGCTGCCGTCCGGCGACATGGTGAGCCCGAGGACCCGCCCGAGCTGTCCCGCGGCGAGCCTGCGGGGCGTGGCGCCGGGCGCGGGTCCGGTGGCGGGGGCGAACTCCAGGGCCTCGTCGCCCTCGGCGTCGGTGACCCACACGACGTGTTCCTCACCGGCCACGCGGAAGGTGCGAGGCAGCCGGGCGCGGACCCCGGGCGTGGCGGCGAGGGCGCGGGCGGGGCCCTGGCGGTGCGTGACCCAGTGGACGGAACCGCGCACGGAGACGGCGCTGCCGCGTCCGGTGTGGTCGGGCGCGGCGGCGCCGAACCAGCGGGCCGCCGCCACGGGGTACGGCTGCAGGTCGGTGCGCTGGCCGCCGAGCCGGACGTCGAGGCGGCGCGGCTCGGCGCCCTCCAGGTCGTCGACGAGCCAGAGTTCACCGGCCGCGGCGTAGACGACGCGGGCGCCGTCGGTGGCGGCGTGCCGGGCGTAGAAGCCGTCGACGGGGGTGTGGCGCCGCAGGCCGGTGCCGTCGGGCAGCGAGGAGTAGACCGCGCCCACGCCCTCGTGATCGCTGAGGAAGGCGATCCGCTCCCCCACCCACAGGGGGTACTCGATGTTGCCTCCGAGCGCTTCGTGGACGCGGATGAAGGGTTCCGCGGGGCCGCTCGCCGCCTCGGGGGCGGGGGCGGGGCCGTGCGCCTGCTCGGCGGCCGGGGCGGCGGCGGTGCGGAGCCACAGCTTTCCCGCCGTGCCGCCCCGGTACCGCTTCCACCAGGCGGCCTCGCGCCCCATGGGGGCCGTGAGCAGCAGGACCTGCCCCTCGGGGCCGTGCGCGACGTCACCGACGACGCCGTACGGGAGGGTCCGCGCGGGGCCGCCGTCCAGCGGGACGGCCCGCGCCCACGTGCGGCGCAGCGAGGCCTGGCCCGCCGCGCTGACCGCGAGGACGCGGCCGTCGGGCGTCCAGCCGCGTACGCCGGTCTTCGCGCTGCCCCAGTGGGTGAGCCGCTCGGCGGGGCCGCCGTCGAGGGGCGCGATGTGCACCTCGGGTGCGCCGTCCCTGGTGGACGTCCAGGCGACGGTCGTGCCGTCGGGGGAGATACGGGGATGGTTCACGGGCATGTTGTCGGCGCTGACCCGCCAGGCGCGGCCCCCGTCGAGGGGGGCGACCCAGACGTCGTCCTCAGCCGTGAAGGTGACCAACTCGCCGTGGACGTGCGGGTATCGGAGGTACGCAGTCTGTGTCACACGGTCCAGCGTAGGCAGGCCGCCGGTGGTGCGACAGAGGTGCGGATCACTTGCCCGGCCGGCAGTCGCAGGTGGGGCCGGGCGGCGGGGTCACCGTCACGGTGACGGTCGTGGTGGGGCCGGGCCGGGGCTCCTCGTGGGAGGGCGGCCGCTGGGAGACGGGCGGCTCGGAGTCGTCGCCGCCGCTGCCGTTGTCGTCGCCGTTGTCGCCGTCGTCGCCGCCGTTGTCGTCGCCCGCGTCGCAGTTGCCGAGGACGTCGACCTGGAACCACTCCTTGCCGTCGACCTTGGCCGTGAGATCGCCGCGGACGCAGCCGCCGTCGACGACGGAGTGCACCTTGCCCTTGACGGTGATGTCCTTGCCGTCGTCGCTCTCGCCCTGGCAGTCCACCGTGACGACCGCGTTCTCGTCGGCGGAGGAGCCGCTCTTCGGGGTCACCTTGTTCTCGTAGCGCGCCGTGCAGCTCAGCCACGCCACGTCCAGGTGCTGCCGCTCCAGCTCCTCGGTGCCCATCCGGTCGGTGGTGAGCGCGACCGCGGAGGTGTTCATGTCGCCGTCCGCCGGGTCGCACGCGGTGACGCCGAGCGCGGCGGCCCCGGCGAGAGCCACGGCGCACAGGACCGGCGTGCGCCGCTGCCGTGACCTCACGATCCCCTTGCCGCGGCCGACAGACCGCCTCAATGCCCCCATGGGCGGCAGAGTGCCACTCCGCACGCCGGAGGGGTAGACCGCTTGCGGCCATCCGTCCGGGGGTGTCGGCGGACGGCCCGGCCGGTCAGCCGCGCGAGAGGAGCAGCCACTCCTGGAGCTCCACCACGTTGCCCTCCGGGTCCTTGAGGTGGGCCACCCGCATGCGGTCGGTCATCGGCGCGGGCCCGTGCGCGAGGACGGCTCCGCGCCCGGTGATCCGCGCGCAGTACGCGTCCAGGTCATCGACCCGCAGCACCACCAGGGAGCGGTGCCCGGTCGCCGCCCCGGCGAGCTCGTCGATCAGCCCGGCCATCATCGACCGGTCCTGCAGCGCGATGCCCGCCGAACCGGCGGACGGACTGAACCTCTCGTACGGCCCCTCCTCGGCGCCCGACTGGGGCTTGAGGCCGAGGACCTCGGCGTAGAAGCGGTAGCAGGCGGGGAAGTCCGAGACGAGCAGGCGGACCTGGGCGAGTTCCAACACAGCCCCCGTGGGGTCGGTCAGGACCAGCGGCCCGTGCGTCCGAGGAGCAGCGCGCTCGCCGCGGTCCCCGCGGTCGATGTGCGCAACACGCTACGCCCCAGCCGGTACGGCGCCGCCCCGGCCTGCGCGAAGAGGGCCAGCTCGGCGGGGGAAACCCCTCCTTCTGGCCCCACCACGAGCACGATGTGCCCGGTGGCGGGGAGTTCCGCGGTGGCCAGCGGCTCGCTGCCCTCCTCGTGCAGGACGGCCGCGAAGTCGGCCTCCGCGAGCAGGGCGGCGACCTGCTTGGTCGACGCGGCGTCCGCCACCTCGGGGAACCGCGTCCGGCGCGACTGCTTGCCGGCCTCGCGCGCCGTGGCCCGCCACTTGGCGAGCGCCTTCTGGCCGCGCTCGCCCTTCCACTGCGTGATGCAGCGCGACGCGGCCCACGGCACGACGGCGTCGACGCCGGTCTCCGTCATGGTCTCCACGGCCAGTTCGCCGCGGTCGCCCTTGGGCAGGGCCTGGACGACGGTGATACGGGGCGACTCCGCGGGCTCGTCGGCGACGGCGTCCACGCGGACGACGAGCCGGTCCTTGCCCTCGGTGTCCACGACCACGCACGTGGCCCACCGTCCCGCGCCGTCGGTCAGGACGACGTCCTCACCGGCGCGCAGCCGCTTCACGGAGACGGCGTGCCGTCCCTCGGGCCCGTCGAGCACGTAGCGCCCACCGGGTCCCGCGTCGACGTGCTCGACGACGAATACGGGTGCGGTCACTGGTTTCCTCCCTGGTCCTGCGCGGCCCGCGCGGCCCGCGCCTCGGCCAGTTCGGCCGTGAGTGCCTCCACGAGCCGCCCGGCGGGCAGCTCCCTCGCGAGCCGGTGGCCCTGCCCGGCCCAGAGCGCCATGGCCTGCGCGTCCCCGGCCTTCGCCGCGGCCTTGCGCAGGCCGCTGGTCAGGTGGTGGACCTGGGGGTAGGCGGCGGGGGCGTACGGGCCGTGCTCGCGCAGGAAGCGGTTGACCAGTCCTCGCGCGGGCCGCCCGGAGAACGCCCGGGTCAGCTCGGTGCGCACGTACAGCGGGTTGGTCATGGCCTGCTTGTGCAGGGGGTCGGCGCCCGACTCCGGGGTGACGAGGAAGGCCGTGCCGAGCTGCGCCGCGTCCGCGCCCGCCGCGAGGACCGCGGCGATCTGCGCACCGCGCATCAGGCCGCCCGTGGCGATCAGGGGCAGTTGCGTGGTCTCGCGGACCAGCGTGAGGAGGGTGAGCAGGCCGAGCCCCGCGCCGTCGGCCTCCGGCTGGTCCCGGTGGGTGCCCTGGTGGCCGCCCGCCTCGACGCCCTGCACGCACAGGGCGTCGGCGCCCGCCCACTGGGCGGCCTGCGCCTCCTCCGGCGTGGTCACCGTGACGACGGTCAGGGTGCCGACGCGGGCGAAGGACTCAAGGACGTCGCGGGTGGGGCAGCCGAAGGTGAACGAGACCAGCGGCACGGGGTCGTCGAGCAGGATCGCGAGCTTGGCGTCGTACCCGTCGTCGAGGCCGCAGTCCGGGTCGCCGAGCGGCGTCTCGTACCAGGTGGCCTCGCCGGCGAGCTGGTTGCGGTACACCTCGACGGCGGCGGGGTCCGCGGTGTCGGCCTGCGGCATGAACAGGTTGACGCCGAAGGGCCGCGAGGTCAGTCCCCGCACCTGCTTGATCTCCTGGTACATCCCGTCGGCGGTCTTGTACCCGGCGGCGAGGAAACCCAGCCCTCCGGCCTCGGAGACGGCCGCGGCCAGCCGCGGGCCCGAGGCACCGCCGGCCATGGGGGCCTGCACGATCGGGTGGCGGCAGAGATCGGTCAGTGCGGAGGACATGCACGCATCGTGCCACGCTCCACGAGCCGCACCGCATTGCCCCCCGCCGGTGTTCCCCGCGCCCTTTCAGGGGCGCGGGGAACTGCGCGACCGGCCCCCACCACCCGCAGCCGGACGACAAGACGCCCCCGGCACGGGAAGATCCCGCCCCGGGGGCACCGGCGTACCGCTCAAGGCGCTACCGCCCGTTGAACGCGTCCTTGAGCCGCGAGAACAGCCCCTGCTGCCCCGGCTGGAACTGCCCCGTGGGCCGCTCCTCGCCCCGGAGCTGGGCCAGTTCCCGCAGGAGCCGCTCCTGCTCGGCGTCGAGCTTCGTCGGCGTGAGGACCTCGACGTGCACGATGAGGTCGCCACGGCCGCCGCCCCGCAGATGCGTGACGCCGCGCCCGTGCAGCGGGACGGACTGCCCCGACTGCGTGCCGGGCCGGATGTCGATCTCCTCCAGGCCGTCGAGCGTCTCCAGCGGCACCTTCGTGCCGAGCGACGCCGCCGTCATGGGGATCGTCACCGTGCAGTGCAGATCGTCGCCGCGCCGCTGGAAGACGGAGTGCGGCAGCTCGTGGATCTCGACGTAGAGGTCACCGGCGGGGCCGCCGCCGGGCCCGACCTCGCCCTCGCCCGCGAGCTGGATCCTGGTGCCGTTGTCGACACCCGCCGGGATCTTGACGGTCAGCGTCCGCCGCGAGCGGATGCGGCCGTCGCCCGCGCACTCGGGGCACGGCGTCGGCACGACGGTGCCGAAGCCCTGGCACTGCGGGCAGGGCCGCGAGGTCATGACCTGGCCGAGGAAGGACCGCGTGACCTGGGACACCTCGCCGCGACCGCGGCACATGTCACAGGTCTGGGCCGACGTCCCGGGCGCGGCACCCTCACCGCTGCACGTCGTACACACGACCGCCGTGTCGACCTGGATGTCCTTGGTCGTCCCGAAGGCCGCCTCGTCGAGGTCGATCTCCAGACGGATCATGGCGTCCTGGCCGCGGCGCGTGCGCGACCGCGGGCCACGCTGCGACGCCGTACCGAAGAACGCGTCCATGATGTCGGAGAAGTTGCCGAAGCCACCGGCCCCGAAGCCGCCCGCTCCGCCGCCGCCCGCCTGGGACAGCGGGTCGCCGCCGAGGTCGTAGACCTGCTTCTTCTGCGGGTCCGACAACACCTCGTAGGCGGCGTTGATCTCCTTGAAGCGCTCCTGAGTCTTCGGGTCCGGATTCACGTCCGGGTGAAGCTCACGCGCCAGCCTCCGGAAGGCCTTCTTGATCTCGTCCTGGGAAGCGTCGCGGCGCACGCCGAGTACGGCGTAGTAGTCCGTGGCCACTTACGACTCCGCCAGGATCTGTCCGACGTAACGTGCCACTGCGCGTACTGCTCCCATCGTTCCCGGATAGTCCATGCGGGTCGGTCCGACCACGCCTAGTTTCGCGACTGCCTCGCTGCCCGAACCGTAGCCGACCGAGACCACGGACGTGGAGCTGAGCCCCTCATGGGCGTTCTCATGACCGATCCGTACGGCCATACCCGAATCCTGCACCTCACCAAGCAACTTGAGGAGCACGACCTGCTCCTCAAGGGCTTCGAGAACGGGCCGGATGGTGAGGGGAAAGTCATGTCCGAAGCGGGTGAGATTGGCGGTGCCGCCGATCATCAGCCGTTCTTCGGTCTCCTCCACGAGTGTTTCGAGGAGGGTGGAGAGGACGGTGGCGACCGTGCCGCGGTCCTCGGCCTCGAAGGCCTCGGGCAGGTCCTGCACCAACTGCGGCACGTCCGCGAAGCGGCGTCCCGCGACCCTGCTGTTCAGCCGGGCCCGCAGATCGGCGAGCGCGGTCTCCCCGAAGGGCGCCGGGCAGTCGATCATGCGCTGCTCGACCCGGCCGGTGTCGGTGATCAGGACGAGCATCAGGCGCGCCGGAGCGAGCGAGAGCAGCTCCACGTGGCGCACCGTCGAACGTGTCAGCGAGGGGTACTGCACCACGGCGACCTGCCGCGTGAGCTGCGCCAGCAGCCGCACCGTACGCCCCACCACGTCGTCGAGGTCGACGGCGCCGTCGAGGAAGTTCTGGATGGCGCGCCGCTCGGGGGCGGTCATCGGCTTGACGCCCGCGAGTTTGTCCACGAAGAGGCGGTATCCCTTGTCGGTCGGGATGCGTCCCGCGCTGGTGTGGGGCTGGGCGATGAACCCTTCCTCCTCCAGCGCCGCCATGTCGTTGCGGACCGTGGCCGGGGAGACTCCGAGACTGTGCCGCTCGGTGAGCGCCTTGGAGCCGACCGGCTCCTCCGTCCCGACATAGTCGTGGACGATGGCGCGCAGCACCTCAAGCCTGCGTTCACTCAGCATCGCGCACACCTCCAGCCGTCATCCGTCGCCGTGATCCCCGCCTGGCACTCAACGCGGGTGAGTGCCAGCTTGTCAAAGGGCCAGTGTACGGCGGTCGGGTACGGACCCGGCAAGGCCGGATCGCTCACGTTCTGCCGAGGCGTTCCGCAGCGGCTAGCGTCACCGTATGGACGTGGAGCCGGCATGGGAAGCGGCGGGCTGGGAACGGCTCGCCCCGCGCGTGGGGCGGGTCCGCCTGCCCGTCTGGGACTGTACGGCGGGTCTCGTGGTCGGCGCCGACGCGGCCCTCATGGTGGAGGCGGGGTCGAGTCTCGCGGAGGGCGCGGCGCTGCGGAGGCGGGCCAGGGACCTCATCGGCGGCGGGCGCAGAGTGACGCATCTCGCGCTCACCCACCCCCACTTCGATCACGTTTTCGGGGCGGCGGCCTTCGCGGGGGTGCGGGTGTACGCAGCCGTGGGCGTCGACACGGTCCTCGCGGACCGCGAGGGGCTGCGCGCGGACGCGGTGCGGCACGGCCTCGACGCGGAGGCGGCGGCGGAGGCGGCCGATCTGCTGCGCGCGCCGGAGCACGCGGTGTGCGGGGAGTGGACGCTGGACCTCGGCGGCGGCGTCGAGGTGCTGCTCGCGAACGTCGGCCCCGGTCACACGGGGCACGACCTTGCGGTCCTGGTGAAGAGCCCCGGCGGCGGTCCCGAAGTCGTGTTCTGCGGCGATCTGGTCGAGGAGTCGGGCGAGCCCCAGGCGGGCCCGGACGCGGTGCCCGAGCGGTGGCCCGCCGCGCTGGACAGGCTCCTGCGACTCGGCGGCGACGACGCGCTCTACGTGCCGGGGCACGGTGCGGTGGTGGATGCGGCTTTTGTCCGTGCGCAACGCGCCACACTGGCTGCTCGCTCCGGCGTGTCGTGAGGTCCGCGTTCCCCCTTCTTCCTATCGTCGGCGGAATGCGCCAGTACTCCGCCGACCTGACCCCTCCCTGGAAGAAGCCGAAGTCCGTGCCCGAGGTGGCGGCGGAGGCCGGTCTCGTGGTCGAGGAGCCGGCCACCGGGTTCTGCGGGGCGGTGGTCCGCTGCGAGAAGACGGCGCAGGGCCCGACGGTGACGCTGGAGGACCGCTTCGGCAAGCACCGCGTGTTCCCGATGGAGCCCGGCGGCTTCCTCCTGGAGGGCAGGCCGGTGACGCTCGTCCGCCCGGCCGCGACGGCCCCCGCTCCGGTACGTCCGTCCCGCACGGCATCGGGATCGGTGGCCGTCCCGCAGGCGCGCGCCAGGGTCGCCCGCGCCGGGCGCATCTACGTGGAGGGGCGCCACGACGCGGAACTCGTGGAGCGGGTGTGGGGCGAGGACCTGCGGGTCGAGGGCGTCGTCGTCGAGTACCTGGAGGGCATCGACGACCTGCCCCGCATCGTCGCGGACTTCTCGCCGGGCCCCGACGCGCGCCTCGGCGTCCTGGTGGACCACCTGGTCCCCGGCTCCAAGGAGTCCCGCATCGCGGCGCAGGTCGGCTCCGCCCACGCCCTGGTGGTCGGCCACCCCTACATCGACGTCTGGGAGGCCGTGAAGCCGTCCTCGGTGGGCATCGAGGCGTGGCCGCGGGTGCCGCGGGGCCAGGACTGGAAGCTGGGCGTCTGCGAGGCCCTGGGCTGGCCCGCGAACACGGGCGCGGCCTGGCAGCGCATCCTGGGCTCGGTCCGCAGCTACCGGGACCTGGAGCCGGCGCTCCTCGGCCGGGTGGAGGAACTGATCGACTTCGTCACGGCGCCTGGCCCGGAGGCCTAGCGCTCACCACTGGCCTGCCGCTTCGCGGCAGAGCGCTTTCCCACCCGCCCGCCCGGCACCGGCAGCCGAGCCGGGAACCGGGCAACCCGCTGCGGGGTAACGGGCGGATGGGCGGGAAAGCCGGCCGCAGGCCCACCGAAGCGGGCGGCAGCGCGACGGGCTAGTCCACCAGGTCCCGTACGACCGCGTCCGCGAGGAGCCGGCCCCGCAGGGTCAGGACCGCGCGGCCCTCCGCGTAGGGCTCAGGAGCCAGCAGACCGTCGGACAGCGCACGCCGCGAGGCCGCGAGCCCCGCCTCGCGGAGGAGGGACAGCGGGCAGCCGTCCCTGAGGCGGAGCTCCAGGAGGACGCGCTCGACCCTGCGGTCCTCGGCGGAGAGGACCTCCCGCCCGGCCCCGGGCGAGCGGGACTCCGCCAGAGCGGCGGCGTACGCCCCGGGATGCTTCACGTTCCACCACCGCACGCCCCCGACATGGCTGTGCGCGCCGGGCCCGGCCCCCCACCAGTCGGCCCCGCGCCAGTACAGCTCGTTGTGCAGGCACCGGCCCGCGGCGGACGTGGCCCAGTTGGAGACCTCGTACCACGCGAAGCCGGCGCCGCCGAGCACCTCGTCGGCGATCAGGTACCGGTCCGCGTGGACGTCGTCGTCCGTCATCGGGACCTCTCCGCGGCGGATGCGCCGCGCGAGCTGCGTGCCCTCCTCGACGATCAGCGCGTAGGCGCTGATGTGGTCGGGCCCGGCCCCGAGCGCCGCGTCGAGCGTGGCGCGCCAGTCGGCGTCGGACTCGCCCGGCGTGCCGTAGATCAGGTCGAGGTTGACGTGGTCGAACCCGGCCGCCCGCGCCTCGGCGACACAGGCCTCGGGCCGCCCCGGCGTGTGCGTGCGGTCGAGCACCTTCAGTACGTGCTGCCTCGCGCTCTGCATGCCGAAGGAGACGCGGTTGAAGCCGCCCTCCCGCAGCTCGGCGAGGTACGCCGCGTCGACCGACTCCGGGTTCGCCTCGGTCGTCACCTCCGCGTCGTCCGCGAGCCCGAACTCCTGCCGTACGGCGTCCAGCATCCGTACGAGGTCGCTCGCGGCCAGGAGCGTCGGGGTGCCGCCGCCGACGAAGACGGTCCGTACGGGCCGCGGGTCGTCGCCGAGGACCTTGCGGGCGAGCCGCACCTCGTCGGCCAGGGTCTCGGCGTAGTTGTCGCGGGAGGCGAGCACACCGCCGGAGCCGCGCAGCTCGGTCGCGGTGTAGGTGTTGAAGTCGCAGTAGCCGCAGCGCGTGGCGCAGTACGGAACGTGCAGGTAGAAGCCGAGCGGGCGGGAGGCCGCGCCGTCCAGGGCGGACGCGGGCAGCGTCCCGTCCTCGGGCATGGGCTCACCATCGGGCAGTGCGGAAGGCATGGATCGATTGTCCCGCACCGGGCGCCCTCGCCGCGCCGGACGGCCGCACCCGCCGGGCCGCCCTCACCGCGCCTGGAGCACGAGCACCGCGAGATCGTCGTCCGGCGGCCGGTCGGAGAACTCGTGCACGAGCCGTCTGATCCGCTCCGCCACCAGCTCCGCGTCGAGCCCGGCGCAGTCGGCGAGGGCCAGTGCGAGGCCGTCGCCGTCGTCGAACTGGAGCCGCCCCGAGCGCCGCTCGGTCACCCCGTCGGTGACGCACAGGAGCGTGTCGCCGGTCCGCAGGTCGAAGGTCTCGCTCGTGTACGTCTCGTCGTCGAAGACCCCGAGCAGCATCTGCGGGGCCGCCGCCACCCGCACCTTCCCCTCGGGGCCGAGCAGGAGCGGCAGCGGATGTCCGGCGCACGCGATGGTGCAGCGGACACCTCCGTCGTACGGCACGAGCTCCCCGTACAGCAGGGAGAGGAAGCGCGCGGTGGGGCCGTCGGCCGGCACTCCCTGGCCGCCCGCGACGGCGACGACCGCGGCCGCCGCGTCGGACGCCTCGGTGGCGTCGTCGAGGAGGAGCTGGTTGAGGCGGTCGAGGACCTCGGCGACCTCGTACCCCTCGCGGGAGAGCAGGCGCAGCCAGGGGCGGGCGAGGCCGATGACGACGGCGGCCTCCGGCCCCTTGCCCTGGACGTCTCCGAGCGCGAAGCACCAGCGCCCTTCGCCGGCCTGGAAGAGGTCGTAGAAGTCGCCGCCCGGTCCGCCCTTGTCCCGTGGTTCGTACACCACGCCACTGTCCATGCCGGGGATCTGCGCGACCTTGCCCGGCAGGAGGCCGCGCTGGAGCACCTGGCTGATGTTGGCCTGGCGCTGGTACCGCCTGGCCGTGCTGATCGCGAGGGCGACCCGGCGGCTGAAGTCCTCGACCAGGCCGGTGACCTCGTCGGGGAAGCGCACCAGGCCCGCCCTGCCGATCACCAGCATGCCGAGGGTGCGCCCGCCCGCGGTGAGCCGGTACGCGAGCGCGGCGCCGGAGCCGTCGTCCGGCAGGGCGGCGTCCGGCCAGTGGACGGGGCAGGCGCCGGAGCCCACGGCGGTGGGCAGCCTGGGCGGGTCCTTCTCCAGGACGCGGCGCAGCTCCTCTATGCGGCTCTCACTGGTGTGCCAGACGCGCGCGAGCCGCATCGCGAGGGAACCGGACGCCGGGTGGGCCGGGCCCTCGGAGGCGTCGTCGAGCCAGACCGCGCACCAGTCGGCGAGCCGCGGCACGAGGAGCTGACCCGCCAGGGCGGCCACCAGGTTCTCGTCGAACTGCCCCGCGAGGAGGTCGGACGCCTCGGCGAGGAAGCTCAGCGCGCCGCGGTTGACCCACTCCGTGTCGTGGGAGATCCGCTTGGGCAGCGGGGCGAGGATCTCGACGGCGCGCACGCCGCGCCGGAGCGCCTGGTCGGTCGCGTACGCCTCGATCCCCTTGACGGCGGCGACGCCGTCGACGGGCAGCCTGGCCCAGACGCTCTTGGCGCCCGTGCGGTAGGTGATGCCCCAGGCCTCGGCGAGGCTGGCGACGAGCTGGAGGCCGCGGCCGTACTCGGGGATGCCGGCCGGGCGCTGGTCCTGCTCGCCGCGGACGGCGCGGGCGGGGTGGTGGTCGGAGACCTCGATGACGAGGGTGTCGGTGTCCTCCCCCGGCTGGGCCTCGTCGAGGCGGCACAGCAGTTCGACATCGGTGCCCGCGTGGACGACGGCGTTGGTCGCCAGCTCGCTGACGATGAGGACCGCGTCGTCGGTGAGCCGGCTGTCGACGCCGGCCGCCGCGGGCACGCCCAGCTCGGCCCAGTCGGCGAGGGCCGCCCGCACGAACCTTCGCGCGGCCGCCGGAGCCAGCGAGTTTCCGGGCAGCGACGTCCGCACCACCGCTGGCGGCCCGGGCTGGTCCGGGTCCTCGGCGGAGGCACGGAGAACGGTCTCCGGTTGCGTCGGAAGGGACCCCACGGTGCGGCTCCTGAGCAGTTCGGGTGAATACGCCTCAGGCGACACCGACAGAGTGACAGACTGACGGCGCTCATAAGCATCGAGTTACCGAAGTGGGCCGTTATGAGTGAGAACAGTGCTACGCCTGCGCGTAAATCGACCCGTGTTCCCGCTCCGGCACACCCTCCGGAGCCGCCGCGGACCGACGCCGCTCCCGCGGGCGTCGTCACCGTCACCCCGGCCGAGCTGCGTCCGCTGCTCGCCGCCATGCGCGCGGCGCGGGACGGGGACTTCACCAAGGTGCCGCCGGCCGGCGAGGGGCTGACCGCCGAGCTGTACCAGGTCTTCAACGAGATGCTGGACCGCTCGCTCCACTTCGACGCGGAGCTCGTCCGGGTGCGCCGGGAGATCATCCGGCACGGCCGTCTCGACGAGCGGTTCACCGCGAGTCCGGGCCAGGGCAGATGGGCGGCCCGCGTCCAGGAGGTCAACACCCTCCTGGACTCCCTGGTCGCCCCCGCCGCGAACGCCACCCGGGTGCTCAACGCGGTCGCGGGCGGTGACCTCACCCAGCGCGTCGACCTGCACGACGGCAGCCGTGAGCTGCGGGGTGACCTGCGCCGGCTCGGCCGCGCGGTCAACACGATGGTCGACCAGCTCTCCCTCTTCACGGGCGAGGTCACGCGCGTGGCCCGCGAGGTCGGCACCGAGGGACGGCTCGGCGGGCGCGCCAAGGTGCGGGGCCTTTCGGGCAGTTGGCGGGACGTGACCGAGGCGGTCAACACCATGGCGGCGCGGCTGACCGCGCAGGTACGGGACATCGCCCTGGTGACCACGGCGGTGGCGCAGGGCGACCTGACGCGCACGGTGACGGTCGAGGCGACGGGCGAGCTGCTCGAACTGAAGCTGACCGTGAACACCATGGTGGAGCAGCTCTCCGCCTTCGCCGCCGAGGTCACACGCGTGGCCCGCGAGGTCGGCACCGAGGGGCAGCTCGGCGGGCGCGCCCAGGCGCGGGGCGTGTCGGGCGTGTGGAAGGACCTCACCGACAACGTCAACTTCATGGCGTCGAACCTCACCTCCCAGGTCCGCAACATCGCCCAGGTGACCACCGCCGTCGCCAACGGCGACCTGAGCCAGAAGATCACCGTCGACGCCAGGGGCGAGATCCTGGAGCTGAAGTCGACGGTGAACACGATGGTGGACCAGCTCTCGGCCTTCGCCGACGAGGTCACGCGCGTGGCCCGCGAGGTCGGCACCGAGGGCAACCTCGGCGGGCGCGCCCAGGTGCGGGGCGTCTCCGGCGTCTGGAAGGACCTCACCGACAACGTCAACTTCATGGCGGACAACCTCACCTCCCAGGTGCGGAACATCGCGCTCGTCTCGACGGCCGTCGCGCAGGGCGACCTCGGCAAGAAGATCACCGTCGAGGCCAAGGGCGAGATCCTGGAGCTGAAGTCGACCATCAACACGATGGTGGACCAGCTCTCCGCCTTCGCCGACGAGGTCACGCGCGTGGCCCGCGAGGTCGGCACCGAGGGCAACCTCGGCGGTCAGGCGCAGGTGCGGGGCGTCTCCGGCGTCTGGAAGGACCTCACCGACAACGTCAACTTCATGGCGTCGAACCTCACCTCCCAGGTCCGCAACATCGCCCAGGTCACCACCGCCGTCGCCAACGGCGACCTCTCCAAGATGATCACGGTCACCGCGCGCGGCGAGATCCTGGAGCTGAAGGACACCGTCAACACGATGGTGGAGCAGCTCCGCGCCTTCGCCGACGAGGTCACCCGCGTCGCCCGCGAGGTCGGCACGGACGGCCGGCTCGGGGGCCGGGCGCAGGTGCTCGGTGTCTCCGGCGTCTGGAAGGACCTCACCGACAACGTCAACTACATGGCGGACAACCTCACGGGCCAGGTCCGCAACATCGCGCAGGTCGCGACCGCCGTCGCCCAGGGCGACCTCTCCAAGAAGATCGACGTGGACGCGCGCGGCGAGATCCTGGAGCTGAAGACCACCATCAACACCATGGTGGACACGCTGTCGTCGTTCTCCTCCGAGGTCACCCGCGTGGCGCGCGAGGTCGGCTCCGAGGGCCAGCTGGGCGGCCAGGCGCGGGTCGAAGGCGTGTACGGCACGTGGAAGCGCCTGACGACGAACGTGAACGAGCTGGCGCTGAACCTCACCACGCAGGTCCGCGCCATCGCCGAGGTCGCCTCCGCCGTGGCCCAGGGCGACATGACCCGCGCGATCACCGTGGAGACGCGGGGCGAGGTCTCGGAACTCAAGGACAACATCAACCTCATGGTCAACAACCTCCGTGAGACCACCCGCGCCAAGGACTGGCTGGAGTCCAACCTCGCGCGCCTCGCGGGCCTGATGCAGGGCCACCGCGATCTGATGGAGGTCGCCGACCTGATCCTGCGCGAGCTGACCCCGCTGGTGAACGCGCAGTACGGCGCGTTCTTCCTGGCCGATCCGGACACCGCGGAGAGCCCGGCGCCCACCCAGGTCACCGCGAAGGGCCTCGCGTTCATCGCGGGCTACGGCGCGGCGCAGGGCTCGGTCGTCGACACCGGCGGCATGCCCGCCCAGGGCCTCGTGCGCCAGGCGGCCCTGGAGAAGAAGCGCATCCTCGTCGAGGAGGTGCCGCCGGACTACATCAAGATCCACTCGGGGCTCGGCGACGCGGCCCCCGCCACCGTGGTGATCATCCCGATCCTCTTCGAGGACAAGCTCCTCGGCGTGATCGAGCTGGCCACGTTCTCCCGCTTCTCCGACGTCCACCTGGCCTTCTTCGACCAGTTCGTGAACACCATCGGCGTCGCGATCAACACCATCATCGCCAACTCCCGTACGGAATCGCTGCTCAGCGAGTCCCAGCGGCTCGCCACCCAGCTCCAGGAGCGCTCGGACGAGCTCCAGCGCCAGCAGGCCGAGCTGCGCCGCTCCAACGCCGAGCTGGAGGAGAAGGCGGCGCTGCTCGCCACGAGCTCCCAGTACAAGTCGGAGTTCCTCGCCAACATGTCGCACGAGCTGCGCACGCCGCTGAACTCGCTGCTCATCCTGGCCAGGCTGCTCTCCGACAACCCCGACAACCACCTCTCCGACCAGGAGGTGCAGTTCGCGACGACCATCCACCGCTCGGGCTCCGACCTCCTCCAGCTCATCAACGACATCCTGGACCTGTCGAAGATCGAGGCGGGCCGGATGGACGTACGCCCCAAGAAGCTCCCGCTGATCAAGGTCCTCGACTACGTCCACGCCACGTTCCGCCCGCTCACCCTGGACCGGGGGCTCGCCTTCGACGTGTCCGTCGGCGAGGACGTGCCGCGGGAGATGTTCTCGGACGAGCAGCGCCTCCAGCAGATCCTGCGCAACCTCCTGTCGAACGCGGTGAAGTTCACCTCGGCCGGCAGCGTCGAGCTGCGGGTCAGCCGCGTCAAGGAGGCCGCGCGCGACCGCCTGGTCCACGACAACGACGACCTGCTCTGCTTCGAGGTCAAGGACACCGGCATCGGCATCCCCGCCGAGCAGCTGCCGGTGATCTTCGAGGCGTTCCAGCAGGCCGACGGCACCACCAACCGCAAGTACGGCGGCACCGGACTCGGCCTCTCCATCAGCCGCGAGATCGCCGGTCTGCTCGGCGGCCGGATCACCGCCGAGAGCCGCCCGGGCCAGGGCTCGGTCTTCGCGCTGTACGTGCCCGTGGTGCACCCCGGCCACGGCGCCGCCGCCGTGGCGTACGCGGCGACCCACACCCAGCACCTGCCCGAACCGCTGGAACACGCGGCCCTGCGGCCGCACACCGCCCTCGAACCGGACGACAGCTGGCCCACGCCCACGAAGCTGGAGGAGTGGAAGGAGGGGAACGCCGGCCGCATACTGCCCGGCCGCAGGGTGCTGATCGTCGACGACGACATCCGCAACGTCTTCGCGCTCACCCACGTGCTCAGCCGCGTCGGCATGCCCGTCCTCTACGCGGAGAACGGCCGCGAGGGCATCGAGACCCTCGAACGCAATCCCGACGTCGACATCGTCCTGATGGACATCATGATGCCGGAGATGGACGGCTACGAAACCATGGCGGCCATCCGCCGCAGCCCCCGCTGGCGCGGTCTGCCGATCGTCGCGCTGACCGCCAAGGCCATGCCGGGCGACCGCGAGAAGGCGATCGCCGAGGGCGCCACCGACTACGTACCCAAACCCGTGGACGTGGACCAGCTCCTCGGCGTCGTCTGCGCCCTCCTCGACCCCGAGGGCGCGGCCACCGGCCACGAGTCCTCCTCCCCCGACCCGGCAACCGTCGCAGCGGAAGCGCCGAGCACCCCCGAAGAGGGCGCTGTTCCGCCGGCAACCGATTGAGGCACATGACCATGAGCGCAGAGTCCATGACCGACCACCGCGCGAGCATCCTCCTGGTCGACGACATGGAGGACAACCTGATGGCACTCGAAGCAGTCCTGGGCTCCCTGAACGAGCCGCTGGTGCGTGCCCGGTCCGGGGAGGAGGCGATGAAGGCCATCCTCCGGCAGCGGTTCGCCGTGATCCTCCTGGACGTCCGGATGCCCGGCATGGACGGCTTCGAGACCGCGACGAACATCAAGCGCCTCGACCAGACCAAGGACGTGCCCATCATCTTCCTGACGGGCACGGACAACGACGCGGGCTACGCCTTCCGCGGGTACGCCACGGGCGCCGCCGACTACCTCACCAAGCCCTTCGACCCGTGGGTGCTGCGCGCCAAGGTCACCGTCTTCCTCGAACTGCACCGCAAGAACCGCCAGCTGGAGCGGATACTCGCCCGCGAGCAGCGCCAGTTCGACGAGTTGGCCGCCCGCCTCTCCGCGATCGAGAGCCACATGGCGGCGAGCAGCCTCCAGGACGTCCTGGAGCTGCGCCGCCACGTGACCCACATGGAGGAGCTGGTGCAGGAGATGCGCCGCGGGCGGGGCGTCTAGGAGAAGGCGCCCCGCGGGCGGCTCAGACCTCGCGCGAGCCCGCGTACATCTCGTCGATCAGGTGCTTGTACTCCCGCTCGACGACGGGGCGCTTCAGCTTGAGGCTGGGCGTCAGTTCGCCGTGCTCGACGTCCAGGTCGCGCGGCAGGAGGCGGAACTTCTTGATGGTCTGCCAGCGCTGGAGGCCCTCGTTCAGCTGCTGCACGTAGCCCTCGACGAGGGCGACCGTCGCGGGGGCGGCGCAGACCTCGGCGTAGGACTTGCCCTCCTGGCCGTTCTCCTCGGCCCACTGGAGGATCGCGGGTTCGTCGAGGGCGATCAGCGCGGTGCAGAAGTTCCGGTCGGCGCCGTGCACCAGGATGTTGGAGACGTACGGGCACACGGCCTTGAACTGGCCCTCGACCTCGGCGGGCGCGATGTACTTGCCGCCGGAGGTCTTGATCAGGTCCTTCTTGCGGTCGGTGATCCGCAGATAGCCGTCGACGGACAGCTCGCCGATGTCCCCGGTGTGGAACCAGCCGTCGGTCTCCAGGACCTCGGCGGTCTTCTCGGGCAGCTTGTGGTAGCCCTCCATGATGCCGGGGCCGCGCAGCAGGATCTCGCCGTCGTCCGCGATGCGCACCTCGGTGCCGGGCAGCGGCTTGCCGACCGTGCCGGTGCGGTACGCCTCGCCGGGGTTCACGAAGGAGGCCGCGGAGGACTCGGTCAGGCCGTAGCCCTCCAGGATGTGGATGCCGGCGCCCGCGAAGAAGTAGCCGATCTCGGGGGCGAGCGCGGCGGAGCCGGAGACGGCGGCGCGCAGCCGTCCGCCGAAGGCCTCGCGCAGCTTGGAGTAGACGAGCGCGTCGGCGGCCTTGTGCTTGGCGCGCAGCCCGAAGGGCACGGAGGCGGTGCCCGTCCTGCGGAAGTTGTCCTGGCTGACCTTCGCGTACTCGCGGGCGACCTCCGCGGCCCACAGGAAGATCTTGTACTTGGCCCCGCCGCCGGCCCGCGCCTTGGCCGCGACGCCGTTGTAGACCTTCTCGAAGATGCGGGGCACCGCGGCCATGTACGTGGGCTGGACCACCGGAAGGTTCTCGATGATCTTGTCCACGCGGCCGTCGACGGCGGTGACGTGCCCGAGCTCGATCTGCCCGGAGGTCAGCACCTTGCCGAAGACGTGGGCGAGGGGCAGCCACAGGTACTGCACGTCGTCCGGGCCGAGCAGCCCGGTCGCCGCGATGGCCTTGGCCATGTACGACCAGTTGTCCTGCGGCAGGCGCACGCCCTTGGGGCGTCCCGTGGTGCCGGAGGTGTAGATGATCGTGGCGAGCTGGTCCCTGGTGATCGCCGCGATCCGCTCCTTGATGAGCGCGGGGTTCTTCTCCAGGTGCGCGGCGCCCCTGGCCTCCAGGTCGGCGAGGGTGAGCACCCAGCCGTCGGGGTCGCCGTCGGCGGCCGAGACGCCCTCGGGGTCGATGACGACGACGTGCCGCAGCTCGGGCAGCTCGGCCCGCGTCTCGCGCGCCTTGGCGAGCTGCGCGGCGTCCTCGGCGATCAGCACCCGGCTCTCGGAGTCCGCCACGATGTACGCGGACTCCTCCGCGTTGGTCTGCGGGTAGACGGTCGTCGTGGCCGCGCCCGCGCACATGACGCCGAGGTCGGCGAGAATCCACTCGACCCGCGTGGAGGAGGCGAGGGCGACGCGCTCCTCGGGGCGGATGCCCAGCTCGATGAGGCCCGCGGCGATGGCGTGGACGCGCTCGGCGGCCTGGGCCCAGCTGAGCGTCCGCCAGTCGTCGGGGCCCTCGCCGGAGGCCGCCGGAACGGGGTAGCGATAAGCCTCGGCGTCGGGCGTGGCCGCCACGCGCTCCAGGAACAGGTGCGCCACGGACGGCGGACGGTTCTCGATCAGGGTCTGTGTGTCGCTCACGACATCCTCCGGGCCCACGTCAGTGCGGCGAACTGGCTGGTTGGCTGCTTCTTACGTCCCTGCCGGCTACTTGTTTAACTTGCCAGTAACCTACGAGTGGTGATCAGAGTAGAGCGCCGACGGCCGGTGCGTAAGGGGCATCTGCCTGTCACTTCCTCCAGAGACCCGAACGGGACGGGCCGGACCGCCGCCATGTGCCGCGGGCCCGGTGCGCGTGCGCACCGGGCCCGGGCGGCGGCGGCGGGGCCGCGACCGTGCGTCTGCTGCCGCCCTCGCCGGGCGTCTCCTTCTTGCCCCTGCCGGGCGTCTACTTCTTGCCCTTGCCGGGGCCGCTGTCGTCGCTGGAGAGCACGGCGATGAAGGCTTCCTGCGGCACCTCGACGGAACCGACCATCTTCATGCGCTTCTTGCCCTCCTTCTGCTTCTCCAGGAGCTTGCGCTTACGGGAGATGTCACCGCCGTAGCACTTGGCGAGGACGTCCTTGCGGATGGCGCGGATGGTCTCGCGGGCGATGACGCGCGAACCGATCGCCGCCTGCACCGGCACCTCGAATGCCTGCCGCGGGATGAGCTCGCGCAGCTTGGCGACGAGCCGCACGCCGTACGCGTACGCCTGGTCCTTGTGCGTGACCGCGGAGAAGGCGTCGACCTTGTCGCCGTGGAGCAGGATGTCGACCTTGACGAGCTGCGCGGACTGCTCGCCCGTGGGCTCGTAGTCCAGCGAGGCGTAGCCGCGCGTCTTCGACTTGAGCTGGTCGAAGAAGTCGAAGACGATCTCGGCGAGCGGCAGAGTGTAGCGGATCTCGACGCGGTCCTCGGAGAGGTAGTCCATGCCGAGCATGACGCCGCGCCGGTTCTGGCACAGCTCCATGATCGAGCCGATGAACTCGCTCGGGGCGAGGATCGTGGCGCGCACGACGGGCTCGTACACCTCGTCGATCTTGCCCTCGGGGAACTCGCTCGGGTTCGTGACCGTGTGCTCGGTACCGTCCTCCATGATCACGCGGTAGACCACGTTGGGGGCGGTGGCGATGAGGTCGAGGCCGAACTCGCGCTCAAGGCGCTCGCGGATCACGTCGAGGTGCAGCAGGCCGAGGAAGCCCACGCGGAAGCCGAAGCCGAGGGCGGCGGACGTCTCGGGCTCGTAGACGAGCGCGGCGTCGTTGAGCTGGAGCTTGTCCAGGGCCTCGCGCAGGTCGGGGTACTCGGAGCCGTCCAGCGGATACAGACCCGAGAAGACCATCGGCTTCGGGTCCTTGTAGCCGCCGAGGGCCTCGGTCGCGCCCTTGCTCTGGGAGGTGATCGTGTCACCGACCTTGGACTGGCGGACGTCCTTCACGCCGGTGATGATGTAGCCCACCTCGCCGACGCCGATGCCGTCGGCCGGGGTCATCTCGGGCGACGAGACACCGATCTCAAGGAGTTCGTGCGTGGCCCCGGTGGACATCATCCGGATGCGCTCGCGCTTGTTGAGCTGGCCGTCGACGACTCGTACGTACGTCACGACGCCGCGGTAGGAGTCATAGACCGAGTCGAAGATCATCGCGCGCGCCGGGGCGTCCTTGACGCCGACCGGGGGCGGGACCTCGGCGACCACCTTGTCCAGCAGCGCCTCGACGCCCATGCCGGTCTTCGCGGAGACCTTCAGGACGTCCTCGGGGTCGCAGCCGATGAGGTTGGCCAGCTCCTCGGAGAACTTCTCGGGCTGCGCGGCCGGCAGGTCGATCTTGTTCAGCACGGGGACGATCTTGAGGTCGTTCTCCATCGCCAGGTAGAGGTTGGCGAGAGTCTGCGCCTCGATGCCCTGGGCCGCGTCGACCAGGAGGATCGTGCCCTCACAGGCCGCGAGCGAACGCGAGACTTCATACGTGAAGTCCACGTGGCCCGGGGTGTCGATCATGTTGAGGATGTGGGTCTTGCTCTGGTCCGGGCCCTCGCTCGGGGCCCAGGGCAGACGCACCGCCTGGGACTTGATCGTGATGCCGCGCTCGCGCTCGATGTCCATCCGGTCGAGGTACTGAGCACGCATCTGCCGCTGCTCCACCACACCGGTGAGCTGGAGCATGCGGTCGGCGAGCGTGGACTTGCCGTGGTCGATGTGCGCGATGATGCAGAAATTGCGGATCAGAGCCGGGTCGGTACGGCTCGGCTCGGGCACATTCTTAGGGGTCGCGGGCACGCAGGGTCCTGTCTCTTGAGGCGCCTGTCGCCTCGGGTCGGATCTATACGTAGCCTCCATCGTCCCATGGGCGCGGCGCGGGCTCGGCGCTTGGTACTCCGTGGGTGCTCCGGGGCGCCCCTGGGGCGCGGCGGCACCCGGCGCGACGCGCTGCCGGGCTTCGGCACGGGGGCGTGGTGGCGCTCGGGCGGGGGCGGGGGCGGGGCTCGGGGCGGGGCTGCGGGCGGGGGCTGGGGCAGGGGCGGGGGCGAGGCGGCGGTCGGTTCGGGGGGCGTTCGGTTCGGGGGGCGGTCGGATTGGGGCGGTCGGAGGGCGGCTGGTACCGTGGACAGCTGTGTCTCGTAGCCCTCTCAAAGCATCGAGGCGCGTGTCATAACACTCATCTGCAGTACCTCTGCAGTACCTGAACCTGAAAAGGCTCTTTCGTGGCGAACATCAAGTCCCAGATCAAGCGGATCAAGACCAACGAGAAGGCGCGTCAGCGCAACAAGGCGGTCAAGTCTTCCCTGAAGACCGCGATCCGCAAGGCCCGCGAGGCCGTTGCCGCCGGTGACACCCAGAAGGCCGCCGAGCTCACGCGTGAGGCCACGCGTCAGCTGGACAAGGCCGTCTCCAAGGGCGTCATCCACAAGAACCAGGCCGCCAACAAGAAGTCGGCGCTTGCGACGAAGGCCGCGTCCCTCAAGGGCTGAAGCCTCTGCGAGTACCGCGGGCCCTCTTCGAGCGGCTGACAGCGGCCTCACTTGATTCGACGCCGATACGGGACTCAGCGGGCCCTCTCTTCCGCTCCCGTCCGGCACCCCGGATCCGTACACGATCTGCGTTCGCCACGCGGGTACGGGTCCACTCAGCGTTTCGCACGAGAACCCCGCTCCGTCGACCTTCCCCGGGTCGGTGGGCGGGGTTTTCGGTTTTGGTCTGTCGGTGGGCTTGGGAGGGGGCCTTGCGGGGTCGGGGCTTTGCGGGGGCGGGGCTTTGCGGGGTCGGGGCTTTGCGGGGGCGGGGCTTTGCGGGGTCGGGGCTTTGCGGGGGCGGGGCTTTGCGGGGTCGGGGCTTTGCGGGGTCGGGGGCTCGCCCGGAGGCTGGGCGGATTCGGGGCTTTGCGGGGTCGGGGGCTCGCCCGGAGGCTGGGCGGATTCGGGGCTGGGCGTAGGCCGGGGGCCGGGCGCGCTCCGGGGGCTGGGGTAGCTGGGGGTTCCGAGTTGCTGCACGTACCCGGGGCTGGGCACCCCCGAGGGCCGGGGGGACCCCGGCGGGTGGGCGCGTGCCCAGAGGCCGGGCGTGCCCGGGGGCCGGGCGTGCCCGAAGGCTGGGGGTTCGGAGTCGCTGCACGTACCCGGGGGCCGGGCGCCCCGAGAGCTGGGCGTACCCCGGGGGCCGGGCGCTTGCCCGGGGGCCAGGCGTGCACAGAGGCCAGGCGTGCCCCGGGGGCTGGGCGAGCGCGTCCCGGGGCTGTGGTTCCGTGGACCCGGGTCCCGGTCCCCGAGGGTCAGGGGCGGCGGGACCTGGCAGCGCGGGCGATGGTGACGACGGCCTTCTCCAGCGCGTACTCCGGGTCGTCGCCACCGCCCTTGACGCCCGCGTCGGCCGCGGCGATGGCGGTGAGCGCGGCGGCCACGCCGTCCGGGGTCCAGCCGCGCATCTGCTGGCGGACGCGGTCGATCTTCCAGGGCGGCATGCCCAGCTCGCGGGCCAGATCGGCCGGGCGCCCGCCCCGCGCGGAGGAGAGCTTGCCGATGGCCCGCACACCCTGCGCGAGCGCGCTCGTGATCATGACGGGTGCGACCCCGGTCGACAGGGACCAGCGCAGGGCCTCAAGCGCTTCCGCCGCCCGCCCCTCCACGGCCCGGTCGGCCACCGTGAAGCTCGACGCCTCGGCCCGGCCCGTGTAGTACCGCCCGACGACCGCCTCGTCGATCGTGCCCTCGACGTCCGCCACGAGCTGCGAGACCGCGGAGGCCAGCTCCCGCAGGTCGCTGCCGATCGCGTCGACCAGGGCCTGGCACGCCTCGGGCGTGGCGGAACGCCCCGTCACACGGAACTCCGACCGCACGAACGACAGCCGGTCCGCGGGCTTCGTCATCTTCGCGCAGGCCACCTCCCGCGCCCCCGCCTTGCGGGCCGCGTCGAGCAGACCCTTGCCCTTGGCGCCGCCCGCGTGCAGCAGTACGAGGGTGATCTCCTCGGCGGGCGCCCCCAGATACGCCTTCACGTCCTTGACCGTGTCGGCCGACAGATCCTGCGCGTTCCGCACGACGACGACCTTGCGCTCGGCGAAGAGCGAGGGGCTGGTGAGCTCGGCGAGCGTGCCGGGCTGCAACTGGTCGGAGCTGAGGTCGCGCACGTCCGTGTCCGCGTCGGCGGCACGGGCGGCCGCCACCACCTGCTGCACGGCACGGTCGAGGAGCAGGTCCTCCTGCCCCACGGCGAGCGTGAGGGGAGCGAGCGGATCGTCGTTAGCTGTCTTCCTGGCCATCGCGGTCAAGCATCCCACGCGGCACTGACAGTCCGTCCCGGCGCTGACGGTCCCGTCCCCTCGTGCGGCGCCCTTCCCGGCCGGGAGCCGGTGCCGTGCCGCGCGGCCCGTATCGGAGAATGGGGGCGTGAGCGACGTACGACATGTCCTGGTGCTGCCCGACCGCGATGCCGCGGAGGAGGTGGCCGAAGAGCTTCCCGACCGCTTCGGCGTCACCGAGGAACCCCAGCTCGTGCGCGACGCCCTGGCGGGCGAGGACGACGCCGAGGACGCCCAGTGGCTCGTCGTGGTCGAGGACCCCGACTCCCGCCTCGACCGCACGGCCCTGGACGACCTGGCCGCGGAACACGAGGGCTGGCTGGAGGCCCCGTAGCCCCGGCGGACCCGACCGGTCGCCCCACCCGGCGGACCCGCCCGATGGACCCACCCGGCGGACCCGCCCGATGGACCCACCCCGGGGACCCACCAGCGGACCCGCCCGGCGGGCCGAGGTGCCTCCGCCCGCGTCAGCTCTTGGGCAGGACCTGGATGTCGAGGTCGACCTGGATGCTGTGCCCGACGGCCGCGATGCCGCGCGCGAGCATCGTCTGCCAGGTGATCGTGAAGTCGTCGCGGTGCAGCTCGGTGGCGGCACGGCAGGCCACGCGGGTCTCCCCTTCGAGCCCCTGCCCGACCCCGAGGTACTCGGCGTCGAGCGTCACCGTCCGCGTCACGCCGTGCAACGTCAGTCCGCCGGATATCGCCCACCGGGTGCCGCCCTTGTGCACGAAGCGGTCGCTGTAGAACTCCATGGTCGGAAAGCGCGCCACGTCCAGGAAGTCCCCGGAGCGCAGGTGGTCGTCGCGCATCGTGACCGCGGTGTCGATGGATGCCGCGTCGATGACGACGTGCATCGCGGAGTCCTCCATGCGCTCGCCGAGGCGGATCACCCCCGCGAAGCTGTTGAACCGCCCGTGGATCCGGGCCAGCCCGATGTGCCGCGCGGAGAACCCGACCGAGGAGTGCAGCGGGTCGACCTCCCACTCACCGGGCGAGGGAAGCGCCGGGGGCTGGGCGACCTGGAGCGTGACGTCACCGAGCGAGGCGTGCGCGTCCTCCCCCACCGTGACGCTCGCCCGGTACGGAGTGAACCCCTCCGCCGACACCCCGAGGCGGTACTCCCCCGCCGGCACCGTCGTGACGAACGACCCGAAGGGGTCCGTCCCCCCGCTCACCACCTTGCGGCCCACGGCGTCGCTGACCACGAACTCCGCGTTCCGCACGGGCTCGTTCACAGGGTCGAGCACCCGGCAGCTGAGCGCCCCCGCGTTCGGCGGAACCGTGAACGCCGACAGAACCCCCGCCCGCGCCACCCGATGCGTACGGTTCCCCAGCCGGTCCCCCAGCCAACGGCCGAACACTTACGACACACCCCCGCGTTCCTCGCGACACCACGACAACGGAATCCATAAACTGCAACGAAAGGGCATTCGATCACCGTTGCGGCATTCGGTGCAACACGAACCTACATCGCGTCAATTGCCGACGATGCGCCGTAGCACCGCTACTGAACCGCTTTGGGCAGGTCAACCCCTGTTCCCGGCGGTAGCCCCACCGGAGGGCACTCCTCCGGCATCGTCGCGCCCGGCGGCCACGATCCCCGGCCGCGCTACGGCGGTCTTGTGACCACCTCCAGCCTGGGCGCCGCCCTCCGCCCCGAGGCCAGCACCGCGATCGCCCCCTGCCTGTCCGTGCGCAGCACCTCCGCCCCCTCGGCCCGCAACGCCGCCACCGTGACGGGTGCCGGATGGCCGTACGTGTTCTCCGCGCCACAAGAGACGAGGGCCAGCCTGGGCGCCGCCCTGCGCAGAAGCCCCGGGTCCTGGCCGGCCGAACCGTGGTGGGCGACCTTCAGGACGTCCACGGACGTGAGCCACGCGGCTGCCGGGCTTCTCAGCAGGGCGCGTTGCCCGGGTGGTTCGAGGTCACCGAGCAGCAGCAGGCTCAGCCCGGCGGTCCGCACGAGCAGGGTGACGCTGGCGTCGTTCGGTCCCTCGGGCCGCACCCGCGACTCCGCCTGCGGCCAGAGCACCCGCCACTCCAAGGCCCCGGCCCGCCGCCGCTCCCCTGCCGAGGCCCGCGTCACCGGCACCCCCTTCGCCGCCGCCTGCCTCCGGACGAACGCCGCCTGCTCCGGGGGCTCCCCGAACCCGGTCGTCTGGACCGCCCCCACCGCGCGCCCCCGCAGCACCCCCGGCAGCCCCGCCACATGGTCGGCGTGAAAGTGCGTCAGAAGCACCAGCGGCACGCGGGTGACCCCGAGCGAACGCAGGCAGCGGTCCACCGCCACCGGGTCCGGCCCCGCGTCGACGACCACCCCTGCCCCCTCGCCCGCCGCGAGGACCAGGGCGTCACCCTGGCCCACATCGCACATCACCATGCGCCAGCCCTGCGGCGGCCACCCCGCGATCACCCGGGTGAGCGGCGGCGGCTGGACGACGACCAGCAGGAGCAGCAGCGCGCAGGCCGCCGCGAGCCACGGGTGCCGGGCGAGTCCGCGCCCGGCCAGGACGACCGCCACCGTGGCGAGCGCCAGCAGCAGCCCGCCGCGCCAGCCGCCCGGCCAGTCGATGCCGCTGCCCGGCAGCGCCGCCCCCGTGCGGGCGATCTCCGCGATCCACCCGGTGGGCCAGCCGGCACCCCACGCGAGCACTTCCGCCACCGGCATGGCCACCGGCGCCACCGCGAGCGCGGCGAAGCCGAGCACGGTGGCGGGCGCCACGGCGAACTCCGCCAGGAGATTGCAGGGCACGGCGACCAGACTCACCCGGGCGGCGATCACGGCCACCACGGGTGCGCACACCGCCTGCGCCGCGGCAGCCGCGGCCAGGGCCTCCGACAGCCGTGGCGGCACCCCGCGCTCGCGCAGCGCGGCTCCCCAGCGGGGCGCGAGGGTGAGCAGGGCGCCGGTGGCCAGGACGGAGAGCAGGAAGCCATAGCTCCGGGCCAGCCAGGGGTCCCACAGGACGAGCAGCAGCACCGCGGCGGCCAACGCCGGGATCAGCGATCTCCGCCGCCCGGTGGCGATGGCGAGGAGCGCGATCAGCCCGCAGGCCGCGGCCCGCAGCACACTCGGGTCGGGCCGGCAGACCACGACGAAGCCGAGGGTCAGCACGCCGCCCAGCAACGCCGTGGTCCGCAACGGAATGCCCAGCTTCGGCGCCAGCCCCCGCCGCTCGACCCGCTGCGCCATGCCCGGCGGTCCGATGAGCAGCGCGAGGACGATCGTCAGGTTCGCCCCGCTCACGGCCAGCAGGTGCGTGAGGTCCGTCGCCCGGAACGCCTCCTCCAACTCGGCGGGCACCCGCGAGGTGTCCCCGATCACGAGCCCCGGCAGCAACGCTCGGGCATCGGCAGGCAGGCCGTCCGTGGCCTCACGCAACCCCGCCCGCAGTCCACCGGCCAGCCGCTGCGCCGCGGAGGGCGGCCCGATCACGTCCGGCGCCCGCTCCCCGGACACCCGCAGCACCGCGGCGGCCCTGCCTCCCCTTGCCAGCGGCGGTGCCAGACGCCCCTGCACCCGCAGCCGTGTCGACGGCAGCAGAGCGAGCCACGGGCGGGAGCCCGGACCCCGGGCTTCGGGCTCCCGCAGGCCGCTCGCGCGCGCGTCTTCCCCCTCCGTCCGCACGATGACCAGCACCGGCGTCCGCGTCACCGAAGCCGAGCCGTCGGCCTTCGTGACGCGCAGGACCTCGGCGTCCAGGACGACGGTGGGCGGCATCGCATGGGCGCTCGCCGCCCGGGGCCGGGTGCGACGGGGGTCGGAAGTGACCCGCAACTCCGCCTCCACCTCCGCGTAGTCCCTCGCCGACGCGGGCACCGGGCCACGCCGCAGGTCCGCCCCGTGCAGTGCGGCGGAGCCGGCCGAGGCGGCGGTGCAGAGCAGCACGGCCGCCACCGTCGGCCGCCCCCAGAGCCGGCGTGGCCGCTCCCCCGGCGTGCGTGGCCGCCCCCGCGTCGGATGTGATCGCTCCCCCGGCGTGCTTGCCCGCCCCCGCGCCGTCCACGTCACCAGCAGGACCCCGGCCGCCACCACGCAGGCCACGACCGTCGTGACCGCCCATCGCGGTGAGGCGTCCAGCATCAGCGCCGCCGTCGCCCACGCCGCCAACGCGGGCGGCACGAGGCGGAGGTCGACCGGCCCCTCCTGCCGGGGGTGGGGGTCGCCCAGGCGATTGCCCGACGCGAGGTGGACCGCGTCGCGCGGCATCCTGGCCCCGGTGCCCGGCGTCATGGCCGAACGAGATCCTGAAGATCGGCGAACCGTCGGTCACCGATGCCGTTGACCTCGCGCAGTTCGTCGACGGAGCGGAATCCGCCGTGCTCGGTGCGGTAGTCGATGATGTGTTGGGCCAGGACCGGTCCTACGCCCGGCAGTTCGTCGAGCTGCGCGGCGCTCGCCGTGTTCAGCCCGACCGGTCCCGTGGCCGCCGCGCCGGCCGCTGCTCCGCCTGCCGCCGCCCCGCCGGCTCCGGCGGCCCCGCCGCTCCCCGCACCCGGTCCGCCGGGAGCGGCCGATGCCGCTGGGGTCCCGACGACCACCTGTTCGCCGTCCAGCAGGACCCTCGCGCGGTTGAGTCCGCTCAGATCGGCTCCGGGCCGGACGCCGCCGGCCGCCCGCAGCGCGTCGGCCACCCTGGAGCCCGCGGGCAGCCGCTGCACCCCGGGGTGCCTGACCTTTCCGCTGACGTCCACGACGACCCCGCCGCTCTGCGCGCCGGTGGCCGCGACACCGCCGCCCGCGTTCGTGCCGCCTTCTGCCGGTGCGGAACCCGGCGAAGGAGCCGGTTCCGCGCCCCGCTCATGGGCGCCGCCCGCCTCACGCACCACGTCCGGCGGCCGCACCGGCTGGGTACGCCCCGCCCAGAAGTGCTGCGCCGCGAAGACCGCGGCGACGGCAAGGACCACGACCAGTGCGACCACGCCTCGCCGCTCCAGGCCGCACCGCGCCTGCAGCCACACCGGCAGGCGCTCCCGCACCGCGAGCCGTGCCCGCTCCCGCCGCGACGGCCCTCCGGCCGCCTGCCCGTCGGGGTCGGGCTGCCGCTCGGCGCCTCCTTCCGGCGCGCCTCTCTCCTCGGACAGCTCGGCGGGCACGGCCTTCCACGCCCACTGTGGTCCGGGTGCCCGCGGCGCCCCCTCGCCGGGGCTACCGACCCGCCGCCCTTGAGGGGGCGCCTCGTGCGGCGGTCGAGGCCCGGGGAGGGGGGCGGGGAACGGGGCGGGAAAGGGGTCGAGGTCGGGGTCGGGAGCGGGGAAAAGGTTCTCCGCGCGCAGCCGCACGGTCTCCGCCGTGGCTCGCCCGCGGCGGGCCCTGCTCCGGACGTGCCGGCTCCGCGCACGGCCGTCGGACGCGGGACCACGACCGGGGCCGCTCGTCGCCGAAGGCCCCCGAGCCGTCCGGGCCCCGGAAGCCGGGTCCGCGGCCCGAACGCCGGACGATACGTGAGGCGCCCCCGCCGCGGAGGGCATATCTGCCGCCTGGGCCTCGACAGGCGCACGTGCCGTCCGCGCCCCGGAAGCCGGGTCCGCCGCCCGAACGCCGGACGACACGTGAGGCGCCCCCGCCGCGGAGGGCATATCTGCCGCCTGGGCCACGACAGGCGCACGTGCCGTCCGCGCCCCGGAAGCCGGGTCCGCCGCCCGAACGCCGGACGATACGTGAGGCGCCCCCGCCGCGGGGGGCACGTGCGGCGTCCGGGTCTCGGGCGATGCGTGTGACGCCCCCGTCGGGGAGGCCGCGGCAGGCACGCGTGGCGTCTGGGAAGGAGATCGAAGAGTCATGCCGACGACGTTAGGCACAATCGCCCGACCGCGATGATCTTGGTCAAAACCCGTGGATCACCTGCCGGTTGTGGATAACTCCGTCACCCGCACGAGGGAAATCCCCCGCCTACCGAGGCGAGACCACGGCGCCCAGCAACCCCGGTCCCGTATGCGCCCCGATCACCGCGCCCACCTCGCTGACATGCAGCTCCGCGAGTCCCGGCACGCGCTCGCGGAGGCGGTCCGCGAGAGTCGACGCGCGGTCCGGTGCCGACAGGTGGTGGACCGCGATGTCGACGCGTCCGGCCCCCGCACGCTCCACGACGATCTCTTCGAGGCGGGCGATCGCCTTCGACGCCGTCCGGACCTTCTCCAGCATGTCGATGCGGCCGTCGTCCAGCTTCAGCAGCGGCTTCACGGCCAGGGCCGAGCCGAGGAGCGCCTGGGCGGCACCGATGCGGCCACCTCTGCGCAGATAGTCGAGGGTGTCGACGTAGAAGTAGGCGGACGTGCCCGCTGCGCGCTTCTCGGCCGCCGCCACCGCCTCCTCGGCCGAGTCGCCCGCTTCGGCGGCCTCCGCCGCCGAGAGGGCACAGAAGCCGAGAGCCATCGCGACCATTCCGGTGTCCACGACTCGCACCGGCACCGGGGCGTCCTTCGCCGCGAGGACCGCCGCGTCGTACGTACCGGAGAACTCTGCGGACAGGTGGAGGGAGACGATGGCCTCGGCGCCCGCTTCGGCGACCTTCCGGTACGTCTCCGCGAAGACCTCCGGACTGGGCCGGGACGTCGTCACCGGCTGCCGCTTCTGCAGGGCCTGGGCCAGGGAGCGGGCCGAGATCTCGGTGCCCTCCTCAAGCGCCTGGCTGCCGAGGACCACCGTCAGGGGCACCGAGGTGATGCCGTGCCGGTCCACCGTCCGCTGCGGCAGATAGGCCGTTGAATCCGTGACGATCGCGACATGGCGGGACATGAGCTGGAGGTTACCCGGCTGACCGGCGGGACGGCAGTCCGGCCCCCGATCGCCCTGCCCCGGCGGGACGTGCTGTGTCACGCGCGGCTCAGGTCGTGCTCTCGGGCTTGGCCTTCTTCTCCCACGGATAGGTGACCGGCGGCTTCGGCGGATCGAGCGCGGGCCGCTGCGGCTCGGGCGTCGTCGGGGTGGAGGACGCGTCGGGCCGGGCCCGCTCGGAGTCCTTGGCGGGTGCAGCGGGCTCGGCCCACGCCGGCGGCGACTGCTCCGGCGCGGGCTCCTCCGCCCAGTGCCGCAGGGCGCCCGTTTCCAGGTCGATCTGGGTGCTCAGCGAGTCCAGGTCGTCGTTGGCGAACCGGCGGGCGCGGTCGCGCGCCACCCACCGCAGCGAGTCCGCGGCCTTCGTGATCTGCTCAGTGCGCTCCCGCAGCTCGGGGAGGCGCTCGGCGAGGGCCGCCTTGTCGGGGTCCCGCTCCAGGCGCCGCAGCTCCTCGTCCAGCTCGTGCCCGTGGGCGCTGAGGCGGTCGAAGAGTCCGAGGGACTCCTTCAGCGACTGGTCCTCGGCCACGCCCGCGTGCAGCACGTCCTGCGTGGCCCGCATCGACGTGCGCAACGACAGGCGCAGCTGTGCCAGTTGGGCGGCGCTGCCGACCTGCGTGAAGCTCTTCGCCCGCAGCGTGGTGTCCTCCACCGTCCTGCGGGCCTCCGAGATGGTGCGGTCGACTCCCCGCTTGGCGGCCTTGGCGACCTTCACCGTCGCGTAGACCCCCGCCACCAGGAACAGCACGACGAGCAGCGCCACGATTGCGCCCACGGCTTCCATGACGCCCCTCTCCGATTCGCGTCCGCTCCTGCGACCGTCCTCCCACCGTAAACGGAGAAGGCAGGCCGGAGGTTCCAGCGGAACCCCCAACCTGCCCGTAGGGGATCTCCCCCATGCCGTCCCCGGCGCGGGACGGCTCCGGCCACCGGCTAGGCCGGGACGATGTTCACCAGCTTCGGCGCCCGCACGACGACCTTGCGGATGCCTGCGCCGTCCAGCGCGGCGACGACCCTCTCGTCGGCCAGGGCGACCTTCTCCAGCTCCTCGTCGGAGATGGCGGGAGAGACCTCCAGGCGCGCCTTGACCTTGCCCTTGATCTGCACGACGCAGGTCACGGACTCGTCCACGACGTACGCCGGGTCGGCGACGGGGAAGTCCTGGTGGACGACCGAGTCGGAGTGGCCCAGCTTGCGCCACAGCTCCTCGGCGATGTGCGGGGCCAGCGGCGCGATCAGCAGCACCAGGCGCTCGGCGACCGAGCGCGGCACCGGTCCCGCGGCCTTGGTCAGGTGGTTGTTCAGCTCGGTGATCTTGGCGATGGCGGTGTTGAACCGCATGCCGTCCAGGTCCTGGCGCACGCCGTCGATCGCCTTGTGCAGGGCGCGCAGGGTCGCCTCGTCGATGTCACCCTCGGCGACGTCGACGGCGGTGACCTCACCGGTCGACTCGTCGATGATCAGACGCCACAGCCGCTGCAGCAGGCGGTACTGGCCGACGACCGCGCGGGTGTCCCAGGGGCGGGAGACGTCCAGGGGGCCCATCGCCATCTCGTACAGGCGCAGGGTGTCCGCGCCGTACTCGTCGCAGATCTCGTCGGGGGTGACGGCGTTCTTCAGGGACTTGCCCATCTTGCCCAGCTCGCGCTTGACCGGCTCGCCCTCGAAGAAGAAGGCTCCGTCGCGCTCCTCGACCGCGGTCGCGGGCACCGGGAAGCCGCGGCTGTCCCGGTAGACGTAGGCCTGGATCATGCCCTGGTTGTACAGCTTGTGGAACGGCTCGGCCGAGGAGATGTGCCCCAGGTCGAACAGGACCTTGGACCAGAAGCGCGCGTACAGCAGGTGCAGGACGGCGTGTTCGGCGCCGCCCACGTACAGGTCGACGCCGCCGGTCGGCTGCCCCTCGCGCGGGCCCATCCAGTACTGCTCGACGGCCGGGTCGACCAGGCGCTTGTCGTTGTGGGGGTCCAGGTAGCGCAGCTCGTACCAGCAGGAACCGGCCCAGTTGGGCATGGTGTTGGTCTCGCGGCGGTACTTCTTGGGGCCGTCGCCCAGGTCCAGCGTGACGTTGACCCAGTCCTCGTTGCGGGACAGGGGCGTCTCCGGGGAGGTGTCCGCGTCGTCCGGGTCGAAGGTGCGCGGGGAGTAGTCCTCGACCTCCGGCAGCTCCAGGGGCAGCATGGACTCGGGCAGCGAGTGGGCGACGCCGTCCTCGTCGTAGACGATCGGGAAGGGCTCGCCCCAGTAGCGCTGGCGGCTGAACAGCCAGTCGCGCAGACGGAAGTTGACGGTGCCCTCGCCGATGCCGCGCGTGGCCAGCCAGCCGGTGATGCGGGCCTTGCCCCCGGTGACGTCCAGGCCGTCCAGGGAGATCTCCTGGTTCGCGGAGTTGATCAGCTTCGCCTCGTAGGAGGAGAAGGCGTCGTCCCACGTGGCGGTGTCGGTGCCGCGGCCGTCCGACGGCTCGACCACGCAGCGCATCGGCAGGCCGAACGCGCGCGCGAAGGCGAAGTCGCGGCTGTCGTGGGCGGGGACGGCCATGATCGCGCCGGTGCCGTAGCCCATCAGTACGTAGTCGGCGATGAAGACCGGGACCTGCTCGCCGCTGACCGGGTTGGTGGCGTAGACGCCGGTGAAGACGCCGGTCTTCTCCTTGGCGTCGGCCTGGCGCTCGACGTCGGACTTGGCGGCGGCGCTCGCGCGGTACGCGGTGACGGCCTCGGCGGGCGTGGCGTGGCCGCCGGTCCAGTTCTCGTGGGTGCCCTCGGGCCAGGCGGCGGGCACGATCTTGTCGACCAGGTCGTGCTCGGGCGCCAGGACCATGTAGGTGGCGCCGAACAGGGTGTCCTGGCGGGTGGTGAAGACGGTGATGGCCTCGCCCTCGGTCCCCACGGGGAAGTCCACGCGGGCGCCCTCGGAGCGGCCGATCCAGTTGCGCTGCTGCAGCTTGATGGCCTCGGGCCAGTCCAGCGCGTCCAGGTCGTCCAGCAGGCGGTCGGCGTAGGCGGTGATGCGCATGTTCCACTGGCGCAGCTTGGCCTTGAAGACGGGGAAGTTGCCGCGCTCGGAGCGGCCGTCGGCGGTGACCTCTTCGTTGGCCAGGACGGTGCCCAGGCCGGGGCACCAGTTGACGGGCGCGTCCGAGGCGTAGGCCAGGCGGTACTCGCCCAGCACCTCCGCGCGCTCCGCGGCGTCCAGCTCGCTCCACGCGCGCGTGGTGCCCGGTACGGGGCGCTCACCGCTCGCGAACTGCGCGACCAGGTCGGCGATCGGGCGGGCCCTCTTGGCGTCGGCGTCGTACCAGGAGTTGAAGATCTGGACGAAGATCCACTGGGTCCACTTGTAGTACTCGGGGTCGATCGACGCGAACGACCGCCTCTTGTCGTGGCCCAGGCCCAGCGCGCGCAGCTGGTTCTTCATGTTCGCGATGTTGGCCTCGGTGGAGACCCGCGGGTGGGTGCCCGTCTGCACGGCGTACTGCTCGGCGGGCAGGCCGAAGGCGTCGAAGCCCAGGGTGTGCAGGACGTTGTGGCCGGTCATGCGCTGGAAGCGGGCGAAGACGTCCGTGGCGATGTAGCCCAGCGGGTGGCCGACGTGCAGGCCCGCACCCGAGGGGTACGGGAACATGTCCATGATGAACTTCTTGGGCTTGGCGACCAGCGCGGCCTCCGCCTCGTCCCGCGCGGCCATGTCACCGCTGGGGTTCGGCGCCTCGTAGGTGCCCTCGGCGTCCCAGAAGTCCTGCCAGCGTGCCTCGATCTCAGCGGCCAGGGCGGCCGTGTAGCGGTGCGGCGCGGCCACCTCGGAGGCGGCAGCAGAATTCGTCTCGCTCATGATCCTCAAAGCTCCATCGATCGTCTCTGCCTGCGGAATTGACCGTGCGGGTCAAATAAAAATGCCCCTCGCACAGGAGGGGACGCCGCGCCGATTCCGACCGCGGTTCACCGGCGGTCGGGACTGATCAGCGCGGCCCGCTAAGCAGAAGGCGTACGGCACGCATGGCGTCAGGGTACCGCAGCACTCACGCGCCTCGCGACGAGCTTCCCGGCGCGGGCCTCCAGCCCTGCGCCGCCACCCTTGGCCAAGGGTTACTCGGCGTACCGCCCAGTATCGGGGCAACACCAAGAGCGGACAGCGCTTTGATAACGACGCAATAACTCAAACCTCGTACCCACCGGTATGGAGCGACTTAGCATGCGGCGGGAACCGAACATTTCGGAGCCGCCCCCATGAACCCTCTGCACCCTCATCGTCGGAGCCGTGTTCTCGCCGCCGGCGCCCTGCTCCTGATACCCCTGCCCGTCTTCGCGGGCAGCGACGGTTTCCGCGTCGCCCTCGACTTCACGACCGGCGTCCTGTGCCTGGTCTCCCTCACCGCGTCCGTGGTCTGGGGCCTGGTCGCCTCCGACCGCCTCTTCCTCCGCTCGCGCCAGCGGCTGCTCGCCCAGGCCGTCCACCGCGCCACCGCGGTCGCCTCGGTGGGCTTCCTGCTGCTGCACGGCACCGTCAAGGTCGCACTCGACCACGTGTCGCTCGTCGGCGCCCTGGTGCCCTTCGGGCTCGGTGCCGGCGGCAGCGCCGGACTGATCGGCCTCGGCTCGCTCGCGGGCCTCCTCATGGTGGCCGCCGGCGTCACGGGAGCCTTGCGGAGCGCGTTCGCCTCCCCCGCGGGAGTCGCGTCGCGCTGGCGGGCGCTGCACATGCTGGCCTACCCCGCCTGGTGCGCCGCCCTCGTGCACGGCCTGTACGCGGGCCGCCAGCCGAAGCCCTGGGTGGTCGCCCTGTACTGCCTGTGCCTGATCGCGGTCGCCGGAGCCGTGGCCCTGCGGGCCGCGCCGCCACCGGTCAAGCGGAAGGTCGCCGCCCGCGTCCTGGCCCTGCTTCAACCGGGCGAGGGGCCGCGCCCCGGAAAACGGGCTCCCGCGCGGGACACCGTTTCCACTCCACTGCCGGGCACGGCCACCGACGCCGCCGCACCGGACCCCGGCCCCGTGACCGGCATCTCCGCGGCCTACCGCGCGCTCGCCACCACGCCACCCCCGCACCCGCCGGGTCCCCCGCCCCGCGCCGAACCCGCCGACCGCTGGCCCACGCCGTCGCCGCCCCCGCCCGTCGAGTCCCCCTATGCGGCGCCCCGGCCCGTCCACGACACCGCGCCCCAGGCCGTGTACGGCCCCCACGACCCCTACGACAGTGGCTCCGCCACCGAGCCGCTGCCCGGGCCCTTCCAGGCCCCCGGCTCGGGTGAGCCATGGAACGCCGCCACCGGAGGCCACCCGTGAACGCGTCGCTGCCCGACGTCCCCGAGGTCCGCGTCGTCGGCCTCCCCCTGCTCACGTCAGGCTTCGACCTGGTCGAACGCCTGGATCTGACGATGCACCTGAAGGTGCACGGGCCCCTCGAAGCGATGGCGGGCGAGGCGCTGGCCGGACTCGCCGAGCAGATCGAGCTGCGCGGCAGGGGCGGCGCGGGCTTCCCCTTCGCGCGCAAGCTGCGCTCCGTCGCGGAGGCGGCGATACGTCGCGGCGTGCGCCCCGTGGTCGTCGTCAACGGCAGCGAGGACGAGCCGGCCTGCCGCAAGGACACCGTCCTGATCAACCGTGCCCCGCACCTCGTCCTGGACGGCGCCCTGCTCGCCGCCGAGGCCCTCGGCGCCCGCACGCTCGTCATCGGCGTGACCCGCGACTCGACCGAGGCCTCGATGCGCACCGCCCTCGCCGAGCGCGGCCTGCGCAACCGCCGCGGCGCCGCCCTACGCGCGCGTGTCCAGCGCAATCCGGTGCGCATGGTCACCGGGGAGTCGTCCGCGCTGGTCCGCTCCGCAGACGGCGGGCCCCCGCGGCCGCCCGGCCGCAAGGCGCGCACCTCCGACTCCGGAGTGGGCGGCGCCCCCACGCTGCTCTCCAACGCCGAGACGTTCGCCCAGCTCGCCGTCGCCGCGCGGATCGGCGCGGACCGCTACTGCCGCACCGGCCTGCGCGACGAGCCCGGCACGGTTCTGCTGACCCTCTCCGGAGCGGTGGCGCGGCCGATGGTCGTCGAGGTGCCCACCGGCGTACCGCTGCGGTACGTGCTCCAGCTCGCCGGCGCCCCCGCGCTGCCCCAGGGCGTCCTCACGGGCGGTTACCACGGCAAGTGGCTCGACAGCGTCACCGCGCACGGGGCGGTCGTCTCCCGGGCCGCCCTGGACGCCTGCGGGGGTGCGCTCGGGGCGGGGGCGATCCTGCCGATCGACGGGTCCACCTGCCCGCTGGGCGAGTCGTTGCGCGTCGCGCACTGGCTTGCCGGGGAGAGCGCGGGGCAGTGCGGGCCCTGCTATCTCGGCCTGCCGGCGGCGGCACGGGGCCTCGCGGACGTCCTCGACGGAGGCGGCCCGACCGCCCTGGAGGCGCTGCGCGAGGTGACCGGGGCCGTGAAGCGGCGCGGCGCCTGCAAGCACCCGGACGGCACGGCCGCCTTCCTGGAGTCGACGATCGCGGCGTTCACCGACGACCTGGCGGCACACGTACTCGGCGGCGGCTGCGGCCGTCCCGTACAGGGCGTCCTGCCCCTCCAGGCGGAGGCCACGCGCGGTGCGGCGCCCAGCGGCCGCAGGCTGGCGGTCGACTGGACGCTCTGCCAGGGCCACGGGCTGTGCGCGGACATCGTCCCCGAGCTGCTCCAGCTCGGCCCCGACGGCTTCCCCTCGGTGGCGAAGGCCGCCGTACCGCGCTACTCCGAGGCGCGTGCCGCGCGCGCGGTGCGGCGCTGTCCCGCGCTGGCCCTGCGCATCGAGGAGGACCCGAAGGCGGCACCGGAGCAGCGTCCCGCGCCGCCCGCGGCGCTGCCGCCCGGCCGGGGACGCAGGGCGCTCGGCAGCGGAAGGCCGTGACACGCAGGGCCACGCCCACGAGGACGGCAACAAGGACGGCAGCAAGAACGCCAAGGATGACGACACAGAAGAAGCGGGCCACCCGATCCGGGTGACCCGCTTCCATCTGCTGTGGAGCTAAGGAGAATTGAACTCCTGACCTCCTGCATGCCATGCAGGCGCTCTACCAACTGAGCTATAGCCCCTTGCTTGTCCGCCCGGTTTCCCCGGCGGCTCCGCCAACATTACACGGTCATACCCGTGCTCCACCAAATCGTTTCCGTTCTGCACCGGTACAGCCCGATACGGCCGGTACTGTCAGCCCCCGTGACCGTGATCGCGCTCGCCGCCACCACCCGCCGCCGCGTACCCGCGGCCACCGGGTTCTGCCTGCTCTCCTTCACGGCCTTCTGGCTCGCCCAGCGTGCCGCCGACGTCTCGATGATCGACCTGATGGTCTACCGGGCCGAGGGCGAGACCGTACGCGCGGGAGGCGACCTCTACGCGCTGCGCACCACCGAGGCGCACCTGCCCACCACCTACCCCCCGTTCGCCGCGCTCCTCTTCACGCCGCTCACGCTCCTGGACGTGCCGGACATACGCGTTCTCACGACGCTGGGGAACCTTCTCCTGCTGGTGGTCTTCGTGGCGCTCTCCCTGCGGCTCATCGGCGGGGACGCACCTCACGCGCGCGTGCGGACCGCTCTGGGGCTCTCCGCGCTCGCCGTCTGGTGCGAGCCGGTGTGGACGACGCTGCGCTACGGACAGATCAACCTGCTGCTCGGCGTCCTCGTCCTGTGGGACCTCTCCCGGCGCCCCGGCCACCGCTGGGCCGGTGCGGGCATCGGGATCGCCGCGGCGATCAAGCTCACGCCCGCGCTCTTCGCCGTGTTCCTGCTCGTGACCGGGGCCGCCGAGGCCCTGCGGCGCGGCCCGTGGCGGCCCGCCGTGCGGCACGCGTGCGTGGCGGCCGTCTCGTTCTTCGGGGCGACGCTCCTGGCGGCCGCCGTACTGCCCCGCGACTCGTGGCGCTTCTGGACCCGCATGGTCTTCGAGGCGGGCCGGGTCGGCCTGCCGGAGGACACCGCGAACCAGTCGCTGCGCGGTGTCCTCTCCCGGCTGCTGCACACCGCCGAACCGGGCCTGTGGTGGGCGGCGGCCGCCGCGGCGACCGGCGTGTGCGGTATCGCGACCGCGGTGGCGGCGGCGCTGCGCGGGGAGCGGGCGTGGGCCGCGCTCTCCTGCGCGCTGACGGCGCTCCTGGTGAGCCCGGTGTCCTGGTCGCACCACTGGGTGTGGTGCGTGCCGATGCTGCTGCTCCTGGGCTCCGAAGCGGTGCGGCGGGGCGGTCGGGGGCGCTGGGCGGTGACCGGGGGCGCCGTGCTGGTCTTCGTCTCGTACGCCCTGTGGTGGGTGCCGCACGGTGCGGGACGGCTCGAACTCGGCCAGAACTATGGCCAAATGCTGCTGTCCGCCCTCTACGTGGTGACCGCTTTCGGGTTCCTGCTGATCGCGGTCAGGCGGTGGCGAACGAGTAGAACCGCTTGAGGGTGCAGTGTTCGTCGAGCAGCCGGCCGTAGATCGGCTCCCCTTCGAGCTCGCGGTAGGTCTCGATGGGGTCGCCTTTTATGATCAGCGCCCTGGCGCATTCCTCGCACCAGTACTGGTACTCGTCGTTGACCGGTTCCATGTCGCGGACGATCGGCGTGCCGCTGTCACACCAGTCGCATTTCCGCCTGTGCGCACCCATCGATCAGCTCCAGCTGTGGCCGCATGCGGTGCACACGTACGAGACTCCGCCGTTGTCACCGAGCACTTGGGCGACGTGGGACGAGCCGCAGGAAGGGCAGTTGAGGAGCGTGCAGCGCCCGGCACGTTCTCGCATCGCCGCCTCGTCGGAGGGGTGGTCGGCCTCTCCGATGATGCTCGCGGGCATCGCGCTCTCCCTCCCGTCGGGCTGTGTCCCCTTCCGGCCGTCCGATTCTGCCACGGCCCGGGCGAGACGGTCAGCGACGCAGTCGTACCAGTCCGGACACGGCGCCCAGTGCGGCCACCGAGGCGAGCGCGTACGCGCACACCAGGAGCGCGTCCGCGGATGAATACGCCCCGGGGGCCCCGGCCGACTCCAGCCGGTGCAGGAAAAGCGCTCCGAAACAGGCGACTCCGGTCAACTGGCCGAGCTGGGTGACCGTCGCGAGCAGGCCGCTGGCGTCCGCCGCGTCCTCGGCGCGGACCGTCGCGAGCGCCCGGGTCAGCGTCGGGCCGAAGCCGAGGGAGAGCCCGGCGCCCACGCCGACGAACGCCACGTACAGCCATGGTCCGCCGTCGCCGCCGTCCCGCAGCAGCAGCCCCACGGCGGCCGTCGCCACCGCGGTCAGCGCGAAGCCGCCGGGGATCAGCGCCCGTTGCAGCGGCTGCGGCCAGCGCCGCCACGTCAGTCCCACCGCGCCGAAGACGGCGGCGGTCGGCCCGAAGGTGAGCCCGGACCGCAGCGCGCTGTACCCGAGGCCGTCCTGGACATGGAGGGTGACCGCGAAGAGGAAGCCCGCGTTGACGGCCATCACGGCGGTGATGCGGAAGACGGCGAGGCCCATCCCGGGCGACCGCAGGAGCCGCGGCGCGATGAGCGGCGCCCCGCCCCGCCGGGCGAGAAGGGACTCGTACGCGCAGAACAGGGCGAAGAAGACCACCGCGGCGGCCAGCGAGAGCCAGGACCACAGGGGCCAGCCCTCCTGCTGTCCGAGGACCAGCGGCACGGTGAAGAGCGAGACCGCGGCGCCGAGCAGTACGAGGCCGGGCAGGTCGAGTCCGCGCGCCCGGCCCGCCGCGAGCTCCGCGGCGTCGTCGCGCGGCAGCACGCGGTACGCGAGGGCGAGCAGGACCACGCCGACCGGCACGTTCACCAGGAAGACCGGCCGCCAGCCGGCGCCGAACAGGTCGGCGCTGACGAGGACGCCGCCGAGCACCTGCCCCGCGGCGGCGCCGGTGGCGAGGACGGCCGAGTACGCCCCGAGCGCCTTGACCCGTGCCTCGCCCGCGAAGTTGCGCTGGATCAGGCTGAGCACCTGCGGGATGAGGACCGCGGAGCCCGCCCCTTGCAGCAGCCGGAAGGCGACCAACTCCCCCGTCCCCTGGGCCAGTCCGCAGGCCAGCGAGGCGACGGTGAAGACGGCGAGGCCGAAGAGGTAGACCCGCCGGTGCCCCAGGCGGTCGCCGAGCCGGGCGCCGGTGATGAGCAGGACGGCGTACGTGATGGTGTAACCGGCGATCACGAGCTGCAACCCGGCGCCGGACGCGTGCAGTTCGGACTGGATGGTCGGCGCGGCGACGTTGACGATGAACGCGTCGAGCAGCGCCATGAACTGGGCGGCCAGCGCGACCGCGAGCAGCCGCCCGCGCCGATTGTCAGTGCCGGGGGCTTTACTGGTCGTGCGAGTTGATCCGGTGGCTGGACCGGGAGTCGGGCCGGTGGCAGGGGCGGGTGAGGTGGTCGTCATGCCGTCGAGCGTGCGGGCGATCCGGTACGGGTAACGAGAGCCCGCCGATGCTGGTACTGACAGCACCTGGCAGGGGGCGCGAGGGGCGCGGACGATGGGGGACGTGACGACGATGACGACGACGCGGGAGTGGACGCGGGGATCTCAGGGGCAGGCGGAGGGCCATCCGCCGAGGTCCCAGCGGCGCCGGCCGGAGCTGGCCGCCTTCCTGCGCGGGCGCAGGGCCCGGGTGACCCCGGCCGATGTCGGGATGCCCCCGGGGCTGCGCCGCCGGACGCCGGGGCTGCGGCGCGAGGAGGTCGCCCAGCTCTCCGGGGTGGGCGTCACCTGGTACACGTGGCTGGAGCAGGGCCGCCCGATCAACGCGTCACCGCAGGTGCTGGACGCCGTGGCGCGCACGCTGCGCCTGGACCGGCCGGAGCGCGAGCATCTGTACCACCTGGCCGAGGTGCCGTACGAGCCCGACACCGAGGCCGTGGTGGCCGCGGTGGGCCCGGAGGTGCAGGGCATCATCGACGCGATGGACCCGCTCCCCGCGGTGGTCTACAACGCGCGGTACGACATCCTGGCCACCAACCCCGCCTACCGCGACCTCTTCTCGATACCGCGGGGCACCGACGCGGGCGTCCCGAACGTGCTGTGGTCGCTGTTCACCGTCCCCGAGGTGGTGTGCCCGCTGGTCTTCCGCGACTCGGAGCTGCCGGTGATGGTGGCGACCCTGCGCAACGCGTACGGCAGGCACGTGGGCGAGCCCGAGTGGGAGGGCTTCGTCCACCGGCTGTCCGCCGCGAGCCCGTACTTCGCCGAGCTGTGGGCCAGCGGGAACGTGATCACGCCCGGCCCCCGGGTGAAGACGTTCCGGCACAAGGCGATAGGCGAGCTGCGCATGACCTCGGTCTCGCTGAGCATCAACGGCATGCCGGAGTGCCGGATCGTCGTCTACACCCCGGACGACGAGGAGAGCGGGCGCCAGACCATGCAACTGCACGCACGGAGGCTGAGCGCGTGAGGGGACCAGAGCTCGGCGGGACCCGAGCTGGACACGAGACCCGCGCTGGACGAGGCCCGCGCTGGATGTAGCCCGTGCTCGAAGAGACTCATGCTCGAAGAAGACAGGACATGAAGAAGACAGGAGCAGAAAGGAGACCGGGACAGGAAGAAGACCGGAGCATGAAGAGGAGCGGGGCATGAAAAATCCCGCCCCCTGACGGGGACGGGATCTTCGGGACTGTGGAGCTAAGGAGAATTGAACTCCTGACCTCCTGCATGCCATGCAGGCGCTCTACCAACTGAGCTATAGCCCCTTGCGTTCTTCCCGCTCGGCGGGCGAACAAGAAGAACTTTAGCCTGCGACCAGCCGGAATGTGAAATCCGGGTGCCGGTGCCCGCCGAGAGCCGCCCGGCCGGCGCCACGGGCGCTCAGTCGTCGTCGCCGAGCACCGGTTCCGGCAGCGTGCCGGCGTTGTGCTCCAGCAGGCGCCAGCCGCGCGCGCCCTGGCCGAGGACCGACCAGCAGCAGTTGGACAGACCCCCGAGCCCCTCCCAGTGGTGGGACTCCAGACCGAGGAGGCGACCGATGGTGGTGCGGATGGTGCCGCCGTGGCTGACGACGACCAGCGTGCCGTTGTCCGGCAGCTTCTCGGCGTGGCGCAGGACGATCGGCGCGGCCCGGTCGGCGACCTCGGTCTCCAGCTCGCCGCCGCCGCGGCGCACCGCCTCGCCGCGCTTCCACGCGTCGTACTGGTCGCCGAAGCGGGCGATGATCTCGTCGTGGGTCAGGCCCTGCCACTCGCCCGCATACGTCTCCCGCAGGCCCTCCTCGTGTGTGACCTGGAGGCCCGTGACGGCTGCGAGCTCGCCCGCCGTGGCCGCCGCCCGCTTCAGGTCGGAGGCCACGATGGCGTCCGGCTTCAGGGAGGCGAGCAGCCGGGCCGCGCGCTTGGCCTGGGCCATGCCCGTCTCGGTCAGCTCGATGTCCGTGGAGCCCTGGAAGCGGCGCTCAAGGTTCCAGGACGTCTGGCCGTGCCGCCACAGGATGATCCGGCAGCCCCGGTTGGTCACCGGAGCTCACCGTCCAGATCAGCCTCCTCGGCGGCCCGCTGCTCGGCGTGCTCCGCGGCCTTGCCGCGGGTCGCCACGGCGTCCTCGGGCAGCTCGATCTCGGGGCAGTCCTTCCACAGGCGCTCAAGGGCGTAGAAGACACGCTCCTCGCTGTGCTGGACGTGCACCACGATGTCCACGTAGTCGAGGAGGATCCAGCGGGCGTCGCGGTCGCCCTCGCGGCGGACCGGCTTGGCGCCGAGCCGCTTGTTCAGCTGTTCCTCGATCTCGTCGACGATCGACTTGACCTGGCGGTCGTTGGGCGCGGAGGCGAGCAGGAAGGCGTCGGTGATCGACAGCACGTCGCTGACGTCGTACGCGATGATGTCGTGCGCGAGCTTGTCGGCAGCCGCCTGGGCGGCGACGTTGATGAGCTCGATGGAGCGGTCCGTGGCGGTCACTGGTGAGCTTTCCTTCAGATGGTCAAGACAGCTCAAGGGTCTCACGGACCGCCGGTGGAGCCCCAGACGATTACGTCACGGCTCCGCCGGCCCCCGCCTCCGATGGCTCCGACCCCGTTCGGGCCCGGCTCCGCCGGCCGGTCCTCACTTGTCCTCTCTGGTCCTCACTTCGGTCCTCACTTCGCTTCGTAGTCCTGGCCGAGCACCACGGAGACATCGGCGTTCGCCGTCGTCTTGCCCTTGGTGACCGCGCTCGTCGGCAGGCCGAGGGTCTTGGCGACCTCGGTGGCCTGCGACTTCTTGGCCGCGTCGGCGTAGATGACCTGCGAGGTGGGGGTCGCGGAGCCGGTGCCGCCGTCGACGAAGGCGTAGCCGCCGTTGACCAGGGCGACCCGGGCGTCCTGGGCCGTGCCCTTGCTCCCCGAGGCGTTCTTGACGCCGACGCGCACGGCCGCGCCCTGCTCGGGGCTCTTCGCCGCACCGCCGAGGATGTCCTTGACCACGCTGTCGCCGGCCTGCTCGGTCAGCGTGCCGTCCTGCCGCACCGGGAGGAGCGTCGTCTTGTAGTCGCCGCCCTTGGCGCGGTCGGCGAGCTTGGCCAGGAAGGCGCCGAGGTCCTTCTCCTTGAGCGACGGATCGAGGATCTGCGCGAGCGACTCGACGGTGGTGGTGGCCGCCTGCGGGTCGGACGACAGCTTGCGCAGGACTCCCTGCATGACCTGGCCGAAGCGGTCGAGCTGCGCGGTCTCGCTCTCGCCCGCGGCGCGGTGGGTGGCGTAGGCGACGGCCATCGGGCCGCTGAGGGTCTGCTGCTCGCCCTTCCGGACCAGCGGGGCCTCGCCCTTCTCGGCCTTGGGGTCGGGCACGTCGGTGTCGGTGTCGATGTCGATGTTTCCGACGAGTTCGACGAGGTTCTGCAGGTACGGGGTGTCCAGCCGCCAGGTTCCCTCGACCTCGGTGCCGAGGGCCGTGTCGATGGCCTCCCGGGTGCCGGTCGAGCCGTCGTCGTCGACGGACTTGCCGAGCGTCGTCGCCGAGCCGTTGTCGTCGGAGACGGCGAGGGTGTTCGGGATCAGTACGGTCGCGCCCTGGCCGGTGGTGGCGTTGTCGACCAGGAGCGCGGTGGAGGTATCGCCGCCTTTGGTGTCGTGCAGGTGGACGACGACCACGTCACGCTTCTGCGGGCCGCCCGCCGCCGCGGCGCCGCCCTCGTCGCCGGACTGGCCGGGCAGCTTGCCCGCGAACCAGAGGTAGCCGACGCCGCCCGCGATCACCAGTGCGAGGGCCACGGCGAGCGCGACGACGCGGGAGCGCCCACGCCGCTTGGCCTCCTCGCGCCGCTCGGTGCGGCTCTCGGTGAACTTCAGCCAGTCGATGACGTCCTCGGAGTCCTCGTCCGGCTCCTCGATGAACGAGAACTGCTCGGTCTTGTACTCGGGCTCCGGCCGACGCGGGGCGGGAACCGTCTCCTGGGCGGGCCCGGCCCCGGTCCCGGGATCGGCCACGCCCACGCCCTCGCCCTCGGCGGCACCCCGCGCCGCCCGGCGGGACCGACGGGTCTGCTGGGGCTGCTGGGGCTCCGGGGCCTGGTGTGACTGCTGAGGCCGCGACGTCTGCTGCGACTGCGGGGTCTGGAGAGGCTGCGACGTCTGGAAGGGCTGCGGGGCCTGCTCAGGCTGGGCCTGAGGCGACGGAGGCTCCGGCGCTTGCTGCTGCTGCGGAATCCACCCGGCATCCTGCGTCACGCCGGTGCCGTACGCGGACCCAGCAGCCTCCGCCGCCCCGGCAGCCGCGCTCGCCCCGCCCGCCACGGCCACCCCGCTCGCCCCGGCAGCCCCGGCAGCCCCGGCAGCCCCGGCACCGTAGGCGTCATACGCCCCCGCGCCGTAACCGTTCGCGCCGTAACCGTTCGCGTCGTAACCGTTCGCCGCGTAGCCATCAGTGCCGTAGCCATCAGCGCCATACCCGTCAGCGCCGTAGCCGTTCGCGGCGTAACCCTGCTGCTGCCCGCCCCCATAGGGGTCGTATCCGTACCCCTGGGGCTGCTGCTGGTACTGCGGAGCCTGCTGCTGATGGGGCTGCTGGGGCACCTGATCGTGGTGGGACTGCTGGGGCATCTGCTGGTACACCGGCCGCCCGTACTCGTCGTACCCGACGACCTGGTACTGATCGGCGGCGTACTCGCCCGGGTACTCGCCCGCATACGGGTCGCTGCCCGCATAAGGGTCGTACTGTCGGTCGTTCACCGGTGCCCCTCTCGGCTCATTCGCCGCGGTACAGCTCGCGCTTGTCGATATAACGCACCACGCCGTCGGGCACCAGATACCAGACGGGGTCGCCCTTGTGGACCCGCGCACGGCAGTCGGTGGACGAGATGGCCAGGGCGGGCACCTCCACCAGGGAGACGCCGCCCTTGGGGAGGCCGGGGTCGGTCAGCGTGTGGCCGGGCCGGGTCACCCCGATGAAATGCGCGAGGGAGAACAGCTCCTCCGTGTCCCGCCACGTGAGGATCTGGCCGAGCGCGTCCGCGCCCGTGATGAAGAAGAGGTCCGTGTCGGGGTTGAGGGCACGCAGGTCGCGCAGCGTGTCCGTGGTGTAGGTCGCGCCGCCGCGGTCGATGTCGATGCGGCTCACCGAGAACTGCGGGTTCTCGGCGGTCGCGATCACCGTCATCAGATAGCGGTCCTCGGCGGGGGACACCTGCTTGTCGCTCTTCTGCCACGGCTGCCCGGTCGGCACGAACACCACCTCGTCGAGGTGGAACTGCGCGGCGACCTCACTGGCCGCCACCAGGTGTCCGTGGTGGATCGGGTCGAACGTGCCGCCCATGACGCCGAGGCGGCGCTTGCCGTTGCCTGCCGGACCGGTCGCCGGACCGGTAGGCATGTCCTGCTCTCCCATGCGTGCAGACCCTACCGGCCCCGCCGACGGGCCCGGTCAGGACGGTCCCCGTGCCGAGGCCCCGGGCAGGGCGGCTCAGCGGCCCCGCACGGGGAACGTGCTCAGCGGTCCCGGTTGAAGCGCGTGGTGATCCACAGGAGCAGCATCAGGGCGACGAAAGCGCCGCCGCCGGTCAGGAGGGGGCTCAGGCTTGCGTGCTCGCCGCCGTGCTCGCCGCCCTCGGAGGCGAGAGTGACCAGCTGGGCGGCGTTGGCGTGGAGGCTCATCTCAGGCAGGACCTATCCGGGGGAGGGATGGACATAAGGACTTCCGGGCCATCGTAAGCGTGGGCCCGGCTCCGGCTCACGCCGACTCAGCTGTTGGGGCCGTCGCCCCGGCCGTCATGGCCGTCGCCCCGGCTGTCGCGGTCACCGATACGGCTGTCGCCGCCACCGGTACGGCTGTCGTGATCACCGGTCCGGAGGCGGTGCTCGTCGGTCCGGAGGCCGTGATCATCGCTCCGGAGACCGTGCTCCTCGTCGGCGCCCCGGCGGTACCCGCGCAGCAGGAACCAGCCCGCGAGGACACAGCCGACGACCATGACGATCAGGACGATCCGCAGCAGGTTGCCCGGCCCCTGTTGCCCGGCGGCCTGGGCCGCCTCCGCGAGCCGGCCGGCCCCGGTGTGGTACTCCATGGAATCCATGGCCATGACGGATGACTCCTTCTGTGTGCTGCCCTGTCACGGTATCTCCGCCTAGGCTGGTGCCCACCTCGGGGGCAGAGGAGGACGACACATGGGGGAATCGGCATGACCGACGGCATCCATCACGGCGGCGGCACGGGCGGCGCGGACGGCGCGAGCCACGAGAACGTGCCGAGCCGGCAGCGCAGGCGCTTCCCCGGCATCTCGTCGCGCGCCTACGAGCACCCGGCGGACCGCTCGGCCCTGGTGGCCCTGCGCAAGCTCAGCGGCTTCGACACGGTCTTCAAGGCGCTCAGCGGCCTGCTGCCCGAGCGCAGTCTGCGGCTGCTCTTCCTGTCCGACTCCGTACGGGTCTCGGACGCGCAGTTCGCGCACCTCAACACCATGCTGCGGGACGCCTGCTACATCCTGGACCTGGAGAAGGTCCCGCCGATGTACGTGAACCAGGACCCGAACCCGAACGCGATGTGCATCGGTCTCGACGAGCCGATCATCGTCGTGACGACGGGCCTCGTCGAGCTGCTCGACGAGGAGGAGATGCGGGCGGTCGTCGGCCACGAGGTGGGCCACGCGCTCTCGGGCCACGCCGTGTACCGCACGATCCTGCTGTTCCTCACCAACCTCGCGCTGAAGGTCGCGTGGATTCCGCTCGGCAACGTCGCGATCATGGCGATCGTGACGGCCCTGCGCGAGTGGTTCCGCAAGTCCGAGCTCTCGGCGGACCGCGCGGGTCTGCTCGTCGGTCAGGACCTGCGGTGCTCCATGCGCGGCCTGATGAAGCTGGCGGGCGGCAACCACCTGCACGAGATGAACGTGGACGCGTTCCTCGAACAGGCCGAGGAGTACGAGGCCGGGGGCGACCTGCGCGACTCGGTGCTGAAGATCCTGAACGTGCTGCCCCGCACGCATCCCTTCGCCACCGTGCGGGCCGCCGAGCTGAAGAAGTGGGCCGAGTCCCGCGACTTCCAGCGGATCATGGACGGGCACTACCCGCGCCGTGACGAGGACCGGGACACCTCCGTCTCCGACTCCTTCCGGCAGTCGGCCTCCGCGTACGCGGACGACGTGCGCAACAGCAAGGACCCGCTGATGAAGCTGGTCAGCGACATCGCGGGCGGCGCGGGCGACCTCGGCGGCAAGCTGCGCGACAGGTTCACCGGGCAGGGCGGCGGCTCCGAGGGCCCGGCCGACCCGGGCCCGAAGTAACGGCCGAGGGCCGGACGGTACAGAACGCGGGCCGGGCGGCCTAGAACGAGGGCTGGGCGGCGTCCGCCAGCGTCCCGCAGAGCGCCGGGGCACGGCCCGTGGCGTACGGGTCGGTGCCCGCCGGGCCGCCCGCCTTCGCACGCTCCCCCGCCAGCAGCGGCCGCAGATGGCTCACCGAGTCGTCGGCGCAGGTCAGCGGCCCGGCCTGGGTGGCGGACGAGAACAGCTCGGCCTGGTGCATCCGCAGGTCGTCGCGGTCGAAGCGGAAGTGCAGCTCCCGCCGCACGGTGAACAGGGCTGCCTTCGCCTCGTCGGAGGTCGCCGCCCCGGCCTCGTCCCCGCCGGAGTCCCTGCCCGTACCCGGCCCGCCCGAGACCTCCCGCACCGCGTACACGAACGTGTGGTCGGTGGACACCTCAAGCGTGCCCTTGTCGGTCTCGGTGACCCGCAGCGTGCCCTGGACGCGGACGCGCTGGTCGGCGAGGGCGGTCCGCGTCGGGTCGAACCGCACCAGCCAGCCGGTCGGCGCGTGCCGCCCGTCCCCGGCGGGGTGCCGGAAGCTCCGGTCGAACTGGTCGTACAGCTCCGGGTCGAGCAGCAGCCGGACAGAGCTGGGCGACCCGCCGGTGAGCACGTCGGGATCGAGGGAGGACTCGACCAGGTAGTCCTTGGCGGTGGTGAGCGCGGACATCACCTGGCTGTCGGAGAAGTGGGCGGTGCGGCGGGCGGCCGGCAGGTTGATCCCGCCCGCCCCGACCCGGAACTGCGCGGCGGGGCTGTGCGCGTACAGGTCGGCGACCGCCTCCGCCCCCGGGACGCTGCCCTGCGGGGAGAGCGGGATCACCGTCATCCGCAGCGGATCGGGGCGCTTGGCGGACGGGCTGGGGTACGGGTGCCGTACGCCCATGTAGATCGCCGTGCCGAAGGCCACCGCGATGAGCACGACGAGGACCATGGCCTGGCGGGACAGGCCGCGGCGGGCGGCGGGGCGGCGGCGCACGGCGCGCGCGTGGTCGAGCATGCGCTCCTGCGCGGAGAACTCCTGGAGGCGTGCAGCGCGGACGAACGACTCGTCGAAGACGACGGATCGGTACTCGTCCTCGCCACCGCCGGGAGCGCCCTCAGGTGTGCCCGCCGGTGGGTCTCCTGGCCCGCCCATACTCTGAGGGTAGGTCTCCGGGCGGGCAAGTAAACGCCCTGCTGCGCGTCAAAGTCGGCGGGCGGCTCAGGGAGTGCGCGGTACCGCGGGAGCCGGGGGGCGGCCGAACTCCGCGGAGGCCGACGGGCTGACCGCGACCTCGCTCCCGGTGCTCTGGCCGACCTCGGTGGAGGCGGGCACGGGCACCTGGTCCTGGCGGCCCGACGAGGCGCCGCGGTAGACCGCGGTGAAGGCGAGGGCGACCATGCCGACGCCCATCAGGACGGCGAGCATCCAGGCGACGGTGCGGTGCCAGCGGGCCTGGCCGGGGTGGCGTCCCGGGCGGCCGTACCGCCGGCCGTCGGGGTCGTGTCCGTAGGCGTCGTCGAGGTCGTCGTGGACGAACTCGCCGTCGTCGGGGTCGAACCCGTCGTCGTAGTACTCCTCGTCCGGGGCGTCGTGTGCCGGGCCGCGCCTGCGGGCCGCGCGGTTCTCGGCCTCGGTGGCCTCCGCGCGCGCCTGGGCGGCGGCGAGCAGCCGCTCCACGGCGGACGGCTCGTGGATCTGGGCGGCCCGTACGAAGTCCTCGTCGAAGACCACGGAGGCGAACTCTTCGTCCGCACCCCCGCGGTCGCGGTCGTCGTCGGGCTCCCAGCCGTCGGGGAACGACGGCGTGCCCCCCACGTCCTCCGGCACCTTCCCAGCCTAGACCGGGAAGGTGCGCTGTGGGCAGGGCGCAGGGCAATTCAGCGGATGTGACCGTCCCCCGTCACGATGTACTTGGTGGAGGTCAGCTCGGGCAGCCCCATGGGTCCGCGCGCGTGCAGCTTCTGCGTGGAGATGCCGATCTCGGCGCCGAAGCCGAACTGCCCGCCGTCGGTGAAGCGCGTCGAGGCGTTCACGGCGACGGTGGTGGAGTCCACCAACTGGGTGAAGCGGCGGGCCGCCTGCTGCGAGGTGGTGACGATGGCCTCGGTGTGCCCGGAGGTCCACAGGCGGATGTGCTCGACGGCCTGCTCCAGGGTGTCGACGACGGCGGCCGCGATGTCGTGACTGAGGTACTCGGTCTCCCAGTCGTCGGTGGTCGCGGGGACGACGGTGGCCTTGCCGCCCTCGGCGAGGGCGAGGACGCGCTCGTCGGCGTGGACGGTGACGCCGGCCTCGGCGAGGGCGTCCAGGGCGCGCGGCAGGAAGGCGTCGGCGATGTCGCGGTGCACGAGCAGCGTCTCGGCGGCGTTGCAGACGCTGGGGCGCTGCGCCTTGGAGTTGACCAGGATGTCGACGGCCATGTCGATGTCGGCGGCGGCGTCCACGTACACGTGGCAGTTGCCGGTGCCCGTCTCGATGACGGGGACGGTGGACTCCTCGACGACGGTCTTGATCAGCGAGGCCCCGCCGCGCGGGATGAGCACGTCGACCAGGCCGCGGGCGCGCATCAGCTCGCGCACGGAGTCGCGGTTCTCGCCGGGGACCAGCTGGACGGCGTCCGCGGGCAGGCCCGCGCCGTGCACGGCGTCGCGCAGGACCCGCACCAGCGCGGTGTTCGAGGCGTACGCCGATGACGAGCCCCGCAGCAGGACGGCGTTGCCGGACTTCAGGCAGAGGGCGGCGGCGTCCACGGTGACGTTGGGGCGGGCCTCGTAGATGATCCCGACGACGCCGAGCGGGACGCGGACCTGGCGCAGGTCGATGCCGTTGGGGAGCGTGGAGCCGCGGACGACCTCGCCGACCGGGTCGGGCAGGGCGGCCACGTCGCGCACGTCGCAGGCGATGGCGCGGACCCGCTCGGGGGTCAGGGTGAGCCGGTCGATGATGCCCTCGCTCGTGCCGGCCTCGCGGGCGCGGGCGATGTCCTCGGCGTTGGCCGCGACGATCTCGCTGGTCCGCACCTCAAGGGCGTCGGCGATCGCGAGGAGCGCGTCGTCCTTCGCGGCGCGTGGCAGCGGCGCGAGCGCGGCGGCGGCGCCGCGGGAGCGGTAGGCGGTCTGGGCGACCGGCGAGAGGTTGTCGTACGGCGAGACGGGAGAGAGCGACGTCATGCCCGCAGGGTAATCCCCGCGCGCGGGGCGTCCACCCGGTATTCCAGTCCCCGAGACCGGCGGGCGCGGCGGGGACGACGGCTCAAAACGGGTGCACGCCGACCGGGGTGGCGGGCAACGGACCGTAGCCCTCCGCCACGCGCTGGTGGTAGGTGTCGCGGTCGATCACTTCGAGGCCCACGATCTCCCACGGGGGCAGCCGCGCGCTCTGCCGGTGCTCGCCCCAGAGGCGGAGCGCGACCGCGGCGGCGCCGTGCAGGTCGCGGGCCTCCTCCCAGTAGCGGATCTCGGCGTGGTCGGGCGCGTAGCGGCTGGTGAGGAGGAAGGGGTGGTCGTGGGCGAGCTGTTCGAGGCCACGCCTGACCTCCTGCAGCGGGGCCCGTGCCCCCGAGACGCTCAGGGTGACGTGCCACAGGCGGGGCGCCTGGGCGGGCTCGCCGTCCCCGCTCTCGCGCGCGGCGCCCTCCGGCACGGTCCGCGGCTCGCTCTCGTACGCCTCCCCCGCGGCGACGCTCGTCAGCGCCCGCTCCGCGGAGCCGCGGGACGCCGCTCCCGGGCGCACTCGTCTCACGACGGCCTCCTTCACGCGATGGCGATGCGGATACGTGACGGTTCGACGGAACCGTTCTCGTCAAAGTTGAGCAGGCCAAGCGGTCCCGCGGGGCCGTTTCGCGGAGTTTCCCCTCCCTCGGGCCGCCCGCCGGGGACGGCCCGTGACGGTTTTCGGCCGGGGCCGAGGAGGCTGATGTGACCCGTGTGGCGAGGCGACCTGCGGGCTTCTCCCCGCGTCACCCGTGCAGCAGCACCAGATCGTCCCGGTGGACGACTTCCCGCTCGTACGCAGGTCCGAGTTCGCGCGCGAGGTCCCGCGTGGAGCGGCCGAGGAGCTGCGGCAGCTCCTTGGCGTCGAAGTTCACCAGGCCGCGCGCGACGGCACGCCCGCCGGTGTCCCGCAGCTCGACCGGGTCCCCCGCGGCGAAGTCGCCCTCGACCTCCGCGATCCCCGCGGGCAGCAGCGACTTGCGGCCCTCGACGACCGCGCGTACGGCCCCGTCGTCCAGGGTGAGCGCGCCGCGCGGCTCGGAGGCGTGCTGGAGCCAGAGGAGCCGGTCGGCGGAGCGGCGCCCCGTGCGGTGGAAGTACGTGCCGGTGGCGCCGCCCGCGAGGGCGTCGCCCGCCTGGCTCGCGGAGGTCAGCACGACCGGGATGCCTGCGGCCGCGGCGATCCGCGCCGCCTCGACCTTGGTGACCATGCCGCCGGTGCCGACCCCGGCCTTGCCCGCGCTGCCGATCTGGACGTGCGCCAGGTCGGCGGGTCCGGTGACCTCGGAGATCCGGGAGGTGTCCGGCCTCGCCGGGTCGCCGTCGTAGAGGCCGTCCACGTCGGACAGGAGTACGAGGAGGTCGGCGCGGACGAGGTGGGCGACGAGGGCCGCCAGGCGGTCGTTGTCGCCGAAGCGGATCTCGTCGGTCGCCACCGTGTCGTTCTCGTTGACCACGGGCAGCGCGCCCATGGCGATGAGCTGGTCCAGGGTGCGGGAGGCGTTGCGGTGGTGGGCGCGGCGCGCCATGTCGTCGGAGGTGAGGAGCACCTGTCCGACACGTACGCCGTAGCGCGCGAAGGAGGCGGTGTAGCGGGCCACGAGCAGCCCCTGGCCGACGCTGGCGGCGGCCTGCTGGCGGGCCAGGTCCTTGGGCCGCTTCGCGAGGCCGAGCGGGGCGAGTCCCGCCGCGATGGCGCCGGAGGAGACCAGGACGATCTCGCGCGCGCCGTCCCCCCTGGCCTTGGCGAGCGCGTCCACGAGCGCGTCGACGCGGTCCGCGTCCAGGCCCCCCGACGCGGTCGTCAGGGACGAGGACCCGACCTTGACGACGACCCGCTGGGCCCCTGCCACCGACTGCCTTGCCGCTGCCACGCTCTTCCCCAAGTGCTCCTGGTGCTCCGGAGCCCGCGAACCGGGGCCCGGGATGTGCCGGACCAGCAATCTACGCGAGCATCCCGGCCGGGCGCCCGTGCATTCCGAAGGGCGGACCCAACACCGCCGAACGGGTGACGAGGAAGAAGACAACCCCCCGGTTCAGTCCTGTTTGCCCCAGTTTTCGGTGATTGTTGTCACGGAAGATTGCTACGGAGGTACCGCGCGTCATACGGTCAGTGGTCGACTTCCTCGACTTCTTCGACTTCCCCCCCGATCCCTCTCCATCCCCCGCCAGGAGCCCACGCCCGTGCCCTCTGCCGGACTCGTCCCTCGACGCATCGTGCAGCTGTCAGCGCTGTTCTCGATGTTCGCGCTCTTCACGGCCCAGCTCGTGAGCGCACTGCTCCCCTACGTGCCGGTGTTCGTCGCCGCGGCGGCAGCGAACCTCGCGCTCGACATCTACCTGCAGTACAAGCAGCCGGGCCTCCTGTCGCTCCTCGGCAAGATCCGGTTCGACGTCACGGTCCGCCAGCTGCTGCGGGACATGCTGATCCTGGTCGGCCTGCTGCGCATAGACGGCATCGAACCGCTGGCCGAGCAGTCGCCGCTGACGATCGCGCTGCTCGCGTTCTACGCCCTGCACTTCGTCTGCCAGGCCCTCGCCGTGCTCGTGCGCCGCAGCCGTTCGCTGCCGATCGTCACGCGCAACATCGACACCTCGGCGCTGCACCTGACGGCCGCGCCGCCGCGCATCCTCTCCCGCCGGCAGGCCCACCGCCTGCTGACGTTCTCGGTGCCCGCCACGGCCGGCCTGCTGGCCACCGCGGCCACCGCCGACGCCTACTGGGGCGGCATCGGCCTCGGCGTGTCGATCGTCCTGATCGGCTTCGGCGCGGCCTACCTCGGCACCTGGCTGCTGCCGAAGAAGCGGGCGAAGAACGACCAGAAGGTCATGGAGTGGCTCGACGAGTGGCTGGCCGAGTACAAGCCGACCGTCGGCATGTACTTCTCGGGCGGCACCACGTCGGCGTACCAGGCCAACATGTGGCTCTCCACCCTCTCCCGGCTCGACGGCAAGCCGCTGATCGTGCTGCGCGAGCGGTTCATGGTCCAGAAGATCGACGCGACCGACGTCCCGATCATCTGCTTCCCGAAGGTCGCCACGATGTTCTCCCTGGAGACGTCGACGCTGAAGATGCTGCTGCACCCGGCGAACGCCGCGAAGACCTCCCAGGTCCTGCGCATCCCCACCATCAAGCACGCCTTCATCAACCACGGCGAGAGCGACAAGCTGTCCTCCTGCAACCCCTACGCGAAGGCGTACGACCAGGTGTGGGTGGCAGGCCCCGCGGCCCGCGACCGCTACCAGCTCGCGGACATCGGCGTGGACGACAAGGACGTCGTCGAGGTGGGCCGCCCGCAGCTGTCCCCCATCAAGCCCTACTCGGGGGCGCCCACGGGCCCGTACACCACGGTCCTCTACGCCCCCACCTGGGAGGGCTGGGACGGCAACCCCGGCAACACCTCGGTCGTCCTGGCCGGTGAGAACATCGTCCGCGAGCTGCTCGCCGACCCGGGCGTGCGCCTCCTGTACAAGCCGCACCCGATGACCGGCTCGCAGGACCCGCGCGCCGGTGCCGCCAACGAGCGCATCAAGGCGATGATCCTCGCGGCCAACACCCAGCGCTCCGGTGCCCGCCCCGGGCCCGAGGCCGCCGCCGAGCTGGCCCGGCGGGCCGCCGCGCTCGACGAGCTGACGGCGACCCGGTTCCGCAAGAGCGCGGACGAGCAGGAGCGGATGATGCTCCAGGGCTCGCCCGACGGCGACCAGCAGGCCGCCGTGGCCGAGGCGACCGCCGCCTGGGAGGCGGCGTACTGGGCCTCCTTCCCCGAGTGGGAGCACCAGATCATCACGTCGGCGCGCCCGGCGATCTTCTCCTGCTTCAACCAGGCGGACCTGCTGATCAGCGACGTCTCCTCGGTGGTCTCCGACTGGCTGAGCAGCGAGAAGCCGTACGCCGTCGCCAACACGGCGGGCATGTCGGAGGCGGAGTTCCGCGCGAGCTTCCCGACGGCGTCCGCGGGGACGATCCTCACGCCCGAGGCGGACGGCGTGGCGGCCCTCCTGCGGTCCGTGCGCTCCCCGGAGCTGGACACCCGCGCGGAGGACCGTGCCGAGCTCAAGGAGCACCTCCTGGGCCCCTCGGACCCGCCGTCCCTGGTCCGCTTCAACGCGGCGGCCCTCGCCCTGAGCGCCCAGGCCGACGCCAGGCGCGCCCGCATGGCCTCCCGCATCGACGCGGACATCCCCGGCCAGCGGGTCGCGGAGGAGGCCGCGGAGGAGACGGAGCAGGACCCGGCGGAGTCGCCGGGCGCGGAGGACTCCGTCACCGCGTAGTCCTCCCGGACGGATGACAGGAAAGGGCCCCGGAGCTTGAAGCTCCGGGGCCCTTTCCTTGTGATCGGCGCACCGCGGCGCCATCGTGGCTGGTCGCGCGGGTCCCCGCGCCCTTCGGGGCACTGTCCCCCGGGGACGAGGGCCTAGAACGGCTCGAAGTCGTCGTACGCGCGCTGCGCCTCGTCGCGCTCCGCCTCGCGGTCGCGGCGGCGCTGGGCGGCGGGGCGCGGGGCCTCCAGGCGGTGGTCCTCGCCGCGGCGGCCCAGCATCTCGGCGCCGGCCATCATCGTCGGCTCCCAGTCGAAGACGACCGCGTTCTCCTCGGGGCCGATCGCGACGCCGTCACCGGCGCGCGCGCCCGCCTTCATCAGCTCGTCCTCGACGCCGAGGCGGTTGAGGCGGTCCGCGAGGTAGCCGACGGCCTCGTCGTTGTTGAAGTCCGTCTGGCGCACCCAGCGCTCCGGCTTCTCGCCGCGCACGCGGAAGATGCCGTCGTCCTCGCGGACGACCGTGAAGCCGCTGTCGTCCACGGCCTTGGGCCGGATGACGATACGGGTCGCCTCCTCCTTCGGCTTCGCGGCACGCGCCTCGGAGACCAGCTCCGCCAGGGCGAAGGAGAGCTCCTTGAGGCCCTTGTGCGCCACGGCGGAGACCTCGAAGACGCGGTAGCCGCGCTCCTCCAGGTCGGGGCGGACCAGGTCGGCGAGGTCCTGGCCGTCCGGCACGTCGATCTTGTTCAGGACGACGACGCGCGGCCGGTTCTCCAGGCCCGCGCCGTACTCCCGCAGCTCGGCCTCGATGACGTCGAGGTCGGAGACGGGGTCGCGGTCGGACTCCAGGGTCGCCGTGTCGAGCACGTGCACGAGCACGCTGCACCGCTCCACGTGCCGCAGGAATTCGAGGCCGAGGCCGCGGCCCTGGCTCGCGCCCGGAATGAGGCCGGGCACGTCGGCGACGGTGTAGACGGTCGAGCCCGCGGTCACGACGCCGAGGTTGGGCACCAGCGTGGTGAAGGGGTAGTCGGCGATCTTCGGCTTCGCGGCGCTCAGCACGGAGATCAGCGAGGACTTGCCCGCGCTCGGGTAGCCCACGAGGGCGACGTCGGCGACGGTCTTGAGCTCAAGGACGATGTCCCGCTCCTCGCCGGGCACCCCGAGCAGCGCGAAGCCGGGAGCCTTGCGGCGGGCCGAGGCCAGGGCCGCGTTGCCGAGGCCGCCGCGGCCGCCCTGGCCCGCGACGAACGTGGTGCCCTGGCCGACGAGGTCCGCGAGGACGTTGCCCGCCTTGTCGAGGACGACCGTGCCGTCGGGGACGGGCAGGATCAGGTCCTGGCCGTCCTTGCCCGAGCGGTTGTCGCCGGCGCCGGGCTGGCCGTTGGTGGCCTTGCGGTGCGGGCTGTGGTGGTAGTCGAGCAGTGTCGTGACGTCCTGGTCGACGACCAGGATGACGTCACCGCCACGGCCGCCGTTGCCGCCGTCCGGGCCGCCGAGCGGCTTGAACTTCTCACGGTGGACGGAGGCACAGCCGTGGCCTCCGTTACCCGCGGCGGCGTGCAGCTCGACGCGGTCCACGAAGGTGGTCATAGCGGGGTGCCTCCTGCGAATTGCTTACTGCTGGGTATGTCTTTCTGGGCGTGCTTCTTCTGAAACACGCGAAAGGCGGACCCGCTTCCCGAAACCGGGAAGAGAGGTCCGCCCTCGCAGAACTCGCTCGACGAGCGCCTAGTCAGTCGGAAAGACGGACTCAGGCGACCGGAACGATGTTCACGACCTTGCGGCCACGGTGGGTACCGAACTCCACCGAACCGGCGTCCAGCGCGAACAGGGTGTCGTCCTTGCCGCGGCCGACGCCCGAGCCCGGGTGGAAGTGGGTGCCGCGCTGGCGGACCAGGATCTCACCGGCGTTGACGACCTGACCGCCGAAGCGCTTCACGCCGAGCCGCTGAGCATTGGAATCGCGCCCGTTCCGAGTGGACGATGCGCCCTTCTTGTGTGCCATCTTGTCTCAGTCCCTTACTTCGCAGCCGTGGGGATGCCGGTGATCTTGATCGCCGTGTACTGCTGACGGTGACCCTGACGGCGGCGGTAGCCGGTCTTGTTCTTGTACCGCAGGATGTCGATCTTGGCACCCTTGTGGTGGTCCACGACCTCGGCCTGCACCTTGATGCCGGCCAGGACCCACGGGTCGCTGGTCACGGCGTCGCCGTCGACAACGAGCAGGGTCGAGAGCTCGACCGTGTCGCCAACCTTGGCAGTGGAAATCTTGTCAACCTCAACGATGTCGTCGACAGCAACCTTGTGCTGGCGACCACCGCTGCGCACGATGGCGTACACGCGGATCTCTCTCTCGCTCGGAACGGGGCCCCCGCAGTCCAGCCGCCCGCGGAGCGAGCGGCCTCTCCCGACCCGGGACAGTGCCCACGACTCGGGAGGAAAGAGGTTTACAGGGGGTGGCGGTGCATAGGAACACGCCGACGGTCAAGGTTACGGGGCCGACCCGGACGGGTCAAACCGGCCCCGCACCCCGGCTCACGTGGGCTCGCCGTCCGGCGGCAGCGGCTTGACGCCCTTGCACAGATCGGTCTTGTCGGCACTGCCCGGCCAGGCCACGGTCCGGGTGCGGTTGAAGTGCGAGCGGTAGGTGTCGTGCACCGAGTCGTCGTCGATCTTCACGATCGCCTCGTCGTTCTCGCGCAGCGCGGGAGCGGTGTAGTTCTGCGACCCCGTGAAGGAGACCTTGTTCCGCTTGCCGTCGTACATGCCGTCGATGAGCAGGTACTTCGAGTGGATGATGTACGGCGTGGTCAGCCGGGAGCCGGGGCGTGAGGGGTCCCGGTCGTCGTTGAAGCAGCGCACCGAGGGGCCGCCGGACTTGTGGAGCTGCTCCCAGGTGCCGGGGGTGCCGTTCTGGCTCTTGGCGCTGTCCGTCTCGGCGTAGAGGATGCTCACCGAGCAGCCGGCCTTCTTCAGCGAGACGAGCTTGTCGGCGATCTGCTTGCGCGTGATCTTGAATATCGCGGCACGGACCTTGGTGTGCTGCGTCACACCCGCGGTGTCCTTGTACGTGCACTTCACGTTGTTCAGGACGGAGTACATGGTGTCGGTCTCGTTGACCGAGCCGTTGCGCGGGAAGAAGTACGACTTGTAGCGGCCGCTGCTGACCGTGCGGTAGTCCCAGTCCTGCCAGCGCTTGCCCAGCATGTCCGTGAAGTACTCCGCGTAGGCGTCGTACATCGCCGGGTTGTCCGGCAGCAGCAGGGCGTCGTTGTAGAACTTCGTGTGCGCCGACGGCGTCGAGTTCGACGTGGTCTGCACGACGACGTCCTTGGCGCCCTTGACCTCCGAGAACAGCCAGAACTTGTTGTGCATGATCGACTTGCCGTACCGCGGGTTGCCGAGGCACGACTTGTCGGTCGGGCAGAGCGCCACGAAGGACGACTTGCTCTTGTTGGTGCCGAGCGCCTCCTTGAGCGTGGCGTACGAGGTGTTCGTCGGCCGGTCGCTCCTGCTGGTCTCGTCCAGCAGGATCTGCACGTGGACGCCGCGCTTCTTGGCGTCGACCAGGGCGTTGACGACCGTGGCCTCCCACACGTGGTAGACCGCGACCTTGATCGTCGAGCCCTTCACCGCCGACTCGGTCAGCTCCACGAGCCGGCTGCGGACCGCGTACTGCTGGTCGGGGGTGCCCTTGGGGTCGTTGAAGATCGGCCCCTCCGTCCAGGTCCTCGGCGCGTCCGCGGACGCGGTCCCCACCGAACCTGCGGCCTGGATGCCCGCCGCCGAGAGGACCGTGGCGAGCGCCACGGCCTGACGGCCGCCCTTGACCGGCTTCACCGCACGGTGCCGTCCCGTGCCACGCAGGCGCGCTTGCGCCATCTGTCATCCCTCCCCCGAGGCCCGGGCACGGTCTCCCCAACCGCGCGCTCACGCCTCTGTTCATCCGTCGGACCGCATGAGTTTTGCAGGTGGCCACACGCGCACCAAGGCCAGGGGGTGTGGTTCACGCTTTCGAGCCACGGCGGCGCCGCTTCTCGGACACGCGTGTGCCCCCCTGTCCGGCCGCGGGGGCCGGGCAGGGGGGCACGGGTCGCGCCGGGCGTCAGCTCTCGCTGGACGCCGAGACCGAGGGCGCCGACTGCTCGGCCGCCACCGTCTTCTTGGCGGTCGCCTTCGTCGCCTTCTTGGCCGTCGTCTTCTTGGCCGCGGTCTTCTTCGCGGTCGTCGTCTTGGCGGCCGTCTTCTTGGCGGCGGTCTTCTTGGCCGCCGTCTTCTTCGCGGGCGCCTTCTTGGCCGCCTTGCGCGCCGTCTTCTTGGCCGGAGCGGGGGCCTCGGCCTCCGCCGCGGGCTCCTCGGCGGCCTGCGCCTCCGGGACCTGCGGCTTCTCCGCCGCGGGGACGACCACGACGGCCGCCTCCTCGGACGCGGTCGGCGCGGTGGCCTTGCGCACCGCACGGCGGCGCGGACGGGCCGGAGCGGCGTCCGCCGCGGGCGCCTCCGCCACCGGCTCGGCGGCGGGCTCGGCGGCGGGCTCCGCCACCGGCTCGGCCTTGGGCGCCGGGGCCACGACGACCTCGGCGGCCTCGGGCGCGCTCTCCGCGGCCTTCGGCGAACCGGCGGGCGACGTCGCCTTGCGGACCGCGCGGCGGCGCGTACGCCCCTTCGGCGCGGCGTCGTCCACGGGGGCCTCGGCAGCGGCCGCGGGGGCCTCGTGGGCGGCCTCGACGGCCTCCGGGGTACCGACGACCGGGTCCTCGGCGGCCGGCGCCGCGGTGCGCGCCACGTCGGACTCGACGACCGGCACCTCGGCCTCGGCGACCTCGGCGGGCTCGGCGGTCTCGGCCGCCTCGGCCTGCGCGGCCTTCTCCGCCGCCCGCTCGGCGGCCCTGGCCCGCTTGCCCGACTTCTTGGGCGTACGCGCCTTCGGGGCCTCCTCCTGCGGGACCTCGGAACGCTCGGCCCCGGCCTCGCCCCGCGGCTCCTCCACCGGAGCGGACTCCGCCCGGGGAGCGCCCGCCGGAGCCGACGCCCTGCGGGTCGCACGGCGGCGCGAGCGGCCACTGCGGGACGCGGCGGCCTCGGCCTCGGCGGCGCTGCTGTACAGCTCCTCGTCCGCGACGAACTCCGGCTCGGGCAGGGCCACCGGGGCGGCGGCCTCCGCCGCGACCTCGGCCTCGGTCTCGGCCTCGACGCTCTCGGAGCCGTCGGCGACCTCGTGCTCGTGGGTGTGCTCGTGACTGTGGTCGTGCTGGTCGGAGCCGCCGCGGCCGCGCTTCTTGCGCTTGCCGCCGCCACCGGCGGAGGTGGGCTGCTCCATGTGCACGATGACACCGCGGCCGTTGCAGTGCACGCACGTCTCGGAGAAGGACTCCAGGAGCCCCTGGCCGACACGCTTGCGGGTCATCTGGACCAGGCCGAGCGAGGTGACCTCCGCGACCTGGTGCTTCGTACGGTCGCGCCCGAGGCATTCGAGCAGACGGCGCAGGACCAGGTCCCGGTTGGACTCAAGGACCATGTCGATGAAGTCGATGACGACGATGCCGCCGAGGTCGCGCAGCCGGAGCTGACGCACGATCTCCTCGGCCGCCTCCAGGTTGTTCCTGGTCACGGTCTCTTCGAGGTTGCCGCCCTGGCCGGTGAACTTGCCGGTGTTGACGTCGACGACGATCATCGCCTCGGTCTTGTCGATCACCAGCGAGCCGCCGCTCGGCAGCCAGACCTTGCGGTCGAGGGCCTTCGCGAGCTGCTCGTCGATCCGGTACGTCGCGAAGACGTCGACCTCGGAGGTCCAGCGCGTGAGGCGGTCCGACAGGTCGGGCGCGACGTGCTCGACGTAGCCGTGGATGGTCTCCCACGCCTCGTCGCCGCTGACGATGACCTTGGAGAAGTCCTCGTTGAAGATGTCGCGGACCACCCGGACGGTCATGTCCGGCTCGCCGTACAGCAGGCTCGGCGAGCTGGTGATGGACATCTTGGACTTCTTCTGGATGTCCTCCCACTGCGCCTGGAGCCGCTCGACGTCGCGGCGCAGCTCGTCCTCGCTCGCGCCCTCGGCGGCGGTGCGCACGATGACGCCCGCGTCCTCGGGGACGATCTTCTTGAGGATGGTCTTCAGCCGCGCGCGCTCGGTGTCGGGCAGCTTGCGGCTGATGCCGGTCATGGAGCCCTCGGGCACGTACACGAGGTAGCGGCCCGGCAGCGAGACCTGGCTGGTCAGGCGGGCGCCCTTGTGGCCGATCGGGTCCTTGGTGACCTGCACGAGGACCGACTGGCCGGACTTCAGGGCGGACTCGATGCGCCGGGGGCCGTTGGCCATGCCCAGCGCCTCGAAGTTGACCTCACCGGCGTACAGGACGGCGTTGCGGCCCTTGCCGATGTCGATGAAGGCGGCCTCCATCGACGGCAGCACGTTCTGGACCTTGCCCAGGTAGACGTTGCCGACGTACGAGGTGGCCTGCTCCTTGTTGACGTAGTGCTCCACGAGCACGTTGTCTTCCAGGACGCCGATCTGGGTGCGCTCGCCGTTCTGCCGGACGACCATCACGCGCTCGACGGCCTCGCGGCGGGCCAGGAACTCGGCCTCGGTGATGATCGGCACGCGGCGGCGGCCCTGCTCACGGCCCTCGCGGCGGCGCTGCTTCTTGGCCTCCAGACGGGTCGAGCCCTTGATGGACTGGACCTCGTCGGCGCCGGTGCCGGGCTCGCGCTCGGTGTCCTTCGCGCGCCGCTCCCGCGGCTCGCGGACCTTGACGACCGTACGCTCCGGGTCGCCGTCGCCCGGCTCGCCCTCGGCGGAGTCACCGGCGCGACGGCGGCGGCGACGGCGACGGCGGCTGCTGCTCGAACCCGAGCCGGCGGACTCGGCGGCGTCGTCCGCGTCGTCGTCCTGCTCGGCGCCGTCGGCGGCGTCGGCGGCGTCCTCGTCGGCGTGCTCGGCGGCGGTCTCCTCGGCGTCGGCGTCGTGCTCGCCCTCGTGCTCTGCGGCGTCACCACGGCGGCGACGACGGCCACCGCGGCGGCGGCGACGGCCCTGACGCTCACCGGAGTCGTCGCCGTCGTCGTCGGCGTCGGCCTGCTCGGCCTCGGCGGCGGTGTCCGTGTCGCTGTCGGTGTCGCTGTCGTCGGGAGTCCGGGCGGGCTGCTCCTCGACCGCGGCCTTGGCGGGCTCGCGCTCCTCGGCGGCGGGCTGCTCGTCGGCGGCGCGGCGGCGACGGCGCCGGCGCGGTGCCGGCTCCTCCTCCGCCACCGGGGCGACGGTCTCCTCCTCGGCCTCCTCGGCGGCCTCGGCGGCGGCTGCCGCGGCGGCGCTCTCCGGGGTCTGGAACATCGGCGCGGCGAACACGGGCGCCTGGAAGACGGCGACGGCGGGGCGGGCCGGCTTGCGGCGGCCTTCCTCACCGGACTCGTCGGCGACGGACGCCTTGCGGGCCTTGTGGCCGGCGGGCGCGGAGAAACCGGCCGCGGCCTTGCGCGTGGCACGGCGGCGACGGCCGCGCGGGGCACCGTCCTCGGCGGGCTCGGCGGGCTCGGCGGCGGGCTCATCGGCCGGGGCCGCCTTCTCGGCGGTCTTCGCGGGAGCCTTCTCGACGGCCTTCGCGGGAGCCTTCTCCTCGGCGGCGGGGGCCTCGGCGGCGGGCGCGGAGGTGCCACGGGTGGCGCGGCGGCGCGCACGGCGCGGCGCGGCCTCCTCCGGCTGCTCGTCGGCGGCCGGCGCGGGAGCGGTGGCGGGCGCCTCCTCGGCAGCGGCGGCCGTCTCATCGGCGGCGGACTGCGGGGAGCCCGCGGGCGCGGAGGCGCGGCGGGTGGCGCGGCGGCGCGGGCGCGGGGCCGGTGCGGCCTCTTCGGCGACCGGCTCGGGCTCGGGCTCGGCGGCCGGCGCGGCGGGCTCCGCGGCCTCGGCGGTCCCCGGCGAACCGGCCGGCGCGGAGGCGCGGCGGGTGGCGCGGCGACGCGGGCGCGGGGCCGGTGCGGCCTCTTCGGCGGCGGGCGCGGGGGCCTCGGCGGCCGGTGCGGCCTCTTCGGCGGCGGGGGTGGCCGCTGCGGCCGGGGCGGCGGCCTCGGCGGGCGGGCCCGCGGGGCGGGAGGCGGCGCGGCGCCTGCGGCGCGGCGGCAGGGTGTCGCTGGGGCTGTCGTTCTGCGAGCCCTCAGTGGGGTCGTTCGGCTCAAGCATGCGGGCGGTTCTCCCGTCACGCTCCCGGGCGCCGCGCCTGGTCCGGTGATGTCCACGGCTCGCGCTAGGTGCGCGGGGCCGTCATCCGGGGGCGGGGGCGCCGCACGGGAGCTCTCTGTGTCTTGTCTCGCCGGTTCCGTACGCCCACTTGCGGACGGCCTGGCGAAAGTCTCGGTCAGTGCGCTGCCCGACCCAGATGGCTCCCGAGTACGAGGGCGGCGCTTCGACGTACGTCCTTACCGGGGGCCTTCCGTCGCAGGCGCCTTCGCGGCGGCAGTCACGGCGGCCGTTGATGCGGCCGGAACTGCCTCGCGGTCGGGCGCGAGCGGGTCGGTCACCGTGCCGGTCTCTTCATCGAAAAGCCCCTGCGCCAGCCTGGTCACCGCTGCGGGGACCGGCGGCGCCAGGTCGGCCACGGCTCGGAGACCGGACAGGACGTCGTCAGGTCGTACGGCAGGTGTTACGTGCCGAACAACCAGCCGCAGTATCGCACAGGGCTTGTCGCTCGGCCTATCGGTGTCGTGCGTGATCGCCTCGTCGTCGGCGACCGCTTCGAGGCTCACGACCGCTTCGCGGGCGTCGAAGGTGCGCATGCCGTTCTTCGTGCGGCGCTGCACCTCGACCGTCTCCGCCTCCCGGAACCGCTCGGCGGCGCGGGCCGCGTCCGCGGTCTCGACGCCGGCCAGGCGCAGTTCCCAGACGGACGCGGTCAGCCGGTCGGCGAGGCCCGAGGTGCGGGACTCGACGGCGTCGGTGATGTCGAGGCCGTCCGGCAGCGACTCGTTGAGCAGGTCGCGCAGGGTCTCGGGGTCGCGCGGCGCGGTGAGCGCGATCTCCAGGTACTCGGCCTCGCTGCCCGTGCCGGTGGGTGCGGCGTTGGCGTACGACACCTTCGGGTGCGGGGTGAACCCCGCCGAGTAGGCCATGGGCACCTCGGCGCGGCGCAGCGCACGCTCGAAGGCGCGCTGGAAGTCACGGTGGCTGGTGAACCGGAGGCGGCCGCGCTTGGTGTAACGCAGGCGGATGCGCTGCACCGCGGGTGCGGGCGGCGGGCCTTCGGGCTGTCGCTTGCCCAGTGGAACGTCTCCTTGTGTGCGGTCCGGGAAGGGCCCCGCCTGGGCGGGGAGCAGTCCGGACGGCGCCTGCCCGGCGTCGTCCGGTCGGGATCACCCCCGCGCAGGCGGGGAAACTGCACTCCCGGGGTTCTTCTCTAGATTACGCGGCTCGGGCGTGGCGAGTTCCCGCCGGGCCACCGGTACGGGCTCCGGTCGCGGCCGTGCGGGCACCGGCCGGGGCTCGGCGGGTGCCCCGAACAGGGTGCGGCGGACGTCGGCCCGCGCCTGCCGGATGCTCGCGCGTGCGGAGGCCAGGGCCTGCCGGGCCGTGGCGCGCACCTCGCGTACCGCTCGGGCCGCGGGGCGCCACACGGTGTCGCGGACCATGTGGCCCGCGGGGGTGAGCACGGAGCGGTAGGCCCAGCGCACCGGCTCGACGAAGATCCACCGCAGGAGCCTGGCGAGGAACCGGCCGATGGCGAGCGAGACGTGTCCGGCGACGCGCCAGGCGTGGCCGAGCGCGGCGCCGACCTCGCGGGCCACGACGGCGACGGCGCGCCCGAGCGGGGCGAGCACCCAGCGCCACACGGCGACGGCGGGGACGACGAGGACCCAGCGGCAGAGCGTGGCGACGACGGCCCAGAGCCCGCGCCCCACCCACGAGACCCCGGCCCACAACCCGCGCCCCACCCACGAGACCCCCGCCCACAACCCGCACCCCACCCACGAGACCCCGGCCCACAACCCGCGTGCCAGCCAGGCGGTGCCCGCGCCGATCCCCCGGCAGCACCAGGCGATGCCGTGCCCGGCCGGCGTGAGCACGGTCCGGTACAGCCACACCGCGGGCACCACGAACAGCACCCGCCCCAGCCACGCGAGGCCCGCCCCGAGCGGCACCACTCCGTACCGCCACAGCCCGATCCACGGCCACACGAAGACCGCCCTGGCCAGCCAGACCAGGGCCGCCCCGATGGCGCGCCCCGCGGCCGTGGCGCCGGTGCCGAGGCCGCGGGCCAGCCGGGCGAGCGCGTGGCCGAGCGGGGTCAGCGCGTGGGCGTGGAGCCAGCGGGCCGGGATCACCGCGAGGCAGCGCCAGAGCCGGACCGCCGGGGTCACGGCCAGGTTCCGCACCAGCCAGGCGATGCCCGCCCCCGCGCCGAGGACGCCCGCCACGATGCCGCGCCCGACCGGCGCCAGCACGGCCCGGTACAGCCACACCGCGGGCACCACGAACAGCACCCGCCCCAACCACGCGAGCCCCACTCCGAGCGGCACCATCACGTACCGCCACAGCGCCGCCCACGGCCACACGAATACGGCCTTGAACAGCCATGTCAGTACGGCGGCGACGCCCCGCCCGACCGGCCTGAGCGCGCTGCGGTACACGAACCGCCCTGCCACGGCCAGCGCGTCCCACACGAGGCGCACCGGCACGACGAGCACCAGCACCACGATGCGCACCGGGACGCGGATGGCGACGGCGAGACACCCCTCGGCCCGCTCGGGTGCCCGCTGCGGCTCGGCGCCGGGGGCAGGGGCGACGCCGGGGACGGGACGTTTCTCCAGGTCCATGTCGTCCTAGACGCACACGGGCGCGGTACGGATCCAGTACCGCAGCTTTCCGCCCCGCGCGTCCTCGAACGTGCCGCCCGCCGCCTCGATGACCTTGCGCGATCCGGTGTTGTCGGTGTCGCAGGTGACGAGGACGGACTCCAGGCCGAGGGCCGCGGCGTACGGCAGGCAGGCGCGCAGCATGTCGGTGGCGTGGCCGCGGCGGCGCGCGGTCGGCCTGACGTCGTAGCCGATGTGTCCGCCGTACTCGCGCAGGAAGCGCGTGGCGATGCTGTGCCGTACGGCGATGCGGCCGACGTAGTCGGTGCCGTCGACGTACCAGAGGGACGTGACGGGGACGGAGTACGGCTCGGCCGGGTGGGCGGCGGCACGGGCCTCGGCGACGTACCGCTCGAAGACCGCGGGGTCGTGCCACGTGCCGCCGTAGACCCGCAGGGTGTGACCGAGCGTCGTGTCGTCGGCGTCCCCGCCGCGCCCCTCGGCCCGGAACTCCTCCATCGCGGCGATGAAGGAGCGGTGCACCAGACCGGTGGGCAGGGCGAGTTCGGGCACGCGGACGCGACGCTTCGGTCTCTGTCTTCCTGCTCTTCCCCCGCCGCTACTTCACGACCGTGAGCGGCAGCAGCTTCTTGCCGGTCGGGCCGATCTGGATCTGGGTGTCCATCTGCGGGCACACGCCGCAGTCGAAGCAGGGCGTCCAGCGGCAGTCCTCGACCTCGGTCTCGTCGAGCGAGTCCTGCCAGTCCTCCCAGAGCCAGTCCTTGTCGAGGCCGGAGTCCAGGTGGTCCCAGGGCAGGACCTCCTCGTACGTGCGCTCACGCGTCGTGTACCAGTCGACGTCGACGCCCATCTCGGGCAGCGTCTTCTCGGCGCACCGCATCCAGCGGTCGTAGCTGAAGTGCTCGCGCCAGCCGTCGAAGCGGCCGCCGTCCTCGTAGACCGCGCGGATGACGGCGCCGACGCGGCGGTCGCCGCGCGAGAGGAGGCCCTCGACGATGCCGGGCTTGCCGTCGTGGTAGCGGAAGCCGATCGAGCGGCCGTACTTCTTGTCGCCGCGGATCTTGTCGCGCAGCTTCAGGAGGCGGGCGTCCGTGTCCTCGGCCGAGAGCTGCGGGGCCCACTGGAAGGGCGTGTGCGGCTTGGGGACGAAGCCGCCGATGGACACCGTGGCGCGGATGTCGTTCGACCCCGACGCCTCGCGGCCCTTCTGGATGACCTTGGTCGCCATGTCGGCGATCTGCAGGACGTCCTCGTCGGTCTCGGTCGGCAGGCCGCACATGAAGTACAGCTTCACCTGGCGCCAGCCGTTGCCGTACGCGGTCGCGACGGTGCGGATGAGGTCGTCCTCGGACACCATCTTGTTGATGACCTTGCGCATGCGCTCGGAGCCGCCCTCGGGGGCGAAGGTGAGGCCCGAGCGGCGGCCGTTCCTGGTCAGTTCGTTGGCGAGGTCCACGTTGAAGGCGTCGACGCGGGTCGAGGGGAGGGACAGACCGATCTTGTCCTCCTCGTACCGGTCGGCGAGGCCCTTGGCGATGTCGCCGATCTCGCTGTGGTCCGCGGAGGAGAGCGAGAGCAGGCCGACCTCCTCGAAGCCGGTCGCCTTCAGACCCTTGTCGACCATGTCGCCGATGCCGGTGATGCTTCGCTCCCGCACGGGGCGCGTGATCATGCCGGCCTGGCAGAAACGGCAGCCGCGGGTGCAGCCGCGGAAGATCTCCACGGACATGCGCTCGTGGACGGTCTCGGCGAGCGGGACGAGCGGCTGCTTGGGGTAGGGCCACTCGTCGAGGTCCATGACGGTGTGCTTGGAGACCCGCCACGGCACACCGCTGCGGTTCGGCACGACACGGCCGATGCGGCCGTCCGGGAGGTACTCGACGTCGTAGAACCCCGGGACGTACACCGAGCCGGTCCTCGCCAGGCGGAAGAGGACCTCCTCGCGCCCGCCGGGGCGGCCCTCGGCCTTCCAGGCGCGGATGATCTCCGTCATGTCGAGCACGGCCTGCTCGCCGTCGCCGATGATCGCCGCGTCGATGAAGTCGGCGATCGGCTCGGGGTTGAAGGCGGCGTGGCCGCCCGCGAGCACGATCGGGTCGTCGAGCGTGCGGTCCCTGGACTCCAGCGGGATGCCCGCGAGGTCGAGGGCGGTCAGCATGTTGGTGTAGCCCAGCTCGGTGGAGAAGCTGAGCCCGAAGACGTCGAACGCCTTCACCGGGCGGTGGCTGTCGACCGTGAACTGCGGGACCCGGTGCTCGCGCATCAGCTCCTCCAGGTCCGGCCAGACGCTGTAGGTGCGCTCGGCGAGGACGCCCTGGCGTTCGTTGAGCACCTCGTAGAGGATCATGACGCCCTGGTTGGGCAGGCCCACCTCGTAGGCGTCGGGGTACATCAGCGCCCAGCGGACGTCGCAGCTGTCCCACGGCTTGACGGTGGAGTTCAGCTCACCGCCGACGTACTGGATGGGCTTCTGCACATGCGGGAGCAGAGCTTCGAGCTGTGGGAAGACCGATTCGACAGACATCGCGAACCTTCATGAGCCGGCAGGGGTGACCCTCAAGCCTAACGCGGCTGAGGAGTCCTCCCGCACGGCCGCCGCAGCGCGGCCGTGCGGCACCGCCGCATGAGCGCCGCCGCTCAGCCGCCCAGCGGTGCCCGCAGCTTCCGGCGGGACGCCTCGGCCCACACCCGCGGCAGTTCCCGCTCGCGGTCGGCGGCCGACGCCTCCTCCTGCCCGTACAGCAGGCCCCAGCTGAAGGCGCTCTCCCCCGCCAGGTGGGCCTGGACGGCGAGGGCCCGCAGCTCCTCGCGGGCGACCACGCTGTCCTGGTGGTCGCCGAGGACGCTCTGCACGGCCTTCATCCGCCGGGCGAACCGCTTGGCCGCCTTGCCGAGCGCGGGCGTCGCCGCCTCGCCCGCGTACCTGGCCCGCTTGGCGGCCTTGCGGGCGTCGTGCATGGCGGCGTCGCGCTCCTGGCCCGCGGGCAGCCCGAGGGCGTGCTCGACGCGGGCCGCGAGGCGCGCGTAGTCCTTGAGCAGCGCCTTGGGGAGCACGTCGGCGGGCGGCTTGGCGGCGGCGGGGCGCAGCGGCGGCTCGGCGACGAGGGCGTCGACGGCGTCGAGGAGCGCGAGGTAGCGCGCGCCGTCGAGCACGGCGACGGTCCTGCCGCGCGATCCGGTGCGACGGGCCACGGCCCAGACGCGGAGCCTGCCGTGCACGGGGCCGAGCAGCAGCGTCTTGGGGAGAGCGTCGATGCGGGTGGTGAGCCGCTCGGCGAGGACCTCCTGGTCGCGGTCGACGCCCAGCTCGCCCGCGAGCCACTTCAGCTCCTCGCCGAGCGGGTCGGTGACCGTCCGGTCGAGGACCTTCCGGTACGACGTGAAGGCGCTGCGCATCCGGCGCGTGGCGACCCGCATCTGGTGCACGGAGTCGGGCAGGTCGCGGCGGACCGCGGGGTCGAGGGAGACGATCGCGTCGCGCTGGGCGCGGAGGTAGGCGACGAGGTGGTCGCCCGCGGTGCCGGGCCCCTCGCCCACGGTCTCGCGCACCGCCTGCGCCACGGCCTCGCTCTTGCCGGCCCGCTTGCCGCCGCTGACGGCCCCCTCGGAGGGAGCCGTGCGGGCCGCCCCGTCCCCCGTACGGGATGCCGGTGCCGTCTCCGCGAGGGCCCGCCCCAGCTTCGACGACGCGCCCGCCCGCCGTACGCCCGCCTTCTTGAGCTTCTTCTCGACCTTGTCGAGGAGCGCGGGGTCGGCGCCGTCGGCCAGCTCGACCTCCAGCTCGGTCCACTGGGCCGCGCCGCCGCCGTCGGTGAGCCGTTCGGCGACGACCGCGTCGACGCTGACCTCGGCGAGGAGGGCGCCCTCGGCGTCGAGGAGGTGGTGCACCCGGCGGGAGGAGAGCAGGCGGACCACGGGGACCGGCTCGGCCTCGCGGACGCGGGAGCGCACGAGGCCGAGCAGGGCGCGCGGCACGGTGTCGGAGAGCGGTTCGTGGATCTCGTCGCGCACGCCCTCCGCGAGGGAGACCGGCAGCTTCAGGTGCCAGCCCTCGTCCGCGCCGCCGGTCCGGCGGCGCAGCGTGATGGAGGCGGCGGCCAGCCGCTCGTCGGGGGTGTCCCAGTAGACGGCGTCCAGCTCGGTGACGCCCCTGTCGACGGATTCCGCGACGGCCGCGCCGGTCAGGTCGGGCAGCTCGGCGTCCGCCGCGACTTCGTACTTCCGCTCGATCTCACGCTTCGTCTCCGCCATGCACGGAACCTATCCGCCGAGCACCGATTTAGACGTGCGGCGTTCAGGCCGACAAGGGGCGTTGCACCTTGATCGACTGGAGGAGGCCGACCGCCACCCATACGGCGAACATCGACGAGCCGCCGTAGCTGACGAACGGCAGCGGGAGGCCCGCGACCGGCATGATGCCGAGGGTCATCCCGATGTTCTCGAAGGACTGGAAGGCGAACCAGGCGATGATGCCCGCGGCGACGATCGTGCCGTACAGCTCGGTCGTCTCGCGGGCGATGCGGCAGGCGCGCCAGAGGACCACGCCGAGCAGCAGCAGGATGGCGCCCGCGCCGACGAAGCCCAGTTCCTCGCCGGCGACGGTGAAGACGAAGTCGGTCTGCTGTTCGGGCACGAACTGCCCGGTGGTCTGGGAGCCCTTGGTCAGTCCGGTGCCGGTGAGGCCGCCCGAGCCGATGGCGATGCGCGCCTGGTTGGTGTTGTAGCCGACGCCCGCCGGGTCGAGCGCGGGGTTGGCGAAGGCGGCGAAGCGGGCGATCTGGTAGTCGTCGAGGACGCCGAGCTGCCATATGGCGACGCCGCCGAGCGCGCCGGTGCCGAGGAGCCCGAAGACCCAGCGGTTGGAGGCGCCGGACGCGAGCAGGACGCCGAGCACGATCATCACCATGACCATGACCGAGCCGAGGTCGGGCATCAGCATGACGATGGCGATCGGCACGGCCGCGAGGGCGAGGGCCTGCACCACCGTGCGGTGGTCGGGGTGCTCGCGGTCGCCCGCGTCGACGCGGGCGGCGAGCAGCATGGCCATGCCGAGGATGATCGTGATCTTCACGAACTCGGAGGGCTGGAGCGAGAAGCCGCCGCCGAGCACGATCCACGCGTGCGCGCCGTTGATGGTGGCGCCGAGCGGGGTGAGGACGAGCAGCACCAGGAAGACGGAGATGCCGTAGAGGATCGGCACGGCCGTGCGCAGGGTGCGGTGGCCGAGCCAGACCGTGCCGATCATCAGGGCGAAGCCGATGCCGGTGTTCAGCAGGTGCTTGAGGAGGAAGGCGTACGGGTCGTCGCCGACCAGTTCGGTGCGGCCGCGGGTCGCGGAGTAGACGAGCGCGGCGCCGATCGCGGAGAGCGCGATCACGGCGAGCAGTATGACCCAGTCGAGCCGGCGCACCATCGAGTCGCGGGCGAGCAGCCGTGACAGCTGGGAGCGCTCGGGGCCGTACCCGGATACGGAGAAGCCGTTGTTCGTCACCATGGGTCAGTCCCGCTTCCAGGCGGCCGGGGGCCCCGCGAGCTCCTGTGGAGCCGTCGGCGGCTTGGGCGCCGCGGGCTTGTACGGCTTGATCTTCGGGGAGTGGATGGAGCCGTCGCCCTTGATCTTGGGCAGGGACTTCTGCGGCTCGGGCAGGAGGGCCTTCTTCAGGTCCTGCTTGCCCTCGTCGTCCAGGCCGTAGATGGCGTTGTAGATCTGGCGGACGGCGGGGCCGGAGGCGCCGGAGCCCGTACCGCCCTGGGAGATCGTCATGACGATCGTGTAGTCCTTGGTGTACGTCGCGAACCACGAGGTGGTCTGCTTGCCGTAGACCTCGGCGGTACCGGTCTTGGCGTGCATGGGGATCTTGTCCTGCGGCCATCCCTGGAACCGCCAGGCGGCCGTGCCGCGCGTGGCGACGTCGGCGAGGGCACCGTCTATGTCCTTGCGGAGCCGGGCGTCCATGGGCAGCCTGCCGTGGGAGCGCGGCTTGATCTCCTGGACCTGCCGGCCGTCGGCGCTGATGATCGCCTTGCCGACCGTGGGGTCGTACATCGTGCCGCCGTTGGCGATGGCGGAGTAGATCGTCGCCATCTGTATCGGCGTGACGAGGGTGTCGCCCTGGCCGATGGAGTAGTTGACGGAGTCACCGGCGCGCATCTTCATGCCTTCGAGGCAGTTCTCGTACGCGATGCGCTCGGCGTACTCGCCGCCCTTCTTGCCCTGCTTGCACCAGGCGTCCTTGTTGGCCTTCCAGTAGTCCTTCTTCCACTGGCGGTCCGGGACGCGGCCGGTGACCTCGTTGGGCAGGTCGATGCCGGTCTCCTTGCCGAGGCCGAACTGGTGGGCGGTCTTGTAGAACCAGTCCTTGGCGTCCTTCTTCGGCTTGTTGCCGCCGTCCTTGATCCACTGGTCGTGGGAGAGCTTGTAGAAGACGGTGTCACAGGAGACTTCGAGGGCCTTGCCGAGGCTGATGGAGCCGTGGCCCTTGGACTCGTAGTTCTGGAAGGTCTGGCCGCCGATGGAGTACGAACTCGGGCAGGGGTAGCTGGCGTGGAAGTCGTAGCCCGCGTTGACCGCCGCGGCCGTCGGGATGACCTTGAAGATGGAGCCGGGGGCCGCCTGGCCCTGGATGGCGCGGTTGAGCAGCGGGTAGTTGGACTCCTTGCCGGTGAGCCTGGTGTAGTCCTTGCCGGAGATGCCGCCGACCCAGGCGTTCGGGTCGTAGGTCGGGTTGGAGGCCATGGAGACGACGCGTCCCGTCTTGTTCTCCATGACGACGACGGCGCCCGCGTCGGCCTTGTAGTTCTGGTTGGTGTTCTTGTCGTGCTCCTTGCGGGCCTTCTTCATCGCGTCGTTCAGCCAGTACTCGGCGACCGCCTGCACGCGCGCGTCGATGCTGGTGACGACGTTCGCGCCGGGCTGGGCCTCGTCGTCCTTGGCCTTGCCGATGACGCGGCCGAGGTTGTCGACCTCGTAGCGGGTGACGCCGGCCTTGCCGCGCAACTGCTTGTCGTAGGTGCGTTCGAGACCGGAGCGGCCCACCATGTCCGAGCGCAGGAACGGCGAGTCGGTGTCCTCGGCCTTCTTGATCTCCTCGTCCGTGACGGGCGAGAGGTAGCCGAGCACCTGCGCGGTGTTGGACTTGCCGGGGGCGGCGTAGCGGCGCACGGCGGTGGGCTCGGCGGTGATGCCGGGGAAGTCCTCGGAGCGCTCGCGGATCTGCAGGGCCTGCTTGGGCGTGGCCTCGTCGGTGATCGGGATCGGCTGGTAGGGCGAGCCGTTCCAGCAGGGCTGCGGCGTCTTGGCGTCGCAGAGGCGGACCTTGCCCTCGACCTCCTGGACCGTCATGTCCAGGACGTCGGCGAGCTTGGCGAGGACCGCCTTGCCGTCGTCCTTCATCTTCATCAGGTCCGTGCGGGACGCGGAGACGACGAGGCGGGTCTGGTTGTCCGCGATCGGCACACCGCGCGCGTCCAGGATCGAGCCGCGTACGGCGGGCTGGACGACCTGCTGGACGTGGTTGCCCGAGGCCTCCTTGGCGTACTCGTCGCCGTTGCGGACCTGGAGGTACCAGAGCCGCCCGCCGAGGGTGAGCAGCAGGGACACCACGAGGATCTGAATGATCATCAGACGGATCTGCACGCGGGGCGTACGTCCCGTCTCGGGGATGTTCGTCACAGCCGCTTGACCCCCTTGATGCGTCCGGCGCGGGCGGCCCGCGCCTTGGCCGACTTCATCCGCAGCCCCCCGCGCTGGCTGCCGATGCGCAGGCCGGTGCCGGAGGAGAGCCAGCCCGAGGTGACGTCGGCCGCCTGGTTGGCGGGGCCGTTCTCCCCCAGCGGGTCGTTGTCGGCCTTTCTGGCGAGCGCGATGATCAGGGGCACCGTGAACGGCGCGAGCAGCAGGTCGTAGAGCGCGGCGGTGAACAGCAGCCCCGTCAGGCCCACGTGGCGGGCCGCGGTGTCCCCGACCAGGGAGCCGACGCCCGCGTACAGCAGGGTCGAGCCGATGGCGGCGGCGAGGACCACGACGAGCGGGCCGCTGACGGAGCGCAGCCGGCCGCTCTCCGGCTTCGCGAGGCCCGCGAGGTAGCCGATGACGCAGAGCACGAGGGCGTAGCGCCCCACGGCGTGGTCGGCGGGCGGGGCCAGGTCGGCGAGGAGGCCCGCGCCGAAGCCGACGAGGGCGCCGCCGGTGTGGCCGTAGACCAGGGCGAGCCCGAGGACGGTGAGCAGCACCAGGTCGGGCACGGCGCCCGGGAGCTGGAGCCGGGCCAGGACGCTGACCTGGATCACCAGGGCGACGACGACCAGCGCGGCGGAGAGCAGGATTCGGTTGAAGCGCATGGGTCCGTCTCTCCTACTGCTCGTCGTCGTCGGCGGCGCCGTCTGCGGGGTTGCCCGCACCGTCCGCCGGGTCGGCGGCCCCGTCCGCCGGATTCGCGGCGCCGTCTCCCTCGGGCTTCCCCGACGGGGTGGCCGTCACGGTCACCGTCGGCGTCGGCTTGGGCTTCTCCGGCTTCTTCGGCAGGACCGTGTCGCGCGGGTCCTCACGGGGCGCCTCGACGACCACGCCGACGATGTCGAGCCGGGTGAAGCCGACGTAGGGCTTCACGTAGACGGTGCGGGTCAGATCGCCGCCGGAGGGGTCGACGCGGACGACCTCGCCGACCGGCACGCCGGGCACGAACGGCTTGTCCTTGCGGGAGCCGAAGGTGACCAGGCGGTCGCCCTTCTTCACCTCGGACTTGCCGTTGAGGAGCTGGACGGAGAGCGGGCGGTCGCCCTGGCCGGTGGCGAAGCCCAGCTCGTCGGTCTTCTCCATGCGGGTGCCGACGGTGAAGTCGGGGTCGTTGGCGAGCAGGACGGTCGCGGTGTTCGGGCCGACGGTGGTGACGCGGCCGACCAGGCCGTCGCCGTTCAGTACGGTCATGTCGCGCTTGAGCCCGTCCTCGGCGCCGGCGTCGATGGTGACGGTCCAGGAGAAGCCCTGGGCCGCTCCTATGCCGATGACCTCGGCGCCCTTGATGCCGTACTGACCCGCGCCCGCCGTCTTGAGCATGCTGTCGAGCTGGCGCACCCTGCTGCGGTTGCGGTCGTCGCTGCCGAGCCTGGCCTTCAAGGCGGCGTTCTGGCGCTCCAGTTCGGCGATGCGGTCGTGTCGCTCGCCGGAGTCGCGGACCGCGCCGATGGCGTTGCCGATCGGGTCGACGGCGGAGGACATTCCCTCCTCGACCGGGCCGAAGACGGTGGCGGCGGCCCGGCGGGCACCGTCGACCGGTGAGTCCTCGCCTCCGCGGATGTCCACCGTGATCAGAGCGAACGCGATGGCGATCAGCAGCACCAGGAGCAGCCGGCTCTCTCGTGTGTCCCTCACGTGCGGCGGCGTGCCTTCCTCAATCGGAATGACGTGGAAGCTACGTGTTCCACGGAGTTCGGGGGAATTCTCGTGCCTTGCCGGAAATCTTCTGTCTTGCCTCTATATCAACGATCCGCCGCACGAAGTGGCAGGCACTCGTACGGCGGATCCTCGCGCGTCAGTTCATCTGCGCGGCTGGGCGTCGAGCACCTGCTGCAACGCCTCGAACTCCTCGACACACTTCCCGGAGCCGAGCGCCACGCTGTCCAGCGGGTCCTCGGCGATGTGGATCGGCATGCCGGTCTCGCGGCGCAGCCGCTCGTCGAGACCGCGCAGCAGGGCGCCGCCGCCGGTGAGGACGATGCCGCGGTCCATGACGTCGCCCGACAGCTCGGGCGGGCACTTGTCGAGGGTCGTCTTGACCGCGTCGACGATCGCGTTGACCGGCTCCTCGATGGCCTTGCGGACCTCGGCGGCGGAGATCACGACGGTCTTGGGGAGCCCGGAGACCAGGTCCCTGCCGCGGATCTCGGTGTGCTCGTCGGCGTCCATGTCGTACGCCGAGCCGATGGTGATCTTGATCTGCTCGGCCGTGCGCTCGCCGAGGAGGAGGGAGTACTCCTTCTTGATGTGCTGGATGATCGCGTTGTCCAGCTCGTCGCCCGCGACGCGGATCGACTGTGCCGTGACGATTCCGCCGAGGCTGATGACCGCGACCTCGGTGGTGCCGCCGCCGATGTCGACCACCATGTTGCCCGTGGCCTCGTGGACCGGCAGGCCCGAGCCGATGGCCGCGGCCATGGGCTCCTCGATGATGTGCACCTGGCGCGCGCCGGCCTGCGACGAGGCCTCGATGACGGCGCGGCGCTCGACGCCGGTGATGCCGGAGGGCACGCAGACGACGACGCGCGGACGGGCGAGGTAGCGCCGCTTGTGGATCTTCAGGATGAAGTAGCGGAGCATGCGTTCGGTGATCTCGAAGTCGGCGATCACGCCGTCCTTCAGCGGACGTACCGCGACGATGTTGCCGGGCGTGCGCCCGATCATCTTCTTCGCTTCCGCGCCGACCGCGAGGATGCCACCGGTGTTGGTGTTGATCGCGACGACGGACGGCTCGTTGAGTACGATCCCCCGACCCCTGACGTACACCAGCGTGTTGGCGGTCCCGAGGTCGACAGCCATGTCACGGCCGATGAACGACATGTTGTTCCCCATGAGGATGCGTCTGGCCTTCCCTATTGGAGCGTTTGATGGCTTTTTAGGTAGGCGAGGTGGGTGCTGTGTGGCAGTGGAGGCTTCCATCGTAGTCTCGGCCGCGAGAAGACGGCGCGAGGGTCTTCGCCATTGTCAGCAGATGATGTGCCGCCTCGCCCATGCAGACGTGCCATAAGGGCCACGCGTTCCCCCGATCGGGGTGCATATGCCAAAGGACGGCCGAATTTCTTCGGCCGTCCGAGGTCAGGCGGGTTTCCTACTGACGTATTGTCAGAGCGCGTCGCCGGGATGTGTCACGCCACGCCCGGGAAGAAGATCTTCAGCTCGCGCTCGGCGGACTCCTCGGAGTCCGAGGCGTGGATCAGGTTCTCCCGGACGATGGTGCCGAAGTCGCCGCGGATCGAGCCCGGCGCCGCGGCGATCGGGTCGGTCGGCCCGGCCAGCGCGCGCACGCCCTCGATGACCCGCTCGCCCTCGACGACGAGCGCGACGACGGGACCGGACGACATGAAGGCGACCAGCGGCTCGTAGAAGGGCTTGCCCTTGTGCTCGCCGTAGTGCTGCTCCAGGGTGTCCTGGTCCAGCGAACGCAGCTCCAGCGCGGAGATCGTCCAGCCCGCCTTGCGCTCGATGCGGCCGATGATCTCGCCGATCAGGCCGCGACGGACTGCGTCGGGCTTCAGCAGGACGAGGGTGCGCTGGCTCATGTGCGGCTCCAAAGTGTTTTCACGATCTTTACGATCAGGTGGGATGGCCCGCACGATACCGGGGGCGGCTACGCGGTGTTACCTCCGGCCTCCGCCGGGCCGTCCGCCATGGCCGCGAACCGGGCCTTCGCCTCGTCGATCTGGCGTCCGAAGTGCACCGAGGCCCACCACAGGGCGGCGAACACCGCACCCATGAAGAACATCGCGGGGACCGCGAAGCCGCTCGCGATCAGCCCGATCTGCAGGGCCCAGCCGAGCTGCACCCCGCCGGGCCTGGTGATGACACCGCAGAGCAGCACCGAGAGCAGCATCGCGATGCCGCAGACCGTCCAGACCGTGCCCATCGACAGGTCCGGGTCCTTCATGGCGACGAGACCCGCGAAGCCGATGACGAAGAACTCGCCGATCAGGGTCGAAGCGCAGAGCGTACGCATAAGGGGTCAGCCCCTCCCGAGGAGCAGCCGGGCCTCGCCGACCGTGATGACGGAACCGGTGACGAGGACGCCGGCGCCCGCGAACTCCCCCTCGTCCTCGGCCAGGGTGATCGCGGCCTCCAGGGCGTCCGGGAGCCGCGGCTCGACCTGGACCCGGTCGTCGCCGAAGACCTCGACGGCGATGGCGGCCAGGTCGTCCGCGTCCATCGCGCGGTGGCTGCTGTTCTGCGTGACGACGACCTCGGCGAAGATCGGCTCGAAGGCCTCCAGGAACCCCCTGACGTCCTTGTCGTCGCTCGCGCCGACCACGCCGATGAGGTTGCTGAAGTCGAAGGCCTCGCTGACGCCCGCCGCCGCGGCCCGCGCGCCCGCCGGGTTGTGCGCGGCGTCCAGGACGATGGTGGGCGAGCGGCGCACGACCTCCAGGCGGCCGGGCGAAGCGACCGACGCGAAGGCCTTGCGGACCACGTCGATGTCGAGCGGGCGCGCGTGCTGCGCGCCGATGCCGAAGAACGCCTCCACGGCCGCGAGCGCGACCGAGGCGTTGTGCGCCTGGTGCTCGCCGTGCAGGGGCAGGAACACCTCTTCGTACTCCCCGCCGAGTCCGCGCAGTGTCATCAGCTGGCCGCCGACCGCGACCTGCCGGGACACGACGCCGAACTCCAGGCCCTGGCGGGCGACGGTCGCGTCGACCTCGACGGCCTTCTTCAGGAGCACCTGCGCGGCGTCCACCGGCTGCTGGGCGAGGATGACTGTCGCGTCCTGCTTGATGATCCCGGACTTCTCGGCGGCGATCTCGGCCGGCGTGGAGCCGAGGCGGTCGGTGTGGTCCAGGTCGATGGGGGTCACGACGGCGACGGAGCCGTCGATGACGTTCGTCGCGTCCCAGCTGCCGCCCATGCCGACCTCGACGACGGCCACGTCCACCGGGGCGTCGGCGAAGGCCGCGTACGCCATGCCGGTGAGGACCTCGAAGAAGGAGAGGCGGTACTCCTCCTTGGCGTCGACCAGCTCCACGTACGGCTTGATGTCGTGGTACGCCTCGACGAAGCGCTCCGCCTCGATGGGGGCGCCGTCCAGGCTGATGCGCTCGGTGATCGACTGCACGTGGGGCGAGGTGTACCGCCCGGTGCGCAGCTCGAAGGCGGAGAACAGGGCCTCGATCATCCGGGCCGTGGACGTCTTGCCGTTCGTCCCCGTGATGTGGATCGAGGGGTACGCCCGCTGGGGCTCGCCCAGGACGTCCATCAGCGCGGCGATGCGGCTGACGGAGGGCTCCAGCTTCGTCTCGCCCCAGCGTCCGGCGAGCTCGGCCTCCACCTCGCGCAGCGCCTTGTCCACCTCGGGATCGGTGGGGCGCGCGGGGATGTCGCCCTGCGGCGGGCCCGCCTGGGTGCGCAGGGTGCGGCTGCCCGCCTCGATCACGGCGAGGTCGGGGTCCCGGTCGGTCTCGGCACCGACGATGTCCTCGAAGGCGTCTGAGGCGTCGGCGGGCCCGGTGGGCTCGATGGGTCGGTCGTCGTCGTGCGGGGGGAGGTCACTCACGTACGCCAGTCTACGGAGCGGCACCGACACGCGCGGGCAGGCCCCGCCCGGGGCGCCCGAGGTGGAGGGAGCGGCCCTCGTCGGGACCTTCGGCCCGTCCGATTCGGGACCAAGGTCCCTCCGCTTCGCTGGACCGCCGGGCAAACTTGGCGATCATGGACATAGGCATCGACCTCGGCACGGCGAACACCCTTCTCTACGTACGCGGCAAGGGCATCGTGCTCAACGAGCCGTCCGTGGTCGCCGTGCGGGAGGGCGGCAAGGGCGGGGTGCTCGCCGTCGGGACCGAGGCCAAGGAGACGATCGGGCGGACCCCCGGGTCCATCACCGCGATCCGGCCGCTGCGGGACGGCGTGATCAGCGACTACGAGGCCGCCGAGGAGATGATCAGGCACTTCGTGCGCAAGGCCCTCGCGGGCCGGCGCCCCCGCACCCGGATGGTCGTGTGCGTGCCCAGCGGGGTGACGCCCGTCGAGCGGCGGGCCATCGTGCACGCCGCGCAGCGGGCGGGTGCGAAGGCCGTGCACCTCATCGAGGAGCCGATGGCCGCCGCGATCGGGGCGGGCCTTCCGGTCGCCGAGCCGCGCGGCTCGATGGTCGTCGACATCGGCGGCGGCACCACCGAGGTCGCCGTCGTCTCGCTCGGCGGCATCGTCACGGCCCAGTCGCTGCGGGTGGGCGGGGACCGCTTCGACCAGGCGATCACCGACTTCGTGCGCAAGCAGCACGGGCTGCTCGTGGGCGAGCGCACCGCCGAGGACATCAAGGTCGCCATCGGCTCGGCGTGGCCGGTGCCCGGCGAAGAGGAGTTCGAGCAGCGGACGTTCACCGTGCGGGGCCGGGAGAAGGTGGGCGGGCTGCCGAAGACCCTGGACCTGACGGTGCGCGAGGTCCGCTCGGCCCTCGACGAGCCGGTGGAGCAGATCATCGCCGCCGTCCGCGTGACGCTGGAGGAGTGCCCGCCCGAGCTGTCCGGCGACATCATGGAGCACGGCATCATCCTGACCGGCGGCGGCGCCCTCCTGCCCGGCCTCGACCTGCGGATCGCCTCCGCCACCGGCATCCCGGTCTTCGCGGCCGAGGACCCGCTGGACAGCGTCGCGCAGGGCTGCGGCAAGTGCGTGGAGGACTTCGACGGCCTGGCGAAGGCCACATCGGCCGCCTAGGGGTCATTCGTCTCACTTATGAGACCCAATGACCCTGATGCGGTGATTAGCGGCACCGGTTACCGCGCGGCTCACGGCATCCCGAGCACATCATGGGTCAAATCTGACCATGTGGTATGCCCAGAATTCCGCGCGAAGGACCCATCAGCTCGTCGGTGACGCCGTGGTCTTCCTGTGGACCGCGCTGTGGGCCGCCGCCGCCGTCATCAGCTACCGGCTCACCTGTTCCCTCGCCCTCCCCCGGGCATTGCGGGAGCACCGGACGCCCCTCCCGCTGATCGGCGGGAGCGTCGACGGCGCCGTGCGGCGCGTGTCGGACGCCGTCGACGGCATGCACCCGGTGCTCGTCCGCGTCGGCGTGACCGTGGGCGCCCTCGCCCTCTTCGCCGTACCGGTCGGCGTGCTCCTCGCGGTCTGGCTGCCGCGCAGGCTCCGCTGGGTCCGGCAGGCGGGCGCGGCCCGGGACCTCGCCGCCTCGGAGGACGGCCGCGACCTGCTCGCCCTGCGCTCCCTGCTCCGGCCCCTGGACGAGCTGGCCGTCACCGCGTCGGAGATCCCCGGCTCGACGGTCGGGAGCCTCGCGGGCGGCTGGCGCCAGGGCGACCCGGAGACCCTCGACGCCCTCGCGGACGCGGAGCTCGACCGGCTCGGCCTGGTCGCGCCGCCGACGGGCGGCCGGGAACCGGCGGGGCAGGTCGGGCTCGTCGCACCCTCACCCCCGGGCGACGACCGGACCCGGGACCCGCACGGCGTGGGCTGAACGCGCGGCCCTTCGCCCCTCCGGCCGGTACGCCGAAGGCCCCCGGAACCGACAGGGTTCCGGGGGCCTTCCGTCACGTACGCCTCGAACGCTCCGTACGCCTCACGCGCCGTCGCGCGGCCGGTGGCGTCGCGCGGCCGGTGGCGTCACGCCGCCGGCAGGGCCTCCAGCTGGGCCTGGAGGCGGGCGATGTCGGCCTCCGCCTTGGTCAGACGGCCACGGATCTTGTCGACCACGTTGTCGGGGGCCTTGGCGAGGAACGCCTCGTTGCCGAGCTTGGCCGTGGCCTGCGCCTTCTCCTTCTCGGCGGCGGCCAGGTCCTTGGCCAGGCGCTTGCGCTCGGCGGCCACGTCGATCGTGCCGGACAGGTCGAGCGCGACGGTGGCGCCCGAGACCGGCAGCGTGGCGGTGGCCGTGAAGCCGTCGCCCTCCGGCTGGAGGCGGAGCAGCTGGCGGATGGCCGCCTCGTGCGGGGCGAGCGCCGTGCCGTCCAGGGTGAGCCGGGCCGGGACCTTCTGGCCCGGCTGGAGGCCCTGGTCGGCGCGGAAGCGGCGGACCTCGGTGATGACCTGCTGGAGGGTCTCGATCTCCCGCTCGGCACCGGCGTCGCGGAAGCCGCCCGGGGCGTCGGCCCCAGGAACCAGCACAGCGCTGGGCCAGTCGGCGATGACGAGCGACTCGCCGCCGGTCAGCGCCGTCCAGAGCGTCTCCGTCACGAACGGGACGATCGGGTGGAGCAGCCGCAGCGTGACGTCCAGGACCTCGCCGAGGACGCGGGCCGAGACCTTCGCGCCGTCGCCGCCCGCCATGAAGGTGGTCTTGGACAGCTCGACGTACCAGTCGAAGACCTCGTCCCACGCGAAGTGGAAGAGGGCGTCGGAGAGCTTGGCGAACTGGTAGTCGTCGTAGAGCGCGTCGACCTCGGCGACCGTCGCGTTCAGCCGGGAGAGCACCCAGCGGTCGGTGGCGGACAGTTCCTCGGCCGGGGGCAGGTCGCCCTCGATCGTGGCGCCGTTCATCATCGCGAAGCGCGTGGCGTTCCAGATCTTGTTGGCGAAGTTGCGCGAGCCCTGGACCCAGTCCTCGCCGATCGGCACGTCCGTGCCGGGGTTGGCGCCGCGGGCGAGGGTGAAGCGCAGGGCGTCCGAGCCGTACTTGTCCATCCAGTCCAGCGGGTTGACCGCGTTGCCGAAGGACTTCGACATCTTCTTGCCGAACTGGTCGCGGACCATGCCGTGCAGCACGATCGTGTGGAACGGCGGGGTGCCGTCCATCGCGTACAGGCCGAACATCATCATCCGGGCGACCCAGAAGAAGAGGATGTCGTAGCCGGTGACCAGGACGGAGTTCGGGTAGAACTTCGCGAGGCTCTCGGTCCGCTCGGGCCAGCCGAGCGTGGAGAACGGCCACAGGCCGGAGGAGAACCACGTGTCGAGCACGTCGTTGTCCTGCGTCCAGCCCTCGCCCGTCGGGGCCTCGTCGTCGGGTCCGACGCAGACGACCTCGCCGTTCGGCCCGTACCAGACCGGGATGCGGTGGCCCCACCAGAGCTGGCGCGAGATGCACCAGTCGTGGAGGTTGTCGACCCAGTCGAAGTAGCGCTTCTCCATCTCCTGCGGGTGGATCTTGACCTTGCCGTCGCGGACCGCGTCGCCCGCGGCCTTGGCGAGCGGGCCGACCTTGACCCACCACTGCAACGACAGGCGCGGCTCGATGGTGGTCTTGCAGCGGGAGCAGTGGCCGACCGAGTGGGTGTACGGGCGCTTCTCGGCGACGATGCGGCCCTCGGCGCGCAGGGCGCCGACGATGGCGGAACGGGCCTCCAGGCGGTCCAGGCCCTGGAAGGGACCGTGCGCGGTGATCACGGCGTGCTCGTCCATCACCGCGATGTTCGGCAGGGAGTGGCGCCGGCCGATCTCGAAGTCGTTCGGGTCGTGCGCCGGGGTCACCTTGACGGCGCCGGTGCCGAACTCGGGGTCGACGTGCTCGTCGGCGACGACGGGGATGGTGCGGTCGGTCAGCGGCAGCTTGATCTGCTTGCCGACGAGGTGCTTGTACCGCTCGTCCTCGGGGTGGACCGCCACGGCGGTGTCACCGAGCATCGTCTCGGCGCGGGTGGTGGCGACGACGAGCGTCTCGTCCCCCTCGCCGTACGTGATCGACACCAGCTCGCCGTCGTCGTCCTGGTACTCGACCTCGATGTCCGAGATCGCCGTGAGGCAGCGGGGGCACCAGTTGATGATGCGCTCGGCGCGGTAGATCAGCTCGTCGTCGTAGAGCTTCTTGAAGATGGTCTGGACGGCCTGCGAGAGGCCCTCGTCCATGGTGAAGCGCTCGCGGTCCCAGTCGACGCCGTCGCCGAGGCGGCGCATCTGCCCGGAGATCTGGCCGCCGGACTCGCCCTTCCACTTCCAGACGCGCTCGATGAACGCCTCGCGCCCGAGGTCGTGGCGGGACTTGCCCTCCTTGCCCAGCTCGCGCTCCACCACGTTCTGCGTGGCGATGCCCGCGTGGTCCATGCCGGGCTGCCAGAGCGTCTCGTGGCCCTGCATGCGCTTGCGGCGGGTGAGGGCGTCGATCAGCGTGTGCTCGAAGGCGTGGCCCAGGTGGAGCGCGCCCGTGACGTTCGGCGGGGGGATGACGACGGTGTACGGAGGCTTCTCGCTCTTCTCGTCGGCGGAGAAGTAACCCCGTTCCACCCAGCGCTCGTACAGCGGCCCCTCTACCTCGGCCGGCGCGTACTGGGTCGGCAGTTCGGGGGTGGTCGCTGGGGGCTGCTGCTGAGCGTTCTCGGTCACGCGGCCAGTTTAGAGGGGTGACCGAGCGGTCCCGAAACCGGAATCTTCGGTAACGGTTGTCACCGGGGCCCCCAAGGGGCCATGGCTTCGTTCAGGATGTCCGGAACACATCAGCGTTCCCAGGGGGGACCCACACCATGAGCGACAACCAGCCGGGGCCGTACGGGCAGCCGCCCCAGCAACCGGGGCCGTACGGACAGCCGCAGCAACCGGGGCCGTACGGCCCGCCGCAGCAGCAGCCCGGCTACGGCTACCCCCAGCAGCCCCAGCAGCCCCCGCAGCCCGGCTACAGCCAGCCGCAGCAGCCGGGCCCCTACGGGCAGCAGCCCCAGGCCCCCTACGGGCAGGTCCCGCCGCCGCCCCCGCCGTCCGGCGGCGGCAGGAAGAAGACCGGCCTGGTCATAGGCGCCGTGGCCGTGGTCGCGGCCATCGGTGTCGGTGCGTACTTCGTCTTCGGCGGGGGCGGCGGCTCCGCCTCGGTCGAGGACGACGGGGCGCACAAGCTGGTGCCGCCGGCCTCGGTGGGCGAGTACAAGAAGAGCGACAGGGACAGCGACACGCCCGACGACGGCCCGCTCGGCTCCGGCGACAAGAAGAGCGCCGAGGAGATCGGCATCGAGAACCCGCGGAACGTGGCGGCTGCCTACCAGGTGGGAGAGGCCTTCAAGGGGAAGCAGATGAGCTTCCAGGGCATGTACGGCCAGATCGACGACCCGGAGAAGTCCGTCGACGACGGTTTCGCCAAGGCCAAGGAGAACGCCGAGAAGGAGTCGGGCGGCGACGCGGGCGACCCGGAGGAGTTCCGGCTCGTCGGCGAGCCCGAGACCGTGGAGCCCGACGGCCTCGACAACGCCGTCATGAAGTGCCAGTCGGCCGCCATCAAGGAGGGCGACAAGGAGACGAAGCTGCCGATCTGCATGTGGGCCGACCACAGCACGTACGGCATCGTCTTCGGCCTCGACGTCGCCGCGATGCTCAAGGGCGGCGACGGCATCCCCACGGACGACGTGGCGCGGTTCGCCACCGACCTGCGCGAGGCGGCCCGCGTCAAGGCGTGAGCGCGCGCCGCGCCCGTACATGAACGTACGTGGACGAAGGGCCCGGGAGCGCCGCGTGCTCCCGGGCCCCGGTGCGCCGGACGTCAGGTCCGGTCTCTGGTACAGCCCTTCAACAACTGCGCATCGATCCGGTCCGGCCGCCCCGCGCCCTCCCCGTGTCCGACAGGATGTTCGTCAGACATAAGCATCGGGAGGGAACCCCAGTAATGAGCTACAACCAGCCGGGCCCGTACGGCGGGCAGCAACCCCAGCAGCCCGGTCCCTACGGCCAGCAGCCGCAGCAGCCCGGCCCCTACGGCCAGCCGCCGCAGGCCCCGCAGCCCGGCTACGGCTACCCCCAGCAGGCACCCCCGCCGCAGCAGCCCCCGCAGGGCTACGGCCACCCGCAGCAGGCCCCGCAGCAGGGCTACAGCCAGCCCCAGCAGCCCGGCGCCTACGGGCAGGGGCCGGGCCAGTTCCCCGGCCAGGTGCCGCCCCCGCCGCCGGGCGGAGGCGGCGGCAAGAAGGCCGGCCTCATCATCGCCTCGGTCGTCGTGGTCGCCGCGGCGGCGGTCGGCGGCTACTTCGCCTTCACCGGCGGTGACGACAAGGGCGGCAAGAACGGCGGCTCGTCGAACGTCGCGGGCGGCGGGGGCGACGACGGCGGCGTCAAGGACGACGGCCCGCACAAGCTCACGACGCCGGAGACGGTCCTCGTGGACTACAAGAAGGAGCCCGGCAGCGCCTCCGACTCCAGCGGCGTCGACCTCGACAAGGCCGAGGCGGCCGGGGTGAAGAACGCCAAGGACGTGTCGGCCCAGTACAAGTCGGGCAGCGAGGACAACCCGATGGCCCAGAAGATCCTGAGCTTCGGCGGCGTCTACGGCGAGATCGCGGACCCCGAGGGCGTCGTCGACAAGATGTTCGCCAACGCCGAGAAGGAGCAGCAGAAGGGCGCCACCGCGGGCGGCGGGAAGGTCACGCTGGTGGGCAGCCCCAAGGAGTACACGCCGAGCGGACTCGACGGTGCCGTGCTCAAGTGCCAGGAGATGAAGGTCGACATCAGCGGCGGCGCCGGCACCTCGGGCACCACGGCCGGCTCCTCCGGTTCCAAGGGCATGTCCGCGTCGACGTGCATCTGGGGCGACCACAGCACCATCGGCTACGTCGTCGGCACGGACGTGGCGAGCGCCCTTTCCGGCACGTCCGTCGACCTCGACGAGGCCGCGACGAACTCCGCCGAGCTCCGCAAGGACGTGCGCGTCAAGCTCTGACACCACCCCACCGCACGCCGAAGGAACGCGGGGCCCCGGTCTGCCGACCGGGGCCCCTGCGTGCAGGATGTCGGCAGCACACGAACGCTCCGAAGGGGAAGTCACGCGATGAGCCACAACCAGCCGGGTCCGTACGGCGGCGGGCCCCAGCAGCCGGGCCCGTACGGCCCGCCGCAGCAGCCGGGGCCCTACGGCCGGCCGCCGCAGGCCCCCCAGCCCGGCTACGGCTACCCCCAGCAGGCGCCCCCACCGCAGCCCGGCTACGGCTACGGCTACCCCCAGCAGGCCCCGCCGGCCCAGCCCGGCTACGGCCATCCCCCGCAGCAGGGCGGCTACGGCCAGGTGCCGCCCCCGCCGCCCGTCGGGGGCGGCGGCGGGAAGAAGGCCGGGATCGTCGTCGGCGCGGTCGCCGTGGTGGCCGCGATCGGCGTCGGCGCGTACTTCGTCCTCGGCGGCAGCGACGGCGGCGGCTCCTCCTCGGTCACGGACGACGGCCCGCACAGGCTGACCGCGCCCGCCACGGTCCTCGGCGACTACGAGAAGCAGGAGGGCGGGAGCGACGACGGCTTCAACTCCAGCGACATCGCCGCGGCGGAGAAGGCCGGCGTGAAGGACCCCAAGGACGTCAACGCCGCGTACGAGACGGGCGACGACAGCAACCCGCTGGCGCAGAAGGCCATTCAGTACATGGGGGTCTACGGCGAGATCGAGGACCCCGAGAAGGTCGTCGACGGCATGTTCGCCAAGATCAAGAAGGACTCCGAGAAGAGCAGCACGGAGACGGGCAGCCTGGTCGGACCCGTGAAGGACTTCAGCACGGACGACGCAGTCCTCAAGTGCCAGGAATCCGTGATCAAGAACGACAACCCCGGCACCTCGGCCCCCAAGGAGATCCGCATGCCGGTCTGCATGTGGGGCGACCACAGCACCGTCGCCGTCGTGGTCCCCGTCGAGGTCGCCGACGCCATGGCGGGCAAGGTGTCGCTCGACGACGCCTCGGCCACCGCCCTCAAGGTCCGCGAGGAGGTGCGCGTCAAGCTGTGACGGGCGACAGAGCAGGCAGAGGACGGAGCGGAGCGTGCGTCGGCGCCGCGCTCATCGTGGCCATGGCGGCCCTCGGCGGCTGCCGGCTCCTCGGCGGGAGCGACGGCGACGGCGGCGGCGGTTCCGTCGCCGACGACGGCAGGACGTACGAGCTGACGGCGCCCGCGACCGTCCTCGGCGGCGCGTACGAGAAGGTCGACTCCATCGGCGGCATCGCCGTCCGCAGCGGCGAGCTGAAGGGCATGAAGAGCCTCGGCGTCGCCCACCCCGAGGCCGTCACCGCCATGTACGTGGCAGGGAAGGGCACCGGTCAGCGTTCGGTCTCGTACTCCGGCGTCCACGGCGAGGTCGAGGACCCCGAGAAGGTCGTGGACGCGCTGTTCGCCGAGATGGAACGGCAGGCGGCGGAGAGCGACGGCGCCGCGACCTACGTCGGCAGCCCCGAGGAGTTCACGCCGGCCGGCTTCGAGAACGGGATCATGAAGTGCCAGACGTCGGAGTTCCGGACCAGCGGTCCGAACCCGGCGGCCGGTGAGGACGGCGGCGAGGAGAAGACCTACCAGAACCCGATGTGCGTCTGGGGCGACCACAGCACCGTCGGCTACGTCTCCCCCACCGACGCGGCGGCCGCCGCCCGCGGCGAGAAGCCCTCCCTGGCCGCCACCGCGAAGCTGACCGCCGAGCTGCGCGCCGACGTCCGCGTCGAGGCGAAGTAGCACCGGACGGCGAAGGGCCACACGCACGCCACACGCACGACACGAAGGCGCCCCGCGGCCGGTCGGCCGCGGGGCGCCCCCGTCTCGTACTGCTTCCGCCTAAGCGGACTTCATCTCCCCGGCACCGGAACCGCGTGCGTCACGCGGCACCAGCGTGGGGTTCACGTTCGAACGGACGACGTCCGCCGTGATGACGACGCGGGCGACGTCCTTGCGGGACGGCACCTCGTACATCACCGACTGGAGGACCTCCTCCATGATGGCGCGCAGGCCGCGCGCGCCGGTCTGGCGGAGGATCGCCTGGTCCGCGATGGCCTCAAGGGCCTCGCGCTCGAAGTCCAGCTCCACGCCGTCGAGTTCGAACAGGCGCTGGTACTGCTTCACCAGGGCGTTGCGCGGCTCGACGAGGATCTGGAGCAGGGCCTCGCGGTCGAGGTTGTGGACCGAGGTGATCACGGGGAGGCGGCCGATGAACTCGGGGATCATCCCGAACTTCACCAGGTCCTCCGGCATGATGTCCTCGAACTGGTCCTTCTCCTCCATCTCGCGCTTGGAGCGGATGGTGGCGCCGAAGCCGATGCCCTTCGCGCCCGCCCGCGACTCGATGATCTTTTCGAGGCCGGCGAAGGCGCCGCCCACGATGAAGAGCACGTTCGTCGTGTCGATCTGGATGAATTCCTGGTGCGGGTGCTTGCGGCCGCCCTGCGGCGGGACGGAGGCCGTGGTGCCCTCCAGGATCTTGAGCAGGGCCTGCTGGACGCCCTCACCGCTGACGTCGCGCGTGATCGACGGGTTCTCGCTCTTGCGGGCGACCTTGTCGATCTCGTCGATGTAGATGATGCCCGTCTCGGCCTTCTTGACGTCGTAGTCAGCGGCCTGGATGAGCTTGAGCAGGATGTTCTCGACGTCCTCGCCGACATAGCCCGCCTCCGTCAGCGCCGTCGCGTCCGCGATGGCGAACGGGACGTTCAGCATGCGGGCGAGCGTCTGCGCCAGCAGCGTCTTGCCGGAGCCGGTCGGGCCGAGCAGGAGGATGTTGGACTTCGCGAGTTCGATCGCGTCGTCACGGCCCTGCGCGCCGCCGTTCTCACCGGCCTGGACGCGCTTGTAGTGGTTGTACACCGCTACCGAGAGGGCCTTCTTCGCGGGCTCCTGGCCCACCACGTAGCCCTCAAGGAATTCGTAGATCTCGCGAGGCTTGGGCAGTTCCTCCCAGCGCACCTCGCTCGTCTCCGCGAGCTCTTCCTCGATGATCTCGTTACAGAGGTCGATGCACTCGTCGCAGATGTACACACCGGGGCCTGCGATGAGCTTCTTGACCTGCTTCTGACTCTTTCCGCAGAACGAGCACTTGAGCAGATCGCCGCCGTCACCGATGCGTGCCACGAGGTGCTTCCCCTTCGCCTGGGAGACGCCACGTTCAGCGGCTCCTGGTGCCTCATATCCGACGGTACCTTGCCGGAGGCCCCGTACGGGCCCCCCTTGGCACGGTTCGCTTCGGCGCGAGCCGTCGGCGAACCATGCCAAGGAGCGGCAGATGCTACAGCGCCGCGTCAGGCAACCGAGGCATTGTTCATCTTGCGGGTGGAGATGATCTGGTCGACGAGACCGTACGAGAGCGCGTCCTCGGCCGTGAGGATCTTGTCGCGCTCGATGTCGTCGCGGATCTTCTCGATCGGCGTCGTGGAGTGCTTGGCCAGCATCTCCTCCAGCTGCGAGCGCATCCGGAGGATCTCGTTGGCGGCGATCTCCAGGTCCGAGACCTGACCGCGGCCCGTCTCGCTGTACGGCTGGTGGATCAGGACGCGGGCGTTCGGCAGCGCCATGCGCTTGCCCGGCGTACCGGCCGCGAGCAGGACGGCGGCGGCCGAGGCGGCCTGGCCCATGCAGACGGTCTGGACGTCCGGCTTCACGAACTGGATCGTGTCGTAGATGGCCGTGAGGGCCGTGAACGAACCGCCGGGGCTGTTGATGTAGATGGAGATGTCGCGGTCGGGGTCCATCGACTCCAGGCACAGGAGCTGCGCCATGACGTCGTTGGCCGACGCGTCGTCGATCTGCACGCCGAGGAAGATCACGCGCTCCTCGAAGAGCTTCGCGTACGGGTCGTACTCGCGCACGCCCTGCGAGGTGCGCTCGACGAAGCGCGGGACGATGTAGCGGGATTCGGCGCGGGCGCCGGTGAACTCGGCCTGGGTGCGCTCGTAGAGGCCGCTGCCGGGGTGGTTGTTCATCTCTTCTTCGTCTCCTGAGGAGCGTGGGCTGAGGTTTCGGCTGAGAGGCGCTGAGGGGATGCCTCAGGCTCCCGTGCCGCCCCCGCCCGGCATGCCGGCGGCGGTGGGCATGATGTCGTCGATGAGGCCGTACTCCTTGGCCTCCTGCGGGTCGAACCAGCGGTCGCGGTCCGAGTCGCGGGTGATCTGCTCGACGGTCTGGCCGGTGTGGTGAGCGGTCAGCTCCGCCATGCGGCGCTTGGTGTGCAGCAGGCGCTCGGCGTGGATCTTGATGTCCGAGGCGGAACCCGCCAGGCCCGCGGAGGGCTGGTGGATCAGGATCTCGGCGTTCGGCAGGGCGAAGCGCTTGCCGGGCGTACCGGCGCTGAGCAGGAACTGGCCCATGGAGGCGGCCATGCCCATCGCGATCGTCACGACGTCGTTCTTGATGTACTGCATGGTGTCGTAGACCGCCATGCCGGCCGTGATCGAGCCGCCGGGGCTGTTGATGTAGAGGAAGATGTCCTTGTCCGGCTCTGCGGCGAGCAGCAGAAGCTGCGCAGTGATCTTGTTGGCGATGTCGTCGTCCACGGCCTGGCCGAGGAAGATGATCCGCTCGCCGAGCAGCCGGTTGTAGACCTGGTCGCCGAGGCCACCACCGATGGAGGGGTCGCCGGCGGCGGAGGGCATCAGATTCGTCACGTATCCACCTGCTCGTCTTACGACGGCGCCGGGCCGTCTCACGTCTTCAGCTGGGGCTGGGACCCCGCGTGCCAGCCGCTCCGGGGCGGCTTCGGGGACTCCCCTGCCCTCGTATTCATGGACCCTAACGCTCAGCCCCGTCCGGGGAATCCCGCAAAGGTGACTGTTCGCTGTGAGCGCATGTTCTGGCGGGGCACCGCCGCCTCGGCTCAGGGGTGCCCCGTCAGGGGCTGAGCGGGCAGTTCCCCGCGCCCCTCAGGGCGCGACAGGCCCCCGGGACCGAGATCCCGGGGGCCTGTCGTACGAGCGTCAGAGCGAAGCTCAGGCTTCGGTCTTCTCCTCGGCAGCTTCGGATGCCTGCTCGCCCTCGGCGGCAGCCGTCTCGTCGTCCTCGTCGTCGAGGTCGACGACCTCACCGTTCGTGTCCTTGACCGTGGCGGCCTCGACGACGACCGCGAGGGCCTTGCCGCGGGCGACCTCGCCGACCAGCATCGGGACCTGGCCGCCCTCGACGACGGCCTGGGCGAACTGGTCGGGGGACATGCCGGAGGACTGCGCGCGACGCATGAGGTGCTCGGTGAGCTCCTCCTGGTTCACGTTCAGCTTCTCCTTGTTGACGAGCTCGTCGAGGACGAACTGCGTCTTGATGCCCTTCTCGGCCTGCTCCTTGGTCTCGGCGTCGAACTCCTCGCGGGACTTGCCCTGGATCTCCAGGTACTTGTCCAGGTCGAGGCCCATCTGGCCGAGCTGGTGGTGCTCCAGGTTGTGCGTGCGGGTCTGGATCTCGTCCGCGAGCAGCTTCTCGGGGACGGGGACCTCGACCAGCTCCAGCAGCTTCTCCAGGACGCGCTCCTGGGCCTGCGTCGCCTGGTCGTACTGCTTCATGTTCTCCAGGCGCTTGCGGCTGTCGGCACGCAGCTCCTCAAGGGTGTCGAACTCGGAGGCGAGCTGGGCGAAGTCGTCGTCGAGCTCGGGCAGTTCGCGCTTGGCGACCTGGGAGACCTTGACGGTGACCTCGGACTCCTTGCCGGCCGCCGAGCCGCCCTTCAGCTCGGAGGTGAAGGTGGCCTCGCCCCCGGCCTCCAGGCCCTTGACGGCCTCGTCGATGCCCTCCAGGAGCTCGCCGGAGCCGATGGTGTAGGAGACGCCGGACGCGACGCCGTCCTCCAGGACCTCGCCCTCGACCTTGGCCTGCAGGTCGATCGTCACGACGTCGCCGTCCTCGGCGGCACGCTCGACCGGCGAGGTGGACGCGAAGCGCTCACGCAGCTCCTCGACGGCCTTGTCGACGTCCTCGTCGCTGACCTCGACCGCGTCGACCTCGACCTCGATGCCGGAGTAGTCCGGGATCTCGATCGTCGGGCGGACGTCGACCTCGGCGGTGAAGTTGAGGGTCTCGTTGTCCTTCAGCTCGGTGATGTCCACCTCGGGCTGGCCCAGGACGTTGAGCTCGGCCTCGTTGACGGCCTCGGTGTAGAACTTCGGGAGCGCGTCGTTGACGGCCTCTTCGAGGACGGCGCCGCGGCCGAACCGCTGGTCGATGACACGGGCCGGGATCTTGCCCTTGCGGAAGCCCTTCACCGTGACCTGCTGGTTGATCTTCTTGTAGGCCGCGTCGAGGCTGTCCTTGAGCTCCTCGAAGGGCACCTCAACAGTGAGCCGAACCCGGGTCGGGTTCAGGGTCTCCACGGCGCTCTTCACGGTTCGGTCTCCTTGGGGCTGACTTCTTGGGATTGAGCCCGGTTCAGAGACACACGGGCACACAGCTTGCATAGTAACGGCAAGCGGGAGCCGACCCACAATGCGATCCCGATGCGGCCTCGATGCGATCTTGCGAGGGAGTTCCTGCTGGTCGGGGTGGCGGGATTTGAACCCACGGCCTTCCGCTCCCAAAGCGGACGCGCTACCAAGCTGCGCCACACCCCGTCGGTGCGACACGTAGGGTACATGCCCGCAGGCAGTGCGGCCCCTCGTCGGCGGGGAGCCGTCCGGGGTGTGCGGGGAGGGGCTCCGACCCGCTACGATGCCTGTCGTGCCGCGGCCCCTGTGGGCCCTGGCGCGAGCCGTGCGGGCGTAGCTCAATGGTAGAGCCCTAGTCTTCCAAACTAGCTACGCGGGTTCGATTCCCGTCGCCCGCTCTGAACGACGTAGGGCCAGGTCAGAGGTTCATTCCTCCGCCTGGCCCTTGTCTCGTCCTGGGGCTCCGTTCAGTCTGGCGTGTCCCCCGCGTGCCCCTGTGACTTGCGATCTTGCTTCACGAGGCCGCTCACTGCATCAGCGATCAGCCGGTCCCGATCGGCGCTCGCGTGCTGGTAGATCAACGCGGCACGGGCCGAACTGTGCCCCATTCGAGACATCAGCTCCCGCGTGCTGGCACCCGTGGACGCGGCGAGAGTGTTCCCCGTGTGCCGCAGATCATGGAAGTGCAGCCCCTTGATCCCCGCGTCGGCGCACGCCTTGCGCCACAGCTTGTTGAAGTGGTTCCGGCGCGGAATGGCGCCCTTGGCTCCGACGAAGACACTCCCGTCGGCTCCCGGCTCGGCGTACCGCGTCAGGTGATCCAGGATGTCCGGGACGATCACTGCCGGAATGGCGACCGTCCGCTTGCCCGCCGCACTCTTGGGTGCTTTGATCTCGCGTTGTCCATTGAACAGCTCTGCCACGGAGCGACGCACACGCAGGGTGCCGCGGTCGAGGTCGAGATCCCGGCGGTGCAAGCCGACCAGCTCACCCCAGCGCAGGCCAAGGAAGCCGCCCAGCAGGACGAGCACCCGGTAGCGGGGCTGGATGGCGTCGGCGAGCGCATAGACCTCTTGCACCGTCGCAGTCGGCCGCTCCGGGGTGTGCACGATGCTTGCGCCCTTGATCTGGCACGGATTCCGCCTGATCATCTGGTCCGCAACAGCGGTGGCCAGGATCGAGCGAAGCAGTGCGTACGCCTTGGCCACCGTCGCCGGTCCGGTGCCGGACGCGAGCTTGTCGGCACGCCAGCGGCGGACGAGCGGGGGCGAGATCCGCGCGACATCGACGCCGGCGAAAGTCGGTGCAAGGTGATGTTTCAGGAGCGAGCCGTAGAGCTGCCGGGTCGTCGTTGCGATCTCCCGTTCCTCGATCCAGGAGGCGGCATACGAGCCGAAGGCGACCTTGCCCGCGTCCGGGTCGTGCCAGTCCCCCCGGCGCATCTCGGTCTGCTTGTCGGCCAGCCAGTCGTCAGCGTCCCTCTTCGTGCGGAACGTCTCGGGCGCCGGTCGGAGCAGACCGTCAGGAGCGACGTAACGGGCCTGGTAGCGGCCGGACGAGAGCTTGCGGACACGGCCGAAGGTGCGACGCTTGCCAGCCATCAGGCGGCCACCCCCAGCCGCCGCCGGGGCTGCACCGTGTGCGCGGCGAGGTAGTCCCGCACGGCGCTCTCGGGGATGCGGACGTGCCGACCGACCTTGACGTAGGTGATGCGACGCTCTTCGACCAGCCGCCGAGGGAAGCGCACAGTCGTGCCGAGGAGTTCGGCGACCTCTACGACGCTCAGGTATCGCTCATTCATGGCCGTGCCTTCCTTCCGTGACGCGCTCGTCGTGCAGGGCTTCACGTGCGGTTTCGCGGTTGAGCTGAAGATTGCGGGCGATGGTGGCGGCGAGGACGGATTCGCCGGGGGTGTGGCCGTGGCCGGCGTACTGCCAGTCGGCGAGCACGAGGACGGTGTCCGGCTCGCGGTCGTCGAGGCCGAGGGCTTGGCGTTCCTGGGCGGCGCGGAAGTCGGCGCGTGCCTGGCGAAGCTCACCGAGGGTGGTGGAGTAGCGGCGGGATTTCGAGGAGAAGTGGCCGCGGAAGCCGAGCATGTGTGCCCAGGCCCACAGGCGGCGGTCAGGGTAGAGCGGATCGAGCAGCTTGCAAGCTTCGATCAGGCGGCGAGCGTGGTCGGGTACGCCGTGCCGGTCGAGTTCGGCGAGTTCGCCGATGCGGCGGTCCAGGGTGCCGGTGTTCTCCGCGGCTTTGGTGGCGTATTTGGCGACGTAGGAGGCCACGGCCTGCTCGGTGATGTCGGAGCCGTTGCCGAAGGCTTTGACCGGGCGCACGTCGAGCTGCCGCCCCCAGCGGAAAGTGCGGGCCGGTTGGCCGGTGGCGGCGGGGACACTGACGTTCGTGTAGGAGTGCACCGCGGCGGCGCGGATCGCCTCATCAAGAAGGTCAACACTGGCCCAGGACGGGGGTGGGGTCTCGGGCCCTTCGGGTCCGTCGAGGCGGATCACGGCATGGAAGTGGATGGCACCGCGCTTCTGGAACTCGGCGACCTTGCCGAAGGAGAGGCGGGCGGCTTCCTTCAGTTCGCGTTGGGTGAGGCCGGCGCGGGCGGCGATCTCGCGGCGCAGTCGGGTGGTGAAGCGCTGCCACAGATTCCCGGCGTGGTTGTTGAAGAGGACCGCTCCCACGTAGTCGTAAGTGGCCGGGTCAAGGGCGGTGCCGAGGGCGGGATCATCGGCGGGGTGCCGGATGCCGCAGCGGCAGGTTCCGCGGTCAGGCCGGTTGTGGACGGGGCCGAAGGACGGGGCGGTGAAGGTGGCGAAGACGCGGGGGTGGTCGCGGACGGTAGGAGGGATGTCGCGGCGGTCGTCGCCGGCGAGTCCGGCGCGGATCAGGTGGTAGGTGTCCCCGGCGTAGGTGAAGGCGCAGGAAGGGCAACGCGAGGCCCGGCGGTTGCCGCAGGCCAGCCGCAGCCGCCCACCGGGTTCACCGTCGGTGGAGTAGTGGTGCAGGGTTTCGCCGGTGGTCTTGTCCTTGGCCAGAGTCCAGCCGGTGAGGTGGATCGGGTCGGAGCAGCCGCCGGTACGGCGGATCTGGTCTTCCCAGCGGTCGAAGTCGTCGGCCGATGCCACGCGGAACAGGTCGCCCAGGGTGATCTGATCCATGTTCGCCAGGGCGGTGGAGGCGGTCATGCCACACCCCCGAGAGCGATCAAAGCCGCGGTAATCAGCAGGAGACCACCGATGCGGGTAAGGTCTACGGCCCGTTCCAGGCGAGTGAACTTGGCGACCGCGATGCGGGACAGTTCCGCGATGTACTGCGTGCTGCGGTAGTCGGATAGCTCTGCGTCGAGCTGTTCGGCGTTCAGGGTGGCCCAGAGCGGGAAGCCGCGCCGACGGGAGCCGCCGAGGTTGGGGCGGACCGAGCCGAGCAGCAGTCCTGCCGCAGCGATGAGCAGGCCCGTACCGAGGCCGGCCACGACGACAGCGGCCGGATTCAGAGGGGCATCTTTGGCGATGGTCCAGCCGCCGGCGAACACCGCACCGACGAAGGCGAGCAGAAGAGCGGCCTTGGTGTCGGTGCGGGCGATCTCGGCTTTCACTTCGGCCAGGGCGGCGGTCAGGTTCTCCGAGGTGGTCATGCCGCCACCTGCCAGAGGCGACGGGCCCGGCGGACGGTGCGGGTGCCGGTGCCGTGGCACGTCCCGCAGTGCAGGGTGAGGGTGCGAAGATGGCCGTGCCGGTCGCGTCCACCGAGGGTGGCCTTGACGGTGGCGAATCCGTCGCAGTCCGGGCAGATCCGGCCCGCGGGCCGGGTGCGGTCGGTCATGATGGAGGTTCCTTCCGGTTGTCGAAATCGGATAGGGGCACAGCTCCCGGGCGGCGGATGCTTGGCGGTATCGAGGCCGCCCGGGGGCCGTTCAGCGGTTCTTGCGGTCGGAGACGAGCAGGGAGCGGATCACCAGTGCGCACACGGCGAGCGAAGCGGCGGTGATGGCGACCGCCAAGAGCATCGAGACCAGCACCGCGCCGACGACCAGCACCACGGCCGTGCCGGCACCGACGAAGGCGAGGACACTGCCGGGGGTGATCTGCACGGCCGGTCGGGCAGGTGCCGCGGCCGGGGCCGGGGGTTGGTGCTGGCACGAGCACGCGGCGGGGGCGTGCGGGTGGCCGGGCAGGACCGCCGCAGTGGTGATGACCGGGATGATCTCGCCGGTCGGCGCGGGGTTGACGGGGATACGGGGCTCGAACATGGGCAGGACTCCTCTCACTTCGTAGCGGTGTCGATGGCGGGGGCAAGGACGCTGTCGGCGAGGAGGTAGCCGCCCAGCAGCAGGACGATCACGAGCCACCAGGGCGGACGGACGAGCTTGACGCCGACCAGGCCCAGGCAGGCGATGAAGAACCACAGCGGAACAGACACGAGGCGTACTCCCCTCTGGCGTCAGCGGACGCGGCAGCGGTGGCCCTGGGCGGCGACCATGGCCGCGGAGGGCTCTTCGTATTCGGCCGACCAACCGCAGTCCTCAGCCATGCAGGCGGCGACGTAGGCGATGTGGCCACGCTTGCCGTGGGCGGTGCCGACGGTGACGTTGCCGACGCGGCGCAGTTCGCGAAAGATCCGGTAGATGCCCATCAGGGGTAGTCCTTTCGTCAAGCGAGTTGGGCGGCGATGACGTCGGCCATGGGAGCCGGAACCCCGAGGCGGGCGCGCAGGGTGTCGGTGTCGATCGGGGTGCCGGTGCGGGCACGGTGGTCCTCGGCGACCTTGCGGGCGTGGTCGACCAGCGCGGCCGGGACCGGCGGGGTAGCAGGCTCCGGAGCCGGTTCTGAAGCGGGCAGAGCCGGGGGCGTCTCGGCAGCAGCGACCGGTGCGGGCTCCGATTCCGTCTGCGGAACGGGGTCCGGCTCGATCGGGGGGGCCGAGGCAGGGACCGCAGGCGCAGTCGGCGCGGGGTCCGCAGCGGGTGAGTGGGTCAGCAGCGTGCCGCCGAGGAAGGCCAACGCAGGCCATCCAGCGACACCGAACCGCAGCCAAGCCGGCGGGTGCCCCAAGTCGAGGAACCCGGCGGTGGCGACGTTGGCACCGAGCGAGGCGACCAGTGCGATCAGGAACCAGCACCACGCCAGGCGGGAGGAACCGTCACTACGCAGCCGTCGCCAGGCAGCCACGAGCAGCAGATCCACGGAAATCGGATAGGCCCATGCCTTCCAACCGGTCTGTCCCGCCGCGGCGGCCAAATCGTGCAGGTGGGCGAAGGACAGCGCACCGGCGATCACGGCTTGGATCAGTACGGCGTCCAGACGGATCGAGCGGGTCATGTCATCACCTCCTCTACGGGGTTGGTGCCGGGACGGGGCGGGGAATCGGTGTCCGGCCGCCCGGTCCCGGCGGTGTTCAGTCGGTGGGGGCCTCGCCGCTGCCCCAGCACGTGAGGCACAGGGCGGCTTGTTGATCGGTGGTGGCGCGGCCCTTGCGGGCACCGACGCGGACGGTTTCGGCGATCTCGCCCATGCCCTTGCAATCCGGGCACTTCGCAACGGCAGGCTTGGCAGCCAGCTTGCGGGCGCGTGCGGCCATGAGCGGCTTCCTTCCTTCAGGCATGGAGGGGCTAGGGACCCGGCGCGAGACGCTCACGCCAGCCGATCAATCGGAAGAAGTCAGGCGGCTTCTACGACGGTTGCGGGTGCCTTCGAAGCGGCGTCGACCAGCGGCCGGAAGCGGTCCAGCTCCGGAAGATCCGGGGTGAGATGCGCGTGCTTGTTGCAGGCACTGACCGCGCGGCGCATTGAGGTGTGCGGGGTGCGGATGCGCGTCCACTCGCCGGTGGAGTAGCCGACAATCGCCATGCCACGGCGCGTGTTGGGAATCTGCGTGGCGGCGAACACCGCATGCGGGGAGATGTCCCCGAAGGTCATCTTGGCGGTCGACTCGTCGTTGACGCGGTGCACGATCCGACCCGTGAGCTGCGCGCGGAGCATGGTGATGCCGTCCCCGAGTTCGGAACCGAAGCGCTGACCGTAGATGTCAAGGAACATGCCCGCGGCGCGGCCGAGCTGAGCCAGGCGGACCAGGGCGGTGATGATCCGATCCCGGCGGGGATCGTTGCGCTTGGCGCTCATAACGATCTCAGCGATCTCGTCGATGGTGATCACGACGGGGACCGGGCGCAAGGACTCCGGGAGATCCCAGATGTTCGCGGCGATCTCCGCATCCGGGGTATCGGCACTGATCCGCTGTTCGCAGCGGATCAGTTCATAGATGCTCTCCATGCGCTGCACGAGCGCTTCCAGCAGATCGGCGGCATCGTCACGGTTGTCGGCCAGGGCGGAGAAGCGGCGCGCGAAGGGACCGAGTTCGATCTTCTTGCAGTCGATGCCGACCAGGGCCACCGGCTGTGAGGCGAGTTCCTTGATCACGGTGCGCTGGAAGACGGACTTGCCCGACTGCGTGGCACCGGCGGTCACCGAGTGCGGAATCTCGCGGTAGTCGCGGTAGTGCACCGAGCCGTCCTCCACCAGCGCCACCGGGACCTTCAACAGGCCGCGGTCCGTCTTCACCGGCATGCGCACAGTCTTGAGGACATCAAAGCCGGTCAGCGTGATCTCGATGATGCCCGGCTTGATCTCCCGCGAAATGACCTGATGCACGGCGAAGGAGTGCCGCAAGCGATCCGCGGCGGCGGAGAACTCGAACGCATCCTGTCCGGGCCACATCCTGATCCGCAGCTTCACCCCGGTACGGGTGGGGCGCAGCCATAGCAGCCGAGGAACCCTCTGGCGGGGAACCTCCCGCTTGAACGTGCGTGCCATGGCCAGCCGGAAGCGGGAGGCCGGCATCGTCAGGTGACAGGCATCCATCACATCCGCGTAGCGCAGCCGGATGCGCACCACCGTGAAGACGATCCCGAAGCTCATCCAGTACCAGGCGGGGCGCTGCCACCGCAGCAGACCCGCAGCAGCGACGACCGCCAGCACGAAGGCGAATAGCCACCCCATGATCAGGCAGCCTTGGGCTTCGAGGCACCCGCGGCGAGCGAGGTAACCGCGACCGCACGGAAGGAGATGCCGTGCCGCTTGCCGTTGCCGAAGTCGTTCTCCCAGGGACGGGCGATCAGTCCGGTCAGCGCCACGGGCGTGCCCATCACCAACTCACCGGTCACGCCCGGCTCAGGGACCGTCACGGCCAGAAGCTCCACCTCGTCGTTCGCGGAGAACATGACCTCCACGGTCATCAGCGTCGCGCCGGTCTCGGCATCGGTCGCGACCTCACCGGTACGCCGGTCCTTCACCTTCGGCTGCGGGGGCTTGGCCACCATCACGGCGGCGGTGGAGGTGTCGACGGGAATCTGACGCATCGTCTGTCTCCTGCTCTAGCGGTGTTGTTGCCGCCGTTTAGCGGTGAGATCAGGAGACCGCGAAAGGTAGTGGACACATCACGGTCCGTATGGACGTTTGGGGACGTCTCCGCTATCGTCAAAACGTCCCTAGTGGTCCTGCGGAAGGTCACATCATGGCGAACGAACGTCTGCGCGCTGCGATTTCAGCAAAGGGCGAGACGATCCAATCCGTGGCCGAGCACGTCGGAGTTGACCCGAAGAGCGTCGAGCGGTGGATCACCACCAACCGAACTCCACACCGAGGGCACCGATGGAAGACCTCTGGTTTCCTGGGCATTGACGAGATCTATCTGTGGCCGACGGTCGAGAAGCAGGCCGAGAAGGCCAGCACATCAGAACTGATCACGTACTACCCGCACCGGGGGGCTGTGCCTACCGCACTCTGGTCCTCCCTGATTGAGAGGGCGACGGATCAGGTCGACATCCTTGTCTACGCCGGGCTGTTCTTGTTCGACAGCCACCCTGATCTCCCCGACCAGTTGGCGGAGAAGGCGAAGGCCGGCGCGCAGGTCCGCGTTCTACTCGGCGACCCAGACTCCGAGGCCGTCCGCCAGCGTGGCGAGGAGGAAGGCATCGGCAACGACCTCGCAGCTCGGGCCCGGATCACCCGCCGGTACATAGAGCCCGCCATGGCGACACCAGGGGTCGAGGTCCGGCTGCATGACACGATCCTTTACAACTCGATCTATCGCTTCGACGAGGATGTGTTGGTGAACCCTCACGTTCTCGGAGCGCCAGCCGGCCAGAACCCAATGATGCACTTCCGGTACCTTCCGGGTGCCCGGACCTTTCGGCACTACATGCGCAGTTTCGACTACGCATGGGAACGCGGCCGGGCGGCATGACAGGGCACGGGCGTGCGACGCTAGACGTATGGCTCGCGTCGACTACGTCAATGATCCGAACGCACCGAAGGCGAACAGCCTCGTCCCCTCAGTGACTGCCGTTGCCCGCAATGGAGCCGGCGAGGTTCTGCTGATTCACAAGACCGACAACGACCTATGGGCCCTGCCTGGCGGCGGTGTCGACTTGGGAGAGTCAGCACCCGACGCAGCGGTACGTGAGACCAAGGAAGAGACGGGCTTCGACGTGGAGGTCACCGGCATCGTCGGGACCTACACCGACCCCAGGCACGTCATGGCGTACGACGACGGTGAGGTACGTCAGCAGTTCTCAATCTGCTTCCGTGCCCGCATCCTCGGTGGTCAACTCCGTACCAGTAGCGAGAGCAAGGAAGTAGCGTTCGTAGCACCCGACAGGCTGCACGAGCTGAACATTCACCCTTCAATGCGGATGCGGATCGAGCGCGGCCTTGATGACCAGGCGGAACCCTACGTCGGTTGAGAAGCCACGCGGATACGCGTTCGCTCGACGGCATCCTTGAGGTATGGGCGCGCCTTGCTGATCGCGTTGTGGACCTCGCTACCTGGCTCGTAGCGCACAAGGATTTCGTCGATCCGCGTATCGAAGTCGAAGGACTGTCCAGCGGGGCCGGTCGTCATGTCCGCGTAGATCAAGGCATCCAGGACCGGGGAGTCTTCCCGGTCATAGACAGCCAGTTGCGCCGACAGCCCCCGCTGTTCCGCCTCGTACACGGCTCCAGAGTGATGGGCGACCAGCCGCACGAGACGTACAGGCGCACCCAGCGCCTCCAGATGGCGAGCCCCGTCGAGGGGGTGAAACCCGGTATCACGCAGTTGAGGGGCGTACCCGATGTCATGCAGCCAAGCAGCAGCAACGAGGAGCCCCCGGTCAGGGTGAGGGACAGCCGTGGAAACCTCCTGTGCCCGAGCGGCTACGGCCTGAGTGTGGAGCCAGCGGTTGCCGAGCGGGGGAAGTAGCGACTCGGCGAGTTCCGCCGCTCCGCGGGGCGTGTCCAGTGCAGAAGGCATGGACGAAACGGTAGCCGAGGCCACCGACAGGCCGACAGGTCACGTCGAGCGGGCACGGGACCTGAGCGCGGTAGAACTTTCCCTACTTCATCAAGGCTCGCTGCGCTCGCGGCCGCCCATGCCAGCCGCGAGCGCCAACCAGCCCTTGGCCGGGGCCTTGGCCCCTGGTGACGCGGGTGAGCCCGCCGCGTACCGCCGCCGCGATCCGGCCTTGGAGGGGGAAGACCCCAAACAACCGTAGGACCACAAGGCGCACGCACGGACACACAAACACCCCAACAAGACCAAAAACCCGAGCCGCCCCCGAAGGGGATCAATCCAAGGGACCGAGGGCCGCACACAGCGCGGCGGCGCCGGCCGGCCGCCGCCACGCTGCCTCTATGTCTCCGCCACCGGCTGCGCGGCGGCGTCCGTCCGTCGCCCCACACAGCGGCCAAAACCCAGCACCGGGACATAGGGCACAGGGGATAGCCGCACAGCAGGTCACAGACGCTTTGGGTTCCCGAATAGGCCGGATCGCGGCGGCGGTACGCGGCGGGCTAACCCACTACCCGTGGCCGTTGCCCCAAGCCCGGATGGTTGACCCCCACCAGGGCCATGAGCGGCCCCAGCGCGCACGCCTCGAAGGCAGCAGGAAGACCACCCGGCGTCCCAACCAGGCAGGCCCGCACGCCTGGCCGAGCCCGCAGCAGTTCCCAGCGTGCGCCGGCACCAGACCACCCTGCCGACCGTGGACCACCACTCGCCGCGGTGAGCAGGAGGCGGGGAAGGATGAGGCGGGGTGGGGGTGGGGTGGGGAAGGTGGGGGCTGGGGCGGTCGGCTCCACGGCTTTAGGCAGCCACTTTGGGGCGAGCCTCTAAGATCATGGCCCCGATTCGGACCTTGCGGGCAGGTCCACTGACTGCCCGAATCGCGATGAGCTTAAGGGGCCATGATCACTCGCCCCAAAGCAGCTCCCGCCCAAAGCCGCTCCACCGACCTCACGTTTTCGGCCAACCTCTGAACCGGGCAAGAGGCGGCGCAACACCCAACCCACGCTGAACCAACACGCAAGTACGTGTAAGTACTCGTGCTACTTGGTACGTCTCAGGCCAAGCGCCTCGTTGCTGGAAGTGAGTGGCAGCGCATGCGGCCGGATCCGAACCCTGCGGTCTCGCTGCTACGGTCAACGACAGGCGTCTGATCCGTTACCCCAACACCTGGGTAGTACACGGGCAGTTGGGACGCCACGCCTGTTACAGTTCCTCAAACTGCACACAGCGAAGACCCGTATGGCGTTGAGTCTTGGCGGACGCGCCGTACGGGTCACTCGAAGGAGCCGATCATGCCCAAGCCCGATCGACCACCACAACCTGAAACCTATGGCGTACGCCATAGGTTATGCGTTACTGAGGACAGTACAGCCATGAGATCCGACGAAGCAACTAAGTGGTATCCGGCAGCAGCGCTGATCACCGCATTCGCCGCTCTCCTCCAGGCTCTGACGGGGCTGGCAGTCGTGTTGCTGCACTACTTCTGACCGGTCAAGCAGCGTGCCCCCTGTGTGCCCGCTCAACGGGTGGCTGACAGGGAGCCGCGGGGAACCTCGGGGCGAGCGGAGGGAACCCGCAGGTCACCGTTTCCCCAGCTCAGCGTGGGCGTAGCTACGCGATCTTCCAAACTAGCTACGCGGGTTCGATTCCCGTCGCCCGCTCCACCACCTCCGGCCCGGTCCGCTGAAATCCCAGCGGCCGGGCCGGTGGCGTATCCGCGTACGCCACCGCGCGCCGGCCGTCCGCGCCGGGTCAGAAGCTGATGGAGTTGATGGTCTCCGCCAGCTCGTTCAGGAAGCGGTTTATGGACGGCGCCATGCCCGTGGACGCCAGGAAGAATCCGAAGAGCACCGCGACGACCGCGGGGCCCGCCTTGAGAGACCCCCCTCGGATCAGCACTACGAGGATGATCGCCAACAGCAGCACCACTGACAGCGAAATTGCCACACTGATCACACCCTAGGTCGGTCGCTCTCCCGGCCCGGGGGGTACGGCCGCGCACTCCCCCGCCACGACCCATCGTGCCACCAACGCGCCCCCCTTATGCGGCCGGTGACGCATCGTCGGCCAAGGCTTCCGCGTCCGTGACCGCGGGGATGCCCTTGGGGCGCATGTGCCTGGATGGCCGCCACGGCATTTCGGCGACCTGCGGGCACGCGTAATTCGGCTTGATCGTTTCTGTTGCCACACACGATGTTCGCAGGAAATTCGAATTGCCGCCGGAGACACATCCGGGCACGTTCACCCGCCGACCTAACGGACATTCGACCGGAGTCGCCTCCGGGTTTTATGCCCCATTTTTACCGGATGAAATGTGACGTATCGGGCGCCCAGGTGTGAGATCTTCCTGTACTACGAGACGGAATCGCGGGTACCTGGTCGCGATAAGCGGTAATCGCCTCAGGGATAGACACGGATTGGGCGGACGGAAGTGAACAGGGTTTTACGAAGACACTGCGGCGACGCTAGGGTGCGTCAGATGTTCCACGCTGCCACCATCCCCCCAGGCGCAGTGCGGTCCCGGGTCGTCCCACCGAGCTCTGGGTGGGAGGGCCTGTGACGAACTCGGTGCACCCGCACGGACGCCATCGGGCGCCGCTCCCCCCGGCCCAGATGCCGACGGCCGGAGTCGCCTCCCGCACCCTCACCCATCCGACCCGGCAGCCCGCCGCCGCTCCCCCCACCTCCAGCGGTCACCGCGCGGCCGAGAGCGGGGCCAAGCCCGCCAAGCAGCGCGACGCGTTCTTCGACAACGCCAAGTACCTGGCGATCGTCCTCGTGGCGATGGCCCACGCGTGGGAACCCCTGACGGACCACAGCCGTACGGCCGAGGCGCTGTACATGACCGTCTACACCTTCCACATGCCGGCGTTCATCCTGATCTCCGGCTACTTCTCGCGCAGCTTCGACATGCGCGCGGACCGCCTCAAGCGCCTGGTCACCGGCATCGCCGTGCCGTACGTGATCTTCGAGGTCGCGTACACGCTCTTCAAGCGCTGGGCGGACGACGACCCGGGTCAGCCGATCAGCCTGCTCGACCCCTGGTACCTCACCTGGTTCCTGGTCGCGCTGTTCGTGTGGCGGCTCACCGTGCCGCTGTGGAAGATCGTCCGCTGGCCCGTGCCGCTCGCCCTGGCCATCGCCATGCTCGCCGTGATCTCCCCGGACATCGGCGACGACCTCGACCTCCAGCGCGTGCTGCAGTTCATGCCGTTCTTCGTGCTCGGCCTCTTCATGAAGCCCGAGCACTTCCAGCTCGTACGCCGCCGCGAGGTGCGCGTCCTCTCCGTGCCGGTCTTCGCCGCCGCCGTCCTGCTCGCCTACTGGGCGGCGCCGCGCATGACGTCCGTGTGGTTCTACCGCCGCGACAGCGCCCAGGAGCTGGGGTTCCCGTGGTGGGTCGGCATCATGATGACGCTGGCGCTCTTCGGCTGCTCGGTGGTGCTCACCGCGTGCTTCTTCGCGTGGGTGCCGCGCCGCAGGATGTGGTTCACGGTGCTCGGCGCGGGCACGCTGTACGGCTACCTGCTCCACGGCTTCCTCGCCAAGGGCTCCCGCTTCTGGGGCTGGTTCGAGGACTACGAGTGGCTGCACCGGCCGTTCGGCGAGCTCTTCGTGACGGCGGTCGCCGCCACCGTGGTGACGCTGCTGTGCACGCCCCCGGTGCAGCGGATGTTCCGTTTCGCCATGGAGCCCAGGATGGAGTGGGCCTTCAAGCGGGACGCCGCGCAGCTCGCCAGGGAGCGGGCCAGGTCCTCGTAACGGGTGTCGTCCCGCGGTCCCGGCAGGGCGCGCACGCCGGCGTACTCCGCCGGCGTGCGCGCCCTCGTCGTTTCGTCGAGCACCGGGAGAGGCCCTTCGGGCCCCGCCCGGAAGCCCCTCAGTTCCGCAGGGCCGCCCTCGCCGGAATCGTCGCCGAGGCCAGGCCCAGCAGCAGGATGGCGGCCACGAAGGCGCCGTAGATCTGCGGCGGGATGTACGGGGCCTCGCCCGTGAGGCCGTTCATCATGGGGACCAGCGTGGCGAGCGCGATGCCGGAGCCGATGACGATGCCCGCGACCGCCACGATCAGGGCCTCCCAGCGGACCATCCGCAGGACCTGGCCGCGCGTGGTGCCGATCAGGCGCAGCGTGCCCAGTTCGCGGCGGCGGTCGAGGACCGTCATCACCAGGGTGTTGACGGCGGCGATGGCCGCGAAGCCGCCGAGGACGGCCGCCATGGTGGTGTTGGCCCAGGCGTTCAGCTCGCGGTCCAGGGACTGGGCGGTGGTGTAGCCGTCCCGGGTCGTCGGGGTGCCCAGGGCCGCGAGGGACTTGACCGAGCCGCCCTTCGTCCAGATCTCGGAGGGCAGGGGCGAGGTGACGTGGTGGCGTACGTCGGCGGCCGGCAGCGTCACCTGGGAGAGGCCGAGGCCCCTGCCGTACGTCGCCACGACCTTCGGCTCGGCCCTGGTGCCGTCGGGCAGGCGGATGGCGATGCGGTCGCCGGTGCTGACGTCGGCGGAGTGGGCGAGGTTCGTGTCCAGGGCGATCTCGTTCCTGCCGAGCTTCAGGGCCCCCGTCTCCACCTTCAGGTCCTGCACCTTCGCCAGGTCGGTGGCCGAGCCCGTGATGCCCTGGGCGGACGCGGACTGCAGCAAGGTGTCCCCCGCCGATTCCATCGGCACGAGCACCGACGTCCTGAGCAGCCCGACGGCCGCGGTGACCCCGTCGGCGCGGGCGGCCTCGCGCACCGCGCCGAGGGCGAGACCCGCCTGCGAGGTGACGATGTGGTCGGCGGTGATGCCGGCGCGCTGCTGGTCGGCGGCGGCCCTGTCCTGGCTGGTGTGCATGAAGACGAGGACGGAGGAGAAGGCCATGGCGAGCACGATGGGGGTGATCGCCGAGGCGAGCCTGCGGGCGTTCGTACGGGAGTTGGCGGCGGCGAGGGAGCCGGGGGCGCCCGCTCCGCGCAGCGGGAGGCCGAACAGGGTGGCGCAGGCGCGGGCGACCAGGGGGCCGAGCAGGGCCACGGCGAGCATGAAGAGCATCACGACGCCGAGGGCGGCGTTGGCCGCGTCGTCGCCGCTGGTCTGGGCGGCCACTCCGGAGAGGACGGCGCCGCCCGCCGCGGCGGCGACGCCGAGCGGTGTGCGGATCCAGCCGGCGCGCACCCGCTCCACGGAGGCCTCGCTGAGCGCCTCGCCCGGCTTGATGCGGGAGGGGCGGCGGGCCGCGAGGTAGCCGGCGCCGAGCGCGGTGAGGACGGCCGTGGCGACGGCGGCGGAGAGCGGGATGAACGAGACGGACAGCTCCACGGCGTCGGGGATGGCGCCCTTCTCCTTGAGCTGACCGAACCACCAGTGCGCCAGGGCGATGCCGGGCAGCAGGCCCACCGCGGCGGCGGCCGGCGCGACGAGCAGCGTCTCGGTGGCGATGGTGCGGCGGATCTGGCGCGGGGTGGTGCCGATGGCGCGCAGCAGCGCGTACTCGCGGGCCCGCTGGCCGACGGAGAGCGCGACGGTCCCCGCCGCGGTGAACACGGCGGTCAGGGCGGCGATGCCGCCGAAGGAGCCGCCGAGCGCGGTGAGCATCTCCTTGGCGTAGCCGAGGGTGGAGTCCTCGGCTCCGCCGCGGTCGTCGCCGGTGTGCACCTCCGCCTTGCCGCCGAGGGCCTTCGCCACCTGGGCCTTGAGGGTGTCGTCGGCGACGCCGGCCTTCGGCAGGACGGCGATGGCGTCGATCCGCCCGGGGTGCCCGGAGAGGCGTAGGGCGTCGGAGTCGGCGAGCCAGGCGACGGGCTCCGCCTGTGACGGGGCGACCGTGCCGGAGACGCGGAAGTCGCGCGGTCCCTCCGCCGTGACGAGGGTGGTGCGCTCGCCCACGGAGGCGCCGGGCGCGGCGAGGACGACCTCGCCGGGGTGCGGGGCGCGGCCGGCGGTCAGCTTCTCGCCGGTGAAGGCGGTGGAGCCCCAGCCGTGCGCGGTGACGGCCCTGTCGCCGGACCGCACGGGGAAGGTGACGTCGGCGACGGCGGTGCGGGCGCCGGGCACGGCGGCGGCCCTGGCCACCAGGGAGTCGTCGAGGCGGGCGCGGTCGGGCAGCGCGATGGACTCCTCGCTGCGGGTGTCGCCGCTGCCGGTGACGTAGTGCGCGGACTGGTCCGCGGCGGCGACGACGGGGGCTCCCGCGTAGCGGCCGGGCGGCACGGAGGCGCGGAGCCCGGTCTCCAGGAGGATGCCGCAGGCGGCGACGATCAGCGAGGCCATCATCAGCGCCACGAAGGTGCCGGCGAAGGCGGCGGGTTTGAAGCGGACGGCCGCTCGGGCGAGGCCGTTGGGCACGTACGCCATTACGCGGCCACCCCCGCGTAGGTGGGGGCGGTCAGGGCGGACATGCGGGCGGCGATCTGCTGGGCGGAGGCGCGCTCCAGGTGGTCGACGATGGCGCCGTCGGCCAGGAAGAGGACGCGGTCGGCGTGGGCGGCGGCCACCGGGTCGTGGGTGACCATGACGATGGTGGCGCCGTGGGCGTGCCCGCGCTCCGGGGAGTGCGTCAGGGACGGGCGGTCGACGGCGGAGCGCAGCAGGCCGAGGATCTCGGCGGCGGTGGTGGTGTCGAGGGCGCCGGTCGGTTCGTCGCCGAAGATCACGTCCGGCTCGGTGACCAGGGCGCGGGCGATGGCGACGCGCTGCTGCTGGCCGCCGGAGAGTTCGCCGGGGCGGCGGTGCCCCTTGTCGCCGAGGCCCACGCGGGCGAGTATCTCGGCGGCCTTGCGCCGGTCGGGGCGGTGGCCCGCGAGGCGCATCGGCAGGACGACGTTCTGCTCGACGGTCAGCGAGGGCAGCAGGTTGAACGCCTGGAAGACGAAGCCGAGGCGGGTGCGGCGCAGGGCGGTGAGCTTGTTCTCGCTCATGCCGGTGATCTCGGTGCCGCCGAGGTGGACGGTGCCGGAGCTGGGCCGGTCGAGGCCCGCCGCGCACTGCAGGAACGTGGACTTGCCCGAGCCCGAGGGGCCCATCACGGCGGTGAAGCTGCCGCGCGGCAGGGCGAGGTCGATGCCCCTGAGGGCGTGCACCGCGGAGTTCCCGCGGCCGTACTGGCGGCGCACCCCGCGCAGCTCGACGGCCCAGTCACCGGGGCGGACGCCCTGCATGGGCGGCGCCGGGACCGCTCGCGTCCCCTCTTCGGCCCGGTTCTTCCGTCGCAGCCCCATGGCTGTGCCTGCCTTCCGTTCGCTCGTCGCCGACCGGTGTTCCTGTCGATGTCTCGAACCTACGGATCGGGAGGTGGTGTGGACCATGAGGGCGGCTGGCGGACCTGAGGTGGGGAGAACCCCACCTCAGCGGCGGGGTTCTCCGGGGCGGGTGCGCCCGGAGAATCGTTTGGTAATCTAAGTATTGACGCGTTCTTGACGCTTCCTTTGCCTTGCGCACCTTCTGTACCCGCCGACACCGCAGATGCCCACACCGCAATGCCGACACCACAGATAGGAACGGGCCCATCGGACACGCAGACACCTTGATAGCCATGGGCGGCGCCTTCCTCGCCGCCGCCGTGCTCGCCCGCCTCGGCGGCCGCATCGGCCTCCCCACGATCCCCCTCTTCATCCTGGCCGGAATCCTCCTCGGCCCCCACACCCCCGGCGTGGTCCTGGTCTCCGACCCCCACGACCTGGAGATGCTCTCGGCGCTCGGCCTGGTCCTGCTCCTCTTCTACCTGGGCCTCGAATTCCACATGGACGACCTCAAGTCGGGCGGCCGCAGAATGGCCCTCGCCGGAGGCACCTATCTGGCGCTGAACGTCGGCGCGGGCCTCGGCTTCGGATTCGCGCTCGGCTGGGGCACCTCGGAGGCGCTGGTCCTCGCCGGGGTGCTCGGCATCTCCTCCTCCGCGATCGTCACGAAGGTCCTGGTCGACACCGGCAGGATCGGCAACCCCGAGACGAAGCCGATCCTCGGCATCATCGTCGTCGAGGACATCTTCCTCGCCCTCTACCTCGCGGCACTGCAACCCATCCTGTCCGGCGCCGACAGCCTCGCGGCGGCCGTGACGGACGGCGGCAAGGCCTTCGGGTTCCTGCTGCTGCTCGCCCTCGCGGCACGCTTCGGCACCCGGCTCGTGGGCCGCCTCTTCGACACCAGGGACGACGAACTCCTCGTCATCTCCTTCCTGGGCGTCGCCGTGTTCGTCGCCGGGGTCTCCGAGTGGTTCGGCGTCGCCGACGCCATCGGCGCCTTCATGGTCGGCCTGATGCTGGGCAGCACGGCGTCCGGCGACCGCATCCGCACGCTGGTGCACCCGCTGCGGGACGCGTTCGGGGCGATCTTCTTCTTCGCGTTCGGACTCTCCATCGACCCCGGCGACCTGCCGGTGGTGGTGTGGCCGGTCCTCGCGGCGGTCGCGGTGACGCTCCTGATGAACGTCCTGGCGGGCCTCGGCGCGGCGCGTGTGTACGGATTCGGGGCGGGCCCCGCGGCGAACATCTCCACCACGCTCCTCGCGCGCGGCGAGTTCGCGCTGATCCTCGCCACGATGGCGGCGGGCGCGGGCCTCGACGAGCGCCTCTCCCCCTTCATCGCGGGCTATGTCCTGCTGCTCGCGGTCCTCGGCCCGCTGGCCGCCGGACGCTCGGCGTGGCTGGCCCGGGTGCTGCCGGGCGGCCGGGCCCCGGCCCCGGCGGACGGACCCGGTCCCGGCGACCGCGCGGAACGGGCCACGGCGGACAGCGTCCCCTGACCCCTCGGGACGGCGGACGAAGAGCGACGGGGGCGGGAGGCGTGAGCCGCGACGGCCGCCCCCTGCGGCGGCTCGAAGGTGCCCCTGAAGATGGCCACCACCGGCCTCCAGCACGTGGCCGCCATGTACGCGGGCGTCGTCGCGCCGCCGCTGATCGTCGGCGCGGCCGTCGGCC
>NZ_JBFAHX010000007.1:0-263048 GCF_040654435.1 Streptomyces sp. NPDC050703
GGACCGCAGCCCTGGCAGACTTCCTCCACACCTACAACCACCACCGCTGCCACACCGCACTCGGCGGCCAGCCCCCGATCAGCCGGGTCAACAACCCTGCGGGTCAATACACCTAGGCCGTCCCACGCCAGAGGGGCCCGGCACGCATCGCGCGTGCCGGGCCCCTCCACGTAACGCACGGCCTACAGGTAGGGCCCGCCCGTACGGCCCGCGAGGCCGCCCTCGTCGTCGTCCTCGCCGCCGCCCATGCCCGGCGGCAGCGCCCGCCGCATCGACTCCAGCTGGGCCCGCGCGGCCATCTGCTGGGCGAACAGCGTCGTCTGGATTCCGTGGAAGAGGCCCTCCAACCAGCCGACCAGCTGGGCCTGCGCGATGCGCAGCTCCGCGTCGCTCGGCGTCGAGTCGTCGGTGAAGGGCAGCGAGAGCCGCTCCAGCTCCTCGACCAGCTCGGGGGCGAGGCCGTCCTCCAGCTCCTTGACCGAACTGGCGTGGATCTCCTTGAGGCGGACCCTGCTCGCCTCGTCGAGAGGAGCCGCCCGCACCTCCTCGAGAAGCTGCTTGATCATGCTTCCGATACGCATGACCTTGGCCGGCTGTTCGACCATCTCTGTCACCGGAACCTCGCGGGATTCGTCGTCTCCGCCGCCACCGAGCGCCATTCCGTCCTGGCCCACGACCAGGACCTGGGGGCTCTCCGACGACCGTTCGCTCCTCGGCATCTCCATGCCGCCATTCTCTCGTACCCGTCCCTCACTTACCGGTGGTGCCCCCAACCCGAGGTGATCCACCCTCAGCCGCGCCGCAGCCGCAGTCCGAGGAAGCCGAGGCCGAGGCCGATGAGCAGCAGGCCGCCGCCGAGCGGCAGGACGCGGAGGCCGGGCAGGACGGGCCCCGCGGGCGCCCGTTCCGCGCCGGGGGCGGCGTCCCGGTGCGCCGCGGCGGCCGGCGGCATCTCGTGCGGGGGCACGTACGGGGACGGCTCGGGGGGTGGTGGCGGTGGATCGGGGAGCCGCGGGTTCACGCGCCCCGGCCGTTCGCGGCCCTCGCCGGCGCGGCTGCCCGCGCGGGCCGTCTCGTCGGCGAAGGTGAGCGGGCCGATCGGCGTGGGCGCGACCGCCCGCGGGAGCGGAGGCGTGGACGCGCGCGGAGGCGTGGACGCGCGCAGGGGCACGGCCGCGTGCGCGATGTGAGGCGGTGCGGTGGACACGAGGACGGCGAGCAGCACGGCGGACATCGCGCTCGAAGCCTTCGAGGTCCGCATCGCGCCGACCCCCTCCCGCCGGCAGATCGCATGGCCGACAACCGCACCGGACACCTGTATCTCGACCAAGCGTCACACGACGGGAAGAAACCGGCATCTCGGTGCGTCCACACGGGCCACGCGGCGGGTGAGGGAGGGGGTGAGCGGGTGAGGGAGGGGGTGAGCGTAGGGCGGGTGCTAGTGCTGGAGCAGCACCTTCCCGATGTGGCTGCTCTCCTCCAGGATTCGGTGCGCCGCCGCCGCGTCCCGCATCGGCACCGCACGGTCGACGATCGGCCGCACGTGTCCTTCGGCGATCAGCGGCCAGACGTGTTCCCGCACCGCCGCGATGATCGACGCCTTCTCGGCCGCGGGACGGGCGCGCAGGGAGGTGGCGGTGACGGCGGCGCGCTTGCCGAGCAGCGCGCCGATGTTCAGCTCGCCCTTGGCTCCGCCCTGCATGCCGATGATGGCGAGGCGGCCGTTGACGGCGAGGGCCTGAACGTTGCGGTCCAGGTACTTGGCGCCCATGTTGTCGAGGATGACGTCCGCGCCCGCCCCGTCCGTGGCCCGCTCGATCTCCTCGACGAAGTCCTGCTCGCGGTAGTTGATGAGGACGTCGGCGCCCAGCTCGCGGCAGAAGTCCAGCTTCTCCTTGCTGCCCGCCGTGACGGCGACCTTCGCTCCGACGGCCTTGGCGAGCTGGATCGCCATGGTGCCGATGCCGCTGGAACCGCCGTGCGCGAGCAGGGTCTCGCCGGGCCGCAGGTGAGAAATCATGAAGACGTTGGACCAGACGGTCGACGTGACCTCGGGCAGCGCGGCCGCCGTCACGAGATCGACGCCCTCGGGCACAGGCAGGAGCTGGCCCGCGGGCACGGCGACCTGCTCGGCGTAGCCGCCGCCGGAGAGCAGCGCGCACACCTCGTCGCCCACCGCCCAGCCGGAGACACCGGGACCGAGCGCGGTGATCCGGCCCGAGCATTCGAGGCCGGGGTAGGGGGACGCACCGGGCGGCGGGTTGTAGAAGCCCTGCCTCTGCAGCAGGTCGGCGCGGTTCACGGCACCGGCCACCACCTCGACCAGCACCTCGCCCTCGCCGGGTACGGGATCGGGCACCTCCGCCCACACCAGCGCTTCGGGCCCACCGGGTTCCGGAATCGTGATCGCATACATGACTTCGAGGCTACTCCCGCAGCCCGCGGCCCGAGCCGTGCGACAGGGGTGCGGGGAGCCGCGCACGGAGCCACGGCTTCGGGCAGGCCCTGGAGCGGCTGAGGGGCGGAACCCGAAGCCGCCCTGTCAGTCCCTCCGCAACGGCTTCACGTCAGGCGCGACGACGGCCGTGGGCGTCGCCCGGACGATCGTGATCAGCCGGTCGGTCAACTGCAGCTTGCCGACGGCGGGATCGTCGTACCCCAGCACCCGATGCCCCCGCACCACACTCACGACGAGATCATCCGTCTCCCGGACACCCCGCCCCACCTCGGCCTTTATGACCGGCCGCTCGACGAGATCGAGCCCCGTGCCCTGCTGGATGAGGTCCTCCATGACCATGCCCGCGCTCGGACTGAGTACGGAGAGCCCGAGCAGCCGCCCCGCCGCGCTCGCACTGGTGATGACGGCGTCGGCCCCGCTCTGCCGGAGAAGCGGTGCGTTCTCCTCCTCCCGCACCGCCGCCACGATCTTCGCCCCGCGGTTCAGCTGCCGCGCGGTCAGCGCGACGAGGACCGCCGTGTCATCGCGCTGCGTCGCGATGATGATCTGCCGGGCCCGCTGCACCTCGGCCCGCAGCAGCACATCGCTGCGCGTCGCGTCGCCGACGACGCCGGCGAACCCTTCCGCCGTAGCCGCGTCGATCACCTTCGCACTGGGGTCGACCACCACGATCTGCTCCGGCTTCAGGCCGGTCGCGCAGACCGTCTGGATCGCCGACCGGCCCTTCGTGCCGAAGCCGACGACGACAGTGTGTTCACGCAAGTTGGACCTCCAGCGGGACAGACGCCATTCCTCGCGCGTCCGTTCCGTCAGCACTTCTAGGGTGGTGCCGACCAAGATGATCAGGAAGAGCACGCGCAATGGCGTGATCAGCAGAATGTTGGTGAGCCGCGCACTGTCGCTGTACGGGACGATGTCGCCGTAGCCCGTGGTGGAGAGCGTGACCGTCGCGTAGTACGTCGCGTCCAGGAAATCGACGCGCTGGTCCGAGTTGTCGTGGTACCCGGTGCGGTCGATCCACACGATGAACGTCGTCAGGGCGAGCACCAGCAGCGCCATCGCCAGACGCCGCGTGACCTGCCGCAACGGCCGCTCGACCACACGCTGCGGCAACTTGATCCGATGCGTCGTGTGGTGCTCCGCCGGGTCGCGGGCGATGGCGTCGTGTCCGGGAAGTTTCACGTGAAACACTCCCCGCCGAGGTCCCCGGAGACCGCCCACGGCAGATCCAGGACCTCCAGCTCCTGCCCCTGCCGGGCGCCACCGGGCGGCACGACCGCGAGCCCGTCGGCCGCCGCGACGCCCCGCAGCATGGCGGGGCCGTTGAAGCGCAGTGGTACGGCGACCTCGCCCCGCAACGTGACCGGCACGAGCCTGGTGTCGTACGGGTGCCCCTGCACGGCTTCACGCACCGGCGCGGTGTACATCGGGGCCCCGCCATGCCCTGGCGCGCGCCCGGAGAGCGTACGCAGCAGGGGTTCGGCCAGGGTGAGCAGACCGGAGACCGCGGCGAGCGGGTTGCCCGGCAGCCCGACCAGGTACTGGTCCGCCCTGATGCGGGCGAGCAGCATGGGGTGCCCGGGGCGCACCGCGACACCGTCCACGAGTAGTTCGGCACCGATGCGGCCCAGCGTCGGGTGAACGTGGTCGACGGGGCCCGACGCGGTGCCGCCCGTGGTGACGATGACGTCGGCCGTGGACTTCCTGACCGCCTCACGCAGCGCCCTGGCGTCATCGCCGAGCCGCCGGACCTTCGTGACCTCGGCGCCGAGCGCACGCAGCCACGACGGCAGCATCGGGCCGAGCGCGTCGCGGATGAGGCCGTCGCGCGGCAGCCCCTCGGTCAGCAACTCGTCCCCGAGTACGAGGACTTCGGCGCGGGGCCTGCGGACGGTGGCGAGCGTGTCGTACCCGGCGGCCGCCGCCAGGCCGAGCACGGCGGGCGTGACCAGGGAACCGGCCGGCAGCAGATGGTCACCGGAACGGCACTCCTGACCGCGCGGGCGGACGTCCTGGCCCTGCACCAGGTCGCGGAGCGCGTACAGCCTGCCCTTGGCGTCGGTGCGGCCGTGCTCGCTGCGCAGGACCGCGGTGGCGTCCCGCGGGATACCGGCACCCGTCGCGATGCGTACCGCCTCGCCGTCACCGAGCGGCTCGGGCTCGCCGTCCCCGGCGAGCACCCCGTCGGCGCGTACGTCCCAGGGGCCCGGCCCCGCGACGGCCCAGCCGTCCATGGCCGAGGTGTCGAAGGAGGGCAGGTCCGTGAGGGCGGTGAGCGGGGTGGCCAGGACCTTCCCGAGCGCCTGGGCGAGGGGCACGGAAGCGGTCGCCCCCTCGGGCGTCCGAGCGGCTCGCGCGGCCCGGGCGCGGGCCACGTCCCAAGGGGTGCTGTCGTGGTGCTTGGTCTCGCCGGGGGCGTTGGGCGTGGCTCCCTGCGACGCCGGCGCGAACCCGGCGGCGGCCCCCGCCGCCGCCCCGGCCGTCCACCCCGCCGCCGATCCGGCCGCGGCCACGGCGTGCGGAATGCTTCCGTGCCCCTTCCGCCCCTCGTTCACCAGGGCGAGCGCCTCATCAACCTCGGCATCCGACGCCGATTGCCCACTCATGCGGGGTCCGACGGGGTTCCGGGGGCCTGGGGGGCCTGGGGGGTCTCGGAGGTCTGGGGGTTCCGGGGGGCCTGAGGGTCGCGGGGGGCCTGAGGGTCGCGGGGGGCCTGGCGGGCCTGCGCGTTCCGGGGGGCCTGAGGCGCTTGAGGGTCCCGCTGCGCCTGGCTCGCTTGAGAGCCGTCCGGTGCCTGGGGCGCCTGGGGGCCCCGGGGTGCTTCAGGGTCCCGCTGCGCCTGGGGGCCCTGGGGTGCCTGGGGGCCTCGTGGCGCCTCAGGGTCCCGCTGTGCCTGAAGGGCCTGGGGCTGCGATGCCTCAGCCTGGGGGGCCTGCGCCTGAGGCGTCTGAGGGTGAGGCGCCTGAGGGTCTCGGGGAGCCTGCGCGGGGGCGGGGCCCGGCTTCGCGTCCTGCTGGTCCTCGTCCGCCCAGCGGGCCGCGAGCGCCGCGGCCTTGCGCGCCGCCTCGGCCACGGCTTCGGGACCGGCCGCGGGCCCGCCCCGCGTGGCCGCCTGCGCCGCCGCGTAGCCGACGAGGAAGGTGGTCAGCGGTGCCGCGGGCCTGGCCACGCCGTGCGCGGCGTCGCGGGCGAGGTCGAGGAGGGTGCCGGTATCGACGTCGAGATCGATGCCCAGTTCGTCCTTGACTGCGGAAATCCATTCGTCCAACACGTGCCCATGCTCCCTGATGCGCGCCCGAGCGGCGGCGATGTCGTCCCAGGTGTCGCAGTCGAAGCCCGCGACGGGGTCCGTGACCCTGGCCAGGTCCAGCCGCGCGGTGAGCAGCCGAAGCGGCAGTCCGGAGAGCCCCCGGCCCCCGGCCCCACCTGCCCCAACGGCACCACGGGTCGCGCGATCCGCCCCGCCGGGCCCACGGCCGGCACCACGGCCAGCCCCCTCGGCCCCACGATCCGCCCCGTCGGCCCCACGCCCGGCCCGGCCGCCCACGGCACCTTCGTCCGCGAGCGTCGCGATCTCCCGGCGCAGCGCCCCGCTTCGATACGCCGCCACCAGCGGCTGATCACGCCCCCCGGCGTCGACGAGTACGGCCCCGTCCGCATCGCTCTGCCGCAGAGCGGCCAGCAGTTGACGTACCGTCCGCTCGCCGAGGAACGGCAGGTCGGCGGAGAGCACCACCACGTCCTCCGCCGCCGTGCACCGCAGCCCCGCGTCCAGCGCGGCCAGCGGCCCACCCCCCGGCGGCTCCTCGCGGGCCCACGCCACCGGCCGCGCGGTCGGTCTCGGCTCGGCCACCACGACCGTGGTCCCGGCGCCGGAACAGGCGGCCAGGACCCGGTCGAGCAGCGCACGCCCGCCCACGCGCACGCCGGGTTTGTCGGCGCCGCCGAGTCGCGCGGCACCACCCCCGGCGAGCACGACGGCGTCGTACGCGGCACCCTCGTTCGCGGTCACCCCCCGAGTATGGGCGTACTCGGGATCATTTCCACCCCGCGGAGGGTCCCTCGGACACGGGACTTACGTCACCGCTCGACCGTTCACACCGACCGCAGGAGCACCGCCGGCTGTTCGACGCAGTCCGCCACGTAGCGCAGGAATCCGCCCGCCGTGCCGCCGTCGCAGACCCGGTGGTCGAAGGTGAGGGACAGCTGGACCACGTGCCGCACCGCCAACTCGCCCTGGTGCACCCACGGCTTGGGCACGATCCGTCCGACGCCGAGCATCGCGGCCTCGGGGTGGTTGATGATCGGCGTGGAACCGTCGACCCCGAACACCCCGTAGTTGTTCAGCGTGAAGGTCCCCCCGGTCAGCTCACCCGGCGTGAGCGTCCCGGCGCGCGCCTGCTCCGTGAGCCGTATCAGCTCGGCGTTGATCGAACCGGTCGTCCGCGCCTGCGCGTGTCGCACCACGGGGACGACGAGCCCCCGCTCGGTCTGCGCGGCGAACCCGATGTGGATGTCGGCGAAGCGCCGCACCTCCCGCTTCTCCATGTCCACGCTGGTGTTCAGCTCAGGGAACCGCGCGAGGGCCGCCACGGTGATCCGGGCGAACAGCGCGAGCAGCGACACCTTCTGGCCGTCGCGCTCCGTCGTCGCCGTGTTCATGGCGGTGCGCGCCGCGAGCAGTTCGGTGGCGTCGGCGTCGACCCAGCAGGTGGCCTCCGGTATCTCGCGCCGGCTGCGGGACATCTTGTCCGCGACCAGGCCCCGGATGCCGGTCAGCGCATACCGGGACTCGGCACCCGCACGCGTCGGCTCCTCCCCGGCCGCCACCTGACGGCGTGCCTCTGCCGCGCCCCGGCGGATCAGCTCGTCGTCCTCGCGGACCGCCGCGCCGAGCGCCGCGGCCCCGCGGGAATCAGCTCCGCGTGTATCGGCCCCGCCCGTATCGGCCCCCCGCGTCCCGGCCGTCGCCGCGCTCGTCCGACGCGGCGCGGTGCCGGTCTCGTGCACGACCGATGCGCTGCCCGCCCCGGACGCCCGCCCCGCCGCGATGGCGGACTCCACGTCGGCCCGCGTGATCAGTCCGTCCGGTCCCGAGCCCAGGAGTTCCCTCAGCTCCACGCCGTGCTCGCGCGCCAGCTTGCGTACCAGCGGGGAGATCACCGGAACCGGTCCGTCCGCGCGCACCGGACCGGCGGCCCCGCCGACGTGTCCGGTCGCCCGTGCCGTGCCGGCGGCGGGCGCGGAGGCTGAGGCGGACGCCACCGCGGGCCGCTGCTGCCGCTGGACGGTGGCCCGGGTGGGCCGCAGCCTCCTGCGGCGGGCCGGAGCGGCCCCCGTGCCGTATCCGACCAGGACGTTGCCGGAGGATTCCGCCGCCGCCGTCTGCAGCGCGCGCTCGGCCGGCTCCTCCGGTGCGGGCGCCTCGGCGGGGACGCCCACGGTCGCGGCAGCGCCCACGGCGACGGTCAGCAGCGGTGCCCCGACGGGCATCTCGCTGCCCTCCTCGCCGAACCGGGCCGTCACGACACCCCCGTACGGGCAGGGCACCTCGACCATCGCCTTGGCCGTCTCGACCTCGACGACCGGCTGGTCCACCGCCACGACGTCCCCGACCCGGACGAGCCAGCGGACGATCTCGGCCTCGGTCAGCCCCTCACCGAGGTCGGGCAGCTTGAACTCAAGGACCTGCGCCATCAGCTCTCCGCCTCCCACTGCAACCGCGCCACCGCGTCGAGGATCCGGTCGACGCCCGGCAGGTGGTGCTTCTCCAGCATCGGCGGCGGATACGGGATGTCGAAGCCCGCGACCCGCAGCACCGGCGCCTCCAGGTGGTGGAAGCACCGCTCGGTGACCCGCGCGGCGATCTCGCCCCCGGGACCACCGAAGCCGCTCGACTCGTGTACGACCACCGCCCGGCCCGTGCGGCGGACGGACGCGGCGACCGTCTCGTCGTCGAAGGGCACCAGGGAGCGCAGGTCGACCACTTCGAGGTCCCACCCCTCGGCACGCGCCGCCTCGGCGGCTTCGAGGCAGACGGGCACGGAGGGTCCGTACGTGATGAGCGTGGCGCTGCGACCCGGGCGCCGCACCACGGCGCGTCCAATCGGTTCAACGGCCGAGGGCGCCTCGGGGTTCCAGTCGGCCTTGGACCAGTACAGCCGCTTCGGTTCGAGGAAGACGACCGGGTCGTCGGAGGCGATGGACGCGCGCAGCAGGCCGTAGGCGTCGTCGACCGTGGCCGGTGTGACGACGTGCAGCCCGGGCGTCGCCATGTAGTACGCCTCGGAGGAGTCGCTGTGGTGCTCGACGCCGCCGATCCCGCCGCCGTAGGGCACACGGACGGTGATGGGCAACGGCATCGCTCCACGGGTGCGGTTGCGCATCTTCGCCACGTGCGAGAGCAGTTGCTCGAAGGCCGGGTAGGCGAACGCGTCGAACTGCATCTCGACGACGGGACGCAGGCCGTACATCGCCATGCCCACGGCGGTCCCGAGGATGCCGGCCTCGGCCAGCGGCGTGTCCGTGCAGCGGTCCTCGCCGAACTCCGCCGTGAGTCCGTCGGTGACCCGGAAGACGCCGCCGAGCGCGCCGACGTCCTCCCCCAGGACGTGGACGGAAGGGTCATCGGCCATCGAGTCGCGCAGGGCGCGTCCGAGGGCCTGGGCCATGGTGGCCGGTTTGGTGGCCGGCTTCGCCGCGACCGTGGTCATCGTGCGTCCTCCCCGGCCTCTTCGGAGGCCGCGTCCAGCTCGGCCCGCAACTGCTCCGCCTGCTCGCGCAGTTGCGAGGTCTGCTCGGCGTACACGTGCGAGAAGAGGGCCATGGGGTCGAGCACCGGGTCCTGGTTCATGCGTGCGCGCAGGTCGGCCGCCATGGCCTCGGCGTCATCGCCGACCCGCCGCTTGTCGTCGTCGTCCAGGAGCCCCCGCCCGGTCATCTCCCGCTCCAGGAGGAGGATCGGGTCGTGGTCGCGCCAGGCGTCGACCTCCGCGTCGTGGCGGTAACGCGTGGCGTCGTCGGCGTTCGTGTGCGCCTCCATGCGGTACGTGACGGCCTCGACGAGGGTCGGGCCGCCGCCACGCCGCGCGCGGGACACCGCTTCGCTCAGCACCTCGTGCATCGCCGCCGCGTCGTTCCCGTCCACGAGGCGGCCCGGCATGCCGTACCCGACGGCCTTGTGGGCCAGGGACGGGGCCGCGGTCTGCTTGGCGAGCGGCACGGAGATCGCGAAGCCGTTGTTCTGCACGAGGAAGACCACGGGCGCCTGCCACACGGCGGCGAAGTTCAGCGCCTCGTGGAAGTCGCCCTCGCTGGTGCCGCCGTCGCCGACCATGGCCAGCGCCACCACGCCGTCGCCCTTGAGGCGCGCGGCGTGCGCGAGGCCCACGGCGTGCGGGAGCTGGGTGGCGAGAGGCGTGCTCAGCGGTGCTATGCGGTGTTCACGCGGGTCGTACCCGGTGTGCCAGTCGCCGCGGAGCAGCGTCAGGGCGTGCGCCGGGTCCAGGCCGCGGGCGACCACGGCGAGCGTGTCCCGGTAGCTGGGAAAGAGCCAGTCCCGCTCCTCCAGGGCCAGCGCGGCGGCCACCTCGCAGGCCTCCTGGCCGGTGCTTGAGGGGTAGACCGCGAGCCTGCCCTGCTTCGTCAGGGCCGTGGCCTGCGTGTTGTACCGACGGCCGCGCACCAGCTCCGCGTACAGCCTGCGCAGAAGCTCGGGGTCGGCCTTCGCGGCGGCCTCGGTGCCCAGGACGCGGTACGGCTCCGGGTCCGGCAGCAGCGGCGCGGGGTCGGTCCTGGGCTGCCAAGCTGGGGGCGGGGTCGGCCGGTAGGCGCCCCGCTGCTCCATGACCGTCATGACGGCACCTCCTGGGGGGAAGCGGTCTCCTCGTGGGAGCGGCAACGAGGCGCAGAGCTGTGACGCGCCTCACCTACCGATTGTTCGGTCGTCAGCACATTTTGGCTACAGGCACCTCCAGGCTGTGGACAAACGGTTCTCCACAGCCTGGGATGGATGCAGTACGTCCATGGTAGGGAGGCGGGGGGACATGGCATCTGAACGAATGGCCGACCGGCCCGAGAGTGAATCCAAAGAGCCCCAGCCGCCCGAGCCCCGCCCGCTGGACGCCATCGACCGGGACATCCTCCAGATCCTGCACACGGACGGTCGCGCGTCGATACGCTCCGTGGCCGAGCGCGTACACGTCTCCCGCGCCAATGCCTACGCGCGCATCAACCGCCTCATCGACGACGGCGTCATACGGGGCTTCGGGGCACGCATCAACCACGAACGCGCCGGGCAGGGCGCGTCCGCCTACATCACGCTCAAGATCGTCCAGAACACCTGGCGCACGGTGCGCGAACAGTTGCGCGCCCTCCCGGGGGCGTCACACATCGCACTGGTGAGCGGCGATTTCGACGTACTGCTCCTGGTGCACACGCCGGACAACCGCGCGCTGCGGGAGCTGGTCCTCACCCGGCTCCAGTCCATCCCCGAAGTCCTCAGCACGCGTACGTTGCTGGTCTTCGAGGAGGACGACCTGGACCCGGAGCGCTGACGCCGGCGAGTGCCCCGTCCGGTCAGCGGGTGGTGCGCAGGCCCGCGAAGGCCAGCTGCACCACGGCGTCGGCGATCTGTTCGCCGTTCGCCGCGCCCCGGCTCTCCGGCCGGTACCACTCCACGATGGAGTTGATCATTCCGAAGAGCAGCCTGGTGGCGAGGCGCAGCTCGACGTCGGAGCGCAGATCCCCGTCCGCGACGGCCTCCTTCAGGAGTTCCGCCACCTGCTGGTCGAACTCCCGGCGCCGCTCCAGCGCCCACCGCTCGGTGTCCGTGTTGCCGCGCACCCGCAGCAGCAGCGTCACGTACGGCAGTTCGGCGACGAGGACCTCCACGGTGCGGCGCGTGACGTACTCCAGGCGCTCGACCGCGCTGCCCACGCGTGCGTGCTCCTCGGTGAGGATGCCGAAGAGGCCGTCGATCGCCCGGCTCACCGCGCGGCGCAGCAGCTCCTCCTTGCCCGGCACGTGGTGGTAGATGGAGGACTTGGAGATACCGGCCGCCTTGGAGAGGTGCTCCATGGACGTGCCGTCGTAGCCACGCTCGTTGAAGACCCGGACGGCGACGCTCAGCAGCGTCTCCGGGGTGTAGGTGTCCCGCCGGGCGGTGGTCATGAGCGTTCCTCTCGCACGGCTTGGCGCCGCAGGGCCTGGGACGGGGCGTAGCGCCCCGTGGGGTACTCCTCGTGCAGTCGCTCCAGCGCCTCGGCCACCCGGTACGCGGTCAGCCTGCGGCCCCATGCGACCGGGCCGAGCGGGTAGTTCACGCCGAGGCGCATGGCGGTGTCGACGTCCTCGGCGTCCGCCACCCCGCGCCCGACGGCGTCCAGGGCGAAGTCCACGAGCATCCATACGGTGCGGGCCACGATCATCCCCGGGGCGTGCCCGATGACGCTGACCTTCTTGCCGAGCGCCTGGAAGAGGCCGATCGCCTCCCTCAGGTCCTGTTCGCCCACCCTGCTCGACGGGGAGAGCGCGACGCGGGTCGCCGCTCCGTAGTCGAGCGCGAGGTCGAAGTGGATGGTCGGCTCCGCCGCCGCCTCCGTGCCCGAACCGTCGGCCAGGGCCAGCCGCGCGCCGCCGGGCAGTTCGATGCAGCCGGGGTGGCTCGGCGTGCCCTCGCCGTGCCGGACCTGGACACCCGCCTTCTGAATGAGGCCGACCAGCGCGTCGGCGGGGAAGAGGTCGCCGTGCAGGGTGACGGACCGGGGGGCGTCGGCGGGCTCGGCGGTGTGCGGTTCCGCGCGCGGGGCGTCGTCCCCGTACGCGTACCAGCCCCGGCCCGACTTGCGTCCGAGGCGCCGTGACTCCACCAGGCGCCGCTGGGCGAGGGAGGGGGTGAACTTGGGGTCCTGGAAGAAGGACTCCCACACCGAACGCGTGACGGCTTCGTTGACGTCCTGGCCGATGAGGTCGGTGAGCTCGAAGGGGCCCATCTTGAAGCCGCCGCACTCGCGCAGGACCGCGTCGATCGTGGCGGGGTCCGCGACCCGCTCCTCGTACAGGCGCAGCGCCTCGGCGTAGAAGGGCCTTGCGACACGGTTCACGATGAAGCCGGGGGTGTCCGCGCAGCGCACCGGCGTCTTGCCCCAGGCCCTCGCCGTCGCGTACGCGCGCGTGGCCGCCTTCTCCTCGGTCGCGAAGCCGCTGACGACCTCGACGAGAGGGAGCAGGGGCGCCGGGTTGAAGAAGTGCAGTCCCACGAAGCGGCCCGGCTCCCGCAGGGCGCCCGCGACGGCGGTCACGGAGAGGGACGAGGTGTTGGTGGCCAGCAGGCAGTCGTCGGCGACGATGTCTTCGAGCTGCCGGAAGAGCTGCTGTTTGACGTCCAGCCGCTCCAGTACCGCCTCGATGACCAGGCCGCAGTCCGCGAGCTCCGAGAGGTCGTCGGCGGGGGCGAGCCGGGCCCCCGCGGCGGTGCGGTCCGCGGCGGTCAGCCTGCCCTTCTCCACGAGCCGGTCGAGACGGGCGCCGATCGCGTCGGCCGCGGCTCGGGCGCGGCCCGGCGCGGCGTCGTACAGCCGCACGGGGTGGCCCGCCACCAGGGCGACCTGTGCGATGCCCTGCCCCATGGTCCCGGTGCCGACCACGGCAACGGTGCTGCTGAGCTCGAGTGCTGTCATGCTCGCGATCCTCCCGCACGGTCCGCCGGCCGGCGGTCCTGGGGTGGCGTGAAGAAGTTGTCCACAGGTTCGACGGACCCTCTTGTCCCGACCGATCGTTCGGTTACTCTAGCTGTGTCAGACAGCCCTGCCCACTGTTCCTGCCCAGCTCGCCAGCTCGATGGAGAGCTGACCGACGAGGAGTTGGTCCTGCCATGGCCGCCGAAGTCACCGCGCAACAGCTGATCGCGAAGCACCGGCCCACGCTCGATCAGGCGCTGGAGACCATCCGCACGCGCGCGTACTGGTCCCCGCACCCCGAGCACCCCAAGGCCTACGGCGAGGACGGCAGCCTGAGCCTGCCCGAGGGCAAGGCCGCCTTCGACGCCCTCCAGGGGACCCGCTTCGAGCTCGACCAGCCCGGCACCGACGACTGGGTGGGCGGCGAGGTCTCGCCGTTCGGGCCGGAGCTGGGCATCACGTATCCCCACCCGGACATCGACACCCTGCTGCCGGCGATGCGCGCCGGAATGCGCGCCTGGCGGGACGCGGGCGCGGAGACGCGCGCGGTGGTCTGCCTGGAGATCCTGGCCCGGATCAGCGCCCGCACCCACGAGTTCGCGCACGCGGTCATGCACACCAGCGGCCAGGCTTTCATGATGGCCTTCCAGGCGGGCGGCCCGCACGCCCAGGACCGAGGCCTCGAAGCGGTCGCGTACGCGTATGAGGAGCAGGCCCGCACCCCCGGCACGGCCGACTGGAACAAGCCGCAGGGCAAGCGCGACCCCCTCGCCATGACCAAGCGGTTCACGCCGGTGGGGCGCGGCATCTCGCTCCTGATCGGCTGCAACACCTTCCCGACGTGGAACGGCTATCCGGGCCTCTTCGCCTCGCTCGCGACCGGCAACCCCGTCCTGGTCAAGCCCCACCCGCGGGCGGTGCTGCCGCTCGCCCTCACGGTGCGGATCGCCCGCGACGTCCTCACCGAGGCCGGTTTCGACGCGAACCTCGTGTGCCTGGCCGCCGAGCGGCGGGACGAGGGCATCGCCAAGACGCTCGCCACCCGCCCCGAGATCAAGATCATCGACTACACCGGATCGTCGGAGTTCGGCGACTGGCTTGAGGCCAACGCCCGCCAGGCGCAGGTCTACACGGAGAAGGCCGGGGTCAACACGGTCGTCGTCGAGTCGACCGACGACTACAAGGGAATGCTGGCGAACCTCGCCTTCTCCCTGTCGCTCTACAGCGGCCAGATGTGCACCACCCCGCAGAACCTCCTGATCCCGCGCGAAGGCATCCAGACCGACGCGGGGACCAAGTCCTACGACGACGTGGTGTCCGACCTGGCGGCCTCGGTCAGCGGTCTGCTGGGCGACGACGCCCGGGCGAACGGCATCCTCGGCGCCCTGGTCAACCCCGATGTGAAGGCCCGCCTCGAAGCGGCCTCCGGGCTCGGCGAGGTGGCCCTCTCCTCCAAGGAGGTCACCCACCCCGACTTCCCGGACGCCGTGGTCCGCACCCCGGTGATCGTCAAGCTGGACGGCGCGAAGCCCGACGCCGAGGCGGCCTACCTCAGCGAGTGCTTCGGCCCGGTCTCCTTCGCGGTCGCCGTCGACTCGGCGGCGGACGCGGTGCGGCTGCTCGGCCGGACGGTGCGCACCAAGGGAGCGATGACCGTGGGCGCGTACACCACGTCGGAGGAGGTCGCCTCGTCCATCGAGGAGACCTGCCTGGAGGAGTGCGCGCAACTGTCGCTGAACCTCACGGGCGGCGTCTATGTGAACCAGACGGCGGCGTTCTCGGACTTCCACGGCTCGGGCGGCAACCCGGCGGCGAACGCCGCGCTGTGCGACGGCGCGTTCGTGGCCAACCGCTTCCGCGTGGTGGAGATCCGCAAGGACGCGTGACGCGAGCGGGGTCCGGGCCTCCCTGAGAGTGGCCCGGACCCCGTGCGAACTGCTCGGTCTCCGCAAGGGCTCCAGAGCGGCCGGTATGGCTCTACAGCGGTCGGTAGGGATCTACTAGCGGTCGGTAGGGCTCTGCGGCGCCCAGAAGGGCTCTACAGGGGCCGATTCAAGCGTGCGTGCCGGGAGGCTTGCCCGCCGACCAGTGGAACAGCGTCATGCCCACGCTCGTCGCCAGGTTGTAGCTGGAGACCTGCGGACGCATCGGCAGCGACACCAGGTGGTCCGCGCGCTCGCGCAGTGCCGTCGACAGGCCACTGCGTTCGGAGCCGAAGGCGAGCACGGCGTCGTCGGGGAGCTTCAGCTTCCGGATGTCCTCGCCCTCGGCGTCCAGCGCGAACACCGGCCCCGGCGGCAGCTCGGTGACCTCCATACGCTCCACTGCCGTCGCGAAGTGCAGGCCCGCGCCACCGCGTACGACGGTCGGGTGCCAGGGGTCCAGCGTGCCGGTGGTGACGACACCGGTCGCCCCGAACCCGGCGGCGAGCCGGATCACTGCGCCCGCGTTGCCGAGGTTGCGGGGGTCGTCGAGCACGATGACCGGCGCGGCCCTCGGCAGGCGCTCAAGTGCCTCCAGGTTGCCGGCCCGCGGCGGGCGCTCGGCGAGGGCGGCGACCGCCGTGGGGTGCAGGCGGGGCACCAGCGCCCGCAGCCGCTCGTCGTCGACCGGCACCAGAAGGGCCTCCAGCGCCTGCCGCACATCCGGCGCCAGCTCGTCGGCGAGGGCCAGCACACCGGCCCTGTCACTGGTCAGCGCGGCCGGAATACGCGCGCCGAAGCGCAGCGCGTGCTTGATCGCGTGGAAGCCGTCGAGCAGCACATGGGTGTCCGCGAGCCCACGCCAGACACGCATGGCGTCGTCGGGGTCCGCCCCGGAAGCGCTGTTCATGGAGTGAAGCCTACGCGCGCGTGCTGAGCGCTCTCCGTGTCCTGCGACCGGCCCCCGACCCGCTCATCGGGCAGGGCGGCACGGCGGGGAAGACGGGAGAGGACACGGGCCCGAACCCCCTCACGCGCGCGTGCCGCCCAGCCGCCCAGCCGCCGCAGGAACGACGTCGGCAGGAACACCGCGTCGGCGGTGATCATCGCCAGCGAGAAGAACGGCAGTCCGAGAACGACGGCGATCACGGCGTGCTCGAACATCATCGCCGTGAGCAGGACGTTCTTGACCCGGCGGTTGAAGAGGGTGAAGGGGAAGGCCACCTGCATGACGACCGTCCCGTACGTCACGGCGAGCAGTATCAGGCCGTGGGAGGCCAGCAGCCCGGAGAGGGCGGGCCAGGGGGAGAAGTAGTCGAGGTTCAGCGGGTAGTAGACGGCCGTGCCGTCCTGCCAGCGGCTGCCCTGGACCTTGTACCAGCCGGCCGTCGCGTAGATGAGGCAGGCCTCGACCATGATGATGAGCAGCCCCGCGTTGTGGACGAGGTTGGCGACGACGTCGAGGAGCTTGCGCAGCTCACCGTGCGGGGCGCGCCGCCCCACGGTCCACCAGAGGCCGTGCACCGCGAGGAGCCCCCAGAAGATCGCCAGCCACCCGCCGCCCAGCTCCCCCATGAACGTCACCGCCGACAGTGCGAGGCCGAGCACCCACCACAGGACGGGCCCCACCCGGTCGACCGGCACTCCGGCTCCGGCACCCGGCTGAGCCGCCCCGGCTTCCTCGCCCGTCTCGTCCTGGGCACGTCCACGCGCGCGTGCATGACGTCGAGCGTCCAGTGACCAGACCTGACCGCACCTGGTCAGCACCAGGTAGGTCGACATGAGGTGGATGACGTTGTCGCCGCCGTCGCCGATGAAGATGCTGCGGTTCTGCAGCGACAGCACGCCGATCATGAAGAGCACCGACATGGCGCGCGTGTGCCAGCCGAGCATCAGCAGTGCGCTGCTCAGCACCGCGAGCGCGTAGACGATCTCGAACCAGACGCGCCCGTCCGCCCACATCAGCGCGGTGAAGGCGCCGTTGCCCGCGATGAGCTGCTGCGCCATGTCCCAGTTCCAGGGGCTGTCGGGCCCGTACATCTCATGGCGGTGGGGGAGTTCGCGCAGCAGGAAGAGGAGCCAGGTGGCGGCGAAGCCGATGCGGACGATCGCCGTCTGGTAGGGGCCGAGGGCGTACCCGGTGACCTTGGTCAGTCCGTGCGTGAGAGGGCGTTCGATGCGGGTCACCGGCCCGCTCCCTTCGCGTCCGCGCGCCCTTCGTCGGCGGTGTCCTTGCCGTCGGCCCCTCCGGTGAGCGGCAGGTCGTCCGGCGTCACCGTCCACCACGGGAGCTGCCGGTAGACCGGCTTGGTGGAGACCTTCTCCTCGCTCCACTTCGGCGGCCGCACGTTCGTCGTCTTGGAGCGCACCTGTACGCGCACGATCTCGTCGCCCTCGCCGCCCGGGCTCTCCCGGTCGAGCCGCATGTAGGCGATACGGCGGACGTAGGTCTCCGAGAGCTGCCCGCGCAGGCCGACGGGGCGGTTCTGGTTGTCGTGCGAGCCGACGTAGAAGTCCCAGGCGCGGCGCAGCTCGTTCTGCTGCGTGTGGCTCGGCAGCGGATTGCCGTCGATGCGGGCGCCGTCCTGCGCGGAGAGGTCGTACCAGTCGGTGGTCCGCACCGTCCCCCGCGCCGTGTCCAGCTCCGCCCTGGCCTGCACGGCGATGTTCTGCTGGAGCGGGTTGGGGGCGAACAGCTTCCAGTTCTGCTCGAACTCCGGATAGATCCACTCGTCGATCACGTCGCCGTGCTGCTTGGTCGCGGTGTTCGAGGGGGCCACGTGGAAGAAGAGCATCGCCACGTGGACGCACGCGGCCACGGCGATCACCGCGAGGGCGCAGGCCGCGGCGATCTGGTGACCGAGCCTGAGGCCGGCGATGCCGAGGCGGGGCGGGTCACCTCCCGGCTCCTCGGCCGGTCCGGGCCCGTCAGGTCCGGCGGACCCACCGCCGGAATCCTCGTCGTACCCGCTCATCCCGCCCCGTTCCCCGAATCCGCTCCACACCCTGCCGCCGGAACGGTACTCAGGCCCGCCCATCGCGCACAGCGTCCGTGAAGTTATCCACAGGGTTGACACCTTATGGCGACGCGCCGCACCATTGAATCCAGCGGACCGAACGATCGGTCGGGCGCTCAGGTCGAGGGGGACCGAGATGGGCACAGCAGCCGCACAGAAGGCGGCGGAGACGGAGCCGGCCGAGGCCGGGGCGACGGCCGCGCGCACGGCGGAGCAGCAGGCCGCCTTCGACGAGGCGGTCGCCGCCGACGAGCGCATCGAGCCGCGCGACTGGATGCCGGACGCCTACCGCGCGTCCCTGATCAGGCAGATCGCGCAGCACGCGCACTCAGAGATCATCGGCATGCAGCCCGAGGCGAACTGGATCACGCGCGCCCCCTCCCTGCGGCGCAAGGCGATCCTCATGGCCAAGGTGCAGGACGAGGCCGGACACGGCCTGTATCTCTACAGCGCGGCCGAGACCCTCGGCGCCGGCCGCGACGAGCTGCTCGACAAGCTGCACTCGGGCCGCCAGAAGTACTCCTCGATCTTCAACTACCCGACGTTGACCTGGGCGGACGTAGGCGCCATCGGCTGGCTCGTGGACGGCGCCGCGATCACCAACCAGGTCCCCCTGTGCCGCTGCTCGTACGGTCCTTACGCACGCGCGATGATCCGCGTCTGCAAGGAGGAGTCCTTCCACCAGCGCCAGGGATATGAATCGCTCCTCGCCCTCAGCCGGGGCACCCAGGCCCAGCACGACATGGCGCAGGACGCGGTGAACCGCTGGTGGTGGCCCTCGCTCATGATGTTCGGCCCGCCCGACGACGAGTCGTCGCACTCCGAGCAGTCTATGACGTGGAAGATCAAGCGCCACTCGAACGACGAGCTGCGCCAGCGCTTCGTGGACATCTGCGTCCCCCAGGCCGAGTCGCTCGGCCTGACCCTGCCCGACCCGGACCTCAAGTGGAACGAAGCACGGGGCCACCACGACTTCGGCCCCATCGACTGGACCGAGTTCTGGGACGTCCTCAAGGGCAACGGCCCCTGCAACGACCAGCGCATCACCCAGCGCAGGCGGGCCCACGAAGAGGGCGCCTGGGTCAGGGAGGCCGCGGCCGCGTACGCCACGAAGCAAGCGGGCGCCGCGCGGGCGGACGCCATGGTCACCACCCACGGAGAGGCGACAGCATGAGCAGCTCGACCGACTGGCCGCTGTGGGAGGTCTTCGTCCGCTCCCGCCGCGGGCTGTCCCACACCCACGCGGGCAGCCTGCACGCACCGGACGCCGAGATGGCCCTCCGCAACGCCCGCGATCTGTACACGCGCAGGAGCGAAGGCGTCTCCCTGTGGGTCGTGCCGTCCGCCGCGATCACCGCCTCCTCGCCCGACGAGAAGGACTCCTTCTTCGAGCCCGCGGGCGACAAGCCCTACCGCCACCCGACGTTCTACGAGATCCCGGAGGGAGTGAAGCACCTGTGACCACCACACCGACTCCGACGGACAGCCGGACCGAGGCCGCGCTCGCGCTCGGCGACGATGCCCTGGTGCTCTCCCACCGCCTGGGGGAGTGGGCGGGGCACGCCCCCGTCCTCGAAGAAGAGGTCGCCCTGGCGAACATCGCCCTGGACCTCCTGGGACAGGCCCGCATCCTGCTCTCCTCGGTCGGCGACGAGGACGAGTTGGCCTACCTCCGCGAGGAGCGCGCCTTCCGCAACCTCCAGCTCGTCGAGCAGCCGAACGGCGACTTCGCCCACACCATCGCCCGCCAGCTCTACTTCTCCACCTACCAGACCCTGCTGTACGGCCGGTTGGCGTCCACGGACGGCCCGCTGGCGCCCCTGGCCGCGAAGGCCGTCAAAGAGGTCGCCTACCACCAGGACCACGCCGAGCAGTGGACCCTGCGCCTCGGTGACGGCACCGCCGAGAGCCACACACGGATGCAGCGCGGTCTCGACGCCCTCTGGCGCTTCACGGGCGAGATGTTCCAGCCCGTGGCCGGCCTGGACATCGACTCCACAGCGCTCCGGAAGAGCTGGACGGCCTCGGTGACCGCGGTCATCGAGCGCGCCACGCTCACCGTGCCCTCCGGACCGCAGACCGGAGCATGGACGGCCGGCGCCGGACGCCAGGGCCTGCACACCGAACCGTTCGGGCGGATGCTCGCCGAGATGCAGCATCTGCACCGCAGCCACCCGGGGGCATCATGGTGACGACCACGCCCACCGCACTGGAGGCGGAGCTCCTGGCCCTCGCGGGATCGGTGCCCGACCCCGAACTGCCCGTGCTGTCCCTCGCCGACCTCGGCGTGGTCCGCGGGGTACGGGTCCTGGCGCCCGGCAAGGTCGACGTCGAGCTGACCCCCACGTACACCGGCTGCCCGGCCATCGAGGCCATGACCTCCGACATCGAGCAGGTGCTGCACGAGCACGGCGTGGCCGAGGTCTCGGTGCGCACCGTCCTCTCCCCCGCCTGGTCGACGGACGACATCAGCGCCGAAGGCCGCCGCAAACTCGCCGAGTTCGGCATAGCGCCCCCTCGCGCTCACGCGGCGGACGGCCCCGTGCCGCTCAGCCTGTCGATCCGCTGCCCGCACTGCGGCTCGACCGACACCGAGCTGCTCAGCCGCTTCTCCTCCACCGCCTGCAAGGCGCTGCGCCGCTGCGCGTCCTGCCGCGAACCCTTCGATCACTTCAAGGAGCTGTGATGGCCCGCTTCCACCCGCTGCGGGTAGCGGCCGTCGACCGGCTCACCGACGACTCCGTCACGCTGACCTTCGACGTACCGCCGCCGCTGCGCGAGGAGTTCCGCTTCACCCCCGGCCAGCACCTCGCCCTGCGCCGCTTCGCCGAAGGCACCGAGATCCGGCGTACGTATTCGATCTGCTCCCCCGCCCCCCACCCCGACGCTCCCGGCCCCGAGACGCTCAAGGTCGGGGTCCGGCTCGTCGAGGACGGCGCCTTCTCCACGTACGCCTTCAAGGAGCTAGGCGTCGGCGACGAGCTGGAGGTGATGACTCCCGCGGGCCGCTTCACGCTCGACCCGGCACCCGGCCGGTACGCGGCGATAGTGGGCGGCAGCGGCATCACACCGGTCCTCTCCATCGTCACGACGCTCCTGGAGCGTGAGCCGCGGGCCCAGTTCTGTCTCATACGCAGCGACCGCACCACCGCGTCGACGATGTTCCTGGAAGAGGTGGCCGACCTCAAGGACCGCTGGCCGGGGCGGTTCCAACTGGTGACCGTGCTCTCCCGGGAGGAGCAGCAGGCGGGCCTGGACTCCGGTCGGCTCGACGAGCAGCGCCTTGCACGGCTCCTCCCGGCGCTGCTGCCCGTGGCGGAGGTCGAAGGCTGGTTCCTGTGCGGCCCGTTCGGCCTGGTGCAGGGCGCGGAGCGCACCCTGCGCGACCTCGGCGTGGCCCGACGGCACATCCACGAGGAGATATTCCACGTGGACGGGGCCGTGGCCACCACGCCCGTCGGCGCGTCGCAGGCCCCCGCGCCCGCTCACAGCACCGTGACCGTGACCCTTGACGGCCGCTCGGGCACCTGGCCCGTCCAGAGCGGTGAGACCCTGCTCGAAACGGTGCTGCGCAACCGCGCCGACGCGCCCTACGCCTGCAAGGGAGGAGTCTGCGGCACCTGTCGCGCCTTCCGGGTGTCGGGCGAGGTCCGCATGGACCACAACTACGCCCTGGAACCGGAGGAGACGGAGGCCGGATATGTACTGGCCTGCCAGTCCCGCCCGACGACGGACACCGTGGAGCTGGACTTTGACCGCTGAACGCACGGCCCGGAGGGCCCTTCTGTTCCCTTCTCCTAGAACCTGTTCTATCTTGACGGCCCGTCAGATGACTCGTCGGACGACCCGTCGGGCAATGGTCGGCGCACCGGAGGACAGGCTGTGGACTTCACCTTCACCGAGGAACAGCAGGCCGTGGTCGAAGCGGCCAAGGCGATCTTCGCCGACGTCACGCCGGACGGAGTGCCCAGCCCGGCACTCACCCCCGGCGCCATCGCCGAGGACTTCGACCGCGCCCTGTGGTCCACACTCGCCGACGCCGACCTCCTCGGCCTGCTCATCGGCCCGGAGCACGGCGGCGCGGGCCTCGACGCCATCGCCCTGTGCCTGCTGCTGCGCGAGTCGGCGAAGGTACTGGCACGGCTTCCGCTCCTGGAGAGCAGCGCCGCCGCGGCGACCGTACAGACACACGGCGGCACCGAACTGCGACAGCGCATCCTGCCGGGGGCGGCCCGCGGGGAAGTCGTCCTGACCGTCGCGGCCAACGGCAGGACCGGCCACGACCCGGCCGAACTCGCCGTCACCGCTCACCGCGACGGCGCCACCTGGACCCTGGACGGAGTGCAGACTGGCGTGCCCTGGGCGCACAACGCCGACCTCGTCCTCGTGCCCGCCCACACCCCCGACGGCCACACCGTCATCGCCCTCGTCCCCCGCGACAGCGGTGGACTCACCCTCGGTGAACAGTTCTCCACCAGCGGCGAGCGCCTCGCCGAGCTGCGCCTGGAGGCCGTACACCTCGACCCGTCCCATGTCATCGAGGCAGAAGGCGCCTGGGACCGGCTCCGCGAACTCCTCGCCACGGGTACCTGCGCGCTCGCCCTCGGCCTCGCCGAAGGCGTGCTCGGCATGACCAGCGCCTACACCAGCAAGCGCGAACAGTTCGGCCACCCCATCGCCACGTTCCAGGCGGTAGCGGTACAGGCCGCCGACCGCTACATCGACCTACGCGCCATGGAAGCCACCCTCTGGCAGGCCGCCTGGCGCATCAGCACCGCGGCGGATGGCGCCCTGCCCACCGCCGGAGACGTGGCCGTCGCCAAGATCTGGGCCTCGGAGGGCGTACGAAGGGTCGTACAGACGGCGCAGCACCTGCACGGAGGCTTCGGCGCCGACACCGACTATCCCCTGCACCGCTACCACGCCCGGGCCAAACAGCTGGAGCTGTCCCTCGGCCCCGCGGCCGCCCACGAGGAGGCCCTGGGCGACCTGCTCGCCGCCCACGCGCTCAGCTGAAGGACGACCGAGCCAGGTAGATCGTGCCCAGGGCGGCCGAATCAGATGACCGCGCCCGGCTCACCCTTGGCGTCGACGACCGGACGGCCCGCGGCGGCCCAGGCCTCCATGCCGCCCGCGACGTTCGCGGCGTCGATGCCCTGCTGCGCGAGGTACATCGTGACCTGGGCGGAACGTCCGCCGGACCGGCAGATCACGTGGACCCGGCCATCCTGTGGCGCGGCCTCCGTCAACTCGCCGTAACGGGAGACGAACTCGCTCATCGGGATGTGCAGCGCGCCCTCGGCGTGCCCCGCCCGCCATTCGTCGTCCTCACGGACGTCCAGCAGAAAATCGCCGTTCGCGAGGTCGTCGACACCGACCGTGGGCACTTGAGATCCGAAAGCCATGCCCCGACGCTACCCGACCGACACCGGGCATCGGGCAGCGCTGCGCACGAATGCGCATGCGAGGGCACACGCAGGCACACGGAGGCACACACGGGCGCCGTGCGCTACGCGGTCAGCCGCTCCAGCTCGGCCTCGCGCTCGGCGACCTGGGCGAGAAGCTGCTCGGCGATCTCGTCGAGCAGCGCGTCCGGGTCATCCGGGGCCAGCCGAAGCATCCCGCCGATCGCGCTCTCCTCCAGCTCCCTGGCGAGCACCGTGAGCAGTTCCTTGCGCTGGGCGAGCCATTCGAGGCGCGCGTACAGCTCCTCGCTGCGCGTGAGCCGCAGCTCCTCCGGAACGGGCCCCGCGGCCCACTCCTCGGACAGCTCCCGCAGCAGCGCCTCGTCACCTCGGGCATACGCGGCGTTGACCCGGGTGATGAACTCCTCGCGCCGCTGCCGCTCGTTCTCCTCCTGCGCCAGGTCGGGGTGGGCCTTGCGGGCCAGCTCGCGGTAGAGCTTGCGGGCCTCCTCGCCGGGCCGCACCCGCTGCGGCGGCCGGACCGACTGGTCGGTGAGCATCGCGGCGGCCTCGGGGTAGAGCCCCTCACCGTCCATCCAGCCGTGGAACAGCTCCTCGACGCCCGGCATGGGCATGACCCGCGCCCGGGCCTCCTCCGCCTTGCGCACGTCCTCGGGGTCACCGGTGCGCTCGGCGGTCGCCTCGGCGATCCGTGCGTCCAGCTCGTCGAGACGGGTGTACATCGGGCCGAGCTTCTGGTGGTGCAACCGGGAGAAGTTCTCGACCTCCACCCGGAAGGTCTCCAGCGCGATCTCGTACTCGATCAACGCCTGCTCGGCGGCGCGCACGGCCCGCTCAAGCCGCGCCTCGGGCCGCTCGACGCGCTCCTCGGCAGGATCAGCGGCCTGCGCCCCTGAATCCGCGGCCCGCGCCCCTGGACCGGCGGACTGCTCACCTGGACCGGCGGACTGCTCCCCAGAATCCGTTATCTGCTCCCCGCGCTCCTGGGAGCGCGCCCTGAGCCGTTCCTTGAGCTGGTCCTTGAGCCGCCCATCGGCACCCAGCTGCCGCGCTCCCTCGGTCGGGGGCTCGGGCGTCTCGGGCTGCGTGGGCTCGGCTTCCGGCGTCGTCACCCGTCCAGCCTAGGCCACGAGACACCCGCCTCCTCACATCCTCAGACCCCCTCCTCAGCCGCCACCCGCCCCTCCTTGATCGCCCGCACGAGCAGTGCGTGGTCCTGCTCCGTGCGGTCCGCGTAGGCCGTCGCGAAGCGGGTCATCGCCTCGTCCAGTTCGTCATTCTTCCCGCAGTAGCCGGCTATGAGCCGTGGGTCCGCGCTGTGCGCGTGCGCGCGGGCCAACAGGGCTCCCGTCATGCGGCCGTAGTCGTCCAGCTGGTCGGCGGACAGGGCCACCGGGTCCACGCTGCCCTTGCGGTTCCTGAACTGCCGCACCTGGTACGGCAGTCCGTCCACCGTCGTCCAGCCGAGCAAGAAGTCGCTGACGACCTGCATCCGCTTCTGGCCGAGCACCACGCGGTGCCCCTCGTGAGCCACGTCCGGCACCTTGAAGCCGGCCTCCGGCAGATGCGGCGCCAGCGCGGAGGACCGCGCCTCCTTGACCTGGAGCACCAGCGGTTCCCCCCGGTGATCGAGCAGCAGCACCACATAGGAGCGCAGGCCGACGCTGCCCGTGCCCACGACACGGAACGCCACGTCCTGTATCGCGTACCGCGCGAGCAGCGGAAGCCGGTCCTCCGTCAGCGTGCGCAGATACTCCCCGAGTGAGCCCGCCACGGCGGCGGCCTCCGCGTCCGGTATGCGCCGCAGCACGGGCGGGGCGTCGACGAAACGCCGCCCCTCGGAGCCGTCGGCGCCTTCGACCTGCTCGGTGGCTTTGGCGGCGAAGCGCGCGCTCGTGTTCTGCCGGGCCTTCTCGGCGACCTTCTCCAGGGTGCCGAGGAGGTCACGGGCGTCGGTGTGCGAGACCAACTCCTCATCGGCGATGGCGTTCCACGCGTCCAGGGCCGGCAGCTTCGCGAGCAGGCGCATGGTGCGGCGGTAGGCGCCGACCGCGTCCCGCGCGGCTGCCGCGCACACGTCATCGCTCGCCCCTGCCTCCCGGCCGGCCAGCACCAGGGAGACGGCGAGGCGCTTGAGGTCCCATTCCCAAGGGCCGTGCACCGTCTCGTCGAAGTCGTTCAGGTCGATGATGAGGCCGCCGCGCGCGTCTCCGTAGAGCCCGAAGTTCCCGGCGTGCGCGTCTCCGCATATCTGAGCGCCTATGCCGGTGACCGGCGTGGGCGCCAGGTCGTACGCCATGAGTCCGGCGGAGCCGCGCAGGAAGGCGAAGGGAGAGGCCGCCATCCTGCCGGTCCTGATCGGTGTGAGCTCCGGGAGCCTGCCGTGGTTGGCCTTCCGCACAGCGGCCACCGGGTCGGGTCGTCCGTCGCGCACGGTGAACTCCGCGTGCGCGCCGCGGGGCACCCGCGCTCGTACCGCCTTGCCCTCGCTCTTGGGCGACCTGGCCCCGGGCGCCGACCGCACGGGCCACTCCGCGAACCCCGGCACGCTCGGCAGCCGTCCGGCTCGCTGGCCCCGCGGACCGGGGATCGCCTCGCCCGCCTCGGTCCTGCTCGTCCCGGTCCTGGTTTCGGACCCGCCCTGCTTCGCCATGCCACCCGCCCCCGTCGATCGTCCGTCGACCTGGCTTCGAAGGTACCGCCGGGCTCCGGCGACCGTCAGAGCCTGTGGATAACTCGGGTGACATACATCACGGCGGCGTCTCGCGAAGGGAAAAGCAGCCGGAGCGCCCCGCACCCGAACCCTCGCCCGCGTCCGAACCCTCGCCCCGCGTTCCTACCCCAAAGGCCAGGCCCTGGCCCCGCGTCCCAGCCCCTAGGCCAGGCCCTGGCCCCGAACCCCCAGCCCGATCGCGCCCACCGACTGCCGCCGCGCGGGCACAAAAAGAAGCGGTCCTCCTCCGGATCTTCATCCGGCGGAGGACCGCTTCCTCATGGTGCGCGAGGGGGGAGTTGAACCCCCACGCCCTTTCGGGCACTGGAACCTGAATCCAGCGCGTCTGCCTATTCCGCCACCCGCGCATGGGTGCTGTCTTTGGGTCTCTCGCCGTTTGCTGCGAGCGCCTTCCGACATCCAGAAGATTAGCACGCTGATCCGGGTGGATTCACATCCGTTCCGGGCGGGCACCTGCGGCAAGGATCCGGCCGGGACGCAGCGGAGATCCGACGCGCACCACGCCCGACGGCGCTCGCCACGCACACCGCTCTCGCCCCGCACGCCCCGCTCACCGAAAGATCGCGGGAGAGCCACCCGCCCGACCACAGGCCACTGCCACTGCCACTGCCACTGCCACCACACCCCCTTCTCCCCTCCCCTCGCCCACATTCGCTCCACCCCCGCCGCCCCCCGCCACTCCCGCCCCACGCCGCCCCCGCACCCCCTCCCCAAAGCCGCAAGCGGAGCCCTGTGGAAGGGCGCGGGACCGGCTCCCCGGCCGGGTGCGGGACACTGACTCTGAGCCCCCTCTACGATCCCGGGTAAGAGAAGGCTCAAGCAGGCATACCGAGCAGCTGCCCGGAAGGGTTCCGGGGCCGAAGATCAGGGTTTCCTCAGGGTCCTGGGAGGATCTTCGGGGCAGGTGCGGGGAGTTCTTGTGAGAGGCGACACTCACCGACCGTGCGGACAGGGGGAACCAGCCGATTTCCCGGCGCGTGGATACGATCAGTAAGCAGTACCAGGATGACTACGACGGAGGAGGTGCCCCATGGGAGTCCTGAAGAAGTTCGAACAGCGACTTGAAGGTCTGGTCAACGGCACCTTCGCCAAGGTGTTCAAATCCGAGGTCCAGCCTGTCGAGATCGCCGGCGCCCTCCAGCGGGAGTGCGACAACAACGCCACGATCTGGAACCGCGAGCGGACCGTCGTCCCCAACGATTTCATCGTGGAGCTCAGCGCGCCCGACTTCGAGCGTCTCAGCCCCTACTCCGGGCAGCTCGGCGACGAGCTCTCCGGCATGGTGCGCGACTACGCCAAGCAGCAGCGCTACAGCTTCATGGGCCCCATCAAGGTCCACCTGGAGAAGGCCGACGACCTCGACACGGGTCTGTACCGCGTGCGGAGCCGGACGCTCGCCTCCAGCACGTCCCAGGGCCCCGAGAGCCCCGCGGGCCCCGCGTCCGGCGGCCCCTCGGCCCCCGGCCGTGGTCCCGGTGGCGGCTATGGCTATCCGCCGCCGGCCTCCGGTCCTGGTGCTCCCGGCGCTCCCGGCGCCGGTGCTCCTCCGATGCCGGCGGCACCGCCGCCCGGCGGGAGCCGCCCCGGCGGCCAGCCCCCGGTTCCGAGCAGGCCCGCGGGCCCCGGAGCCGGTCCTCTCCCGGGCGCCCAGGTGCGGCGCTGGATCGAGATCAACGGCAATCGCCATCAGATCTCCCGCCCGACGCTGGTGCTGGGACGCAGCACCGACGCCGATGTGCGGATCGACGACCCCGGCGTATCGCGCCGGCACTGTGAGATCCGGACCGGAACGCCCTCGACGATCCAGGATCTCGGGTCTACCAACGGCATCGTGGTAGACGGGCAGCACACCACCCGCGCTACGCTCCGCGACGGCTCGCGGATCGTCGTGGGCCAAACCACCATCGTTTACCGGCAAGCCGAAGGGTGAAGCGGGGGCAATGTCAGAGCTGACCCTGACGGTCATGCGGCTAGGTTTCCTGGCCGTTCTGTGGCTGTTCGTGATCGTGGCCGTCCAGGTCATCCGCAGCGACCTGTTCGGAACGCGCGTCACGCAGCGCGGTTCACGCCGCGAGCGGCCACAGCAGGCCGCCCGCCAACAACAGCAGGCGGCACCACCGCCACAGCGCCAGCAGCAGGGCGGTGGCGGACGCCAGCGCCGCGGCGCCCCCAGCAAGCTCGTCGTGTCCGAGGGCATCCTCGCCGGGACGACGGTCGCGCTGCAGGGCCAGACCATCACGCTGGGCCGTGCCCACGATTCCACGATCGTGCTGGACGACGACTACGCCTCCAGCAGGCATGCCAGGATCTACCCGGACCGTGACGGCCAGTGGATCGTCGAGGATCTCGGGTCCACCAACGGCACGTATCTGGACCGGACCCGACTCACCACCCCGACGCCCGTTCCGCTGGGCGCGCCGATCCGCATCGGCAAGACCGTCATCGAGCTGCGGAAGTAGTACGACAATGAGCGAGCGGAGCGAGCGAGCCGAAGCGGCTGTCCAGGCACTGGACGCCGGCGCGCTCCCGACCGGAGGGTGGGCACCGTGCGGATGTACCCGGAGCCGACGGGCGAGGTGCGCATGAGTCTGTCTTTGCGCTTCGCCGCCGGATCGCACAAAGGCATGATCCGGGAGGGGAACGAGGACTCCGGTTACGCCGGCCCGCGTCTCCTCGCCATCGCCGACGGCATGGGGGGCCAGGCCGCGGGTGAGGTGGCGAGCTCCGAGGTGATCTCGACGCTCGTCACGCTCGACGACGACGTCCCCGGCTCGGACATCCTGACGTCCCTCGGTACGGCCGTGCAGCGGGCCAACGACCAGCTGCGGATGATGGTCGAGGAGGACCCCCAGCTAGAGGGCATGGGGACGACCCTGACCGCCTTGCTGTGGACCGGACAGCGGCTGGGCCTCGTACACGTCGGTGACTCGCGGGCCTATCTGCTGCGGGACGGGGTGCTCACGCAGATCACCCAGGACCACACCTGGGTGCAGCGGCTCGTCGACGAGGGCCGCATCACCGAGGAAGAGGCCACGACGCATCCGCAGCGCTCCCTGCTGATGCGCGCGCTGGGCAGCGGTGACCATGTCGAGCCCGACCTGTCGATCCGTGAAGTCCGCGCCGGTGACCGTTACTTGATCTGTTCGGACGGCCTCTCCGGGGTCGTCTCGCACCAGACCATGGAGGAAACCCTCGCGTCCTACCAGGGCCCGCAGGAGACCGTGCAGGAGCTGATCCAGCTCGCGCTGCGCGGTGGCGGCCCGGACAACATCACCGTGATCGTCGCCGACGTCCTGGACATCGACAGCGGCGACACCCTGGCCGGCCAGCTCTCCGACACCCCCGTGGTCGTCGGCGCGGTCGCGGAGAACCAGCTGCAGTCGCAGGACGACGGCGCCATGCAGACGCCCGCGGGCCGCGCTTCCGGGCTCGGCCGCCCGGTGCCGCCGCAGCCGTCCGGCGGGGGCGGCTTCGGACCGCCCGGAAGCGGCGACTCCGTGGGCTATGCCCCCGAAGGCAGCTTCGGGGCGTACGACGACGACGATTTCGTGAAGCCCCGCGGCGGCCGCAAGTGGCTCAAGAGATCCTTCTACGTGGTGCTCGCCCTCGCCGTCGTCGGCGGTGGTCTCTACGGTGGCTACCGCTGGACGCAGACGCAGTACTACGTGGGGACGAAGGGCGAGCACATCGCCCTCTACCGGGGCATCGACCAGGACCTGGCCTGGGTCAGTCTCTCGAAGGTCGAGAAGGACCACCCCGAGATCGAACTCAAGTACCTGCCGCCCTACCAGCGCAAGCAGGTGGAGGCGACCATTCCCGGGGGCGACCTGGGTGAGGCGCAGGGCAAGATCGACGAGCTTGGCCTGCAGGCGTCCGCGTGCAAGAAGGACGCCGAGCGCCGCAAGGTCGAGCGCGAGAACAACGCCAAGACCGGCGAGGGAGAGGCGGGCGGCTCGACCGGGCTGCGCACGGCGCCGACCCCGGACCCGACCGACCCGTCCGGCACCACCGAGGACGGCAAGAACAGCACGACCGACAAGAACAAGTCCAAGACCGCACCGACTCCCACACCCGGCCCCAGCCTCTCCGAGGATGAGCAGAAGCTGGTCCCGCTGTGCGGTAAGCAGTAAGCAGCCGTTGGGGGCCTCTGCACGCCATGAGCAGTACTACACACACGTCGACGATCGGCGCGATCGGGGCGCCGAGCCGGCGCAACACCGAGCTCGCGCTGCTCGCGTTCGCGGTCGTCATCCCGCTGTTCGCCTACATCAACGTAGGCCTCGCGCTTGATGGTGAGCTGCCGTCCGGCATGCTCGGTTACGGGATGGGGCTCGGCCTGCTCGCAGGCGTCGGCCACATCGTCGTACGAAAATTCGCCGCGTACGCGGACCCGCTGCTCGTGCCGCTGGCCACCGTGCTCAACGGCCTCGGTCTCGTCGTGATCTGGCGGCTCGACCAGTCGGACAAACTGCAGGCCCGCGCGAAGGCACAGTTCGGCGCCTTCAGCCCGTCCGCGCCGAACCAGCTGATGTACTCGGCGATCGGCATCGCGCTCTTCGTGGCCGTGCTGCTGCTGCTCAAGGACCACCGCGTCCTGCAGCGCTACACGTACATCTCCATGGTCGGTGCCCTGATCCTGCTGCTCCTGCCGCTCGTGCCGGGCCTCGGTATGGACGTGTTCGGCGCGAAGATCTGGATCCGGGTCGGTGGTTTCTCCATCCAGCCGGGTGAGTTCGCGAAGATCGTCATCGCGATCTTCTTCGCCGGCTATCTGATGGTGAAACGCGACGCGCTCGCCCTGGCCAGCCGTCGTTTCATGGGCCTGTACCTGCCGCGTGGCCGTGACCTCGGCCCGATCATCGTCGTCTGGGCGATCTCGATCCTCATCCTGGTGTTCGAGACCGACCTCGGTACGTCGCTGCTGTTCTTCGGCATGTTCGTCGTGATGCTGTACGTCGCCACGGAGCGCACCAGCTGGATCGTCTTCGGTCTGCTGATGTCCGCTGTCGGCGCCGTCGGTGTGGCCTCGTTCGAGCCGCACGTGCAGCAGCGTGTGGACGCCTGGCTCAATCCGTTCTCGGACGCGACCCTTCAGCAGACGGACCAGATCGCCCAGTCCCTCATGGCCTTCGGCTCCGGCGGTGTCCTCGGTACGGGACTCGGGCAGGGCAACTCCGACCTCATCGGCTTCGCGGCCAACTCCGACTTCATCCTCGCCACCTTCGGCGAGGAGATGGGTCTGGCCGGCGTCATGGCGATCCTGCTGATCTACGGGCTGATCGTCGAGCGCGGTGTCCGCACGGCGCTCGCCGCCCGCGACCCGTTCGGCAAGCTCCTCGCGATCGGCCTCTCCGGGGCCTTCGCCATCCAGGTCTTCGTCGTCTCCGGCGGCGTCATGGGCCTGATCCCGCTGACCGGTATGACCATGCCCTTCCTGGCGTACGGCGGTTCCTCCGTGATCGCCAACTGGGCACTGATCGGCATCCTGATCCGGATCAGCGACACCGCGCGCCGCCCCGCCCCGTCCCCCGCCCCGAACCCCGATGCTGAGATGACCCAGGTGGTCCGACCGTGAACAAGCCCCTGCGCCGGATCGCGATCTTCTGCGGGCTGCTCGTCTTCGCCCTGCTCGCCCGGGACAACTGGCTCCAGTACGTCCAGGCCGACACCCTGGCCAAGCACGAGAAGAACCGCCGCGTCACCATCGAGCGCTACTCCCAGCCGCGCGGCGACATCATCGTCGACGGCAAGCCCATCACCGGCTCCAAGGCCACCCCGGGCAGCGACCTGAAGTACAAGCGCACCTGGAAGAACGGGCCCATGTGGGCCCCCGTCACCGGGTACTCCTCGCAGCGCATCGGCGCCAACCAGCTGGAGTACATCGACGACGGCATCCTCACCGGCAACGACGACCGGCTCTTCTTCCGCCGCACGCTCGACATGCTGACCGGCGAGAAGAAGGAGGGCGGCAATGTCGTCACCACCCTCAACGGCGCCGCGCAGAAGGCCGCATACGACGGTCTGAAGGGCCGCGGCAAGGGTGCCGTCGCCGCGATCGACCCGTCCACGGGCGCGATCCTGGCGCTGGCCTCCACGCCCTCGTACGACCCGGGTGACTTCGCCGGCAACACCAACGACGAAGCGCAGAAGTTCCTGGACCTCGACAAGGACAAGGACAAGCCGCTGGTCAACCGCGCGCTGCGCGAGACCTACCCGCCCGGCTCCACCTTCAAGGTGGTCACGGCGGCGGCCGCCCTGGAGCACGGCCTGTACGACGACATCGACGGCAAGACGGACTCGCCGCTGCCCTGGACGATGCCGAACACCACGACCCCGCTGAAGAACGAGGGCAACATCCCCTGCAAGAACGCCACGCTGCGTGAGGCGCTGCGGGTGTCCTGCAACACCGTCTTCGGCAAGATCGGTTCCGATCTCGGCAAGGACAAGATGCTGGAGACGGCGAAGAAGTTCGGCTTCAACTCCGAGCAGTTCGTGCCGGTCCGCTCCAACGCGTCGAACTTCCCCGAGGACATGGACAAGCCGCAGACCGCGCTGTCCTCCATCGGCCAGTTCGAGACGGCCGCGACGCCGTTGCAGATGGCCATGGTCGCCTCCGCGATCGCCAACGACGGCACGCTCATGGAGCCGTACATGGTTGACGAGCTGCAGGCGAGGAACCTGGACACCATCGAGAAGCACTCGCCCAAGGAGATGAGCGAGCCGCTGTCGAAGGAGAACGCCCAGAAGGTCCAGGAAATGATGGAGACGGTCGTCGAAGAGGGCACGGGAACCAACGCCAAGATCCCCGGCGTCACTGTCGGCGGCAAGACCGGTACGGCGCAGCACGGCGTCGCCAACAGCAAGAACCCGTACGCCTGGTTCATCTCGTACGCCAAGACGGATTCCGGTTCGCCGGTCGCCGTCGCCGTGGTGGTCGAGGACAGCAAGGCCAGCCGTGACGACATCTCCGGTGGTGGCCTCGCCGCGCCCATCGCCAGGGACGTGATGAAGGCAGTCATCGACAGCAAGAAGTGACCCCGGTCACGGCGACTCCCCATCGGTGCACGTTGCGGTACCGGTCCGGTATCGGCTGACGGTGGTGTCCGGGTCACGTAAGTGGAGCCGGGTACCGTATGCCCGGACAGCACACCGCCGGACCACACAACGGTGCGGTCGGGACCGACGGAGAGGGCTGGATTAGCTATGGAAGAGCCGCGTCGCCTCGGCGGCCGGTACGAGCTGGGCCAGGTGCTCGGCCGTGGTGGGATGGCGGAGGTCTACCTCGCGCACGACACCCGCCTCGGTCGCACCGTGGCGGTGAAGACGCTGCGAGTGGACCTCGCCCGCGACCCGTCGTTCCAGGCCCGGTTCCGCCGTGAGGCCCAGTCTGCCGCCTCACTCAACCACCCGGCCATCGTCGCGGTCTACGACACCGGCGAGGACTACGTGGACGGGGTCTCCATCCCGTACATCGTGATGGAGTACGTCGACGGCTCGACCCTGCGTGAGCTGCTGCACTCCGGGCGCAAGCTGCTGCCCGAGCGGGCCATGGAGATGACGATCGGCATCCTCCAGGCCCTGGAGTACTCCCACCGCAGCGGCATCGTCCACCGTGACATCAAGCCGGCGAACGTCATGCTGACGCGCAACGGCCAGGTCAAGGTCATGGACTTCGGCATCGCCCGCGCCATGGGCGAGTCCGGCATGACCATGACGCAGACGGCGGCGGTCATCGGCACGGCGCAGTACCTCTCGCCCGAGCAGGCCAAGGGCGAGCAGGTCGACGCACGCTCCGACCTGTACTCCACGGGCTGCCTGCTCTACGAGCTGCTCACCGTCCGGCCGCCGTTCGTCGGGGACTCCCCGGTCGCGGTCGCCTACCAGCATGTGCGTGAGGAGCCGCAGGCCCCCAGCGTCTTCGACGGAGAGATCACTTCGGAGATGGACGCCATCGTCCTGAAGGCCCTCACCAAGGACCCCGACTACCGCTACCAGTCGGCCGACGAGATGCGCGCCGACATCGAGGCCTGCCTCGACGGCCAGCCGGTCGCGGCCACCGCCGCGATGGGCGCGGTCGGGTACGGCGGGGCCGACGGCTACGGGGCCGACCAGCAGACGGCGATGCTGCGCCCGCAGGGCGGCGGCGCCCCGACGACCATGCTGCCGCCGGTCAACGCGGACGACGGCGGGTACGACGAGAACGGCCATGGCCGCCGTCAGAAGAAGTCCAACGTGTCGACGTGGCTGCTGATCATCGCGGGCATCCTCGTCCTGGTGGGCGCGATCCTGATCGGCAAGTGGGCGTTCACGGGGAACGGCGGGGGCGACGGGACGATCGAGGCCCCCAACTTCGTCGGTGAGACGGTGAAGGAAGCCAGGGAGTCGGCGAACAACGTCGGCCTCAAGATCGAGGTCGGCAAGCGCGAGCCCTGCGAGAAGTACCCGAAGGGCGAGGTCTGCGAGCAGGACCCGGGCGCGGACACGAAGGTCGAGAAGGGCGACACCATCACGCTGACGGTGTCGACCGGTGCTCCCAAGGTGGCGGTGCCGAACGTGATCGGCCTCGACATCGAGGAGGCGACGAAGAAGCTTGAGGGGGACAAGTACAAGCTCGTCGTCAAGCCCAAGCCCGTGGAGTCCACCGTCACGCCGAACCAGGTCCTGGACCAGGACCCGACGTCCGGCTCCGAGGTGCAGAAGGGCAGCACGGTCACCCTGGAGATCGCCAAGAAGAAGCAGCAGTCCGTCGTTCCCAACGTCACCGGCAAGACCTGGGAAGAGGCCAAGCAGCAGATCGAGGCCAACGGACTGGTGGCCAGCCGCCAGGACGTGGCCAGCGGCGACGTCGAGGAGGGCAAGGTCATCCAGACCACGCCCGCGGCCGGCACGTCCGTCGACCCCGACTCCACCGTGAACGTCCAGGTGGCGAAGGAGCCGGAGGAGACCACGGTCCCGTCCCTCGCCGGGCAGAAGCTCAAGGACGCCCGGAAGGCCATCGAGGAAGCCGGTCTGACCGTCGGCAACATCACCGGCCCGCAGGATGACGACGCCATCGTGGTCCTGCCGCAGCCCAACGCCGGCGAGAAGGTCGAGCCGGGCACCGCGGTCAACCTGACCACCGCGGGCGGCAACGGCAACGGGAACGGCGGCGACGACGGAGGCGGGGACGACGGAGGCGGCGGCTTCATCGGCGGCATGTCGCACCGTGACCGCGACGGGCACGGCTGGGGCGACGACTGACCGGTCCCCCGTGAACACGACGGAGCCCCGGTGACCGCTGAGCGGTCACCGGGGCTCTCTCGTGCGCGGCAGCGGTTACCGCAGCTCCGCCGGCGGCGTCCGCTTGTTGTCGACCTTCTCGATCCGCTCCAGCTCGCCCCAGACGACGTAGCGGTAGTTGGAGGTGTAGACCGGCGTGCACGTCGTCAGCGTGATGTAGCGGCCGGGCTTCTTCGCGCCCGACTCCTTCGGGACGGGCTTGAGGACCTTCACGTTGTACTTCGAGGTCTCGGGCAGCGTCGCGTACACCTTGTACACGTACCACTTGTCACGCGATTCGTAGATGATCGCGTCGCCCTTCTTGATCTTGTCGATCTTGTGGAACTTCGCGCCGTGCCCGTCGCGGTGCGCGGCCAGCGTGAAGTTGCCCTCCTTGTCCTCGGGGAGGGCCGACTTGATCGGGTCCTTGTAGTAGCCCGCGACGCCGTCGTTGAGCACCTTGTGGCTGGTGCCCTCCTTGACCAGCACCTCTCCGCCGCCCATCGCGGGTACGTGGAGGAAGCCGATGCCGTCCTTGGTGTCGATGTTCCCCGGCCCGCCCGCCCAGCGGTCGCGGACGCGGTCGCCCTGCTTGTGCGCCTCGCGGTCGGCGATGACGTTGGTCCACCAGAGGGAGTAGACGACGAAGAGGCCGAGGACGAGGCCCGCGGTGATGAGGAGCTCGCCGAAGACGCTGACCGCCGTGGCGACGGGACCGCGGCCCCGGCGTCGCGGGGCGGGGGCCGGAGCGGAATCCGGGGCGGCCTCCGTCGAGGAATCCGATGCGGAACCCGTCGAGGCATCCGATGAGGATGTCGAGTCCGGTGCGGGCGCCTCGGCCTGCTTCTCGTCGTCGTCGGTCGTGGCTGCCACTGGTTCTGCCCCGTTCTCACACTTCTAGTTGACGAGCGCGCTCGGCTTGCCCTTGCTGCGCGGCCGTTCCTCGGCCATCTTGCCCCAGACGATCATCCGGTACTTACTCGTGAACTCCGGGGTGCAAGTGGTCAGTGTGATGTAGCGGCCGGGTTTCGTGAAGCCCGAACCGGGCGGTACCGGACCGATCACACTCGTGTTGCTGGGGTGTGTCTGCGGCAGGATGCTCGCCATCTTGTAGACGAAGTACGTGTCCTGCGTCTCGACGACGATGGGGTCGCCCGGTTCGAGGCGGTTGATGTAGCGGAACGGTTCACCGTGGGTGTTGCGGTGGCCGGCCACCGCGAAGTTGCCCGGGTCTGCGTCCGGCATCGCCGTCTTCGTGGCGCCCTCGTTGTAGTGGCCGACCATGCCGCGGTCGAGGACCTTGTGCTTGTCGATGCCCTCGGCGACCGGCACGACGACGTCCAGCTTCGGGATGTGCAGCAGGGCGAAGCCCTGGCCCGGTTCGAAGGTGCCGGGCTTGCCCTTCCCTTTGGCCCACTCGTTCTGCAGGTCGTGGGCCGCGCCGTCGGCCTGCTGCTGGGCCCTGATGTTCGTCCACCAGAGCTGGTACGTGACGAAGAGCAGCATCAGCACGCCCAGGGTGATGAAGACCTCGCCGAGCCCTCTGCTGATCACCGTCCCCGCCGACGGCCTGCGGGCCCGCTCGGCGCGGCGGGCCTCCACACGGGAAAGGGGGGCTCCCGAGGCCGGACTCGCCTGTACGGGGCGCCTACCGCCCTTCTTGGCCGCCTTGCGCCGCGCCGCCCGGCCTTCGGCGGGGCGGGCGGTCTCCGCGGGGCGGGCAGTCCCCGCGTGGCCGTGGTTCTCCGGTCCGGCCATCGCCCGGCGCGTGTCGGCAGTACGCAGGCCGACCGTCTCGTCGTCGGCGGGTATCGGCTCGTACGGGGGCTTCCGCGCGGCCCGCTGCGTGGGTGGGGCGGCGGCGGCAGCGGGGGGCCGCTGCGGGGCGTAGGCACCGTAGAGCTGCTCATACGTGGGTTCGGGCGCGGCCTGCGGCTCGCGGGGTTCCCGCGGTGTCCGAGGGCGCTGCTCCCGGGGCTTCTGCCGCGGCTCCGCCGGGCCGCTGCGGAACCACGGTGAGGGGTGCCGGCCCGGCAGCGGGTCCGGCACCGGGTCGGTGAGGTCGTCGCCGGCGGCTTCGAGGTCCGCGTCGCCCGGCGCGTCGGCCGCGGCGCCCCCGCGCGCACCCCCGGCGTCCCCGTACGCGTCGTTCGCGTCGTACGGGGCTCCGGAGGAGTCGCGCCCGGGGCGCAGGGCGGTCACGCCGTGGCCCTGCCCACCACCGGGGCGAGCCCGCTCGATCGTCCGACGGCACCGGTGTCGCCGCACTCCGCGAGCCAGTTGGCGAGCATGAGGTGGCCGTGCTCGGTCAGCACCGACTCCGGGTGGAACTGCACGCCTTCGACGGGGAGTTCCCGGTGGCGCAGGCCCATGATGATGCCGTCCTCGGTGCGGGCCGTGACCTCAAGTTCGGCCGGGACGGTGGCGGGCTCCGCGGCGAGCGAGTGGTAGCGGGTCGCGGTGAAGGGCGTCGGCAGGCCCGCGAAGACGCCCTTGCCCTCGTGGCGCACGAGCGAGGTCTTGCCGTGCAGCAGCTCGGGGGCGCGGTCGACGACGCCGCCGTACGCCACGGCCATCGACTGCATGCCGAGGCAGACGCCGAAGACGGGGACCCCGGTGGCGGCGCAGTGCCGCACCATCTCCACGCAGACGCCCGCCTGCTCCGGCGTGCCGGGGCCGGGCGAGAGGAGGACGCCGTCGAAGCCGTCCTGCGCGTGCGCCAGGGCGACCTCGTCGTTGCGCAGGACCTCGCACTCGGCGCCGAGCTGGTAGAGGTACTGGACGAGGTTGAAGACGAAGCTGTCGTAGTTGTCGACGACCAGGACGCGGCTGCGGGTGCCGCCCGGGGCGCTCACTGGCCGTCCACGGTGACGTCGTTGAAGGGCAGCAGCGGCTCGGCCCAGGGGAAGACGTACTGGAACAGCACATAGACCACGGCCAAGACGAGCACCAGCGAAATCACTGCCCTCACCCATGCGTTTCCCGGCAGATGCCGCCAGATCCAGCCGTACATGCCGTCCCTTCCGTCGCGTACGGCACCCGTCCTCCCTTGCCGTACGGCACCAGACTAACGGCGCAGTGCCTCCGGTTTCCCGGCCTCCACGGGCTGGGTGGCGTCCAGATGTGCCCAGACGATCAGCCGGTGGCTGTGGCCCCACTCCGGTTCGCAGGTCGTGAGGGTGAGGTAGCGGCCGGGGCCGTCGAAGCCGGACCCGCGCGGCACGGGATCGATGACACCGACGTCGCCGGGGAGCGTCCGGTAGGGCTCTCTGTGGACGCGGTAGGTGAACCACGTCGTGCCGTCCGTCAGGATGACGGGGTCGTTCGGCCGCAGTTCGGGGACGTCCTTGAAGGGGTCGCCGTAGGTGCGGCGGTGGCCGGCCACGGCGAAGTTGCCCTTCTGTCCGAGCCGGGCGGTGGACGCGTAGTGGCCGAGGCCCTTCTTCAGCACGTCGATGCCGGTGCCCTGGAGCACGGGCTTGTTCCACGTGAAACCGAACCGCGGGATGTACATGACGGCGAACGCCTTGCCGTCCTTGTAGGGGAGGGGCCCATCGGGCGGGCCCCCGGCCGTCGCGGCACCGTCCCCGTCGTCGTCCCCGGGGGCCGCGTCCTGGGCCCAGCGGTCCTGCAACGCGTCGATCTCGTCGTCCATGGCGCTGTTGGCCTGCACGCCGGTCCAGAACAGGACGTACACCACGAAGAGCACGATGAGGGCGCCGACGGTGATGCACAGTTCGCTGAACGTCCTGACCAGCACGCGCACGGACACGGGCTCCCCCAGGGGCGGCTACTCGCGGCTACTCGACGGGCTTCGCGTAGTGGAGATCCACTGTGCCCGAGTACCCGGGAAGAGTCACCGCCGCGGCTTCGTCGACTTTCCAGCCGAGTCCGTAGGCGTTGACGTACAGCATGTAGTTCTGGATCTCCGGGGAGGCGGTGAGGGCCCTCTTGAGCTTGTCGGGGTCACCGACCGCGGTCACCTTGTACGGCGGTGAGTAGACGCGGCCCTGGAGGATCAGCGTGTTGCCCACGCAACGCACCGCGCTCGTGGAGATCAGCCGCTGGTCCATGACCTTGATGCCCTTGGCACCGCCCTGCCAGAGCGCGTTGACCACGGCCTGCAGATCCTGCTGGTGGATGACCAGGTCGTTCGGCTGCGGCTCGGGGTAGCCGGGCAGCTTGGGGCCAGCGTCGGGCGGGGCGTCGGCGAGGGTGACGGTGACGGCCCGGCCGCTGAGCTTCTTGGTCCCCGCGTTCTCCTCCAAGGCCTTGAGCCGGGCGTCGTCGGCCTTGGTACCGCCGTTGTCGCGCTGGGCCAGGGCCTCGACGTCGTCGCGCAGGGAGGCGTTGGACTCGTCGAGGGCGCCGTTCTTGTGGCTGCGCTCCTGAATGAGGTCGGAGAGTTTCAGCAGGGAGGCGTCGGTACGGATATTGGTGCCCTTCGCCGTGTTGAAACTGGTGAAGAAGATCAGCCCGGCGAGGGCGAACACAGCACCCGTAAGCACCCGAACCGGGCGCCACCGAGGGCGACGACCGGCACCGTCACGGGGGTCGGCAGAATTGCTCAACGTACCCTTATCTCCTTCAGCGCCGCGGAAGCACTACGCTAACGGACGCCTGGGGGAGCCTCAGTTCCCCGTGGAGTCCCCGCCCGGCGCCCTATGACAGTTACCTGCGCGGCCACGCAGCGCATCGACAGGAGAGACCCTCGTGCCGAAGTCACGTATCCGCAAGAAGGCAGACGACTACACGCCGCCGCCGGCGAAGCAGGCGACGAGCATCAAGCTGACGAGCCGCAGCTGGGTGGCCCCGGTCATGCTGGCGCTGTTCCTCATCGGCCTCGCCTGGATCGTCGTTTTCTACGTCACGGACGGCAAGCTGCCGATCGACCCGCTCGGCAACTGGAACATCGTGGTCGGCTTCGGCTTCATCGCCGCGGGGTTCGGCGTCTCCACGCAGTGGAAGTAGGCAGGACCGCGTGAGATCCACGCAGTGGAAGTAGGCGGGGCCGTGTGAGGCACGTCAGGGGCCTCACACACAAGGCATGGCCTTAGTTATCCACAGTGCTATCCACATGGGGAAAAGGTCTGAAGATCTGTGGATAACTCTCGGCCGGTTGACGCCGGTGTGACTGGCCCACCGGATCGCCTTCCCGTCGCACGCCCCTTGTCCTTGCTGGGGAAACCCAGGTCAGCGACAAGGGGCACTGTTGTTCCCCACAGCATGCACAAGATCCACCACCCGCTGTGGACAACGGGGTCACTTCAGGTGAGCTGCCCGGTCCTGACGAGGACCATGACCACAGCCACGACCAGCACCAGCGCACAGCTGCCGTACTGGACGAGGTTCCGGCGCTCGCGCGGCGCGTGCACCATGGCGTAGCCGACGATCAGGCCGCCGACGAGTCCACCCACGTGTGCCTGCCAGGCGATGCTCGGCCAGAACGCCGTGATGAGCAGGTTGATCGCCAGCAGGGCGAGCACCGGCCGCATGTCGTAGTTCAGCCGCCGCATCAGGATGGCGGTGGCACCGAACAGACCGAAGATGGCGCCGGACGCCCCGAGCGAGGGCTGGTTCTGCGCGGCGAGCAGATAGGTCAGCGCGCTGCCCGCCAGACCCGACGCCAGGTACAGCGCGACGTAACGCACCCGGCCGAGCGCCGCTTCGAGCGGGCCGCCGATCCACCACAGGCTCAGCATGTTGAAGACGATGTGCATGACGCTGCTGTGCAGGAACATCGAGGTGACCAGGCGGTACCACTGCCCCTCGGCCACGCCTTCGATCGAGCCCAGCTCCGGTACGTAGGCCAGCCCGATCAGGTCGTACCGGTCGGTGAAGCGGTCCCCGACCGCCGATTGCGCCAGGAAGAGCGCGACATTGAGGCCGAGCAGGATCTTGGTGATCAGACGCGGGTCGGCGGCGACCGTGCCGCCCGCGACCGTACGCGGCTGGTTGGCCTGCGGCGCGTGCCCCGTGCCCGAGCCGCCGCGGACGCAGTCCGGGCACTGGAAGCCGACCGAGGCGCTGATCATGCACTCGGGGCAGATGGGACGCTCGCAGCGCGTGCAGGTTATGCCGGTCTCGCGGTCGGGATGCCGGTAGCAGCCGGGCAGGCCCGACGCCCCCTGCGGCTCCTGCGGGCTGCCTGGCGCCTGGTCCATGGGTTCCCTCATTCTCCGTACGAAGGCACTGTGACGGCACACGTGGCAACGCACCGCCCCGCCCTTCCTTACGGACGGGCGGGGCGGATTGGTTCCCTCGCGGACCTGCGCGCGGAACGCGCGTGAACGCGTCGGTCAGGCGTCGCGGGTCTCGATGACCACGGACTCGATGACCACGTCGTTGACCGGACGGTCGGTGCGCGGGTTGGTCTGGGCGGCCGCGATGGCGTCCACGACCTTCTTGCTGGCCTCGTTGGTGACCTCGCCGAAGATCGTGTGCTTGCGGGTCAGCCACGCGGTCGGCGCCACAGTCACGAAGAACTGCGAGCCGTTGGTGCCCGGGCCGGCGTTGGCCATGGCGAGGAGGTAGGGCTTGTCGAAGGCGAGGTCCGGGTGGAACTCGTCCTCGAACTCGTAGCCCGGGCCGCCCGTGCCGTTGCCCAGCGGGTCACCGCCCTGGATCATGAAGCCGCTGATGACGCGGTGGAAGACGGTGCCGTCGTACAGACGGTCCTTGGTCTTCTGACCGGTCTGCGGGTGGGTCCACTCGCGCTCGCCCTGGGCGAGCTCCACAAAGTTCTTGACCGTCTTCGGCGCGTGATTCGGCAGCAGCCGCACCTCGATGTCGCCGTTGTTGGTCTTCAGGGTGGCGTAAAGCTGCTCAGCCACGATCTGCCTTCCGTTGTCTTCTGTGACACCCCGATCCTGCCACGGACCGGATTGGGACGAGTAGCCGCCGAGTGGGCGCGCGTCGAAGCGATCCGTGGCATTGTCGGCGAAGAGCTCTTCTTGCACCGAATCACGCAACAATCGAGCGAATTGATCACCACTGCACCGGAACACCGTTTGGCCGGAGTCCAGTGATGACCCGGATGCCCGCCCTCTTCATGCCCGATGGCAATCCAGAAGGCATGATCCTTGAAAGGGTGGAAAGGTGACATACGTATACGCCACCGAGGAGGAGGATCACGTGACCCGCATCGAGAGCGTGCGCGCCGCGACCGGCTCGGCCAAGGACAGCGTGCGGCACGCCGCGGACGCGGTGGCGCCATACGCCGACACGGCCAAGGAACGAGCCACGCAGTACGCCCATGAGGCACGCGTACGGCTCGCACCCAAGGTGTCACAAGCGGCCGAGCAGGCCCGTGTCCAGTACGGCGCCCACGTCGCCCCCCGCGTCGAGCAGGCGCGCACGCACGTGCCGCCGAAGGTCGACCAAGCCGCCCACGAGGCCGCCGCCCGCACCCGCAGGGCCGCACGCCAGGCCGCGGACTACTCCAAGCCCCGCATCGAGCACGCGGTGGCCGTCGCGCAGCCCGTACGGGAAGAGGCCGCAGCCCGCAGCACGGCGGCGCTTGCCGCGCTGCGCGGACAGGTCTCGCCCAAGGAGGTCCAGCGCCTGATCCGCAAGCACGAGCGCCGGGCCAGGACCGGACGCGTCGCCAAGAAGGTCGTCCTGCTCGGCCTGCTCGCGGGCGGCGCCATCGCGGCCTGGAAGTGGTGGGACAAGCAGGCGAACCCCGACTGGCTCGTCGAGCCGCCGGAGGCCACCGAGGTCCCCGCCACCACCACGCCGCTGACCGCCGTCGACGGCAGCGCCCAGGGCTCCCTCGACCCCGAGGTCCAGGCGAAGCAGGCGGAAGCCGAGGCCGAGGCGGCGGACCCCGACAAGCGGGGCTGACCGCGCGGGGTTCGACGCGAGACCGACACGGGTTCCGACGCAGGGTCCGACGCAGGGTCCGACGCGCGGTTCACCGTTTCACGTGAAACATCGCGGCGCGGCCTGTACGCCAGGCAGCGGAGCATGGAACGGAAAAAGCCCCTCTGAACTGCGTTTTCGCAGCTCAGAGGGGCTTTTCGTTGTGGAGCCTAGGGGAGTCGAACCCCTGACATCTGCCATGCAAAGACAGCGCTCTACCAACTGAGCTAAGGCCCCGCGGACGGCGCGGCAGCCGGAAGAATCACTTCCCGGCGAGCACCGGGGTCCAGAGTACCGGGTCTCCCCCCTGATCCCGCAAAAGGATTGGGGCTCCCGGTCAACGACCACGCTCCGTAAGATGCACGACGTGGTTCGCGGCAGCGAAGCACGGTCTTAGGGGAAGCGATGGGGAGACGCAATGGACGCCGCACAGCAGGACACCACCGCGAGAGCACGGGAGCTCCAGCGGAACTGGTACGGAGAGCCGCTGGGGGCGCTCTTCCGCCGCCTCATCGATGATCTGGGCCTGAACCAGGCGCGTCTCGCCGGAGTGCTCGGCCTCTCCGCACCCATGTTGTCCCAGCTGATGAGCGGTCAGCGGGCGAAGATCGGCAATCCCGCGGTCGTCCAGCGCGTGCAACTGCTCCAGGAGCTGGCGGGCCAGGTCGCGGACGGCAGCGTGAGCGCCGCCGAGGCCACCGACCGCATGGACGAGATCAAGAAGTCACAGGGCGGTTCCGTGCTGACCAACACCACGCAGACGACGACCAGTTCGGGCGCGCCCACGGTCAAGCGCGTGGTGCGCGAGATCCAGTCCCTGTTGCGCTCGGTGTCGGCTGCCGGCGACATCATCGATGCCGCCGACTCCCTCGCCCCCACCCACCCGGAGCTGGCAGAGTTCCTCAGGGTGTACGGCGCCGGGCGCACCGCGGACGCGGTGGCCCACTACGAGGCGCACCAGAGCTGATCCGTCGGCCGGGCCGCCGCACGGCCCGGAAGGGGAGCGGAACGCGACCATGGGTGAGGTCTTCGCCGGCCGGTACGAACTGGTCGATCCGATCGGACACGGGGGAGTCGGAGCGGTCTGGCGCGCCTGGGACCACCGGCGCCACCGCTACGTGGCCGCCAAGGTGCTCCGGCAGAGCGACGCGCACTCCCTGTTGCGGTTCGTCCGGGAGCAGGCCATGCGGATCGACCATCCGCATGTGCTGGCCCCCGCCAGTTGGGCGGCCGACGACGACCAGGTCCTGTTCACCATGGATCTGGTCGCCGGCGGTTCGCTGGCACACGTCATCGGTGACTACGGCCCGCTGCCGCTCCGCTTCGCCTGCACACTGCTCGACCAGCTCCTGTCGGGGCTCGCGGCCGTGCACGCCGAGGGGGTCGTGCACCGCGACATCAAACCGGCCAACATCCTGCTCGAAGCCACCGGTACCGGACGCCCCCATCTGCGGCTCTCGGACTTCGGCATATCGATGCGCAAGGGCGAGCCCCGGCTGACCGAGACCGACCATGTCGTGGGGACGCCCGGTTACTTCGCCCCCGAGCAGATGCTGGGCGCCGAGCCTGACTTCACGGCGGACCTCTTCGCCGTGGGCCTCGTCGCCCTGTACCTCCTGGAGGGGGCCAAGCCGGACGCCAAGGCGCTGATCGAACGCTTTGCCGAGCAGGGCGCCCCGAGTGCCCCACGGGGCGTTCCTGAGCCGCTCTGGCAGGTTCTCGCCACGCTGCTCCAGCCGGACCCGCAGGCGCGTTTCCGCACCGCCACCGGGGCCCGCAAGGCGCTCGCCTCGGCCACCGAGATGCTGCCGGAGCCCGGCCCGGACGACGAGCTGGTCGAGATCTTCGATCAGCTCGGGCCACTGCCCACGGGGTTCGGACCCGACGGGCCGCTCGCTCCCCCTCCGCGCGCCGGCGTCATGCCCCCGCCCATGCCATCCCCGGTCGGCTCCACGACGGGCAGCTTTCGGTTGCCCCCGCCCCAATCTCCGCCACCGTCGCCGCAGCCGCCGCCGCAGCCCGCCACTCCGCCCTCTCCACTGCCCTTGCCTCTCCCCGCAGCCGCGCCGGCACCCGTGCCCTCGCCCGCACCGATACCCTCGGCCTCGCCCGAACACACGTACGTGCCATACGCGCCCGCCGCGCACCGGCCCCAGCCCCGGCCGGGGCCGCCTGTGAAGGTCGCCGTGTCGATGCTGCTCGCGGCGCTGGTGTGCCTCACCGTCGGTGTCTGGGCTTTGACGCGGCTCTGACAGGCGCGTCGGAGGTGGGGGCCGACGCGGCGGCCGACGCCCCTGCGGCCCTTCGGCGGGCCGTCAGCGTCCACACGCCGAGTATGCCGAGCAGCGCCACGCCGGTCCCGATCCCCCCGGCCGCGACGGCCGCGAGCACCGGGTCGTCACCCGAATCTCCCTCGCTCTCCGCGGCCGACTCCCCCCGCCGCGCGGCCTCCGCGTCCCGTTCCGTGACGCCGAACTCCTCGGCGGGCCGCGGCGAACCCGCGTAGGAGGGACCCGGCAGCGGGTCACCGTCGACGTCCACGCGCAGCGTGAGCTCCAGCGGGGACGCGCCGAACTTCTCCGCCACCTTCGGGCTGAGGTGGACCGATACGTAGTACCAGCCGGCGAACCGCATCGCGGACACCGCGTCCGCCGTGGCGAACCGGTTCTCGTAGGCCACCGGCGGCAGTGGCTCAAGGGCGGCCGACTTCTGCTTCCCGTCGTACGCCGTGTCCGCGTCCTCTACCTCGGCGCGCACCGGGTTGGCCAGTGTCATGACCAGGCCCGGTGAGACATAGCCCGTACCGCGCGTGGTCGCGGGACCCGCCGTGCCGCGTCGGCCGCCGCTCGACGTGCCGAGCTCCGCGCCGACGGCGAGCTGCTGGCCCCAGTCGACCGGCACGCGGTAGTAGAGGGTCTCACCGGGAGTGACGCTGTCCCCCCACACGCCGTTCCCGAGCGCACGCGCCGTGTGGAAACTCGTGCCGCCCGCACGCCGCTTCCGCTCGCCGGTCGGTGGTACGGGGGTCGCGGAGTCCCAGGTCCGCGGCGGCTCCGTCGCGCCCGCCACCCGTACCGCGGGTTCCGATGCGACCCGCAGCTCCAGGACCCACTCGTCCCGGGACGACTCCGGGGCGCTGGTCCGCTCGACGAGCACGTAGTACGTGCCGGCGCCCGCGCAGCCCGGCTCGTCGGGTCCCGTCCGGCGCGCCGCGGTGGCCGTGATGGGGCGCGGGCTCTCCGAGGCTCCGAAACGTGCCTCCTGTGCCTCCATGGGGCTGCAGTTGTTGCCGTCGGCGTCCTGGACGGACACTTCCAGGCCGTCGGCGTACGAGACGCGGGTGCCGAGCCGTGGCACCGCGGTCGCCGAGACGTACGCGCTCTCCCCTGCCGTGAGGTCCAGGCGGTAATAGAGCCGTCCCGCGCGCGGGAGGGAGCTTCGATACGTCTTGCCCGGGCTCAGCCGGCGCCCCTCGACGTTGCTCCTCGCGCCGTCGACCGTCTCCGCGCCCTCCGGGAAGGCGTACGGGCCGGGCGCTCCCGGGGCCCACCCGGCGTTCGCGACCCGCCACGGGAGATCGGCCCCCGCGGCCATGGCCTGTGCCGGGCACATCGCCCCCGTACCCACCAGGGCGGCCGCGGCCATGGCTGACGCCACCCGCCTCCAGGGCCGCCCGGCCACCCCCCGTGCCCCGCCCGGCCCTCGGCCCCGCCCCATCACGCGTCACCCCTCGTCGCGAGAACAGCCGTCCCGTCCGTCCCGTCCGTCCTGCCCCTCCGGCCGGGCGCGAACACCACCCACCCCAGGCTCGCGGACCGCGACTGCGCCATCCGGATATTCGCTTACGCAACCGGAAGGTTCGCGTCGGCGAATACCCGCACAACAAGCCGGTTACCGCACAAGCACCTGGCCCGCAAGACGGCCCGGGGCAACACAAAACCCCGGCCGCAGTGGCGACCGGGGTTCGTGAAGTAACGGTTGTTGCTGACTCAAGAACCCGTGGGCACGGAGTCAGTCGCCTCCGTCCACAGATCCTGCTCGGCGCGATCCGCCTGGATCTGGCGGTACACGAGGAGCCCGCCGATGGCGGCCAGTGCGACCAGGAGAAGCTTCTTCACCGCGCGACCTCGTCTTTCCTTGACGTAGGGGACTTCTGGCGCCCGACTATACACACCGATCGATATCGATCGGTGACCTGGATCCGCCCCAAACTTCCGCATCGTCGGCAGCGATCCAAGTGGACCTCGGGGCTCCGCACGGGCCGCACATCTCATGACTTTCGCCGCTGTTGGCCCCTTTTCTGCCCCCTTGCGGCCATCCGGGTGGTGTTCATCGGAACATCCACGCGCCACGAGCGTCGGTCCACCGTTATCGACCCCACATACACATCATGAGGAAAGTACGCAAATCGCCCAACCCGAAATGAGGGGCCATGACCGGAAACAAGGCCATGAAGCTGTGGACCACGATCGTCACCGCCTTCCTCGCGCTCTTCGCCGCGCTGGGACTCGGCACGACGGCCACGGCTGCGACGCCGGTACAGGAGACCACGAACGAGCGCAACGCCACGGTGTGTGCGCCCACTCCGGCGATGGCCGCCATCTGGAAGGCGGCGTACGAACGGTCGCTGCCCCCGACGATGAAGCAGCGAATCCGCGCCGAGGCCCACGGAGCCTCCCCCAGCTGCCGGCACCTGCCCGCGACGGACACGGAAGCCGAGGCTGACACCACCGCGCACGAGCCACGACTGGCCTCGGAGCCGTAATCCCGCGCCGAGCAGCCCCCACAGACTCGCGAAGGCCCCCAGCCACTGGCTGGGGGCCTTCGTCGGTTACCGGCGGCGCCCCGTCAGCCCTGAGCGCCCGGACGGCTAGCCCCCGCGGTCCCCGGCGCATCGGAGCCGCGGCGCCCGGCGAGCGACCGCCCGCGATGGCCTCTTCGGCGCAGGGCGGTGACCAGGGCGATGACGACGCCGATACCGATCCCGAACATCGGGACGAGGATCGCCACCATCAGCCGGCCTCCCAGCGCGACGAGGCCTCCGCGGTCCCCGATGGCGTACCGGGACGGCCCCTGGGAGGTGCAGGTGACCTTGTAGTCGCCTGCCCGCGACACCTCGATGTCGTACATCGGGTTCCAGGTCTCGTCGCGGGTGAGGAACACGTCGATTCCCGGGCCGGTGAGACGGGGGTCGCCCGGCCCGGTGATGCCGCACGCCTCGTCGGACGACGCACCGAACTCGTCGTCCTTCCGCCAGATCGCCTTCTCGTCTTCCGGGTCGAGCCGCAGAGTGACGGTGTCGCCGTCGGCGAACTGGTTGCGCACGTCCACCGCGTCGATCGCGTCCTTGAACCGGTGCATGCCGATGGCTGTGCCCAGCAGGACCGATACGACGGTGATCGCGACCGCCGTCGCGTACCAGTGACGGCCGGGCCGCAGTTCGTTCGGCGGTATGCACGACGAGGGGGAAGGCTGCATCGGCACAACCTAGATCACGGGGTGCTTGCCGAGATGCCGAGAGATCCGCTCGTCGGCTGGTGCCAGCCGTAGACGTCAAAGGCCCCCAACCAAGATTGGTTGGGGGCCTTTGTGCTGGTGGGGCTAACAGGATTTGAACCTGTGGCCTCATCCTTATCAGGGATGCGCTCTAACCAACTGAGCTATAGCCCCGCCGCGCTTGCGGTGTGTGTCCCGCGCGCTGACCTCTGAAGATTAGCGCACGTCCGGGCCAGTCCCAAAATCGATACCCGCGCGGGCGCACCGCCGGGTGCCCGGACAGACGGAAAGGCCGTGCGCGGAGCGGTCACAACCGCCGCGCACGGCCTTGTCCGGGGCCGACGCCCCTCGTCACTCGTCCTCGGCCAGCGTCAGCTCGACGCCGCCCACGAAGCCCGCGGAGAGGTTGTAGATGAAGGCGCCCAGTGTCGCCAGGGCCGTCGCGAGGATGACGTCGATGACGGCGATGACCGACGTGAACATCAGGACGCGCGGCAGCGACAGGAAGGACTGCAGGTCGAAGCCGTTGGACTCGTTCGAGCCCGTCGCCTCGGAGATCGTGCCGCCCACCGACGAGAAGACGCCCATCGCGTCCATGACCATCCACAGGACGGCGGCCGCGACGATCGTGCAGATGCCGAGTGCGATGGAGAGCAGGAAGCTGACCTTCATCACCGACCACGGGTCGGCCTTGGCCACCCGCAGCCGTGCCTTGCGGGTACGCGGCACCGTGCGCGCCCCCGTACGCGGCTTGCGCACCGCACCGGCCTTGGCGTCCTGCTGGTACGCCTGCGGCGGGTGGTACGGCTGGGAGGCCTGCTGCGGCTGCCGTTCTCCGGGCAGCGTTCCGCCGCCGCCCTTCACGCCCTTGGCAGAGCCTCGGGTGTCCGTCACAGTTCCCCCCTGGGATCCATGAGACTCATGGGAGTCTTGTGCATCTGTGGCGGAGCCACGGGCACCCTTTGTGCCGGCTTTGCCGGTTCTCTTCGCCCCGGCGCCCGTGGCTCCACTCACGATGACTCACTCCTCGCGCTACTCGGCCGAGGAATCCGTGCCCTCGTCCGTACCGGCGACCGGCTCGACGCCGTCCGGGTCGTCGACGACGATGTCCCCGTCGACTTCCTCGGCCTCGCGCCCGGCCTCGGCGTTACGAGCGATACCGACCACGGCATCGCGCTTGCCCAGGTTGATCAGTTGGACGCCCATGGTGTCACGGCCCGTCTCCCTGACCTCGTTGACTCGCGTACGAATCACACCGCCGCCCAGCGTGATGGCAAGGATCTCGTCCGTTTCCTCGACCACCAGGGCGCCCACGAGCTCACCGCGGTCCTCCACGATCTTGGCGGCCTTGATACCGAGGCCACCGCGACCCTGGACGCGGTACTCGTCGACGTTGGTCCGCTTCGCGTACCCACCGTCGGTGGCGGTGAAGACGAACGTACCTGGACGAACGACATTCATCGAGAGCAGTTCGTCGCCGTCGCGGAAACTCATTCCCTTGACGCCCGAAGTCGCGCGGCCCATCGGGCGGAGCGCCTCGTCCGTCGCGGTGAACCGGATCGACTGCGCCTTCTTGCTGATGAGCAGGATGTCGTCCTCGGAGGAGACCAGCTCGGCGCCGATCAGCTCGTCGTCCGAACCGTCCGCCGTCTCCCGGAGGTTGATGGCGATGACACCGCCCGAGCGGGGCGAGTCGTAGTCCTTGAGCGGCGTCTTCTTCACGAGGCCGCCCTTGGTGGCGAGCACCAGGTAGGGCACCGCTTCGTAGTCACGGATCGCCAGGATCTCGGCGATCTGCTCGTCCGGCTGGAAGGCGAGGAGGTTGGCCACGTGCTGACCGCGCGCGTCACGGCCGGCATCGGGCAGTTCGTACGCCTTGGCGCGGTAGACGCGGCCCTTGTTGGTGAAGAACAGCAGCCAGTGGTGCGTCGTCGACACGAAGAAGTGGTCGACGATGTCGTCCTGCTTCAGCTTCGTGCCGCGCACGCCCTTGCCGCCGCGCTTCTGCGAGCGGTAGTCCTCGGTCTTGGTGCGCTTGATGTAGCCGCCGCGCGTGATGGTGACGACGATGTCCTCTTCGGCGATCAGGTCCTCCATGGACATGTCGCCGTCGAAGGGCACCAGGGCCGAGCGGCGGTCCTCGCCGAACTTGTCGACGATCGCCGCGAGCTCCTCGCTGATGATCTGGCGCTGCTTCTCGGGCGAGGCCAGGATCGCGTTGTACTCGTTGATCTTCGCCTGGAGCTCGTCGTGCTCGGCGACGATCTTCTGGCGCTCCAGGGCGGCGAGCCGGCGCAGCTGCATCTCAAGGATGGCGTTGGCCTGGATCTCGTCGATCGAGAGCAGGCCCATCAGGCCCTCGCGCGCGATGTCGACGGTCTGGCTGCCGCGGATGAGCGCGATGACCTCGTCGATGGCGTCCAGGGCCTTCAGGAGGCCGCGCAGGATGTGCGCCCGCTCCTCGGCCTTGCGCAGCCGGTACTTCGTGCGCCGGACGATGACCTCGACCTGGTGCGTGACCCAGTGCCGGATGAACGCGTCCAGCGACAGGGTGCGCGGCACGCCGTCGACCAGGGCCAGCATGTTGGCGCTGAAGTTCGACTGGAGGTCGGTGTGCTTGTAGAGGTTGTTCAGGACGACCTTGGCGACCGCGTCACGCTTCAGGACGATGACGAGGCGCTGGCCGGTGCGCGAGGACGACTCGTCGCGGACGTCGGCGATGCCGCCGACCTTGCCGTCCTTGACCAGGTCGGCGATCTTCTGCGCGAGGTTGTCCGGGTTGGTCTGGTACGGCAGCTCGGTGACGACCAGGCACTGGCGGTTCTGGATCTCCTCGACCGCGACGACCGCGCGCATCGTGATGGAGCCGCGGCCCGTGCGGTACGCCTCCTCGATGCCCTTGCGGCCCACGACCAGGGCGCCGGTCGGGAAGTCGGGGCCCTTGATGCGCTCGATCAGGGCGTCGAGGAGTTCCTCGTGCGAGGCCTCGGGGTGCTCCAGGGCCCACTGCGCGCCCGCCGCGACCTCGCGGAGGTTGTGCGGCGGGATGTTGGTCGCCATGCCGACCGCGATGCCCGCGGAGCCGTTGATCAGCAGGTTCGGGAAGCGCGCCGGCAGGACCGTCGGCTCCTGGTTGCGGCCGTCGTAGTTGTCCGTGAAGTCGACGGTCTCCTCGTCGATGTCACGGACCATCTCCATGGCGAGCGGCGCCATCTTGCACTCGGTGTACCGCATGGCCGCCGCCGGGTCGTTGCCCGGGGAGCCGAAGTTGCCGTTGGAGTCCACCAGCGGCATCCGCATCGACCACGGCTGGGCGAGGCGCACCAGGGCGTCGTAGATGGAGGAGTCGCCGTGCGGGTGGTAGGTGCCCATGACGTCGCCGACGACGCGGGCGCACTTGTAGAAGCCCTTCTCGGGGCGGTAGCCGCCGTCGTACATCGCGTACAGGACGCGGCGGTGCACGGGCTTCAGGCCGTCCCGTACGTCGGGCAGCGCGCGCGACACGATGACGGACATCGCGTAGTCGAGGTAGGAGCGCTGCATCTCCGTTTCGAGCCCGACGGGCTCGACGCGCATGCCCACACCGGGCACGGCGGGTTCCTCTTCGGGCGTCACAGGGGTGTTCTCGTCGGCCATTGCTGGTCAAAGTCCTTTCGAGGTGCGGCTCGTACGGGCCGACTCAGATGTCGAGGAAGCGGACGTCCTTGGCATTGCGCTGGATGAACGAGCGCCGTGCCTCGACGTCCTCTCCCATCAGCACCGAGAAGAGGTCGTCGGCCTGTGCCGCGTCGTCCAGGGTGACCTGGCCGAGCACGCGGTGTTCCTGGTCCATCGTCGTGACCCGGAGCTCCTCGGCGTTCATCTCGCCGAGGCCCTTGAACCGCTGGACCGAGTCGTCCTTGATGCGCTTGCCCGCCTGGCGGCCGATCTCGACCAGGGCGTCGCGCTCGCGGTCGGAGTACGCGTACTGGAAGTCGTCCCGCGACCACTTGATCTTGTAGAGCGGCGGGCGCGACAGGTAGACGTGGCCGGCCTCGACGAGGGGACGCATGAAGCGGAAGAGGAACGTCAGGAGCAGCGTGTTGATGTGCTGGCCGTCGACGTCGGCGTCCGCCATCAGGATGATCTTGTGATAGCGGAGCTTCTCGATGTCGAAGTCCTCGTGCACACCGGTGCCGAACGCCGAGATCAGCGCCTGGACCTCCTGGTTGTGCAGGATCTTGTCGACGCGCGCCTTCTCGACGTTCAGGATCTTGCCTCGGATCGGCAGGATCGCCTGGTACATCGGGTCGCGGCCGGACTTCGCCGAACCGCCGGCGGAGTCACCCTCGACGATGAAGATCTCGCACTTCGTCGGGTCGCTCGACTGGCAGTCGCTCAGCTTGCCCGGCAGGGACGCTGTCTCCAGGAGCCCCTTGCGGCGGGTCAGGTCGCGCGCCTTGCGGGCGGCGACGCGGGCCGTGGCGGCCTGGATGCCCTTGCGGATGATGTCCGCGGCCTCGTTCGGATTGCGGTCGAACCAGTCCGTGAGGTGCTCGTGGACGACCTTCTGGACGAAGGTCTTCGCCTCGGTGTTGCCCAGCTTGGTCTTCGTCTGGCCCTCGAACTGGGGCTCGCCGAGCTTCACCGAGATGATCGCCGTCAGACCCTCGCGGATGTCCTCGCCCGTGAGGTTGTCGTCCTTCTCGCGGAGCAGCTTCTTCTCGCGCGCGTAGCGGTTGACCAGGCCCGTCAGCGCGGCCCTGAAGCCCTCCTCGTGCGTGCCGCCCTCATGCGTGTGGATGGTGTTCGCGAAGGAGTAAACGCCCTCGGTGTACTGGGAGTTCCACTGCATGGCGATCTCGGCCGAGAGCAGGCGCTCCTTGTCCTCGGCCTCGACGTCGATGACGGTGGGGTGGACGACCTCGCCCTTGCGGGAGTTGAGGTACTTCACGAAGTCGACGATGCCGCCTTCGTAGTGGTACGTCACCGTACGGGCCTCGGCGGCCTCGTCGTCGGTCGCCTCCGCCGAGTCGGCGCCCGCCGTGGCCTTGGCGGACTCGCGCTCGTCGGTGAGCTTGATCGTCAGGCCCTTGTTGAGGAAGGCCATCTCCTGGAAGCGCCGCGCGAGCGTCTCGAAGGAGTACACCGTGGTCTCGAAGATGTCGCCGTCGGCCCAGAAGGTGACCGAGGTACCGGTCTCCTCGGTGGCCTCGTGCCGCTCCAGCGGGGCGGTCGGGGCGCCACTCTTGTAGTCCTGCGTCCAGCGGTAGCCGTCCGTCCTGATGTCCACGGAGAGCTTGGTGGACAGCGCGTTCACGACGGAGACACCGACGCCGTGCAGACCACCGGAGACGGCGTACCCGCCGCCGCCGAACTTGCCGCCCGCGTGCAGCACGGTGAGCACGACCTCGACGGCCGGCTTCTTCTCGACGGGGTGGATGCCCACCGGGATGCCACGGCCGTTGTCGACCACACGGACGCCGCCGTCGGCGAGAATCGTCACGTCGATCGTGTCCGCGTGACCGGCCAGCGCCTCGTCCACGGAGTTGTCGACGACTTCCTGCACGAGGTGGTGCAGACCGCGCTCACCGGTCGAGCCGATGTACATGCCGGGTCGCTTGCGGACCGCGTCGAGACCCTCGAGGACGGTGATCGCGCTGGCGTCGTACGAGGGTGGGGCCTCGACGTTCTCGCCTGCGGCGGTGGACGGGATGTTCTCGTTGGGGTTGCCGGAATCGGCCACGAAGCGCCCTTTCTGGCACAGCACAAGCCAAGCTCCCGGCGGTGGCCGGAGCGGCTGCGTCGTTCAGCGATAGTCAGCGTTGCTCGGTGCGTCCCACAAGTGGGGCGGGATTAGCTCCCAGTCTACCGGTAGCGCTGACAGTGATGGGGGTTTGCCGGTACCTGAGTCCGCATGTGCCGTCCTGAACGGGACTCGGCCGACTCCCCATATGCGGAACGGGGCTCCAAAGGGCTCACAGCGGCACTCAGCGCTTCGAGCCGTCAACCCCCCGCTACCGCACCCGGCGGCCTCAGCCGTAGGTGTCCCCGGGGCCCGTGCTTCCCGGTGCGCGCAAGGGTCCGAAGCGGGTGGTGGGGCCCTGGGGGCCGAGCACCTTGATGAGGCGCACGGTGCCGTGGCCCAGGTCTTCGTTCAGGCGCGCGACGAGCTGCGGGGCCATGAGGCGGAGCTGCGTCGCCCAGGCCGTCGAGTCGCACTGCACGGTCAGGACGCGCTCGTCCTCGTCGTACTTCTGGGGCACGCAGTGCTTGGCCAGGTCGTCGCCGACGATCTGCGGCCAGCGGCCCATGACCCCGCCGACCGCGGCCGGGGTCTCCCAGCCCCGCTCGGTGATCAGCCGGTTGATGGCGGAGCCGAGCGGCAGGGGGTCACGTCCGTCGGAGCGCGCCCCGGAGCGCAGACCGCCGCGGCGCGCCTGCTTCTTCTGCTGGGCGGCGTCCCCACGCGCGCGTGCCTGTTCCTTCGCCGCGCGCAGGGCGACCCGGGCGAGGTCGACGCCGGAGGGCTCGGGCGGCTTGGGCGCCCCCGGGTTCGCGGGGTCGCCCTTGGCCGGTTCCGCGGTGCTCATACGCAGTCCACCGCGCCGTCCGACACCGCGTACCGCGTGCCGGTGAGGACGCCGGGGACGTCGTCGTCCACCGCGGCGGTGACCAGGACCTGCTCGCCCGGCGCCACCAGCTCCGCGAGCCGCTCCCTGCGGCGGGAGTCCAGCTCCGCGAAGACGTCGTCGAGGACGAGCACCGGTTCGTTGCCCTCGGCCCTGAGCAGGTCGTACGAGGCGAGGCGCAGTGCCAGGGCGTACGACCAGGACTCGCCGTGGCTCGCGTACCCCTTGGCGGGGAGCTGGCCCAGTCTGAGCAGCAGGTCGTCGCGGTGCGGTCCCGCCAGGGTCACGCCGCGTTCGATCTCCTGCTTGCGGACCTCTTCGAAGGCGGCGATGAGCTGCTCGTACAGCGCCTCGCGGGTGACCCCGTCGCCGGGCGCGGACGGCTTGTACTCCAGGGAGACGGGGCCGCCGCCGGGCGCGAGCTGCTCGTACGCCTTGTCGGCGAGGGGCTGGAGCGTGGAGATGAGGTCGAGCCGCTGGGCGAGCAGCTCGGCACCCGCGCGTGCGAGGTGCTGGTCCCACACGTCGAGCGTGGACAGGTCCATGGACCGTCCGCCGTGGCGCCGCGCGAGGGCGGCCGACTTCAGGAGGGTGTTGCGCTGCTTGAGCACCCGGTCGTAGTCGGAGCGGACGCCGGCCATGCGCGGGGAGCGGGCGGTGATCAGCTCGTCCAGGAAGCGCCGCCGCTCACCGGGGTCCCCCTTGATCAGCGCGAGGTCCTCGGGCGCGAACAGGACCGTCCGCACGATGCCCAGCACGTCACGCGGTCTGACCTGCGAGGACCTGTTGATGCGGGCGCGGTTGGCCTTGCCGGGGTTCAGTTCGAGCTCGATTAGCTGCTGCCGCTCGCCCTGGCGGACGTTGGCCCTGATGACGGCCCGCTCCGCGCCCATGCGGACCAGGGGGGCGTCCGAGGAGACGCGGTGGCTGCCGAGCGTGGCGAGGTAGCCGACGGCCTCCACGAGGTTGGTCTTGCCCTGGCCGTTGGGCCCCACGAACGCGGTGACGCCCGGGTCGAGAGGGACCTCGACCCGGGCGTACGAGCGGAAGTCGGCCAGCGAGAGATGCGTGACGTGCATGGTGTGCGCCGACCTCCCCCGGCCTACTTCACGTGCTTCGAGGCCTGTGGGAAACCGCTGGAGTTCCCCACAGGCTGTGGATCAGTGCTCGCTCTTGGACTCCACCGCGTGGCCGCCGAACTGGTTGCGCAGCGCGGCGATCATCTTCATCTGCGGGGAGTCGTCCTGGCGCGAGGCGAAACGGGCGAAGAGCGAGGCCGTGATCGCGGGCAGCGGCACGGCGTTGTCGATGGCGGCCTCGACCGTCCACCGGCCCTCTCCGGAGTCCTGCGCGAAGCCGCGCAGCTTCTCCAGGTGCTCGTCGTCGTCCAGGGCGTTGACCGCGAGGTCGAGCAGCCAGGAACGGATGACCGTGCCCTCCTGCCAGGAGCGGAAGACCTCGCGCACGTCCGTGACGGAGTCGACCTTCTCCAGCAGCTCCCAGCCCTCGGCGTAGGCCTGCATCATGGCGTACTCGATGCCGTTGTGGACCATCTTCGAGAAGTGGCCCGCGCCGACCTTGCCGGCGTGCACGGAGCCGAAGTCGCCTTCGGGCTTGAGGGCGTCGAAGATCGGCTGGACCTTCGCGATGTCCTCGGTGTCACCGCCGTACATCAGCGCGTAGCCGTTCTGCAGGCCCCAGACGCCGCCGGAGACGCCGCAGTCGACGAAGCCGATGCCCTTGGCCTTCAGCTCCTCGGCGTGCTTCTCGTCGTCCGTCCAGCGGCTGTTGCCGCCGTCCACGACGACGTCTCCGGGCTGCAGCAGCTCGGCGAGCTCGTCGATGGTGGCCTGGGTCGCGGCCCCGGCGGGGACCATCACCCACACCACCCGGGGGCCCTTCAGTTCGCCCACAAGCTCTTCCAGGCTGTGGACATCCGCGAGATCCGGATTGCGGTCGTATCCGATGACGGTGTGACCTGCGCGGCGGATGCGCTCGCGCATGTTGCCGCCCATCTTGCCAAGGCCGACGAGACCGAGCTCCATCAGAGGTTCCTTCACTAGCGACGTGGCGTTCCGGGCACTTTCGTACCCGCGTCCGAGCCTACGCCCGGACGCACGCTCACACCTGTGGGCTCAGCCGCTCAGACGTACAGGCATGATCAGGTACTTGTAGGCGTCGTCCGCCTCGGCGTCCATGGCCGGCCTGCCGCTGAGCAGCGCGGGCTTCGTGGAGGTCGTGAAGGACAGCTGGGCGACCGGGGAGTCGATCGCGCTCAGGCCGTCGAGCAGGAACGTCGGGTTGAACGCGATGGAGATGTCGTCGCCGTCGAGCTGGGCGTCGACCCTTTCCACAGCCTGTGCGTCGTCGCTGGAGCCCGCCTCAAGGATGAGCACGCCCTGCTCGAAGCTGAGGCGCACCGGGGTGTTCCGCTCGGCCACCAGGGCCACGCGCTTGACGGCCTCCACGAAGGGGGCGGTCTCGATCACGGCCACGGAGTTGAACTCGGTGGGGAACAGCGTGCGGTACTTCGGCAGGTCGCCTTCGAGCAGACGCGTCGTCGTGCGCCGTCCGGCGCCCTCGAAGCCGATCAGGCCCTCGCCCGCACCGGACCCGGAGAGCGCCAGGGTGACCGTGTCGCCGCTCGTGAGGGCCTTGGCGGTGTCCAGGAGCGTCTTGGCGGGCACGAGCGCCACAGCGGACGCCTCGGGGTTCTCCGGCTTCCACAGGAACTCGCGGACCGCGAAGCGGTAGCGGTCGGTGGAGGCCAGGGTGACCGTGTCGCCCTCGATCTCGATGCGTACGCCGGTCAGCACCGGGAGCGTGTCGTCGCGGCCCGCGGCGATGGCCACCTGCGCGGCGGCGGAGGCGAAGACCTCACCGGGGACGGTGCCCGTGGCGGTCGGCATCTGCGGCAGCGCGGGGTACTCCTCCACAGGGAGCGTGTGGAGTGTGAATCGCGAGGAGCCGCAGACCACCGTCGCCCGCACGCCGTCCGTGGAGATCTCCACCGGGCGGTTGGGGAGCGCGCGGCAGATGTCCGCGAGCAGCCGACCGGACACGAGGACCGTGCCCTCCTCGTCGATCTCCGCATCGACCGAGACGCGCGCCGAGACCTCGTAGTCGAAGCTCGACAGGCTCAGTGCGCCTTCCTCGGCCTTCAGCAGCAGGCCCGCGAGGACAGGCGCTGGCGGCCGGGCCGGGAGGCTGCGTGCCGCCCAGGCCACCGCCTCCGCGAGTACGTCGCGTTCAACCCGGATCTTCACCGTTAGCCGCCCTCCTGCTGTTGCTGGCTGCTCTCGCCCGCTGGGCCTGTGGCCCTCGTCGTCTGACTCGGTGTCTCTCAGCCATGCCGTGGGAAGGACACCGGGGAACAGTCTGACGCACCGCACTGACAGTCGGTGCCTGTCGGGGTCAAGTCGTGCCGAGCGGTCTCGGGGCCCCGAAGCGCGAGTTGTGCACAGGCCCCCCTTCCAAACGATTTCCCCGGACTCTCTAGTCGGGAGTAGTAGTAGGGGCTGTGGAAACCGTGGATAACCGCGAAATCGCTGGTCAGGCCCGGTTTTTTATCCACCGTGCCTGTGGGCGGCACCCGTGGACAACCGGGTGTTTCTGTGGACGGGCGAAAGTTCTGCACACCCCGTGCACAGGGGAGGGCCACTTCTCCCCAGCTTCGTCCCCAGCTTTACCCCGCTTCCCCACAGGCCAACCCGGCACCTTGGTGTGACGCCTTTCACTCGACTCGGTGAGGAGGCGCGTCGTGTTGCCGAACAGTGGACAGCCGTGTGGAGAAGCCGGGTAAAGCTGGGGACAACCCGCTCGCGCCTGTGGGCCGCCGGTGGACAACGTCGTGCACACCCTGTGGACGAAAATTTCATCCACAGCCTGTGGAGATCTTTTGTCCACGAATCCACAGACACCTGACCTGGTCTGATGATCTCTCAGTGGCGCTGCCTGTGGACAGCGTCTGGACAACTTTTCAGTCCCCAGGGTGTGGAAGCGAAAAAGTTCGCACATCTGTGGAGAACCCGGCCCTGAGCTGGGGAAATCGAACAGCGAGAGGTGCTCGTACGAGGGTGCTGTGCGGGCGGATGGGCCCCGGAACCGCGCCGGAACACCTCCGGAGGGACCACAGCGGGGCGCCGGAGGGTGTCGGAGCGGTGTCTGGGGGACGCGTGAAGGACGTCTGGGGCGTCTGAGGGGCGTCTCAGGGCTCCCGAGTGGGGCCGGCGAGCAGGACAAGGGTCTCCACGCGTGCGTGGGCAACGAAAAGCGCCCTGGGAGCCCGTCTGTCCCGGGGCGCTTCTCCACGGCCTGCCGCCGCGTACGTCAGCCGTTCTTGATGCGGTTGGTCAGCTCGGTGACCTGGTTGTAGATCGAGCGCCGCTCGGCCATCAGCGCGCGGATCTTGCGGTCCGCGTGCATCACCGTCGTGTGGTCGCGGCCGCCGAACTGCGCGCCGATCTTCGGCAGGGAGAGGTCGGTCAGCTCCCGGCACAGGTACATGGCGATCTGGCGCGCCGTCACCAGGACCCTGCTGCGCGAGGAGCCGCACAGATCGTCCACCGTGAGCCCGAAGTAGTCGGCGGTCGCCGCCATGATGGCCGTCGCCGTGATCTCCGGGGCCGCGTCCTCGCCGCCGGGGATCAGGTCCTTGAGGACGATCTCGGTGAGCCCCAGGTCCACCGGCTGGCGGTTGAGCGAGGCGAACGCCGTGACGCGGATCAACGCGCCCTCCAGCTCGCGGATGTTCCGCGAGATCCGGGACGCGATGAACTCCAGCACCTCCGGAGGCGCGTTGAGCTGCTCCTGCACCGCCTTCTTGCGGAGGATCGCGATACGCGTCTCCAGCTCCGGCGGCTGGACGTCGGTGATCAGACCCCACTCGAAGCGGTTGCGCAGCCGGTCCTCCAGGGTGACCAGCTGCTTGGGCGGCCGGTCGCTGGAGAGCACGATCTGCTTGTTCGCGTTGTGGAGCGTGTTGAACGTGTGGAAGAACTCCTCCTGCGTCGACTCCTTGTCCGCGAGGAACTGGATGTCATCGACGAGCAGGATGTCCATCTCGCGGTAGCGCTTGCGGAAGCTGTCGCCCTTGCCGTCGCGGATGGAGTTGATGAACTCGTTGGTGAACTCCTCCGAGCTCACATAGCGCACGCGCGTGCCGGGGTAGAGGCTCCGGGCGTAGTGCCCGATGGCGTGCAGCAGGTGCGTCTTGCCGAGCCCGGACTCCCCGTAGATGAAGAGGGGGTTGTACGCCTTGGCGGGCGCCTCGGCGACGGCGACCGCCGCGGCGTGCGCGAAGCGGTTCGACGCACCGATGACGAAGGTGTCGAAGAGGTACTTGGGGTTCAGCCGCGCGGTCGGCTCGCCGGGGCCCGTCGCGGGCGCCGGCTGCGCGGCCAGCGGACCGGGGGCGCCGCTTGACGAGGTGGGGCCGACGGGGCCGCCCCTGTGCACGCCGTGACCGCCGTGCCCGCCGCCGCGGTGGTCGCCGGACGCCTCGGACATGTCGTGGCGCTCACGCCGGTCCTGCGGCTCGCGCTGCTGCTCGTAGGGGGAGCGCTCGTGCGACGGCTGACCGCGGTAGTCGCGCTGCGGCTGCTGCACCGGGTTCGCGTACGGATCGCGATCGGGAAAGCCGAGGCGGGGCTGCTGCCAGCCGTAGTCGCTCTGCTGCTGGTGCTGCGGCCACGCCCCGGGGGTCGGACGCTGGTAGTCCGGATAGGCGGGGCGGGCGGTCGGCATCTGCTGGTCGGAGCGGGAGCCGTTCTGGTGCTCGTCCGAGGGGCGGCGCCCATAGCCGTCATACGCGTCGCGCCCCTGGCTGGAGGCCGGCAGCTCGGGCTCTTCGTAGTGCTGCTGGTGCTGCTGGTGGTGCTGCGGCTGCTGGTGCTGGCCCGGCTGCTGCATCGGGGGCGCCGGGGGGCCCGCCGGCTCGCCGACCGAGTCGTCGACAGTGATCGCGATGCGGATCGGGCGGCCGCACTCCCGGCTCAGGGTCTCGCTGACCACGGGCGCGAGCCGCCCTTCGAGTACGCCCTTGGCGAATTCGTTCGGGACGGCCAGGAGGGCGGTGTCGGCGACCAGGGCCAGCGGCTGGCAGCTGCGCAGCCACCGCTCGTCCTTGGCCTCGACGCCCTGCCCGCGGCCCTCACCCAGCAGATGTTCCAGAACTCGTGGCCACACTGCGGCAAGATCGGCAGGTACGTCAGCCACAGGGCACGCTCTCTCACGGGTCCCACGAAGGTGTGGTTCCTGGGACGGAAATCGGGATGGGGAGGGGGAAGGGAACGAATCGGAGTTCAGCCAAGGTAGTCAGGGCGACGGCTGCGGTTCAAGTTGTTGTCCACAGGCTGTGCACAGTGTCTCCCCCTGGAGGACGGTTTGACCGGATGGCGTAGCCCCGCGTACCGTGACCAGGTCGAGTTGTCGATGGCTGCTGCCGCCTGCCTCCGATGGGCAAAGATCACGATCTGTGATTGTGAAGCGGTGCACTCGGTGCGTATTCGCGAGCTTCTCGTGGGCGCACGGTGACAGCCAGGCGATGTCCCGCCACCATACGATCATTTCTGGAGCCCCCGAGTGAGCAAGCGCACCTTCCAGCCGAACAACCGTCGTCGCGCCAAGACCCACGGCTTCCGCCTGCGGATGCGCACCCGTGCCGGCCGCGCGATTCTCGCGAACCGTCGTGGCAAGGGTCGCGCCAGCCTTTCCGCCTGATCTCAGTCAGGTCATGACGTCGTGCTGCCTACCGAGCATCGGCTGAGGCGGCGCGAAGACTTCGCGACCGCGGTACGCCGAGGACGCCGGGCCGGACGCCCGCTTCTCGTCGTCCACCTAAGTAGCGGTGCAACGGACCCGCACGTGCCTGGGGAGACCCTTCCCCCGACGCGTGCGGGTTTCGTCGTCAGCAAGGCCGTGGGCAACGCGGTCGTACGGAACACGGTGAAGCGCAGGCTTCGCCACCTCATGCGCGACCGGCTCGCCTCCGTGCCCCCCGGTAGCCTGGTAGTCGTACGAGCGCTGCCCGGAGCGGGCGACGCCGACCATGCACAGCTGGCCCGAGACCTGGACACCGCCCTGCGGCGGCTGCTGGGAGGGGGCGCGCGATGAAGTACCCGCTGCTGGCCCTGATCAAGCTGTACCAGTGGACGATCAGTCCACTCCTCGGGCCGGTGTGCAAGTACTACCCGTCGTGTTCCCGCTACGGCTACCTGGCCATCGACCGGCACGGTGCGATCAAGGGAACGGCGCTCACCGCCTGGCGCATCCTGCGGTGCAACCCGTGGTCGCTCGGTGGTGTCGACCATGTGCCGCCGCGCAAGCGTCCGCGGTGGCACGAGATGCTGCGCGCCTCCTGGCGCGGGCGCAAGGGCGGGACCTCCGCCGCAGGCGCGCCGACCGGGACTCTCCCCCCGGCCACGGCCGCCGAGACCGAGACCCCGTCCCATGCTCAAGGAGCCTGATTAGTGGACACGATTGCCAGTCTCTTCAGCTTTATCACGACACCAGTTTCGTGGGTCATCGTTCAGTTCCACTCGGTGTACGGGAAGATCTTCGGCCCCGACACGGGCTGGGCCTGGGGCCTGTCCATCGTGTCCCTGGTGATCCTGATCCGCATCTGCCTGATCCCGCTCTTCGTGAAGCAGATCAAGGCCACTCGGGCGATGCAGACGCTGCAGCCCGAGATGAAGAAGATCCAGGAGCGCTACAAGAGCGACAAGCAGCGCCAGTCCGAAGAGATGATGAAGCTGTACAAGGAGTCGGGCACCAACCCGCTCTCCTCGTGCCTTCCCATCCTGGCGCAGTCGCCGTTCTTCTTCGCCCTGTACCACGTGCTCAACGGCATCGCGACGGGCAAGGAGATCGGCGTCATCGACGGCGATCTCCTGGAGAGCGCGCGTAAGGCGCACATCTTCGGTGCCCCGCTGGCCGCGAAGTTCATGGACAGCGCCGACAAGGTCGCCTCGCTCGGTGCCTCGCTGACCGATGTCCGCGTGATCACCGCCCTCATGATCATCCTGATGTCGGCCTCGCAGTTCTTCACCCAGCGCCAGCTGATGACGAAGAACGTCGACACCACGGTCAAGACGCCGTTCATGCAGCAGCAGAAGATGCTGATGTACGTCTTCCCGATCATGTTCGCCATCTTCGGCATCAACTTCCCCGTCGGTGTCCTCGTCTACTGGCTGACCACCAACGTGTGGACCATGGGCCAGCAGATGTTCGTGATCCGCAGGAACCCCACCCCGGGCTCCAAGGCCCAGGCCGCCTTCCTGGAGCGCCTGCAGAAGCAGGTCACGCACAACAAGAAGGTGCGCGGGCGCGGCAACACGAACGTGATCAAGGCGATCGTCGCCAAGGGCCGGGACCGCAACGAGTTCGAGCGCAAGTTCATCAACGGTCTGAGCAAGGCGGGCCTCGCGGCCCAGGCCGACGGCACGGTGGTGGAGAGCGAGACCGCGGTCGTCGCCGACGGCGAGGAAGGTACCCCCGCGGGCGGCCCCAAGCGCCAGCAGCCCAAGCGCCAGAGCAAGGCCAAGCGCCAGTCCGCCGCGACGCAGGGCGCCACCAGGGCCGACGGTGAGGCGGAGGCCAAGACGTCGCTGGAGAAGGCTCAGGACCAGCCTGAGGACGCTGCCCCGAAGGCGAAGCCCGCCGGCAGCAGCACGACGGGCGACAAGCCCGGCTCCGGTACCCGCAGCAAAGCCAAGTCGGGACAGCAGCGCAAGGGCCAGCAGCGGCCCAAGCACCCGTCCTCCAAGAAGTAGAAGGAGCCCCTCCCGTGACGGAAGGCACCACCACCTCCACCGAAGTCGAGGCCGGCGACACCCTCACCCGCCTTGAGCAGGAGGGGGAGATCGCGGCGGACTACCTTGAGGGTCTGCTCGACATCGCCGACCTGGACGGCGACATCGACATGGACGTCGAGGCCGACCGGGCCGCTGTCTCGATCATCAGTGACACCGCCAGCCGTGACCTGCAGAAGCTGGTCGGCCGGGACGGTGAGGTCCTGGAGGCGCTCCAGGAGCTCACCCGTCTCGCCGTGCACCGCGAGACCGGTGACCGCAGCCGCCTCATGCTCGACATCGCGGGCTACCGTGCCAAGAAGCGCGAGGAGCTCTCGGAGCTGGGCGCCAAGGCCGCGGCCGACGTGAAGAGCTCCGGTGAGTCGGTCAAGCTCAAGCCCATGACGCCGTTCGAGCGCAAGGTCGTGCACGACGCGGTCAAGGCCGCCGGCCTGCGCAGCGAGTCCGAGGGCGAGGAGCCGCAGCGCTTCGTCGTCGTGCTCCCCGCCTGAGCGGCACCGCGTAACCTCCGGCCCCGTCTGTTCGCAGGCGGGGCCGGTCTTTGTCAGCCTGATAGTCAGCCACCCCAGTGCGGTACGGAAGGACGGTTCCCCGTGACGGAGGCAGCGGAGCTCCCCCCGGCGCCTGAAGAGGCCCGGACGGTATTCGGCGATCGCTTCTCGGACGCGGTCCGGTATGCGGAGCTGCTCGCCGAAGCGGGGGTGCAGCGTGGCCTGATCGGCCCTCGCGAGGTCCCCCGGCTCTGGGAGCGGCACCTGCTCAACTGCGCGGTGCTGTCGGAGGTCGTGCCCGAGGGCGTCACCGTGTGCGACGTGGGCTCCGGCGCCGGGCTTCCCGGCATCCCGCTCGCCCTCGTCCGCCCGGACCTGAAGATCACGCTCCTTGAGCCCCTGCTGCGGCGTACGAACTTCCTCACCGAGGTCGTCGAGCTGCTCGGCCTGGACCACGTGACGGTCGTGCGGGGCCGTGCGGAGGAAGTCCTCGGCAAGTTGCCGCCGGTCCATGTCGTCACGGCCCGGGCCGTCGCTCCCCTAGACCGCCTCGCGGCCTGGGGCGTACCCCTGCTGCGCCCTTACGGCGAGATGCTGCTTCTCAAGGGCGACACCGCCGAAGAAGAGGTCAAGGCGGCCGGCGCCGCTCTGAGCAAGCTGGGAGCGGTGGACACCTCGGTCCTCCACGTGGGCGAGGGCGTGGTGGACCCGCAGTCCACCGTCGTGCGCGTCGAGGTCGGGGAGAGCCCAGGTGGTGTGCGCTTCGCCGCGAAGCGCGCCAAGGCGGCCAGGGCAGGCCGCGCGCGCCGACGCCGCTGATCCGTCCCGGCGACGAGCCATACGCCACACAAGCTGCCATACGTACGCACACCGGGGTGTCGCACCAGCGGCACCCCGGCTGCCGTGCATCGTGTTTCACGTGAAACGTCGCTCACTGCTGCATGGCATCATCAATCGCGGCCGCGCTGCGGAACCTCGCGACCGTCGGCCACTCGGTTCCCTCGATAGGGGAACGGAGTTGTCCACAGAGGTGGATTCGTCCACAGAAGACCGGGCCTCGCTGGTTCATGACCCCGAAAGCATGGGAGGCTCTGTTCATTGCGAGCCTGATGTCGAGGAGAGTGAATCCTTGCGGTCCGACGCCAACATCGCGGGACCGATGACCGATCCGGTCCCCGGCCCCCGTACCGAATCGGCGGGGGAGGATGTTTCACGTGAAACACCGACCCCGATGGACGACACACCCATCGGTCGAGCTGCCCAGCTGGCGGTAGAAGCGCTCGGCCGCACCGGCGAGGGCCTGCCACGTCCTGAGCAGACCCGCGTCATGGTGGTCGCCAACCAGAAGGGCGGGGTGGGCAAGACAACGACGACCGTCAATCTCGCCGCCTCGCTCGCCCTGCATGGCGCGCGCGTGCTGGTGGTGGACCTCGACCCGCAGGGCAACGCCTCCACGGCACTCGGCATCGATCACCACGCCGAGGTGCCTTCCATCTACGACGTGCTGGTCGACAGCAAGCCGCTCTCCGATGTCGTCCAGCCGGTGCAGGACGTCGAAGGGCTCTTCTGTGCCCCGGCCACCATCGATCTCGCCGGTGCGGAGATCGAGCTGGTATCGCTGGTGGCACGCGAGAGCCGGCTTCAGCGGGCGATCCAGGCGTATGAGCAGCCGCTGGACTACATCCTCATCGACTGCCCGCCGTCCCTGGGGCTCCTGACCGTCAACGCTCTGGTGGCGGGCGCGGAAGTCCTCATCCCCATCCAGTGCGAGTACTACGCGCTGGAAGGGCTCGGACAGCTCCTGCGCAACGTTGACCTGGTGCGCGGGCACCTCAACCCGAACCTGCATGTGTCGACGATCCTGCTGACCATGTACGACGGGAGGACCCGCCTCGCCTCGCAGGTGGCCGAGGAGGTCCGCAGCCACTTCGGCGAAGAGGTCCTGCGGACAAGCATTCCGCGTTCGGTCCGTATCTCCGAGGCGCCGAGCTACGGCCAGACGGTGCTCACCTACGATCCGGGATCGAGTGGCGCCCTCTCCTACTTCGAGGCGGCACGCGAGATCGCGCTGCGCGGAGTCGGGGTTCGCTACGAGGTTCAGCACGCCCAGCAGATGGGCGCACAGAACGACCAGCACAGCATGACGGAGGGGATGCAGTGAGCGATCGACGGAGAGGACTGGGTCGGGGCCTGGGGGCCCTGATCCCCGCAGCCCCTACGGAGAAGCAGGTACCGCAGAGCACGACGGGAGCCTCGGCCTCGCCGACGGCCGTGCCCGTGCTCACCACCGAGCGCGGTGTGGCGGCCGCCAAGGTGACCGCGCTCTCGCAGCCCCCTGTTTCACGTGAAACACCGGAGCAGCATCAGCAGGCCGCGGAGCCCGCACCGGAGACGAAGCCCGTCGCCGGCGCGTACTTCGCCGAGCTGCCACTCGACTTGATCTCGCCGAACCCCCGGCAGCCGCGAGAGGTGTTCGACGAGGACGCGCTCGCCGAGCTCGTCACCTCCATCAAGGAGGTCGGGCTTCTCCAGCCGGTCGTCGTGCGCCAGCTCGGTGCCGGGCGCTATGAGCTCATCATGGGTGAGCGGCGCTGGCGGGCCTGCCGCGAGGCGGGTCTGGAGCGCATCCCGGCCATCGTGCGTGCCACGGACGACGAGAAGCTCCTTCTGGACGCGCTGCTGGAGAACCTGCACCGGGCGCAGCTCAATCCGCTGGAAGAGGCCGCTGCCTACGACCAGCTGCTCAAGGACTTCAACTGCACGCACGATCAGCTGGCGGACCGCATCGGCCGGTCCCGCCCGCAGGTCTCCAACACGCTGCGGCTCCTGAAGCTCTCGCCGGCGGTGCAGCGCAGGGTCGCGGCCGGTGTCCTCTCGGCGGGTCATGCTCGGGCGCTGCTCTCGGTGGAGGACTCGGAGGAGCAGGACCGCCTCGCCCACCGGATCGTGGCCGAGGGGCTCTCGGTCCGTGCTGTGGAGGAGATCGTGACCCTCATGGGGTCGCGGCCGCAGAGCGCTCCGAAGGCCAAGGGGCCGCGGGCCGGTGCCCGGGTCTCGCCCGCTCTCAGCGAGTTGGCGGGCCGGCTCTCGGACCGCTTCGAGACGCGGGTGCGCGTGGACCTGGGCCAGAAGAAGGGCAAGATCGTTGTCGACTTCGCCTCGCTTGAGGACCTGGAGCGCATCCTGAGCACGCTGGCCCCGGGCGAGGGCCCCGTCCTGCAGAACGGGTCGGACGAGGACTCGGAGGAGTCGTCCGAGGACGGCAAGGACTGAGCCAGTGGGGTAGCCACCGCGAGAGCGGGCGGTGTCCGGTCTGTACCGGCACACCGCCCGCTCTTTGCTTTCTTACGGTATAGATGCAATCTCATCGTGGATACGATGCGTACAGGTATGGCACATCCACCTGACAGCACCTCTTTGGGGAGGCGGGGGCCATGCGATCGGTGAGCCGCACCGGACTGATGACCGCGGGCCTTGGGCTGGGAGCGGTCGGCGGGTTCGTCGGCAGCCTGCTCAGGGAACGCGGTGCTCTGACAGCCGCCCGCGACGCCGCGGGCGAGGAAAGTGAGGATTCGCCTTCATGGGGCGTCGGCTCGTACCGCTCACGCTGGACAATCTCCCGGACCTCCCCCAGCGCTGCCGCACCTGCGTCTTCTGGGAACTCGACCCGGTCAGCGGGCAAGCCGCGGTAAAGGCGGGGACCGCGGAGCTGGAGAAGGAGTCCTGGATCTCCGCCGTCCTGCTGGAGTGGGGCTCCTGCGGCCGCATCGTCTACGTCGACGACGTCCCGGTGGGATTCGTGCTCTATGCACCTCCCGCCTACGTCCCGCGCTCGACCGCGTTTCCCACGAGCCCGGTCTCCCCGGATGCCGTGCAGTTGATAACGGCCTGGATCATGCCCGGCTATCAAGGGCAGGGGCTTGGGCGGGTGATCGTCCAGACGGTGGCGAAGGATCTGCTGCGCCGGGGGTTCAAGGCCATCGAGGCGTTCGGGGACGCGCGGTGGGAAGGGCCGGCGTGCTTGCTGCCCGCGGATCATCTGCTGGCGGTGGGATTCAAGACGGTCCGTCCGCACCCCAGCCATCCTCGGCTGCGGCTGGAGCTGCGGACGACGCTGTCGTGGAAAGAGGACGTCGAGATGGCGCTGGACCGTCTCCTGGGCGCGGTACAGAAGGAACCAGCGCTCCGACCGCTCTGAACGACGAATGGACCAGCCCCCGGAGGGACTGGTCCATTCGTGTTTCACGTGAAACATCGTCACCGGTCACGAGATGGCGTGCACGGCGACGAAGCCCGTGGACTACTCGGTGATGAAGTCCTCAAGGTCACGCACGATCGCGGCCTTCGGCTTGGCGCCGACGATGGTCTTGGCGACCTCGCCACCCTGGTACACGTTCAGCGTCGGGATGGACATGACGCCGTACTTGGCGGCCGTCCCCGGGTTCTCGTCGATGTTGAGCTTGACGATCTCGATCTTGTCGCCGTGCTCGGCCGCGATCGCCTCGAGCGACGGGGCAATCTGACGGCACGGACCGCACCAAGCGGCCCAGAAGTCCACCAGTACGGGCTTGTCACTCTTGAGGACGTCCTCCTCGAAGGAGGCGTCGGTCACGTTCTTGAGGGTGCCGGCCACGGCAGTCTCCTTAACTTGTTGCGGTGGGAAGAGGGGGTCAGACGGTGGCGGCCGTGGCCGTCTCGCTGTCGGCGAGGGCAGCGAGGTAGCGCTCGGCGTCGAGGGCGGCGGAGCAGCCGGTGCCGGCGGCCGTGATCGCCTGGCGGTAGGTGTGGTCGACGACGTCACCGGCACCGAAGACACCGGTGAGGTTCGTCCGGGTCGAGGGGGCCGCGACCCGGAGGTAGCCCTCGTCGTCCAGGTCGAGCTGGCCCTTGAAGAGTTCGGTGCGCGGGTCGTGACCGATGGCGATGAAGAGGCCGGTCACGGGCAGCTCGGCCGTCTCGCCGGTCTTGAGGTTGCGCAGCGTCAGGCCGGAGAGCTTCTGCTCGCCCTTGATCTCGGCGACCTCGCTGTCCCAGATGAACTTGATCTTCGGGTCGGCGAAGGCACGCTCCTGCATGGCCTTGGAGGCGCGCAGGCTGTCGCGGCGGTGGACGATCGTCACGGACTTGGCGAAGCGGGAGAGGAAGGTGGCCTCCTCCATCGCGGTGTCGCCGCCGCCGATCACGGCGATGTCCTGGTCCTTGAAGAAGAAGCCGTCACAGGTGGCGCACCAGGAGACGCCGCGTCCGGAGAGGGCGTCCTCGTTCGGCAGGCCGAGCTTGCGGTGCTGGGAGCCGGTCGTGACGATGACGGCCTTGGCACGGTGCACGGTGCCCGCGGTGTCCGTCACGGTCTTGATCTCGCCGCTGAGGTCGACGGCGACGACGTCGTCGGGCACGAGTTCGGCACCGAAGCGCTCGGCCTGGGCGCGCATGTTGTCCATGAGCTCAGGACCCATGACCCCGTCCTGGAAGCCGGGGAAGTTCTCCACCTCGGTGGTGTTCATCAGCGCACCGCCGGCGGTGACGGCGCCCTCGAACACCAGCGGCTTCAGCGACGCGCGCGCGGTGTAGAGCGCCGCCGTGTAGCCGGCGGGCCCGGAGCCGATGATGATCACGTTACGGACGTCGGTCACGGCTTGATTCCTCGTCTCTGGGGACTGCTGCGTACTGCTGGTGGGGGCCTGTCTCAGGACTCTCACCCCACCCAACGGATCCTACGGGGCATGCATTCCCGGTCGGGTCGGCGCGTACGGAAGCATGTCGGGGCCGGACCGTGCGGTCGGCCACAACACCCCTGGCAGCGGACGCGAGTACCCATGAAGAGGGGGTGCGAAAAGACGTCCGCCCGTCAGCCCTGGGGGTAGGAGTGCGTCAACAGAACCTTGCCGGCCCGGGGCGAGGAATCGCCCACACAGGCGGCGTCGACGACGTACGCGGACACCTGGGCGGCGTCCGAGTCATGCGGCACCACGACGAGATAGGCGCGCTTTCCTTCATACGAGCCCTCTTCGGAGGCGAGAGGGATGCGGTCACCGATGCCGCGCTGGATGCACTCGGGCACCTGAGCCGCGCTCGCGCGCATCGGGGTGCCTTCCGGGGACTCCGGGCTGGAGCGCGGGCCGAAGGACTGCTTCCCGCCCTCGGACTTCTCCTGCCCTGCCTCCTTGGTGGAGTTCTCGGCGAGGAGAGCGGCGACCCGACCCTTCAGGGCGCCCTTGGAGAAGGAGTACGCCGAGTCATGCCGCCCCGCGTTGGGGGACGTGCCTCCACCGTCGTCACCGACGGTCTGGATCAGCAGGGAACCGAGGCCGATGGCGGCTGCGGTGAAGACGGCGCCGAGCACGGCCGTTCGGCGGCGCGGGCGCCGGGGCTGCTTCCCGCGTCCGGGGCCGGTGGCGGCGCGTGGACGCCCGGCGGGGCGATCCGCCGGTATGCCCGGAGTGGAGACCGGCGATGTTTCACGTGAAACATCCCCGACCGAGGGGGAGGCTGGGGACTCCGGGGAGGGCTCATGGGCGCCTGAGTCCGGAGCGTCTGGAACGTGGTCGTCGGGTGTGAGGGAGTCCAGCAGCGCCTCGGCGGCCAGCGCGGCGTCGATGCGGCCCGCGACATCGGCGGGCATGCGGGACGGCCCCGGCAAGGTGCCGAGTGTGTCGCGGATCTCTTTCAACGAGGCGTAGACGTCGGCGCAGAGCTCACAGCCGTCCAGATGCCGTCGCACGGCGCCCGTGCGCGACGGGGAGAGGAGACCCTCGGTCAGATCGGAGATCTCCGTGACCTCCGGGTGCCCGGCCGAGTCGGTCGTGGCTGTCACGCTCGCCCACCTCCGCCCTTCACGGCAGCTGAATCGCTTGGTCCTGCATCTCGTGGTCCTGTGTCTCGTGGCCCCGCTGCCGGTGGGACGGATGCCCCCCGCGTCCGGTTCCTTTCCGCGGCGGGCTTCTCGCTCCCTCCGGTGTCGGTGCTCTTGGCTCCCTGGGCGCGTGCGTCCGTGCGCAGGTGCGTGAGGAGCGGCAGGAGCCTGGCTCTGCCCCGGGCGCAGCGGCTCTTGACGGTGCCGCTGGGCACGTCGAGGACCCGTGCCGCCTCGGCCACCGGATAGCCCTGCATGTCGACCAGGACGAGAGCGGCGCGCTGGTCGTGCGGGAGAGTGCCCAGCGCCTCCACCAGCTCCCGGTGGAGGTCGCCGCGCTCGACCGGTTCGGCAGCGGACTCCTCGGGTTCCAGAAGCTGATCGAGGCGTTCGGTGTCGTCGATCGGAGAGGTCTTGCGGGACGCGGCCTTGCGCGCGCGGTCGAGGCAGGCGTTCACGGTGATGCGGTGCAGCCACGTCGTCACGGCGGACTGCCCCCGGAAGGTGTGAGCGGCGCGGTAGGCGGAGACGAGGGCGTCCTGTACCGCGTCGGCCGCCTCCTCGCGGTCCCCGAGGGTGCGCAGGGCCACGGCCCACAGCCGGTCACGGTGGCGCCGGACGATCTCACCGAAGGCGTCCTTGTCGCCGGCTACGTGGCGGGCGAGGAGGTCCTTGTCGCTGACGTCGCCATGCGCGGTGTCGTCCACCGTCGAACCCCCTCCCCCCAGTGAGCCTCGCCGAGCCGGTTCCTCAGCCCTTGAACTGCACGTCCGTGATGGCCTGCTTGTAACCGGCCCTGTAGTAACCGTCGGGACCGGAGTTCGGCAGAGCGGTGAGCCAGAGGAGCACGTACCGCGACTTGACCGGCTTCTTGGCCGAGATCTTCGCGGTGGTGTCCGACGTGGTGACGCCGCCGATCTTCTTCATCGAATCGATCGCCGAGGAGGGCGTCAAGGAATCCGTGGCATAAAGCGTGGCCGTGGTGTGGGAACCGCCGTATTTGAGAGCTATCGACGCGGCCGAGACGTCCTGTGCCGAGCCGAGGTCGTAGACGATACCGACACCGGGCTTGTACGGGGCGAGCTCAGGACCGTCGTTGAACGTCTTGGTGCGCCACAGCGAGGAGCTGTCCTTGTCGTAGGTGTTCCGCACGCTCTCCGGGGACTGTGCGGGGCCCTTGGCGACGTACTCCCGTGCGTCCTCGATGGCGATCGGCTTCTTGGGCCTGGGCTGGTCCTTGTCGTCGCCACCGGTGGTCTGCGTCGTGCCGTCGGAGTCCCCGGAGTTCTCGCGGTCCATCAGGGCATCGGCGAGCTGCCAGCTGCCGAGGCCGAGCGCGGCGATGAGCAGCGCCGACACGGCCCACTTGAGGGCCCTGCCCGTACGGCTCTGCAGCGGGGGCGGCGGGGGCACGACGGGCTGTGTGACGCCGAGGTGGGCCGCGGGGCGGTTGTACGCGCCCTGCTGGTACGAGGTGCGCTGGTACTCGGGGGGCGCGGTGAAGGCGGGCTCCGGCGGGCGGATGCGGGGCATCTCGCCGATGGCCTTGACCAGCTCCTCGGGCGTCGTGCACGGCGGGTCCTGGCGGGACGCGGTCGCCCCGTCGTTGACGAGCGCCCGCATGGCGAGTTCGGAGAGGCCGCGGTGGACTCCGGCGCGTACCTGGTCGGGGGCGATGAGGCCCACGTCCTTGGGCAGGCCCGAGAGGCCGTAGGCGTCCTGCTCGTAGGGCCAGCGCTGGGTCAGGGCCGCGTACAGGAGGGCGCCGATCGCCTCGGTGTCCGTGCGCTGCGGCGTATCGGATTCGATGCCGCGCAGCGCGGCGTTCACCGCGAGGCCGCGGATGCGGTACTGACCGGTCGAGGTACGCAGGACGGCCCCCGGGGTCAGCCGCAGATGTGCGAGGCCCTCCCGGTGCGCGGCGGCCATGGCCTGGGACACCTGGCTGACGAGCTGATAGGCCTCGTGGGCCTCCAGCGGGCCCGCCGCGAGCACCGCGGTCAGCTCCGTGGCGTCCGGAAGCCACTCGTGGACGACGTAGACGAGGTCGTTCTCCTCGACGGCGTCCAGGACCTGCACGAAGCGCGGGTCCCCGAGAAGGGCGGAGGAACGCGCCGCGGCCAGCACGGAGCGGGCCCGCGGATGGTCCGCGGGCAGCAGATGCACGCCGACCGCGCGGCGGAGTTTCTCGTCCACCGCGCGCCAGCTGCTGAAACCGTCCAGACGGGTGACGCACTCTTCGAGCCGATAGCGTCTGGCGAGCTTGTGGCCACTGTGCAGCTCTGGGGGTGAGGTCGTCCCTCGGCTCTTGGGCTTGTCGGTCTCCGCCCCGTCTTCGTCAGCTGCCGTGTCCCGCTCCCGGGTCTGGGCCGCCCCGTCGGCCGTGGCCTTCTCCGCCTTGGCGGTCAGCGGCTCGTCACCACTGTTGTCTGCCACGTCGACGGCAGCCGTGCTCCGTTCCGCCACCGTCGTTCCTGCCTCCCCATCCGTTGCGCTACGTCAGACGCCAAAGCCAATTGTGCCCACAGTCCGGTGCTATGCACGACACGCGGTAGCGAACGATGGTTGTGCGGTAGCGCTCATCTCAGCGTCCGAGACGGCCGCGGACCATGCCGACCATCGAGTTGAGTTCCGCAATCCGCATCTTTCGGGCGGCCACGAAGAACACGCCGATGAGCGCGACGCCGCCCGCGATCAGCGCGGCCAGTGAGCCGAGCGCCCCCGTACCCATGGTCCGCAGGACGGCGAACCCGATGGCACCGCCCACCAGGGCCGCGGGGATCGAGGCGCCGAAGAGCCGGGTGTACGTGCGCGCCACCTGAGCGCCGTCCAGATCGCCGCCCAGCCGCGCGCGCAGGCGCCGCCAGGCCACACCCACCCCGACCGCGTAGGCGAGGCCGTACGAGGCTCCCATGCCGACGACGGCCCACCGGGCGGGCAGCACGAAGAAGCAGAGCGCCGACGCCGCAGCGTTGACCGCGGCCACGATGAGGGTGTTGTAGAACGGCGTGCGGGTGTCCTCGTAGGCGTAGAACCCGCGCAGGACGACGTACTGGACCGAGTACGGAATCAGACCGAGCCCGAAGGCCATCAGGATGTAGCCGATGTTCTGAGCGCCCGAGCCGGAGCCCGCGTACAGCAGCGTCGCCATCGGGACGCCGAGGGCGAGGAAGGCGAAGGCGCACGGCACGATCGCCACCGCCGAGGTGCGCAGACCGTACGAGATGTCGTCACGGACGGCGGCGGGGTCGCCGTCGTTCGCGGAGCGCGAGATGCGCGGCAGGACCGCGGTCATGACGGAGACCGTGATGATGGCCTGCGGCATCTGCCACAGGAGCAGCGCGTAGTTGTACGCGGTGATGCCCGTGCCGGAGTGGCCCTGGTCGGAGGCCGTCGTGCCGGCGCTGGTGGCCAGCTGGGTGACGACGACCATGCCGAGCTGGTTGGCGAGGACGAAGAAGAAGGTCCACTTCGCCAGCCGCGCGGCCTTGCCGAGCCCCTGTCCGCGCCAGTCGAAGCGCAGGCGGATCTTGAACCCGGCCTCGCGCAGGTACGGGAGCATGGCCAGCGACTGCACGACGAGGCCCAGCAGCGTTCCGAGGCCCAGGAGGCGTACGCCGTCCGGCGTGATGTTGGAGGGGGCGACGCCCGACTCGGTGAAGCTTCCGAAGGCCCAGATGAATGCGCCGAAGGTGGCGATGACCACGATGTTGTTGAGGACCGGGGTCCACATCATCGCGCCGAAGCGCCCGCGGGCGTTGAGGATCTGCCCGAGCACGACGTGCACGCCCATGAAGAACATGGTCGGGATGCAGAAGCGCGCGAAGGTGACGGTGACGTCCATGCGGACGGGGTCGGCCGCGATCGTCGGCGACATCAACCGCACGAACATCGGCGCCGCCACCACACAGATCACGGTGACACCGGCGAGCAGCACCATGACCAGGGTGAGGAGCCGGTTGGCATAGCCCTCGCCGCCGTCCTCGTCCTTCTTCATGGCGCGCACGAGCTGAGGGATGAACACCGCGTTCAGGGCGCCGCCGCCGACCAGGACGTAGATCATCGTCGGCAGGGTGTTCGCGACCTGGTACGAGTCGTTGAGCGTGGCGACGCCGATCGCGGCCGCCATGACGAGCGTGCGCAGGAAGCCGGTGAGGCGGGAGACGATGGTTCCCGCCGCCATCAGGGCGCTCGACTTCAGCAGGCTGGAGGCACGGCCGCCCGACTTCGCGGCGGGAGCCGGAGCGGGTGCGGGCGCCGGAGCGGGGGCCGGGGCGGGGACGATCGGCTGGTCGGCGGGTGCGTAGCCGCCGTCGACGGGCTGCTGGTAGCCGTTGCCCTGGGGGTAGCCGTCACCGCCCTGGTAGCCGCCCTGCTGATAGCCACTGCCCTGGGGGTAGCCCTGGCCCTGGTTCTGCGGGTAGCCGTCGCCCTGCTGGTAGCCGTCCTGTTGATAACCGCCCTGCGGGTAGCCGCCTTGTGGGTAGCCGCCCTGCTGATGACCGCTCTGCTGGTACTCGGCCTGTCGGCCGCCGTATCCGCCGGCCTGCTGGTCGCGGTAGAGATGCGCGAAGGCGTCCGGCTCGTGGTACTCCTCGCCGGCCTGGGTGACCAGGTCGTCGACGCCCACGAACTGCGTCGTACGGGCGTCGTCGCCGTACGGCAGGTGCCGCGAGGGCCCCTCCGGCTCCGGGGCCGGAGGCTGCGCCCAGACGCGCGGGTCCGGCGCGTGCTCCGAGACGGGCGGCCGACCGTAGAGCGGCTGCTGGGGGTATGTGCCGGGCGGCGGCGGGGGGTGCGCCGCGCGGTCGTAGAGCGCTTCGGCGACCGGGTCCTGCGCGGAGAGGTCCTGCCCGCGGTAGGGGTCCTGGTCGTAGGCGTCCTGGAGGTACGCGTCGGGCGCGGGCTGCGGCGGGACCTGCTGCCCGGTGTGGTCGTCGGGGCCCGGAGGGGGGCCGCCGGCCGGGCCAGAGCCACCCGAGCCCTGGCCACGGTCACCGTCGTACGGCGCGTTCATGGATTACCCCACCTCATCGTCCCCGGGCCCACCGGCCACGACATCGCTCAACGGTCCACTCTCTCACCCGTGTCCGACGGGTCGGTGCTTTCGGGAGCGGTGTCCGGTGTCGGGTCACTCGGCTGCTCGGGGTCGCCGTCTTCGGCGGCGGCCCCGTTCTCGTCCTCGGGGCCCTCGTCCGGGCCCTCTTCGGCCCGCTTGCGCGCCGCGCGCTTGCGCTGCGTGTACATCCGGAATCCGGCGAGCACCAGGAGCAGCAGGCCACCGGCGATGACGAGCATCACGGCGAGGGTGAACTCGGTGACGTTGACCTCGAAGTGCACGGCTTCCCCGTAGGGCTGCCCGTCCTCCGTGAAGAGCTGGGCGTAGACCGGGACCGGGCCGTTGGCCTTGGCCGTGGTGGTGAACTTCACCGACTGGGAGTGCCCGCCGGCGATCTTGACCTGCTTCTCCTCGTACTCCCCGCCGCCGACCTCCAGTCGGGTCGGCTTCCTGGAGTAGAGCCGCAGGGTCAGATGCTCCACACCCTGCACCAGGTTGTTCTGCACCGACACCGGGATGGTGGCGCTGCGCCCGGAGAGCTTCGCGTCGGACCTCTTGATCAGCGAGACCTGCTTGGTGAGGCTCTCCAGATAGCTCTGCACGCCGTTGCGGTACGTGGTCGCCTCGGCCGGCCTGCCGCGCCAGGACGTGGACATCCCGCGGTCTATGGCCCGCCTGAACGGGGTGACGACGCGGTCCCTCTTGGTGAGGATGACCTGGAAGCGTTCCAGCGCGCTCTGCGTGTCGCGGAAGGTCATGAAGGCCGACTGCGGCAGCTCCCGCTTGCGCAGCGCGGCCGGGTACGCCCGCGCCGACGGCACCCGCGTCGTGGCCTGCGGGTCCGGCTTCGCCTTCGCCGCCGCGGTCAGCCCCTGGAACTGCGTCCAGGGGCCTTCCTGCAGCGCCGTGAGGCCCTTGGCCATCGTCTGGGCCTGGCTGACCGTGGGCATGCGCTGGGGGGCGATGACGATGCTGCGCTGCTTGCCCGGCACCTGCTGGTTGAGCAGCAGGCTCTGGGCGGCGAATTCCTGCACGGCGAGCGTGGCGTTCTCGCTCACCGTCATGTCGCCCTCGAAGGCCGTGGACAGCCGCGCGTCGGCCACCACCGCCGTGGTGCCGCCACCGATGGGCCTGGCCGCGGTCGGCGAGTACGGAAGGGACTCGCTCTCCCGGAGGCTGTCACTGCGGGCGATCACCGTGTGGGCGCCCGCCGAGGTGGAGACGTCCACGATCGACGGGTCGATGGCCCCCTCGGCGGGCCACGCGAAGTCGGTGCTCGCCTCGGTGTGCAGGATCGCCTTCACCGCGCTGACCCCGGCCTCCGTGGCCTCCTTGAGGTGGCTGAGGGAGCCGGTGACGCCCTTGCCGGTGTGCGCGAGCGACGCCAGGTCGGGGTCGGCGAAGGGGAGGGCGACGACCTTCTTGTCCTTGACGGCGGCTTCGAGGTCGTTGAGCCACTGCTTGGCGACGGCCTGGTGCTTGCCCGCCCTGGTGGTCTTCCCGTCGGCGTTGCGGATGCGGTAGCCCTCGGTCATCGCCTCGACCGAGGCCAGCGTGTCCGGATCGATCACCCAGGTGACGTCGAGGTCGCTGCCCAGCGCGAGGAGCTGCTGCAGGCGCCCGCCCGCGGCGAGCTCGTCGGCGAGGTCATCGTTCTTGAAGACGGGCGTCTGCTGCTCGTCGGAACCCGTCTCCGCGGTGAGATGCGTCTCGGAGATGAGCGGCCACAGATACGTCGTCTTCGTCTTCGTCTCCGCGGCCTCCGGCTGCCACGGCAGGAAGGTGCGCTCGATGCCGAGCACCTGGGGGTAGGGCCGGGCGGCGCTCTGACCGGTGAGGGTCACGCCGAGCTGGTAGACGCCGTCCTCACCGAGGTCGAGCGCCTTCACCGGGACGGAGATGCTGAAGTCCGTGGGCACGCCGGGCACGAGCTTGGCGATCTCGTCGACGTACTTGCCGCCCAGCTCGGTGCCGTCGGTGCCCGGCTGGAAGTCCTTGCGCTTCGTGGCGCTGTCGAGGGCGCTGCGGCCGCTGAGGGGCGGTCCCAGGCGCAGCCCGACCTTCCCGTCGGTCACCGTCTGCTTGCCCTTGTTGGTCACGGTGCCGGAGACGGTGACCGTGTCGCCCTCACGGGGGATGGCGGGGGTCAGCTCGTCCAGCGAGACGTCGACGGGGCCCTTGTCGGGGGCGGCGGCGGCCGGCGCACCGGGCACCGCGGCGTCCGCGGCCGGGCTCACCGGGGCCTGCAGGAGCCCGGCGAGCAAAGGGGTACCCACCAGCAGTGCCGCGGTGCGCCGCAGCCACCGGCGGGCAGGTGTGGGGCGTGTCCCCGGGAAGTCTGCCGCCTCGGCCACGCGTTCGCCTATCCCTCGTCGTCAGTGGTCGTCGGTTGTGCGTCCACGCATGGTAACGAGGTGTGCTGTGGCGAAGTGCCGCGGACTGCTTCACATGATCGGAAGAGGCGTCGCGTCCGCCGGAGCGCGCCGCGCGCGCCCGGCGGGAATCGGGTCGGCTCCGGTGGCTCGGTGCACGTACCCTTTTCTGTTGTGCCGAACGCCAATGAAGACAATCCCAGCGCACTGAGCCAGGTGCAGCGCCGCGCGGTCAGCGAACTGCTGCGGGTGTCCCCTGTCGCGGACGAGCTCGCCCGCCGATTCCAGGAGGCCGGGTTCTCTCTCGCCCTGGTCGGCGGCTCGGTCAGGGACGCCCTCCTGGGGCGGCTCGGCAATGACCTGGACTTCACGACGGACGCCCGCCCCGAGGACGTGCTGAAGATCGTGCGGCCCTGGGCCGACGCCGTGTGGGAGGTCGGGATCGCCTTCGGCACGGTCGGCTGCCAGAAGGACGCCCGTGTCGGGGACGCCGACCAGAGCTTCCAGATCGAGGTCACGACCTACCGGTCGGAGGCGTACGACAGGACCTCGCGCAAGCCCGAGGTGTCCTACGGCGACTCCATCGAGGAGGACCTCGTCCGCCGCGACTTCACCGTCAACGCGATGGCCGTGGCGCTGCCCGAGAAGGAGTTCATCGACCCGCACGGCGGGCTCGACGACCTCGCGGAGCGTGTCCTGCGCACCCCTGGGACCCCTGAGGAGTCCTTCTCGGACGACCCGCTGCGGATGATGCGGGCCGCACGCTTCGCCGCGCAGCTCGACTTCGAGGTGGCGCCCGAGGTCGTCTCCGCGATGAAGGCCATGGCCGAGCGCATCGAGATCGTCTCCGCGGAGCGTGTGCGGGACGAGCTGAACAAGCTGATCCTCTCCCGGCACCCGCGCCAGGGCCTCGCCCTGCTCGTCGACACCGGTCTCGCGGAGCGGGTCCTGCCCGAGCTTCCCGCGCTCCGGCTGGAACGGGACGAGCACCACCGCCACAAGGACGTCTATGACCACTCGCTGATCGTCCTGGAGCAGGCGATCGCGCTGGAGACGGACGGCCCCGATCTGACGCTGCGGCTCGCCGCGTTGCTGCACGACATCGGCAAGCCGAAGACGCGGCGCTTCGAGGGCGACGGCAGGGTCTCCTTCCACCACCACGAGGTGGTGGGCGCCAAGATGGTCAAGAAGCGCATGACGGCACTCAAGTACTCCAATGAGCTCGTCAAGGACGTCTCGCGCCTGGTCGAGCTGCACCTGCGCTTCCACGGCTATGGCACGGGCGAGTGGACGGACTCGGCCGTCCGCCGCTACGTGCGCGACGCGGGGCCGCTCCTGGAGCGTCTGCACAAGCTGACCCGCTCGGACTGCACGACGCGCAACAAGCGCAAGGCGAACGCGCTGTCGCGTGCGTACGACGGCCTGGAGGAGCGCATCGCCCGCCTCCAGGAGCAGGAAGAGCTGGACTCCATCCGTCCCGACCTCGACGGCAACGAGATCATGGAGATCCTGGACGTGCGTCCCGGGCCGGTGATCGGCCAGGCCTACAAGTTCCTGCTGGAGCTGCGGCTGGAGAACGGTCCGATGGAGCGGGAAGCGGCCGTGGCGGCGCTCAAGGAGTGGTGGGCCGCGCAGAGCTGAACAGCTCCGGCGGTGTGTTTCACGTGAAACACGACAACCGGGCCCATATGCGCCGAGGGGCACTGTTTCACGTGAAACAGTGCCCCTCGGCGTGCTACCTCGGCGTGCTACCTCCCGGCGTGCTGCCGCACGGCGTTCAGGCCGCGGCCCACATCGGGTCAGACGTTGTCAGGCGCCCTTCGTGCAGAGCAGGAACTCGTCGCCCTTGCCGGTCTCCGCGTAGAAGCCGGTGGCGCCTTCCACCTTGCGGCACTCGGTCTCCGCGGTGAACTGGGTGAAGTGGCCGTCGATCTTCTTGATGACCTTGGACTCCGCCTCGGAGGACGAGCAGTCCACGACCTCCATGCGCTGCGAGGAGGACGAGGCCGACTTCAGGCAGTCGCCGACCTTGGCGGTGTCCGCGTCGTCCTGGCTGGCGAAGTAGCCGATCACCATCAGGATGACGACGACCACCGCGCCCGCGATCCGCAGATAGAACTTGAGGGGCCGGCGCTGCGGCTGGGGCGGGGGCACGGGGCCGCCCTGGTTGAAGGCCGGATATGGCTGCTGCGGCATGCCGGGCTGGCCCTGCTGCGGAGGGTAGGGGGCCCCGCCCTGCGGCTGACCGTAGGGGTTCTGCCCCTGCGGCTGGCCATAGGGATTCTGGCCCTGGGGCGGGTAAGGAGCCTGGCCCTGGGGCGGCGGAGTGGTCACGTGGGGGTCCCCCTCGAACGAAAGCGCGATGGCGCGAATGCGACGCCCGTAAGTTACCGAGGTGTGGTCGTCACTCTGAAGCCGAGAGAGGCTCTGTGGCACTGATGTGACACTTACTGGGAGTCAAACCGGGCCATAGACGCAGCAACCGCCGCGTAGAGCAGCGCCACCCCCAGGACCAGGGGGATTGAGCGCCCGTCCGGCGGCAGGACCAGCGCCGCCACCGCCGCAGCGCCCACGAAGGCGACGTTGAAGAGGACGTCGTAGAGGGAGAAGACGCGGCCGCGGAAGCCGTCGTCCACCGCGGACTGCACCACCGTGTCCGTCGCGATCTTCGCTCCCTGCGTCGTCAGACCGAGGGCGAAGGCGGCGATCAGGAGGGGGACGGGGGCGAAGGAGAGGGCGAGCGCCGGTTCCAGGACGGCTGCCGAGCCCGCGCAGACGACGATCCAGCCGCCGGCTCCGAAGCGTCCCGCCGCGGCCGGCGTGACCACGGCTGCCACGAAGAAGCCCGCTCCGGAGACGCCGAGGGCGAGTCCGAGCAGCGCGAGTCCCTCGGACTCCGACGACGACCAGGCGTACCGGCACAGCATCAGGACCATGACCGTCAGGGCGCCGTAGCAGAACCGCATCACCGTCATGGCGGTGAGCGCGCGCAGGGCGGCCGGGCGTCGCCGCAGGTGCCGTACGCCCGAGGCCAGACCGCGTGCCGTGCCGGCGAGCGCGTCCGCGAGCCGTGGTGTGACCAGGCCCGGATCGGGACCGAGCAGGTCACGGGCCATGCGCAGCGAGGCGAGGGCGGCGCAGAGGTAGAGGGCGGCTCCGAGGAGGACCACCGCCGCGTCGGAGTCCGACGCCAGCAGACGTACGAGGAAGGCGAGGCCGCCGCCCGCGGTCGCGGCGAGCGTCCCCGCGGTCGGCGAGAGCGAGTTGGCGATGACCAGGCGATCCGCGTCGACCACACGGGGAAGGGCGGCGGAGAGACCGGCCAGGACGAAGCGGTTGACGGCCGTGACGCAGAGCGCGGAGGCGTAGAAGAGCCAGTCGGGTACGCCGCTGAGCATGAGGACGGCGGTCAGCGCGGCGAGGACGGCCCGCAGGAGGTTGCCGTACAGGAAGACCTGGCGGCGCCGCCAGCGGTCGAGCAGGACGCCGGCGAAGGGCCCGACCAGCGAGTACGGCAGGAGGAGCACGGCCATGGCCGAGGCGATCGCCCCTGGTGAGGCCTGCTTCTCCGGGGAGAAGACGACATAGGTGGCCAGCGCGACCTGGTAGACCCCGTCCGCGCTCTGGGAGACCAGCCGCACGGCGAGCAGCCGTCGGAAGTCCCGCAGGCGCAGAAGGACACGCAGGTCACCGACGACAGCCATGGGCCTCACCCTCGTATGGGACGTACATGCGAGGAGGGCCCCCGAGCGCGATGCCCGGGGACCCTCGACGTGCGGCAGGGAAGGGCGCTTTAGCGCTCGACCTCGCCCTTGATGAACTTCTCGACGTTGTCGTAGGCCTCGTCGTCGAAGTACTGGACCGGCGGGGACTTCATGAAGTACGAGGACGCGGAGAGGATCGGGCCGCCGACACCGCGGTCCTTGGCGATCTTCGCGGCGCGCAGGGCGTCGATGATGACACCCGCGGAGTTCGGGGAGTCCCAGACCTCGAGCTTGTACTCCAGGTTCAGCGGGACGTCACCGAAGGCACGGCCCTCCAGGCGGACGTAGGCCCACTTGCGGTCGTCGAGCCACGCGACGTAGTCGGACGGGCCGATGTGGACGTTCTTCTCGCCCAGCTCGCGGTCGGGGATCTGCGAGGTGACGGCCTGCGTCTTCGAGATCTTCTTCGACTCGAGGCGGTCGCGCTCCAACATGTTCTTGAAGTCCATGTTGCCGCCGACGTTCAGCTGCATGGTGCGCTCGAGGCGGACACCGCGGTCCTCGAAGAGCTTCGCCATCACACGGTGCGTGATGGTGGCGCCGACCTGGGACTTGATGTCGTCGCCGACGATCGGGACACCGGCCTCGGTGAACTTGTCCGCCCACTCCTTGGTACCGGCGATGAAGACCGGCAGCGCGTTGACGAACGCGACCTTGGCGTCGATGGCGCACTGCGCGTAGAACTTCGCGGCGTCCTCGGAGCCCACGGGCAGGTAGCAGACGAGGACGTCGACCTCGCGGTCCTTGAGGACCTGGACGACGTCGACCGGGGCCTCGTCGGACTCCTCGATGGTCTGGCGGTAGTACTTGCCCAGGCCGTCGAGGGTGTGGCCGCGCTGGACGGTGACGCCCTTGCTCGGCACGTCGCAGATCTTGATGGTGTTGTTCTCGCTGGCACCGATGGCGTCCGAGAGGTCGAGGCCGACCTTCTTCGCGTCGACGTCGAAGGCGGCGACGAACTCCACGTCACCGACGTGGTACTCGCCGAACTGGACGTGCATCAGGCCCGGGACCTTGGCGTCCGGGTCGGCGTCCTTGTAGTACTCGACGCCCTGGACCAGCGAGGCGGCGCAGTTGCCCACGCCGACGATGGCTACGCGAACCGAACCCATTCCGGTTGCTCCCTGTGTGATCTCGGTATTCCGGATGAGACCCGGCGGAATGCTGGGTCTCACTTGGTGGGGTCATCGGACGGATCCGGCGGCGGGTCGTTCTCCCGCCGCCGGGGCAGGCCCGCCGACTCCCCGGATGTGCTGTCCTGCTGAGCGGAACCCGGGGAGGCGGACCGTTGCTGGTCACGCCCCGCGCGCTCGCTCTCGATGAGCTCGTTCAGCCAGCGCACTTCGCGCTCCACGGACTCCATGCCGTGCCGCTGCAGCTCAAGCGTGTAGTCGTCCAGGCGCTCCCGGGTACGGGCCAGGGAGGCGCGCATCTTCTCCAGGCGTTCTTCGAGGCGGCTGCGGCGGCCCTCGAGCACCCGCATGCGTACGTCCCGCGAGGTCTGGCCGAAGAAGGCGAAGCGGGCGGCGAAGTGCTCGTCCTCGTACGCGTCGGGGCCGGTCTGCGAGAGCAGGTCCTCGAAGTGCTCCTTACCTTCCGCCGTCAGCCGATAGACGATCTTGGCGCGCCGCCCCGCGAGCGGAGCGGCGACAGCCTCCTCGGAGGTGCTGCCCGTCTCCTCGATCAACCAGCCGTTGGCGACCAGCGTCTTGAGGCAGGGGTAGAGCGTCCCGTAGCTGAAGGCGCGGAACACGCCCAGTGATGTATTGAGGCGTTTCCGCAGCTCATAGCCGTGCATGGGGGACTCGCGGAGCAGTCCGAGCACGGCGAATTCCAGGATGCCGGAGCGCCTGCTCATCGTCGCCTCCCGTCTGCCGCGGTCCTTCAGTACGGCCTTTATGCCGAGCTGATGTATCGACTCGATACATCGAGACGATAGAACGGTGACCGGGTTGAGACAAGAGGGGGCATGGTGAACGGCGTCACATCACCGATTCGTAGGAAGGAACTTGCCTGATTTGGGGTGAACTTCGGCTCTAGCGGGTTTTGACGGTGCGTAGTCTGTGCGCCATGTATGCCACCGGGAACCGTGTGACGCCAGGGAGCGTCGTCGTCCCTGGTGTAGTGCGGGTGAGCGCCGGAACCGGCTCATCCGTACGTCGGGGGGACCGGAAACCAGCCGCCGTTTCCAGGCGCGGACAGCTGCGCCTGCCCGAGGAGTAATCGTTCGATGAGCGAGCACCGTCGCAAACCGCCGCAGCCGCAGGGCGGCGGACGCGCCGCGGCCAGGCGTGGCGCCCCAGGGGCGCCGTCGGGCCGCCGCGCGGCACCGCGAGATGCCACCGGATCGTCTTCTTCCTCCCCTGAGCCGCACGGGTCCGGGCCCGCAGACGGCGGGGGCCGCAACTACGGCGGCCGGGCCGAGGCCCGGCGCGCCGCCCAGCGCAGCGGTTCCGTCGGCGCCACGGGTGGCCGCCGCCGGGTCACTGACGGCGCCGGTGGCGGGCGAGCCGGTGGTGGGGGCCGCCGCGGTGGCGGTGGGGCCGGGGGTGCCGGAGGTGCCGGGCGCGGCAGGGGCCGTGGTCCGCAGCCGTCTGGCAAGAAGCGGTTCATCGACTATCCACGCGCGGGCCGGCAGGGCGCACGGCGTTGGGTGCCGTCGTGGCGCCTGGTGTCCGGCCTGTTCATCGGCTTCCTCGGCAGCCTGATGGCGGTCGCCGGCATCTCGTACGCCCTGGTGGAGGTGCCGGAGGTCGACAAGGCGGCCAAGGCCCAGAACAACGTCTACTTCTGGGACGACGGCAAGCAGATGGTCGCGACGGGCGGTGAGCGCAACCGGCAGATCATCGACTACGACGACATCCCGGCGGAGATGCGCTACGCCGTCATGTCGGCGGAGAACAAGACGTTCGAGGACGACAAGGGCGTCGACCCCATGGGTATCGCGCGTGCCGTGGTCAACATGGCCAAGGGCGGGCAGACCCAGGGTGGCTCCACGATCACCCAGCAGTACGTGAAGAACGCGCGCCTGGGCGACCAGTCGCAGACGTTCAGCCGTAAGTTCAAAGAGCTCTTCATCTCCATAAAGGTCGGCCGGACCGAATCCAAGGAAGACATCATGGCCGGCTACCTCAACACCGCGTACTACGGGCGCGGGGCGTACGGCATCCAGGCGGCGGCCAGGGCGTACTTCGACAAGGAGGCCAAGGAGCTGGACCCGAGCGAGTGCGCGCTGCTCGCGACGGTGCTCAAGGGAGCCACGTACTACGACCCCGCGGGCGCCCCGGAGATCGACCCCGCGGCCAGCCGGGAGGACAACACCGCTCGTGCCAAGAAGCGGTGGAAGTGGATCCTCGACGAGGAGGTCAAGGACGGCCGGCTGACGGCGGAGCAGCGGAACAAGTACCGGACGTTCCCCAAGCTGCAGAACCCGCGGTCCAACGTCGACCTGGCCGGCCAGACCGGTTACCTCGTGGACCTCGCCAAGGCGTACGTCATCCGGAACTCCGACATCACCGCCGAGCAGCTCCAGCAGGGCGGCTACGAGATCCACACGACCTTCAACAGGGCGAAGGTCAAGGCGCTCGAGAAGTCGGTGAACAAGGTCCGCAAGGCGAAGATCAAGCCGAAGCTGCGTCCGGAGAAGGACACGCACGTCCAGTTCGGCGGTGCCTCCGTGGACCCGGCGGACGGCGCGATCAAGGCCATCTACGGCGGTGAGGACGCGACGAAGCACTTCACCAACAACGCCGACCAGACCGGTGCGCAGGTCGGTTCGACGTACAAGCCGTTCGTGCTGGCCGCGGCCTTCAAGCACGGTGTGCGCGACCCCGAGGGACCGGCGGAGCAGGGCGATGCCCAGCGCACAGTCGTCAACCCGAAGAGCTTGTACAGCGGCAAGAACGAGCTGAAGATCCAGAACTACGACGGGACCGTCTGGACCGACCGCGACGGCAAGCAGTGGAACCAGAAGAACGACGGTGACCAGTCGTACAACCGGCCGACTTTCCAGATCGACCTGCGGGAGGCGATGAAGGAGTCGGTCAACTCGGCGTACGTCCAGCTCGGCATGGACGTCGGCCTGGACAAGGTCAAGCAGACGGCCATGGAGGCCGGTCTCAAGGATGACACCTCCATGGCCAGCGCCAACTACCCGTCCTTCTCGCTCGGCACCTCGTCTCCGAGCGCGATCCGCATGGCCGGGGCGTACTCCACGTTCGCGGCCAGCGGCAAGCAGAACGAGCCGTACTCGGTCAGCAAGGTCGAGCACGGGGGCAACGAGGTCTACAAGCACCCGAAGGCGACCAAGCAGGCATTCTCCCCGGAGGTGGCCGACAACGTCACGGACGTCCTGAGGACCGTGGTGGAGAAGGGCACCGGCACCTCGGCCAAGCTGCCCAACCGGCAGGTGGCCGGCAAGACCGGTACGACCGACGGCAACAAGTCCGCCTGGTTCGTCGGGTACACGCCCCAGCTTTCGACGGCGGTCAGCATGTACCGGCTCGACGACGACGAGTCCAACAAGAAGCGCGAGTTCCTGGAGATGTTCGGCACGGGTGGTGAGGCGAAGATCCACGGCGCCTCGTTCCCCGCGCAGATCTGGCAGAACTACATGGCGGAGGCGCTCAAGAACGTGCCTCCGAAGCCGTTCCCCGTGCCGGAACCGATCGGTGACATCGTCGGTGAGACGCCGCCTCCGCCGCCCTCCCCGACGGTGACCCAGAAGGAGACGGAGGAGCCTTCGACACCGACGCCCACGGAGACCGAGACGACGAAGCCGCCCACGAAGTCACCCGACCCGACCGAGACCTGCGACCAGTTCGACTGGGACTGCAACCACAACGGTGGTGCGGACGGTGGTGGCGAGGACGGCGGTCCGGGCGGTGGTCCGGGCGGTGGTCCCGGAGGCGAGTCGCCATCGGCCACGGAGGAGCCACCGGGCCAGGAGGACCACGGAGGGATCTTCGGCTGACCACGGGGCCGAGCCCGTCCCGTCGATGTTTCACGTGAAACGAGGACCGTCGCACCGACCGGTGCGGCGGTCCTCTCCGCGTTCCCAGCCGCTTGCGGCAGGATGGCGGGCATGCCCAGTGCAGACCCCAGCGCCGGCCGCGGCGCAGAGACACCGAGCGCGAGTGCGTACGAACCCGTGCGGCCGCATGAGCCGGAGCCGGTACGGCCCACGAGGGAGGACGAGGTCGCCCGGGCCGGCAGTGAGCTGATCGGCGGCCCTCTCGGCCGGAGAGTGCTCTACGCGGCGACCTGGTGGTCGCCCGTGCGCATCGTCGCCCTGGTCGCGATCGGCATGTTCGCGCTCGGGATGGTCCAGAAGATGCCGTGCTACAACGGCGCGTGGTTCTTCGGGACCAGCTCCCAGTACACGCACGCGTGCTACTCCGACATTCCGCACCTCTACCAGGGGCGCGGCTTCGCCGATGGCCTCGTGCCGTACTTCGACAAGCTGCCCGGCGACATGGAGTACCTCGAATACCCGGTGCTGACCGGCGCGTTCATGGAAGTGGCCTCCTGGGTGACACCGGGCAGCGGCTCCATGCAGCACCAGGAGAAGATCTACTGGATGGTCAACTGCGGGATACTGATGGCCTGCGTGGCGGTCGTCGCCGTCTGTGTGGCGCGTACGCACCGGCGCCGCCCCTGGGACGGCCTCCTCGTCGCCCTCGCCCCGGCGCTGGCACTGACGGCCACCATCAACTGGGACCTGCTCGCCGTCGCCTTCACGTCCGCGGCGATGCTGATGTGGTCCCGCTCGCGCGCCCTGGCCTTCGGCGTGCTGCTCGGCCTCGCGACGGCCGCCAAGCTGTATCCCTTCCTGCTGCTCGGGCCCCTGCTGATCCTCTGCTGGCGTGCGGGGCGATGGCGGGAGTTCGGGACCGCGCTGTTCGGTACGGCGGGGATCTGGCTGGTGGTCAACCTGCCGGTGATGGTGTTCGCGAACGACGGCTGGTCGAGGTTCTACTCCTTCAGCAAGGAGCGCCCCGTCGACTTCGGCTCCTTCTGGCTGATCCTGGCCCAGCGCATGGACTCGCCGCTGAGCACCGGCACGGTCAACGCCCTCGCCATGGCGCTGATGCTCCTCGCCTGCCTGGGTGTCGCCGCGCTCGGCCTGACCGCGCCGCGCCGGCCGCGCTTCGCGCAGCTCGCCTTCCTGCTGGTGGCCGCCTTCGTCCTGACCAACAAGGTCTACTCACCGCAGTACGTCCTGTGGCTCATCCCCCTCGCCGCGCTCGCGAGGCCCCGCTGGCGCGACTTCCTGATCTGGCAGGCGTGCGAGGTCGCGTACTTCCTCGGGATCTGGATGTACCTGGCGTACACGACGAGCGGAGACGCCCACAAGGGACTCCCCACCGAGGGCTACCAGGCGGTGATCGCGGTCCATCTGCTGGGGACGCTGTACCTCTGCGCCGTGGTCGTACGTGACATCTGGATGCCGGAGCGGGACCCGGTCCGGCGCGGCGGGGACGACGACCCCTCGGGCGGTGTCCTGGACTCCGCCGATGACGTCTTCGTGCTCGGGGCCGCGACGCACCCGGTGCGGACCGTGGCGCACTCCACCGCGGGACCGGTCGTGAAGTGGGGGTCGGCCGTCGAGCCGTCCCGCTGATGCGGCTCACGGACGAAGGGGCCGGACACGATCAACGTCGTGTCCGGCCCCTTCGTCGTACCGGCCCTCGGAGTCCCGGGGCCCTCAGCGATCGACCATCCGGTCGAACTGTGTCGTGGTGTGCCGCAGGTGCGCCACCAGCTCCTCGCCGACCTTCGGCTCCGGCGCGTCGGCGGGCACGAAGAGGATCGACACCTGCATGTGCGGCGGCTCCGCGAACCAGCGCTGCTTCCCCGCCCAGACGAACGGCGACAGGTTGCGGTTGACGGTCGCGAGGCCGGCCCGGGCCACGCCCTTGGCGCGCGGCATCATGCCGTGCAGCGCCTTCGGGGCCTCCAGGCCGACGCCGTGCGAGGTGCCGCCCGCGACGACGACCAGCCAGCCGTCGGAGGCCACCTTCTGCTGGCGGTAGCCGAAGCGGTCCCCCTTCGCGACGGCGGTGACGTCGAGGACGGCGCCGCGGTACTCGGTGGCCTCGTGGTCACCCAGCCAGAGGTTGGTGCCGATGCGCGCCCGGAAGCGGGTCTGCGGGAACTGCTGCTGGAGGCGGACCAGCTCATCGGCCTTGAGGTGGCTGACGAACATCGTGTGCAGCGGAAGACGCGCCGCGCGCAGCCGGTCCATCCAGCCGATGACCTCCTCGACGGCGTCCGAGCCGTCGGTGCGGTCGAGCGGCAGGTGGATCGCGAAGCCTTCGAGCCGTACGTCCTCGATGGCGGCGTGCAACTGCGGCAGGTCCTGCTCGCTGACGCCGTGACGCTTCATCGAGGACATGACCTCGATGACCACACGGGCACCCACGAGGCCGTGCACGCCGTCGAGGGAGGAGACGGAGCGGACGACGCGGTCGGGCAGCGGCACGGGCTCCTCGCCCCGCCGGAACGGCGTCAGGACCAGCAGGTCCCCGCTGAACCAGTCCTTGATCCGGGCCGCTTCGTAGGTGGTGCCCACGGCGAGGATGTCGGAGCCGAAGCGCGTGGCTTCCTCGGCGAGGCGCTCGTGCCCGAAGCCGTAGCCGTTGCCCTTGCAGACCGGGACGATGCCCGGAAACCGCTCCAGCACGTGCTTGTGGTGTGCCCGCCAGCGCGCGGTGTCGACATAGAGCGTGAGCGCCATGGCTGGTTCCCGGAACCTTTCTCGTGTCTGCGGTATGTCAGAGGTGTGGAAGGAATTGTGCGGGATCAGCGGCGCGACATGTAGATGTCGAGGGCCTTGTGCAGCAGCTTGTTGAGCGGGAAGTCCCACTCGCCGATGTACTCGGCGGCCTCACCGCCGGTGCCCACCTTGAACTGGATCAGGCCGAACAGGTGGTCCGTCTCGTCCAGGGAGTCGGAGATGCCGCGCAGGTCGTAGACCGTCGCACCCATGGCGTACGCGTCGCGCAGCATCCGCCACTGCATCGCGTTCGAGGGCCTGACCTCACGCCCGATGTTGTCGGACGCACCGTAGGAGTACCAGACGTGCCCGCCGACGACGAGCATCGTGGCGGCCGAAAGATTCACGCCGTTGTGGCGCGCGAAGTACAGCCGCATGCGGTTGGGGTCCTCGGAGTTGAGGGCCTGCCACATCTGCTGGAAGTAGCCGAGGGGACGCGGGCGGAACTTGTCGCGCACGGCCGTGATCTCGTAGAGGCGCTGCCACTCGGCGAGGTCCTGGTAGCCGCCCTGGACGACCTCGACCCCGGCCTTTTCGGCCTTCTTGATGTTCCGCCGCCAGAGCTGGTTGAAGCCCTTCTGGACCTCGTCCAGGGAGCGGTTGGCCAGCGGTACCTGGAAGACGAAGCGGGGCTGCACGTCACCGAAGCCGGCGCCGCCGTCCTCGCCCTGCTGCCAGCCCATGCGGCGCAGCCGGTCGGAGACCTCGAAGGCACGCGGCTCGATGTACGTCGCCTCGGTGTCCCGCAGCCGCTTCACGTCCGGGTTCTGGATGCCGGCCTTGATCGCCGGAGCGTCCCAGCGGCGGATCACGACGGGCGGCCCCATCTTCACGGAGAAGGCACCCTGCTGCTTGAGGTGCGCCAGCATCGGCTGGAGCCACTCGTCCAGGTTCGGGGCGTACCAGTTGATGACCGGGCCCTCGGGGAGGTACGCGAGGTAACGCTTCAGCTTGGGCAGCTGCCGGTAGAGCACCAGGCCCACGCCGACCAGGTGGCCGGTCCTGTCGTCGAACCAGCCCAGGTTCTCCGAGCGCCATTCGCTCTTCACGTCAGCCCATGCCGGGACCTGGCAGTGACTCGCCGACGGCAGTGTCTGGATATACGCCAGATGCTGCTCACGACTGATGGTCCTCAGGGTCAGACTCATTCGGGGCGCTCCTCGGGCTGGTGTGTCCCCATGGGTTCAGGGGCTCCGGCTCTCGCGCCGAAGCCTACTGCGCCCCGCGAGCGCCCCGTCTGGCCGCACACGACCTCGACCCCCGGCCCGCCCGGGCCGGGGGTGCCGCGAGGCCGTCAGACGCCGAGGACCCCACCGAAGAGTCCGCCGTGCGCCATGCCGAGGAAGAAGCCGATCGCCGCCGCGCCGAGGCCCAGGATCAGGCCGAAGCGCTCGCGGGTCGTCACGGAGATGTACTGGCCGTACAGGCCCGTGGCGATGCCGGCCAGGCCCGTCCACGAACTCAGCAGATGCAGGTGGTGGAACATCGCCGTCACGAAGGCGATCACTCCGAGCACCAGGGTCACGGCGAGGAGCGTGTCCTGCAGCGGATGGGGCTTGCCGTCCGTGGAGAACAGGGACGTCGCGGCGTGGGGTCGCATTGCCTGTGCCATGTCAGGCACCTCCTGCGGAAAGACGGCGCATCGTAGCGCCATAGACACCCGATGTGTACAGATTCTCCCCCTTCGGCATCGGATTTCAACCGGAAGCCTCGGTGCGGGTAGTCTGTACCGTCTGCACCGGTGTCTGCCTTGGCCACGGCATGTGCCCCCGCTCGCGGGAGCCGATTGTCAGTGGCGGCCGATACCGTTGCGTACGCATCACGACCCTCCTGCCACGGAACGACCGTGGCCGCTGAGTCCAAAGGAGGTGGGTTCCACATGCGTCACTACGAAGTGATGGTCATCCTCGACCCCGATCTCGAGGAGCGCGCTGTCTCCCCGCTGATCGAGAACTTCCTCTCCGTCGTCCGTGAGGGCAACGGAAAGGTCGAGAAGGTCGACACCTGGGGCCGTCGTCGTCTGTCCTACGAGATCAAGAAGAAGCCCGAGGGCATCTACTCGGTCATCGACCTGCAGGCCGAGCCCGCGGTCGTCAAGGAGCTCGACCGACAGATGAACCTGAACGAGTCGGTCCTCCGGACCAAGGTCCTCCGTCCCGAGATGCACTGAGCTTCCAGCTCAGCAGCACCCGGGAATCGAGTAGCAGCAACAAGCAGCCAGCAGCAATCCCGCCGAGAGGTTCCCCATGGCAGGCGAGACCGTCATCACGGTCGTCGGCAATCTTGTCGACGACCCCGAGCTGCGCTTCACCCCCTCCGGTGCGGCGGTCGCGAAGTTCCGTGTCGCGTCCACCCCCCGCACCTTCGACCGTCAGACGAACGAGTGGAAGGACGGCGAGAGCCTCTTCCTCACCTGCTCGGTCTGGCGTCAGGCGGCGGAGAACGTCGCGGAGTCGCTCCAGCGAGGCATGCGCGTCATCGTGCAGGGCCGGCTGAAGCAGCGGTCCTACGAGGACCGTGAGGGCATCAAGCGCACGGTCTACGAGCTGGACGTCGAGGAAGTCGGCGCCAGCCTGAAGAACGCCACGGCCAAGGTCACCAAGACCACCGGCCGAGGCGGCCAGGGTGGTTACGGCGGCGGTGGCGGCGGCCAGCAGGGCGGCGGCTGGGGCGGCGGCTCCGGCGGCGGTCAGCAGCAGGGTGGCGGCGGTGCTCCCGCCGACGACCCCTGGGCGACCGGTGCGCCGGCCGGCGGCGGCCAGCAGCAGGGCGGCGGCGGTGGCGGCTGGGGCGGAAGCTCCGGCGGCTCCGGTGGCGGCTACTCGGACGAGCCCCCCTTCTAAGCCTCGGGGCCTTCGGGCCACGGGCCGAGGGTGGGCCGTACCCCCACTTCTTGATCACACAGGAGATACACCATGGCGAAGCCGCCTGTGCGCAAGCCGAAGAAGAAGGTCTGCGCTTTCTGCAAGGACAAGGTCACGTACGTGGACTACAAGGACACGAACATGCTGCGGAAGTTCATTTCCGACCGCGGCAAGATCCGTGCCCGCCGCGTGACCGGCAACTGCACGCAGCACCAGCGTGACGTCGCCACGGCCGTGAAGAACAGCCGTGAGATGGCGCTGCTGCCCTACACGTCCACCGCGCGATAAGGGAAGGGTGACCGACTAATGAAGATCATCCTCACCCACGAGGTCTCCGGCCTCGGCGCCGCCGGCGAGGTCGTAGACGTCAAGGACGGCTACGCCCGCAACTACCTGATCCCGCGGAACTTCGCGATCCGCTGGACCAAGGGTGGCGAGAAGGACGTCGAGCAGATCCGTCGTGCTCGCAAGATCCACGAGATCGCGACCATCGAGCAGGCCAACGAGGTCAAGGCCCAGCTTGAGGGCGTCAAGGTCCGTCTGGCCGTCCGCTCCGGCGACGCCGGTCGTCTCTTCGGTTCCGTCACCCCGGCCGACGTCGCTTCGGCGATCGAGGCTGCCGGTGGCCCGAAGATCGACAAGCGTCGTGTCGAGCTGGGCTCGCCGATCAAGACCCTGGGCGCCCACGCGACGTCCGTGCGTCTGCACCCCGAGGTTGCCGCGAAGGTCAACATCGAGGTCGTTTCCGCCTAAGCACTGCGCTTGGCTGAACTGAGTGGAGGGGCCGCACCCGTTGGGTGCGGCCCCTTCCTCGTGCGCCGCCGTCGGCACTGGTCAGCTATGGCTCGCCCGTGGTGGTTTCACGTGAAACGGCCGACGGGCCGGTCCCCAGGGGCACCTACCGGGTGGCCCCCGTGACGAGCCAGCGCCCGGAGCGGGAGCGTGACCACAGGGTCAGCATGCGCACCGTCATCATCAGGGTCATCGCCGCCCACACCGCGGTGAGTCCGCCGCCGAGGGTCGGCACCAGCAGCGCCACGGGTGTGAAGACCGCGAGGGTGATCAGCATGGCCCACGCGAGATACGGTCCGTCGCCCGCGCCCATCAGGACGCCGTCGAGCACGAAGACGATGCCGCAGATCGGCTGCGCGAGAGCCACCACCACCAGTGCGGGCAGTGCCGCGTCCTGGACAGCGGCATCGCCGGTGAAGAGCGGGATGAACAACGGTCGTGCCAGCACGATCAGCAGGCCGAGGACGACCCCGGCGGCGACGCCCCACTGCACCATGCGACGGCAGACGGCGCGCGCACCGGCCGGGTCGTCGGCACCGAGGTAGCGCCCGATGATCGCCTGCCCGGCGATGGCGATGGCGTCCAGCGCGAAGGCCATCAGGCTCCACAGGGACAGGATGATCTGGTGGGCGGCCACGTCGGCGTCTCCGAGCCGGGCGGCCACGGCGGTCGCGATCATCAGGATGGCCCGGAGCGAGAGGGTGCGGACCAGGAGCGGCGCGCCGGCCTGTGCGCACGCACGGATTCCGGCGGCGTCGGGACGCAGTGAGGCACCATGGCGCCTGGCACCGCGTACGACGACGAAGAGGTAGACGGCGGCCATGGCGCACTGGGCGATGACGGTGCCCCACGCGGAACCCGCGATGCCGAGATCCGCTCCGTAGACCAGACCGAGGTTCAGGGCGCCGTTGGCGACGAAGCCTCCGATCGCGACGTACAACGGGGTCCTGGTGTCCTGCAGGCCGCGCAGCACGCCGGTGGCGGCGAGTACGACGAGCATGGCGGGAATGCCGAGTGAGGAGATCCGCAGATACGTGACGGCGTACGGGGCCGCGGTCTCCGAGGCGCCGAAGAGGTCGACGAGCGCGGGGGCGGTGGGCAGCACGACGGCGATGACCGCCGCGCCGAGCAGCAGTGCGAGCCAGATGCCGTCCATGCCCTGGCGGATGGCGGACTGGAGGTCTCCGGCACCCACGCGCCGGGCAACGGCGGCAGTGGTGGCGTAGGCGAGGAAGACGAAAATGCTCACCGCGGTCGTGAGGAGGGCCGAGGCGACGCCGAGTCCGGCCAGTTGAGCGGTGCCGAGATGGCCGACGATGGCACTGTCGGCGAGTACGAAGAGAGGTTCGGCGACCAGCGCGCCGAAGGCGGGTACGGCGAGCGCGATGATCTCTCGGTCATGCCTGCGTCGGTCGGCCTTGGGCGCGGCGGAAGCCTGTGTCATGGGCACCAATGTAATCTTCCACAGGTAAGAGATGCAAAGGATTAGAGCCCCTTACTTTGACCCGCGGTGAACGCGCCGTGGCACGCCGTTCGCGACGAACTTGGCCCGACTGGGGAAGTTTTTCTTCTGCACAGCCGGTGGACGGCAAAGTCGCAGGTGAGACGGGTTCTGCCGAGATGGCTGAGTGCTTGTTCACAGGGCTGTCCACCGAGCCGTGCACAGGTTTCGACGAGTTCTCCACAGCAACGGGGCCGTCATCCACAGCGCCTGTGGATAACCAGATTGGCTGACGGTGCCCGCGGGCCTACCGTGGTCCGGCGCCCGCCTCGTCAGACGACCTCGGAATCCCCGCAAAACCGACGCGTCAGAACCGGAGTCGGGCCCGTTATTTGTCAGTGTCGTGCCTTAGAAAGAGGGGCACGGCGAGGTCCGCTCGGCGGACGGGAGGAGGTGGCCCGGTGAGTATCTCCGAGCCTTTGGACGATCCCTGGGCCGACAGCGGTCCCAGTGACCGTCTGCCTGTCTCCCGCCAGCGCCGCGACGGGGGCCGAAGCCGCGACGAGCAGCATGACCGCGGCCGTGAGAGCGGCTGGGACGGCGGCTCGTCCTTCGAGCGCGTCCCCCCGCAGGACCTCGACGCCGAGCAGTCCGTGCTCGGCGGCATGCTGCTCTCCAAGGACGCCATCGCCGACGTCGTCGAGGTCCTCAAGGGCCACGACTTCTACCGCCCTGCGCACGAGACGATCTACGCCTCGATCCTCGATCTGTACGCGAAGGGCGAGCCGGCCGACCCCATCACGGTCGCGGCCGAACTCACCAAGCGGGGTGAGATCACCAAGGTCGGCGGCGCATCGTATCTGCACACGCTGGTGCAGACGGTCCCGACGGCGGCGAACGCGGAGTACTACGCGGAGATCGTCCACGAGCGCGCCGTGCTGCGCCGCCTCGTGGAGGCCGGCACGCGCATCACACAGATGGGATACGCGGCCGACGGCGACGTCGACGAGATCGTCAACAGCGCCCAGGCCGAGATCTACGCGGTCACCGAGCAGCGCACCACCGAGGACTACCTGCCGCTCGGCGACATCATGGAGGGCGCCCTCGACGAGATCGAGGCGATCGGTTCGCGGTCCGGGGAGATGACCGGTGTGCCGACCGGCTTCACCGACCTGGACCAGCTCACCAACGGCCTGCACCCCGGCCAGATGATCATCATCGCCGCGCGTCCCGCCATGGGTAAGTCGACGCTGGCGCTGGACTTCGCCCGGGCCTGCTCGATCAAGCACAACATGCCGAGCGTGATCTTCTCGCTGGAGATGGGGCGCAACGAGATCGCCATGCGTCTGCTGTCCGCCGAGGCCCGGGTCGCACTGCACCACATGCGGTCCGGAACGATGACGGACGAGGACTGGACCCGGCTGGCCCGCCGTATGCCGGACGTCTCGGCCGCCCCGCTCTACATCGACGACTCCCCGAACCTGTCGATGATGGAGATCCGCGCGAAGTGCCGCCGGCTCAAGCAGCGCAACGACCTGAAGCTGGTCGTCATCGACTACCTCCAGCTGATGCAGTCCGGCGGCTCCAAGCGGGCCGAGAGCCGCCAGCAGGAAGTCTCGGACATGTCGCGAAACCTCAAGCTCCTCGCGAAGGAGCTCGAACTGCCGGTGATCGCGCTCTCGCAGCTGAACCGTGGCCCCGAGCAGCGTACGGACAAGAAGCCCATGGTCTCCGACCTGCGTGAATCCGGCTCGATCGAGCAGGACGCGGACATGGTGATCCTGCTGCACCGCGAGGACGCGTACGAGAAGGAGTCACCGCGCGCCGGTGAGGCCGACATCATCGTCGGCAAGCACCGTAACGGTCCGACGGCGACGATCACGGTCGCCTTCCAGGGCCACTACTCCCGCTTCGTGGACATGGCGCAGACCTGATCCGCTGTCCGCTCCGTCCACCGGGACCCGGCTCGGCACAACCTGAGCCGGGCCGGTTCGTAGGAGAGGTCCCAGAGCCGGGGGCGCCGCCCGAATTCGCTCGACGTGGAAGCGGCTTCCGGGTGGACTGGTCCCATGACGAAGCCCTCTGAAGAACTCCTCCCCACCACCCGCCGGGCCCTGCTGCACCGCGTCGCCACCGAACAGTCGCGGGGTCGGGCCCCCTCGCTCGTCGCCTCGGTGGCCCGGGACGGGGACCTGGTGTGGAGCGGCGGCCGCAGCATGGTGGACGGGCACGCGCCGGACGAGAACGTCCAGTACCGCGTCGGCTCGATCACCAAGACCTTCACGGCCGTACTGGTGATGCGGCTGCGGGACGAGGGCCTGCTGAGCCTGGGGGACCCCCTGGAGAAGTACATGCCCGGCACGGGTGCGGGGGAGGCCACGATCGCCGAACTCCTCGCGCACACCGCGGGGCTGGCGGCGGAGACCCCGGGTGCGTGGTGGGAGCGCACGCCGGGCTCGACGCGGCCGAAGCTCTCCGATGTCCTGGGCGAGGAGCCCTTCAAGCACCCCGTCGGCCGGCTCCACCACTACTCCAACCCCGGTTATACGTTGCTGGGTTCCCTGGTGGAGGAGGTGCGTGGCGCGCCTTGGGTCGAGGTGCTGCGGCGTGAGGTCCTGGTGCCGCTGGGCCTGGACCGTACGAGCGTGGAGGCCGAGGCGCCGCACGCCGGGGGCTGGGCCGTGCACCCGTGGGCCGACGTGATGATGCCGGAGCCGGTCGAGGACCTCGGGCTGATGGCCCCGGCCGGGCAGCTGTGGTCCACGACGGCCGACCTGCTGCGCTTCGCCGACTTCCTGGTGAAGGGCGACGACCGGGTCCTGGGCGCCGGGTCCGTGCGCGAGATGCGCACCCCGTCGGCGCCGCCGCAGCCGGAGAGCCGGGAGCGGGCGTATGGCCTGGGCCTCGACCTGCTGACGTACGACGGGATCGACCTGGCGGGTCATACGGGCTCGCTGCCGGGCTTCCTGGCGGGGCTCTGGGTGAGCGAGCGGGACGGAGTGGCCGCGGTCGCGCTCGCCAACTGCACCTCCGGGCCGCTGGTGGCCACGCTTGCCGCCGATCTGGTGAAGATCGTCGCCGAGGCCGAGCCGCGTATCCCGGAGCCGTGGCGGCCCCTGCCCGAGGTGGACGAGAAGGTTCTTGAGCTGGCCGGGCCCTGGTACTGGGGCACACAGGTGCTCGCGCTCCGCCTCACGGCCGACGGTGGAGTGGAACTCGGCCCGCTGTCCGGAACGGGACGCCAGGCGCGGTTCCGGGCCAACGGTGACGGCACCTGGACGGGGCTCAACGGCTACTACGCGGGGGAGCGGTTGATGGCGGTGCGCAGGGCGGACGGCTCGGTGAGCCATCTCGACCTCGGGTCGTTCGTGTTCACCCGTGAGCCGTACGACGCGGGGGCTCCGATCCCTGGCGGCGTGGACCCGCAGGGGTGGCGCGGCTTCTGATCGAGTGGGCCAACCGGTACGCCGCGGTTGGCCCCGGACAGCCGGCCAGTGGAGCGTTTCACGTGAAACGGCTCCTCCCAGGAGCGGCACCTCACCCGAAACGGCTCCTCACCAGGACCGGCTCCTCGCCTGAACGGGACACTCCTCGTGAGACAGCCAGCCCCCAAAGGCAGCCGGCCCCCAGGGCAGCCGGTTCAGAGCTGCAGCTTGAATCCCAGGTGCGACGCGGTGAACCCGAGCCGCTCGTAGAAACGGTGCGCGTCGGTGCGAGTGGCGTCAGAGGTCAGCTGAACCAACTGGCAGCCCTGCCGCCGGGATTCGTCGACGGCCCACTCGATGAAACGGGTCCCGAGCCCGCTGCCCCGCTCATCGGCATGGACACGTACGCCCTCGATGATCGACCGCGTCGCCCCCGTGCGGGAGAGACCCGGCACGATCGTGAGCTGGAGTGTGCCCACCACCCGCCCGTCGCGCACGGCGACGACCAGATGCTGGTTCGGGTCGACGTCCAGACGCTCGAACGCGGTGACGTACGGGGTGAGGTTGCCGGGCGTTTCCCGTGCCGCGCCCAGGGGGTCGTCGGCGAGCATGGCCACGATGGCCGGCAGGTCGTCGACGACGGCCGGGCGTATCTCAAGATCTCCCATGGGCGCAGCCTATGCCGAAGCGTGATCACCGGGCGGGGAGACAACCGGGCGTGGGGGGAAGCACCCCGTGAGAGCAGCCAGCCGTATCCCGTGAGAGCGGCCGACCGTCCCCCTAGACCGGTACGCGCAGGGTCTCCACGGCCCTGACCAGCGGGGCGAGCTCCGGATTCTGTGCAGCCTCGTCGAGCGCCTCGCGCAGAGCCGCGTCGTTGGTGGGGCGCGCCTCGGCGAGCAGCGCGGCGCCCGCCTCGCTGACGTCCGTGTAGATGCCGCGCCGGTCGGTCGGGCACAGATAGCGGGCCAGGAGCCCACGGTCCTCCAGGCGCGTCACCAGGCGGGTGGTGGCGCTCTGGCTGAGCACCACGGCATCCGCGACCTGCTTCATCTGCAGGTGCCCGCCCTCACCGTCGTGCTGGCGGCTGAGGACGTCGAGCAGGGAGTACTCGCGCACGCTCAGTCCGTGCTCGGCCTGGAGGGCGCGCTCGATGTGGCTCTCGATCTGCCCGTGGAGCAGGGAGAGCGCGCACCAGCCCTGAGCGAGGGCGGTGAGTGCGGGGTCGGTCGCTGTCATGGCTCTTCGTTCCTCCGTCCCGGAGCGGCTACGAACCAGGGTAGTCCACGGACGCAACATACGGCGCTTGCGTTTAGCCCGCGTCTGCAATTATTGTGGACGCACGTTAAGCGCATCTGCAATCTTCTGGAAGGTAGAGCCATGCCTCTCGCGCTACTGGCCCTCGCGATCGGGGCCTTTGGAATCGGGACCACGGAGTTCGTGATCATGGGGCTCCTGCCCGAGGTCGCGGGCGACTTCGGCGTCTCCATCCCGACCGCCGGCTACCTCGTGACCGGTTACGCCCTGGGCGTGGTCCTCGGCGCCCCGCTGATGACCGTGCTCGGCACCAAGATCTCGCGCAAGCGGATGCTGATGCTGCTCATGGGCCTGTTCGTCGTCGGCAACGTGCTCTCCGCCGTCGCACCCGTCTTCGGCGTGATGCTGGCGGGCCGCGTCGTGGCCTCCCTCGCCCACGGTGCCTTCTTCGGCATCGGCTCCGTCGTCGCGGCCGAGCTGGTCGCCCCGGAGAAGAAGGCCGGCGCCATCGCCATGATGTTCACCGGGCTGACCGTCGCCAACGTCGTCGGAGTGCCGCTCGGCACCCTCGTCGGGCAGACGCTCGGATGGCGCATGACCTTCGCGATCGTCGCCGCGCTCGGCGTCATCGGACTCGTGGGCATCGCCAAGCTCGTCCCGGACCTGCCCAAGCCCGAGGGCGTACGGCTCCGCCACGAACTGGCGGCCTTCCGCAACGTACAGGTGCTCCTGGCCATGGCGATGACCGTCCTCGGCTTCGGCGGTGTCTTCGCGGCCGTCACCTACCTGGCCCCGATGATGACGGACGTCACCGGCTACGCGGACTCCTCCGTGACCTGGCTGCTCGTCCTCTTCGGCCTCGGCATGGTCGCGGGCAACCTGATCGGCGGGAAGTTCGCCGACCGTGCGCTGATGCCCCTGCTCTTCATCTCGCTGGGCGCCCTGGCCGTCGTCCTGGCCCTCTTCACGGTCACCGCGCACAACAAGATCGCCGCCGCCGTGACGATCGCGCTGATCGGCGCCCTGGGATTCGCGACCGTGCCGCCGCTCCAGAAGCGCGTCCTCGACCAGGCGTCCGGCGCCCCCACTCTCGCCTCGGCGGTCAACATCGGCGCCTTCAACCTCGGCAACGCCCTCTCGGCCTGGCTGGGCGGCATCGTCATCGCCGCGGGCCTCGGCTACACCGCCCCCAACTGGGTCGGGGCCGCACTCGCCGGCTCCGCCCTGGTCCTCGCCATCCTCTCGGCCGCGCTGGAGCGCCGCTCCACCGTCGCCGTCCGCAGCCTGGTCGTGACCGGCACGGCTCCCGCCGAACAGCCGACGCCCGCCCACCACTGACCATCCCCACCCCCCCTCAAGCACCACCCCTGAAGGAGAAACCCCATGAGCACCACCGCCGTCGCCCCGCTCACCATCGAAGACGCGGAGGCACTCGTCGACGCGGCCCGCCGTGCCGCCGAAACGGCAGGCGTCACCGTCAGCGTCACCGTCCTCGACGCGGGCGGGCACCTCCTCGCCTTCCGGCGTGACGACCGGGCCGTGCTGATCTCCGGCGAGACCAGCACCCGCAAGGCGTACACCGCCCTCCAGCTGAACTCCCCGACGGCCGACCTGGTCGACGCGGTCCAGCCCGGTGGCCTCTTCCACACCCTGCCCACCGCCCTGGACAGGCCGCTGCTCTTCATCGCGGGCGGCGTACCGGTCCACCGCGACGGCCGTCTGATCGGCGCGATCGGCGTCGGTGGCGGCGCGCCCGAGCAGGACCACGGCTTCGCGACGAAGGCCGTGGCAGCACTCGCGTAACTCAGCGAACCCCGCGCAGCGGGAAGGCCCGCCCCCGAACACCGATGACCCATCGGCGTTCTAGGGCGGGCCTTTCCGTGTCGCGCGGCCCGTGTCAGCCGGCCGCCACCGTCAGCGGCGCGAAGCGGCGCGTCCAGTCACCGGGCAGTTCCGGGGCACCGTGGGCCATCACCGCGTTGAAGGCGATGGATTCGAGGCCGCTCTCCTTCACCCACGCAAGAAGCTCTTCGTGCCGGACGTCGATGTCGGTGCGCAACGGGCGGTCGCTGTGGGCGCCGAGCGAGGCGATCAGCGCCTTCGCGGTCTCCGTGTCACGGGCGATGAGCGGACCGACGACATGGGTCTCCATGTTCGGCCAGGCGCCCGCGTACCCGATGATCTCGCCGTCGGACTCCGCGACCCGCAACTGGTCGGTGAAGGCCGGCAGCCGGGTGATCACGTGCGTGCGGTCATGGCCGAAGATCTCGGTGTCGAGTCGCAGGATGGCGGCCAGGTCCTCCGCGGTGGCCGGACGAGTGGCTACGGCGGGGAGCGGGCCCGCGGGCGTGAGACGGCCGCGGACCATCTCGGCACGCCCGATCACCTTGAAGCCGAGCTGCTCATAGAGGGGCTGCCCGTTCGGAGTCGCGTGGAGGGTCAGCGGAGTGGTGGTCTCCGCCTCCACGGCGTGCCGCATCAGGCGGCGTCCGACACCCCGGCGGGCGTACCGCTCGGCGACGAGGACCATGCCGATCGCCGCGAGGCCGGGCCGCTCCAGCGGGCCGTACCGGGTCACGACGTAGGCACCGATGAGTCCGTCGCCGTCGGGGTCGTCGATGCCGTAACCCGTTCCGGCCGACAACAGGAAGCCCCATTTGTGTTCTTCACGAGGCCAGCCCCGGTCCTCGGAGAGGTCGGCGCAGGACATGACGTCGCGGGGGGTGAGCCGGCGAATGGGCAGAGCGGAGAGGGAAGGTGTCGACACGCGGCTCAGGCTGTCTGACGTACGTCCCCGGCGTCCACCCGTTTGTGGGCAGAAGCACGTTGTTTACGGCCACGCCGGGTGAGTCCCCACGGCTTGAGTACCGAAAGGACCGTCATGAACACATAGGCGCCGAGCGAGACGATTGGCCCGGCGATCAGATCGGCCGCGTCGGTGATCGGCTCGCCTGCGGCCACGATCCCGACCGTTTCATTGATGCCGGGACGCAGCGCGACGGCCGAGGCGGCGGTGGTGATCAGGGTCAGCCAGAACTTCGTGTAGACCCAGCGGTGCCTGGCGAGACCCCAAGGCGTGCCCAGGGAGAGCAGGAGACCGCTCAGCAGCGTGAGCAGGGCGAGCGGCAGCACGAGCCAGTCGGTGAAGACCTGCATGGAGCGGACGGCGGCCTCGGTGGCCGCGGAGGACTCCGTCGAGAGCGCGGTGAGGGCGAGAGCGACCAGGCCGAGCGAGAGCCCGAGCCAGCCGGCTGCGCCGACTACATGGACGACCAGGGTGGCCCGACGAGCGGGGCGGCTTAGTTTCACGTGAAACACGGTGCCGGGCGTGGAGCGTTCCGGCGTCTGACGGCGGGAGTAACCGCGGCTACTAGCCTCGGCGTACATGGCACGCCTTCACCTCTTCGACCTGGACGGAACGCTGCTGCACGGCACGGCCGCCCCCGTACTGATCTCGCGGCAGCTCGGCCTGGACGCGGAGATAGCCGCACTGGAGCGCGAGTTCGTCGTGGGGCGGATCGACTCACCGGAGTACGCGGTGCGCGTGCACGCCCTGTGGGCCGAGCTCACGGACGCGCATGTGACCGCCGCCTTCGAGGGCGCGCCCTGGCTCGCCGGGATACGCGAGACCTGGGCCGAGATCCGGGCGGGCGGCGATTACTGCGCGGTGGTGTCCCTCTCCCCGTCCTTCTTCGTCGAGCGGCTCATCGACTGGGGAGCGCACGCCGCGCACGGTTCACGCTTCCCCGCCGTGCCGTTCACCGAGCCGGTAGAGCCGACGGGCATCCTCAACGCGGCGGCGAAGGTGGAGATCGCGTCCCGTCTCCGTGCGGAGTTCGGCATCGGCGCCGGTGACTGTGTCGCGTACGGCGATTCGCTCTCCGACCTGGACCTGTTCACCGCCGTACCCGTATCGGTCGCGGTCAACGCCGATCCGCGGCTGGTGAGCCTGGCGACGCACAGCTATGTCGGGCGGGATCTCCGCAAGGCGTACGAGCTGGTGAGGGACGCCTGACAGACGCGTGACGGGGGCCCGACCGCTCAGGGGCAGGTACGCGCACGAAGCGCGGAAGCCTGGCGGGGCGGGGAGATCCAGAGCGCGCACTTTCGCGCTATGCCACCTGCGCGGCGGCGGTGAATGGCATGCTGCGGTGAGGTGGCTGCGGCCAATGTCGCGTTCTCGCCCCACTTGTCCGTGGGCCCGGGGAAGCCGATGTTCCCTGTGTCGTGGCGGCCATCGAGGCAGAGCGGGGAAACGCAGGCGGCTTCCGGCAGGGAGTACTCGGACCTACCGAGAGACGTGCGAGGCGAGGCACAGCATGGACGCTCCGACCACCATGTCGGCGGATGACGGCGCTCCCGGCCGCGGAGGCGCCTGGTTCGCCTCGCACAGGCCGCCACAGGGCGAGCAGACCCCCGAGACCGCCACCCCGGGGCCACAGGCCGATTCCCTCGCCCGGGCATCGGGTCAGGTGAGACCGGCATCCCCCGACGCGCTCCTGGTGCGGCGCACGTTGGCGGAGATCGGCCCCAGGGCCGACCAGGTCACCTCGTACTTCTACGCACTGCTCTTCACACGCCGTCCGGACCTGCGCTCCCTGTTCCCCGTGGCGATGGACATCCAGCGGGAGCGGATTCTGAAGGCGCTGCTCACGGCCGCCGAGCACATCGACCACGAGGACGCGCTCACCTCGTATCTGCGGGGTCTCGGCCGCGGACACCGCAAGTACGGGACGAGGCCCGAGCACTATCCCGCCGTCGGGGAGTGCCTGATCGACGCGCTCAGCCGGTACACGGGCGCGTCCTGGGACGAGGCGACCGAGGCCGCGTGGGTCCGTGCGTACACGACGATCTCCCAGATCATGATCGACGCGGCGGCCGACGACGAGCTGAGGGCCCCCGCCTGGTGGCACGCCGAGGTGGTCGCGCACGAGCTGCGGACCTCCGACATCGCCGTCGTCACGGTGCGCCCGGACCAGTCGTACCCCTTCCTCGCCGGGCAGTACGCCGGCCTGGAGACGCCCTGGTGGCCTCGGATCTGGCGGCACTACTCCTTCGCGTCGGCGCCCCGGGGTGACGGACTGCTGTCCTTCCACGTCAAGGCCGTACCGGCCGGCTGGGTATCCAACGCCCTCGTGCACCGTGCCCGGCCCGGCGACATCGTGCGGCTCGGACCGCCCGCCGGTTCGATGACCGTGGACCACACCACCGACAGCGGCCTCCTCTGCCTCGGCGGCGGTACCGGCATCGCGCCGATCAAGGCCATGGTCGAGGACGTCGCGGAGCATGGCAGACGGCGCCCGGTCGAAGTGTTCTACGGCGCCCGCATCGACCACGACCTGTACGACATCGACACCCTGCTGTGGCTTCAGCGTGCCCATCCCTGGCTGGCGGTCCGCCCGGTCGTCGACCAGCGGTCACAACTCCCGAACGCCCTGCGCGCCTACGGACCGTGGAACGAATATGACGCCTACCTCTCAGGCCCGCCCGGCATGATCCGCAACGGAGTGGACGCCCTGCGCGGCGTCGGCATACCCGAGGGCCGGATACGCCACGACGCCGTCGAGGAACTGGTGGCGGCCGGGGCCCCGCCGAGTTGAGCAGAGCGTGACTGCCGAGGTTCAGCCCAGGTCAGGGGCGTGCATCGCGCGCACTCCCTCGATGTTGCCGTCCAGGTAGTGCCGCAGCGACAGCGGCACGAGGTGGACCGAGGCGATGCCGATCCGGGTGAAGGGCACATGCACGATCTCGTACTCGCCGCACGGCTCCTCGATCTCGGGGCCATGCCGACGGCTGAGGTCCATGGACTCAAGACGGCAGACGAAGAAGTGCTGCACCTTCACGCCGGTCGACGCGCTGTCCTCACCGATGTGCTCCACGGTGTCGACGAAGCAGGGGACCACGTCGGTGACCTTGGCCCCGAGTTCCTCGTCCAGCTCGCGGTGCAGGGCATCGACCACGGTCGCGTCCTCCGGCTCCACGCCGCCACCGGGGGTGAGCCAGTAGGGGTCGACGCCGGGTTTGGTGCGCTTGATCAGGATCAGGTCGTCGCCGTCCAGCAGGACGGCGCGTGCGGTGCGCTTGACCACAGGTCGGACGGTCATGGGGGGAATGTGGCCCGGACTGTTCCACGTGAAACATCATCGACCGGCCGTGGAGGCCATCAAGCCCAGTGGCGCCGTCGCGGGTATCCGGTCAGATCGGCCACGGTCATCAGTCCGCTCGGTCGCGGCATCAGGTCCAGTCAGCCGCGGCGTGTAGCAGCCACGCATGCGCCCGCGCTATGTGCGGCATGGCCAGCGTGCCCGTCCGCACCGCCAGGAAATACGTGCGCAGAGGCGGCACCGCGGGGTCGAGCAGCGCGACGACGTCCCCGCGCTTGAGGGCCTCGGCACACAGATAGCGGGGCAGTACGGCCAGGCCGGCGCCCGCGGCCGTGCAGGCGAGGACCGCACGCAGGTCCGGCACGATGACGGCGCCGGAGGCCGCGGGGCGGGCGTCGAAGACGGCGGCCCAGTAGCGCGAGACGAACGGCAGGGACTCGTGCACCTCGACCACCGGCAGGTTCTCCAGCGGCAGCGCTCCCTTGCGGTGCAGCTTGCCGGGTCCGATGCGGGCTGCCCAGCGCTCCCCCGCGACCAGTACGTGCTCCTCGTCGCAGAGCGGTGTGGCGGTGAGCAGCCCGCCGCGCGGCTGAGCCGTGCCGATGGCCAGCTCATGGTGGCCGGCGGCCAGCCCCTCCAGGGTTTCCTCGGCGGTGCCGAATGACGCGCGCAGGGCGTAGCTGTGGCCGTCGTGGCCGGTCAGCGCGGTGAGCGCGGGCAGAGCGCGTTCCGCGGTGAACTCCGGGGGCCCGGCGAGGTGGAGCGTGCGCACGGAGGAGTCCTCGTCGAGTCCTGTCTCGGCTATCTCCACGAGAGCGTCCAGATGAGGGGCGGCCTTGTGGGCGAGCTCGTCACCGATGGTCGTGGGCGTCACCCCGCGGGCCTGGCGCAGGAAGAGGGGGCGGCCCAACTGGCGCTCCAGCGTCCTTATCTGCGAGGTGACGGCGGGCTGGGACAGACCGAGGAGGGCTGCCGCGCGGGTGAAGGAACCGGCCCGGTGCACCGTGACGAAGGTGCGCAGCAGGGCCAGGTCCATGACGGCGCTCCCTCCCTCCGCACTCTCGGGCGCGCCCAACTATAAATATGTCGATAGGTCTCTGTCGCTACCGTGATTGGACACTGACACAGAGTCAACTAGCCTTGTCGACGCGGTTCTTCGCGCGCGGAACCGGAGCGGTCCGAGCCACGAGGGGGGAGGCTCGGACCGTTCAATGTGCGCAGCCGAAGCACCCTGACGCCCGGACCCGAAGTGCGGAAGAGGGGGCCGGGCGCACGGCGGCGCTCAGTCGGCCGACTCGTCCAGCGCGCGGAGCACGTCGGCCACCAGGTCGTCGGGGTCCTCCGCGCCCGCCGAGAAGCGGATGAAGCCCTCCGGGACAGCGTCCCCGCCCCACCGCCGGCGCCGCTCCGCCGTCGAACGCACCCCCCCGAAGCTGGTCGCGTCGTCCACCAGCCGCAGCGATTCGAGAAAACGCTCGGCACGCGCGCGTGTGGGCAGCGTGAACGAGACCACGCACCCGAAGCGACGCATCTGTCGCGAGGCGATCGTGTACGAAGGGTCGTCGGGCAGGCCGGGGTAGCGCAGCCCGGTGACCTCGGGGCGCTCGCGCAGGGCCTCGGCGAGAGCCAGGGCGTTCACGTTCTGCCGGTCGGCGCGGAGGTGGAGCGTGGCCAGTGAACGGTGTGCCAGCCAGGCCTCCATCGGCCCCGGAATCGCCCCGACGATCTTGCGCCACCGCCGAACGGAGGCGGTGAGCTCCGCGTCACGGCAGGAGACGTACCCCAGGAGGAGGTCGCCGTGGCCGGTGAGCATCTTCGTGCCGCTGGCCACCGCGAAGTCGGCGCCCAGTTCGAGCGGACGCTGGCCGAGCGGTGTGGCCAGGGTGTTGTCGACGGCCACGAGGGCGCCACGCGCGTGTGCCGCGTCGGCGAGCCTGCGCACGTCGCACACGTCGAGGCCGGGGTTGGACGGCGTCTCGATCCACAGCAGCTTCGCGCCGTCGAGGACGCCGAGCTGGGCGTCACCGCCGGTCGGCGCGGTCCGCACCTCGATCCCGTAGGCCGTGAGCTGCTCGCGGACCAGGGGGAGCACTTGGTAGCCGTCGTCGGGCAGGACCACCGTGTCGCCGGCTCGCAGCTGCGAGAACAGCACAGCCGAGATCGCGGCCATGCCGGAGGCGAAGGTGAGCGTCTCGACGTCCCCGGCGTCCGGCGCCTCCAGCTCGCCGATGGCGCGCTCCAGATGCGTCCAGGTGGGGTTCTCGTCGCGCGCGTAGGCGTATCCGCCCGTGGGGTCGCCCGGCAGATGGAAGTGGGCAGCGAACACCGGCCCCGGCAGCGTCGGCTCGTACTTCACCGGCTCGGGCAGCCCGGCCCGCACCGCCCGCGTGCCGTCGCCCACATCCGCCGTACCGTCACCCGTGGCCGCCGAATCCGTCATGCCGCCCGCCTTTCACCGCTCGCCGTACGGCGCCGGGCAGGCCGTCACCCAGCGCCCTGTCCATTCTCGGGCACTGGCCGGACGGAAGGGGCGTGGGGTGCCCCGAGGCGGCGCGGGGGCGGCGGAGGCGGCCCGCCCGGCGAGGCGGCGCCTTCAGTCCTTGTCGTCGGGGAGCACGACGTTCATGGCCCAGGACACGATGGAGATGATCAGGCCGCCCAGGACGGCGGTCCAGAAGCCGTCCACGTGGAAACTGACGTCGAGCTTGTCGGCGAGCCACGAGGTGAGCAGCAGCATCAGGGCGTTGACCACCAGGGTGATCAGGCCGAGGGTCAGGATGAACAACGGGAAGGTCAGGACCTTCACCACCGGCTTGACCAGGAAGTTCACGAGGCCGAAGAGGAGAGCCACGACAATGAGCGTGCCGGCCTTCTTGCCCGTGCTGTCGCCGGTCAGGGTGATGTCGTCCAGCAGCCACACGGCGACGGCCAGGGCCGCGGCGTTGGCGATCGTCTTGACTACGAAATTCTTCATGTGTCTGATCGTGGCAGACGGGGATCACGAGAGGTCGGCTCCGGGCGGCGGAGAGGTCCGCGCGAGAACGCCCGCGGAGCCCACACCAGCAAGGGGCGTACGACGGCGATGAAGGCATTCCGACTGGACGAGCTGGAGGCGGAGCGCGCGGCGAACGACGGCGCGTATCTGCAGTTTCTGCGGGAGCGGAACATGTCGGTCGGTCTCTACGCGCTCGACGCGGGAGACTCCGATCCGCAGCAGCCGCACGGGCAGGACGAGGTGTACATGGTGGTCAGCGGGCGCGCTTCGATCACGGTGGGCATGGAGACCACGTCGGTGGCGCGCGGCAGCGTCGTCTACGTCCCGGCCGGGGTGGCCCACAAGTTCCACCACATCAGCGAGGACCTGCGGGTTCTCGTCGTCTTCTCTCCGCCCGAAGGCTGACGGGATCGAGGCTCTGGCCTCAGGGTTCCCTAGGGGACGGATCAGGGGCAGACAAGGGCTCCGCGGCCCCCACGGAGCCCTTCGGCGCCCTAGCATCGAATGCAGAAGCCGGGGACCTGCGGAAATTCAGGGACCTGCACCGATGCGACGAGTGCAGAGAGAGGTATGGACGATGGCGGCGAAGGAGATCTTTGCGGGATTGCCGTGGTGGGTGAAGTGGGTGGCGGTGCCCGTCATCGCGCTGGTCGTGTTCGGCGGTGTGATCGCGAGCGTCGTCGGCTTCGTGATCGGCCTGCTCTTCAAGGCGCTGCTCTTCGTCGCCCTGGTCGGCGGACTCATCTATGTCGTACGGAAGTTCATATCCGGTTCGTCCTCGTCGCGCTCGGACTGGTGACCGCGCCGTTCTTGCACCAGCGCATGCACGCCGGGATTCCCTCGGCCGGGGGAAGTTTCCGCAACCCGTGGCCGTAGAGCGGTGGCCAAGGGCTAGAGTCCGAGTCCGCCGTCGGGCCGGCCCTCGTGTACGGGCGCACCGCCCCACCCCGTGAGCCTCCGGTACGGGCGGCCCCCTCGCGCTTCGGGAGAGAACCTTGGTCGCGGCCGATGCTGGTACGTCAGCAGGTGGAGCCACTCCACCGGACAGAGCCACGCCGTCGGACCACGCCACCACCGCGCCGACCCTCATCGGCTCCGTGCAGCGGGCGATGCGGTTGCTGGAAGCCGCCGCCTCGCATCCGGACGGAGCCCCCGCCAAGCAGTTGGCCCGCGAGGCCGGGCTCGCGCTGCCCACGGCGTATCACCTGTTGCGCACGCTGACCTACGAGGGCTATCTGAGCCGCAGGAAAGGGCTGCTCGTGCTCGGTGAGGCGGCCGAGCGGCTGGGCGCCGGCGGGGCGCGGCAGAGACGGCGCGGCACGCTCGACGCGACCCTGGCGCACTGGCACGAGGTCATCGGGGCGCCCCTCTACTTCGCCGTCTACCGCGAGGGCGAGATCGAGCTCGTGACCGTCGCGGACAGCCCGGGCAACCCGGCCGTCGAGGAGTGGGCCGATTTCCGGGAGACGGGCCACGCCCATGCGATCGGCCAGTGTCTGCTCGGTCAACTCGACGCCGAAGCAAGGAGGGACCACCTGGACCGCTATCCCGTGCAGTCGATCACGCGTTACTCGGTGCGGGACGACCGCACGTTCCTTCGGAGGCTCGACGCGGCGGACCGGATGCGCCCCGTCGTGGAGCGTCAGGAGTACGCGCTCGGGACCGTGTGCGCCGCCATTCCGATCACACTGGGTGACATCGCGGCGACGATGGCCATTTCTGTCCCTTCCCATCAGGCGGACCGGCTGCTAGCAGCAGTGCAGTCCCTGCAACGCGAAATCGGAAAGCTACTAGGGACACTCGGCTTCTCTATCAGCATCTGAAAACTCACTCCTTGTGACGTGGCATGCACTTTGAGCAAGATGCCCAGAGTGTCAGGGAGTCGGTTCCTGGCCACTCCCAGGGCTGAGGGACGGGGTATTGCGCGATGGACGACTCGGTACAGGCAGAGGTCATGATGAACTTCCTCGTTTCCGAGGATCTGTCGTTCCGTATTCCGGTGGAGCTGAGGTACGAGAGCGATGATCCGTACGCCGTGCGGCTCACCTTCCACCTTCCCGGGGACGCGCCGGTGACCTGGGCCTTCGGGCGGGAGCTGCTGATCGACGGGGTGGGCCGGCCGTGCGGCGTGGGGGACGTGCGCATCGAGCCCACCGATCCCGATCTGCTCGACGAGGCGCTGATCAAGCTTCAGGTGGGTGCGGAGCAGGCGCTGTTCCGCGTGGGCATCCCGCCGCTCCTGGCCTTCCTCGACCGGACGGACCGGCTGGTGCCGCTCGGGCAGGAGCGGGCGCTCGCCGACTTCGAGGCGCATCTCGACGAAACGCTCGACCGCATCCTCGCCGAGGAGCAGAACGCGGGCTGACCCCGGCCCCCAAGGGGCCGGTGGCCATGGCAGATTGCTGCATTTCGCGGTGGCGCGGCAGGCGGCGAGCCGGCCTCCTCGTCCGTCGGCGGTCGTTCACGCCTTCCTGCGGCGGCCCTTCCCTCCACGGGAGGAGCGGGGGGCGGGGGCACCCGTCGCCGCGGGGGCCGGGCCGGACGTGCGGTCGGCGGAGACGACCAGGGCGGCCAGCGCGGTCGTCACGGGGACCGAGGCGACCAGGCCGATCGAGCCGATCAGGGTGCGCACGATCTCCTCGGCGACCAGCTCGCTGTTGGCCACCGTGCCCACGCTGGACTGTGCGATGGAGAAGAGCAGCAGCAGGGGCAGCGCGGCGCCCGCGTAGGCGAGGACGAGGGTGTTGACGACCGAGGCGATGTGGTCGCGGCCGATGCGGATGCCCGCACGGTAGAGGCCGCGCCAGCCCATCGTCGGGTTGGCCTGGTGCAGTTCCCAGACCGCCGACGTCTGGGTGACCGTCACGTCGTCCAGGACGCCGAGGGAGCCGATGATGACGCCGGCGAGCAGCAGACCGCTCATGTCGATGGACGGATACAGGCCATGGATGAGGCCCGTGTTGTCGTCCGTGTTGCCGGTCAGCGCCGCCCAGCCGATGAAGAGCGAGCCGAGCAGACCGATCAGGAGGAGGGAGATGAGCGTGCCGAGCACGGCGACGGAGGTGCGGGCCGTGAGCCCATGGCAGAGATAGAGCGCGATCAACATGATGGCGCTCGCCCCGATCACCGCCACGACCAGGGGGTTCGAGCCCTGGAGGATGGCGGGCAGGATGAAGAAGGTGAGCACCAGGAAGCTGATGGCGAGCGCGACCAGGGCCATGACGCCGCGCAGCCGCCCCACCACGACGACGGCCAGCGCGAAGATGCCGGCGAGCAGGGCCATCGGAATTCTGCGGTTCACGTCGGCGACCGAGTACTGAAGGCCCTCCGGGGCCTTGGGCTCGTAGGCGACCACCACCTCTTGTCCCTGCTTCAGCTGGCGGGGTGAGTCGGGCTGGATGACCTCGGTGAACGTGCGGCCCTTGTCCTTGCCGCTGCTGACCTCGATCGTCGCCTTCTTGCAGGTGCCGGTCGCCCGTGACTGGGCGGACTGGCCCTCGGCCGTGGAGGTGTCGCCGTTCGGCGGGGTCTGCGAGGGGTTGAGGTCCTTGCAGGGGAGTTCCCGCACCTTCGTGACCGACGCCGACTGCGTCTGCCGGTCGAAGCCGACGCCGGTGCGTTCGTGCGAGGGCGTGCCTCCGGGCCAGTAGACCAGGAGCCCCACGACGACCGCGGCGGCGAACGGGATCAGCACCGCGGCGATGACCTTGCGCAGATGCCGGGAGACGGGCGCGGCCGGACCATGGCTGTGCGAGTGTCCATGACTGTGCGCATGACCGCCTCCATGGCCGCGGTCACCCGGTGGCGGGCCGGAGACGGGCGGCTGTGAGGGCGGCGGCGGGGGCGGCGGCTCTGTGGTGGTCACGGCCCGATCATCGCAAGAACGGAGGGGGCCCTCTGTTCAGCGCGCCCGATGTGACGCTAGCGTGGAGCCACCTTTGCACACGCGGGAGCTCGGAGCACCGGGCTGAGAGGGCGCTGAACTCCGTAGGAAGCGGCACGAAACGTGCACGAGCCGTACGGAATCCGCTGCGTCGACCGCCGAACCTGTTACCGGGTAATGCCGGCGTAGGGAGTAGGTCTCATGACCACATCGGACGCACGCACGCCTGCCTCGACGCAGTCCCAGGGCCAGGACCAGGCCTGGAACGAACGCGACGAGGCCGGGAAGTCCATCGGCTGGCACAAGGCGTATGTCGAGGGTTCGCGCCCCGACCTGCGCGTGCCGGTCCGCCAGGTGCACCTGACCAACGGCAGGGCCGTCACCCTGTACGACACATCGGGCCCGTACACCGACCCGTCGGCCGAGACCGACGTCCGCCGCGGCCTGCCGCCGCTGCGGGAGAACTGGATCATCGCCCGCGGCGACACCGAGGAGTACGCGGGCCGCCCGCCGCGTCCCGAGGACGACGGCATCAAGCACACCTCGCCGCGCGGCGGGCTCAAGAACCTCGACGCGGTCTTCCCCGGCCGCCCCCGCCAGCCGCGCCGCGGCCGGCAGGGCCAGGCGGTGACGCAGCTCGCCTATGCCCGGCGCGGTGAGATCACGCCCGAGATGGAGTTCATCGGCATCCGCGAGAACATGGACCCCGAGACCGTCCGCGAGGAGGTCGCGGCGGGCCGTGCGGTGATCCCGGCCAACGTCAACCACCCGGAGATCGAGCCGATGATCATCGGCAAGAAGTTCCTGGTGAAGGTGAACGCCAACATCGGCAACTCCGCGGTCACCTCCTCCATCGAGGAGGAGGTGGACAAGATGACCTGGGCGACCAAGTGGGGCGCCGACACGGTCATGGACCTCTCCACCGGCCGCAACATCCACACCACGCGCGAGTGGGTCCTGCGCAACTCCCCCGTGCCGATCGGCACCGTCCCCCTCTACCAGGCGCTGGAGAAGGTCGACGGCAAGGCCGAGGAGCTGACCTGGGAGATCTACAAGGACACCGTCATCGAACAGGCCGAACAGGGCGTGGACTACATGACGGTGCACGCGGGTGTGCGCCTGCCGTACGTCCCGCTCACCGCGCGCCGCAAGACCGGCATCGTCTCGCGCGGCGGCTCGATCATGGCCGCCTGGTGCCTCGCGCACCACAAGGAGAGCTTCCTCTACGAGAACTTCGAGGAGCTCTGCGAGATCCTGGCGGCGTACGACGTGACGTACTCGCTCGGCGACGGCCTGCGGCCCGGGTCGATCGCGGACGCCAACGACGAGGCGCAGTTCGCGGAGTTGCGGACCCTCGGGGAACTCAACACGATCGCCAAACGTCACCACGTACAGACGATGATCGAGGGCCCCGGTCACGTCCCGATGCACAAGATCAAGGAGAACATCGACCTCCAGCAGGAGATCTGCGAGGAGGCGCCGTTCTACACCCTCGGCCCGCTGACCACCGACATCGCTCCCGCCTACGACCACATCACCTCCGGCATCGGTGCCGCGATGATCGGCTGGTGGGGCACGGCCATGCTCTGCTACGTCACGCCCAAGGAGCACCTGGGCCTGCCCAACCGCGACGACGTGAAGACCGGCGTCATCACGTACAAGATCGCGGCGCACGCGGCGGACCTCGCCAAGGGGCACCCGGGCGCGCAGGACTGGGACGACGCGCTCTCGGACGCGCGCTTCGAGTTCCGCTGGGAGGACCAGTTCAACCTGGCGCTCGACCCGGTCACGGCGCGGGAGTTCCACGACGAGACGCTGCCCGCCGAGCCCGCGAAGACGGCGCACTTCTGCTCGATGTGCGGGCCGAAGTTCTGTTCCATGAAGATCTCGCAGGACATCCGGCGCAAGCACGGTGGCGACGGTGAGCCCGGCCAGGACGAGATCCAGGCGGGCATGGACCAGAAGTCCAAGGAGTTCGCCGCGGCGGGCAACCGCGTCTACCTGCCGATCGCCGACTGAGCAGGACTGGGGCGTAAGCGAGCACACCGGCATGCCCGGTGTATCCGATGCTCCCCATGGATTCGCGGGCCTCGTGGTCTCGCCGCCCCTCGTCAGCGGCGGGACCACGAAGCGGGCCGTGGCCCCGAAGTGGTGCCGTGTGTCGGGCCCGGCTACTCCGGCTTGTGGTCGGGGCCGCCGAAGTCCGGGCTTGAGAAGTCCGGGCTTGAGTAGCTCGGACGGGAACCGGCGGTCGAGCCGCCGTCCGGGCTGCTGAACCCGGGCCTGTGGTAGCCGAGTTGCGGTATGCGGCTGCCGCTCGTCCCCGACCCCTGCGACGGTGTCCGGGGCGCGGGCCCCGGGCCCGGTTCCGCGAGGGCCGCCCGGAGGAACGGCACGATGCCCTGCTCCAGGAGCGCCCGCTTCCACACATCCCTGGCCTGGGAGACCTCCAGATGCTGTTCGCCGTGGAGGCTCGCCTGGAGCGAGGTGGAGCCGTTGCGCAGGGCGGTCAGGAGCAGTCCCCCCGCGGCGACCAGGATGCCTCCCGCGGTGAGCGCGCCGAACAGCCAGCCCGCGGTCAGCAGTGTGTCCGCGAATCCGGGCTCGGGGTCGAGCATCTGCAGGACATAGCCGACGAGCAGGAAGATCGCGGCGGCCGCGCCCGCGAGCACGGGTGCGAGGACCGCGACGACGGCGACCGCCCCGGCTCCCACTGCCGCGGGTTCGGCGATCTCGCCCATCGTGGTGGCGAGCCCCACGCCGCCGGAGCCCGACTCCGCGGCGCTGTGTCCACTCCCTTCGCGGATCGATGACGAAGACGGTCGAGGTTCGCGCAACTCCTCGCGAACCTTCACGTAGTGCGCGTACTCGGTTGCGGCCGCGGCAGTGATCAGAGCTGTCGCGTTCAGGGCCATGGTGCGCAGTTGTTCGGTGTTGAGCCGCTGGCCCACTGCGGCGAGTTCCGGACGGTCCGGTGCGGTGCGCAGCGCCTCGTCGAGGATCCGCTCGTAGTCGGGGCGGTCCTCGTTGAGCAGGTGTGGAGCGCTGTTCATGTGCATCCCCCGATGCTCCGTAGGGCTGAGACTCGCATGGCTGCGAGCCGTTGGGCAGAAACGGAGGGGAGCCTGCTACGGATAAGCCGATGGTAGAGCCGTGACAGCACGCGGTGACAGGGGGTTTCCGGAAATTGCCCCCCTGCCGGGCACAATCCTGTAGAGGGGGGCGCGCTCGCGAATTGCCTAGACCGCCAGCGGCAGTTGGCAGACCAGCAGCTTTCCTGCCATGGTCACGCCGCCGTCCATGGCGATGGCGAGTCCGTCGGCGTAGACATGCGGGCCCTCGATGACGGGCCCGGCCCCGTCCGACTCGTCCTCGGAGCCGACGTCACCGAGGAGGTACGGGATGGGGCTGTGGCCATGGACGACGCGCGTGCCGCCGTACATGTCGAGCAGTTCGCGCACGGCGGAGGGGCCCGACTCGTCGCGGAAGGCGAAGCGCTTGGTGAACTTCCGGAAAAGGTCCCAGCACTCGTCGGCGTCGTTGCGCGTCAGGGTCTCGCGGACCGTGTCGTTCACCGCCTCGATCGAGTCGCCGTAGTCCAAGTAGGCGGTCGTGTCGGAGTGCATGAGGAGATGTCCGTCCGCCTCCTCCATCGCGTCCAGGCGGGCCATCCACTGCAGGTGGTGGTCCTCCAGGCGCTCCATGTCCGTCTTCTGGCCCCCGTTGAGCAGCCACGCCGCCTGGAAGGTGGCGGTTCCCGCTCCGGAGTTGACCGGGGTGTCGCCGAAGCGCTTGGCGCCGAGCAGGAGCAGCTCGTGGTTGCCGAGGAGCGCCTTGCAGTAGCCGCCGGCCGCCGCGGCCTCCGCGGAGAGGCGCATCACGAGGTCGATGACGCCGATGCCGTCGGGCCCCCGGTCGGTGAAGTCGCCGAGGAACCACAGGCGCGCGTTGCCCGCGGACCAGTTGCCCTCGGCGTCGACGAGGCCCTGCTCGTGGAGCGCGGCCATCAGCTCGCCGAGATACCCGTGCACGTCGCCCACGACGAACAGCGGGCCGTGCTCCTTGCTCGCCCGCGGCTGCGGGGGCTCCGGCATGACCTGCACCTGCACGGTGTCCCCGCGGTTGATGACGGGCAGATCGCGCTGTGTCGGCGTGTACCCGTCGGCTTCCGGCTCGCCGGGCGCTCCGGGGCGCGCCTGGGCGGGTCCGGTCGTCTCATGGACGTACGCCGGTACGCGGAAGTCGCGCAGCGTCGCCGTCCGCACATCGGGTCCCTGACCGGCCCCCTGAGTCATCGACCCCTCCACCACCATTGCGCCGCATCTGCACCGAGATCGGACTGCCTGGTCGCAGCGGCCCGCGGTGTCGTCCGCCCATCATAGGAATGCGGCTCCCGCTGTGTGGTGCACCAGGGGTGGTGAATCGGTCCTCGACCCCGGTTCACCGCGGATTTATCCCGAATTGGGCAGAGGTTTCCGTGTTGATGGCGGGCTGCTCGTCCGCCTCTGCCCAGTGATCTTCGGTCAGCCGTGGATCTGCGGTGTCAGCCCGGCCCCGGTGAGCGCGGCGGGCTGACCGTCGTGCGGGGCGGACGCCGCTCCGACGAGGTGCGCACGATCAGTTCGGTCGGTATCACCCGCTCGACGGGCCCGCCCGTGTCCAGGCCCTCGATGGCGTCGATGAGGAGCTGTACGACGGCCGTCCCGATGCGCCGGGGCTTGAGCGAGAGCGTGGTGATCGGCGGCTCGGTGGTGGCGTACACCGTGGACTCGCTGCAGCAGACGAGCAGCAGGTCGTCGGGGACCCGCAGGCCGTACCGTCGGGCGGCGGCCAGGAGGTCGGTGCCGTTGGGGTCGAAGAGGCCGTAGACGGCGTCGGGCCGGTCGGGTCTGGCGAGCAGGCGGTCGGCGGCGACGGCGCCCGCGCACGGGTCGTGGGCGGGATAGGACTCGTAGACCGGGTCCTGGCCGACGCGTTCGCACCAGTTCAGATAGGCGGTCGTGGACAGGTGTGTGTAGGTGTCGGTGGTGGTGCCCGTGAGCAGGCCGATCCGGCGGGCGCCGGCGGCCGCGAGGTGGTCGAGGATCTCCAGGACCGCCGTCTCGTGGTCGTTGTCGACCCAGGCGGTGACCGGCAGTGAGCCGGCCGGACGGCCGTCGGAGACCACCGGGAGGCCCTGGCGGACCAGCTCGCTGACCACCGGGTCGTGGTCGGAGGGGTCGACGACGACCGTCCCGTCGAGCGCGACGTTCGACCACACGTCGACCGGGCTGCGGCGGGAGGTGGCGGGCAGGATGACCAGGGCGTAGCCCCGGGCGAGGGCGGCGGACGTGGCGGCTCTGGCCATCTCCGCGAAGTAGGCGAACTCGGTGAAGGTGAAAGGTTCATCCCCGTACGTGGTCACGGTCAGGCCGATGAGGCCCGACTTGCCGGTACGGAGGGTTCGGGCCGCGGCGGAGGGGCGGTAGCCCAGCCGTTCGGCGACCTCGCGGACGTGGCGTCGGGTGGCGTCCGGCAGACGGCCCTTACCGTTGAGGGCATCGGAGACAGTCGTGATGGAGACACCGGCGGCGGCGGCGACATCTCTGATGCCGGCGCGGCTCTGCCGGTTCCCCCGGCGGGTGGTCTCCGCTCGGCTCACCTGGTGTTTACCTGCTGCTGTCATGGCGAGCCGATAGTAGGGCTCATCGGGTTGGGTAGCGCGGGTGCATATGCAGCCGTTGACAGGCACGTTTCTGCAAGGCCTGTGCTCTCAAATTACCTTAGAAATAAAGGAAGTTGGGCCCGAGTGCAATGGTGGTCGCTGATCGTCTCGCTGGGCCCTGACGGATGAGCCGGGTCTCGGGCGGGTGGCAACTCACCTTCACGGGGGACGCGCGCCACGGAGCGAGCCACCGGCGCACGGGGGAGCACGGGCGCTCCCCCCGCCCCGGGCGTCGCACGGGTGCCGCGCGTGAGGCGGCGCGCGGTCGCTCGCGGACGGATCTCGGCAGGCCATTCGCAGCGGCGGCGAATCCTCATAAGGTGAGCAGTATTCGAACTGTGTTGGCACTGGCACGAGGAGGACTGCGGTGAGCGAGACGAGCCCGAGGCTGCGCGCCGAGCTGGAGGGTATTCCCACCTACAAGCCGGGCAAGCCCGCCGCGGCGGACGGGCCCGCGGCCTACAAGCTGTCCTCGAACGAGAACCCCTACCCGCCGCTTCCCGGCGTCATGGAGAGCACGCTCGCCGCCGCCGGGTCCTTCAACCGCTACCCGGACATGGCCTGCACGGTCCTGATGAGCGAGCTGGCCGACCGCTTCGGGGTGCCCGCTTCGCACATCGCGACCGGCACCGGCTCCGTCGGCGTGGCCCAGCAGCTGCTGCAGGCCACCGCGGGCCCGGGCGACGAGGTCATCTACGCCTGGCGGTCCTTCGAGGCGTACCCGATCATCACGCAGGTCAGCGGCGCGACGTCGGTGCGGGTGCCGCTGACGGAGGGCGAGGTGCACGACCTGGACGCGATGGCCGCCGCCATCACGGACCGCACCCGCCTCATCTTTGTCTGCAACCCCAACAACCCCACCGGCACCGTGGTCCGCAGGGCCGAACTCGAACGCTTCCTCGACCGGGTGCCGAGCGACGTGCTCGTGGTGCTCGACGAGGCGTACCGCGAGTTCATCCGGGACCCCGAGGTCCCGGACGGCATCGAGATCTACCGCGACCGTCCCAACGTCTGCGTCCTGCGGACGTTCTCCAAGGCGTACGGGCTCGCGGGGCTGCGCGTCGGCTTCGCGGTCGCCCATGAGCCGGTGGCCGCCGCGCTGCGCAAGACGGCGGTGCCCTTCGGCGTGAGCCAGCTCGCGCAGGACGCGGCCGTGGCGTCGCTGCGGGCCGAGGACGAGCTGATGGGCCGCGTCGGCGCGCTGGTCGCGGAGCGGACCCGGGTGGTCGACGCGCTGCGTGGCCAGGGCTGGACGGTGCCGGAGACGCAGGCGAACTTCGTCTGGCTGCGGCTCGGGGAGCGTACGGCCGACTTCGCCGCCGCCTGTGAGAAGGCGGGGGTCGTGGTGCGGCCGTTCGCGGGTGAGGGGATGCGGGCCACGATCGGCGAGACCGAGGCCAACGACATCTTCCTGCGGGCGGCCGAGGAGTTCCGCAAGGAGTTCTGATCCCCGGCCGGCGTGGGGCTGCACCCCGCGCCCCGATCACGGCAAGGCCCCGGCTCTCGCGACTCGTGAGAGCCGGGGCCTTCTCGTGTCGTGGCGCCACGCCTCCCCGGACGCTGTATCCGGCGATGTGACGAGCGAGACAGGGACCCCCCTTGGGGTGCGTGAAACCGGTACGACATAATGCTTGTGAATGTGAACGCGTTCACAAGCGTGCCCGGTTCCTCCGGAGATCAGCGGGACAGGCGGGTACAAACTGCCGCTTTGACCACGGCGAGTAAGGAGATGACGCAGTGGACCTGGCTCTGGCGCCGGAGACATTGGCGCGATGGCAGTTCGGCATCACGACCGTCTACCACTTCCTGTTCGTTCCCCTGACGATCTCCCTCGCCGCCCTCACGGCGATCCTGGAGACCGCCTGGGTCCGTACGGGCAAGGAGCACTACCTCAGGGCGACCAAGTTCTGGGGCAAGCTGTTCCTGATCAACATCGCGATGGGTGTCGTCACCGGCATCGTGCAGGAGTTCCAGTTCGGCATGAACTGGTCCGACTACTCACGCTTCGTGGGTGACGTCTTCGGTGCGCCGCTGGCCTTCGAGGCGCTGATCGCCTTCTTCTTCGAGTCGACCTTCATCGGCCTGTGGATCTTCGGCTGGGACAAGCTCCCCAAGAAGCTGCACTGCGCCACGATCTGGATCGTCTCGATCGGCACGATCCTCTCGGCGTACTTCATCATGGCCGCCAACGCCTTCATGCAGCACCCGGTCGGCTACAGGATCGTGGAGCGGGACGGCACCAAGCGCGCGGAGCTGACCGACTTCGCGAAGGTGCTCTTCCAGGAGACGGCGCTGGTCAACTTCTTCCACGTCATCTCGGCGGCCATCCTGGTCGGCGGCGCCTTCATGACCGGCATCGCCATCGTCCACCTGCGCAAGAAGCGGCACATCCGCACCATGCGCACCTCGCTGCGGCTCGGCCTGGTGGCCGCCTTCGTGGGCACGCTGCTCACGGTGGTCAGCGCCGACACCCTCGGCAAGGTCATGTACGAGCAGCAGCCGATGAAGATGTCGGCGGCCGAGGCGCTGTGGGAGTCGGAGAAGCCGGCACCGTTCTCGATCTTCGCCTACGGGGACGTCTCCGAGGGGCACAACAAGGTCGCCATTGAGGTCCCCGGCGTCCTGTCCTTCCTCGCCAAGAACAACTTCCACGCCGAGATCCCCGGCATCAACGACCTCAACAAGGAGGCGCAGGAGAAGTTCGGACCCGGCGACTACCGGCCCAACATCCCCACCGCCTACTGGTCCTACCGCTGGATGATCGGCTTCGGCGGCGTCTCGATGGCCCTGTGCACGGCGGGCCTCTGGCTGACGCGGAAGAAGTTCTGGCTGGCGCCCGAACACCGTACGGGGGCGGACGAGATCCCCAAGCTCATGCTCACCAAGAACAGGGAACTCGCCCCCAGGATCGGCACGTGGTGGTGGCGGCTCTCGCAGTGGACGCTGGTCTTCCCCCTCATCGGCACGGCCTGGGGCTGGATCTTCACCGAGACGGGCCGGCAGCCCTGGGTGGTCTACGGCGTGCTGCGCACCAGGGACGCGGTCTCGCCCGGCGTCTCCCAGGGCGAGGTGCTCACCTCGCTGATCGGCTTCACGCTGATCTACGCGGTCCTCGCCGTGATCGAGGTGAAGCTGCTGCTCAAGTACGTCAGGCAGGGGCCGCCCGAGCTCACGGAGGCGGACCTGAACCCACCGACCAAGATCGGGGGCCCCGGCTCGGGCAAGGGCTCGGACAGCGATTCCGACGCCGACGCCGACCGGCCCATGGCCTTCTCGTACTGAAGGAAGGAGCGACCAGGCCATGCAACTTCACGACATATGGTTCGTACTGATCGCCGTCCTGTGGATCGGCTACTTCTTCCTGGAGGGCTTCGACTTCGGGATCGGGGTCCTGACCAAGCTGCTCGCCCGGAACCGGGTGGAGAAGCGGGTCCTGATCAACACCATCGGCCCGGTCTGGGACGGCAACGAGGTGTGGCTGCTCACGGCGGGCGGCGCGACCTTCGCCGCCTTCCCCGAGTGGTACGCGACGCTGTTCTCCGGCTTCTACCTGCCGCTCCTGCTCATCCTGGTCTGCCTCATCGTGCGCGGCGTGGCCTTCGAGTACCGCGCGAAGCGGCCGGAGGAGCGGTGGCAGACCAACTGGGAGCACGCGATCTTCTGGACGTCGCTGATCCCCGCGGTCATGTGGGGCATCGCCTTCGGGAACATTGTGCGCGGCGTGAAGATCGACGCCCACAAGGAGTACGTGGGTTCCTTCTTCGACCTGCTCAACCCGTACGCGATCCTGGGCGGCCTCGTCACGCTGACGCTGTTCACCTTCCACGGAGCGGTGTTCGCCTCGCTCAAGACCGTGGGCGACATCCGGGTGCGGGCCCGCAGGGCGGCACTGGGCCTCGGGCTCGTCACGGCGGTACTCGCGCTCGGGTTCCTGCTCTGGACGCAGGCCGACAAGGGTGACGGCAAGAGCCTGGTCGCGATGGCCGTGGCGGTCCTCGCGCTGCTCGGAGCCATCGTGGCCATCAAGGCCGGGCGCGAGGGCTGGTCGTTCGCGCTGTCGGGCGTCACGATCGCGGCGGCCGTCGCGATGCTCTTCCTGACGCTCTTCCCGAACGTCATGCCCTCGTCGCTGAACGAGGAGTGGAGCCTCACGGTCACCAACGCCTCGTCGAGCCCGTACACGCTGCGGATCATGACCTGGTGCGCGCTCATCGCGACGCCCGTCGTCCTGCTCTACCAGGCGTGGACGTACTGGGTGTTCCGCAAGCGGATCGGCACGCAGCACATCGCCGACGCCGCGCACTGAGGCCGAGCCCCGATCTCCCCGCTGGCCCCCGGAGGGTGTGTTTCACGTGAAACCAATCGACCCGCGCCTGCTGCGGTACGCCCGTGCCACGCGCTTCTTCCTCGTCGCCGTCGTGGTTCTGGGGCTGGCCGGAGCGGGGCTGGTCGTCGGTCAGGCGATGCTCATCGCCGAGATCGTGGTGGGCGCCTTCCAGCAGGACCTCTCCGTCGCCGACCTGGGCACGCCGCTGCTGCTGCTCGCCCTGGTCGCGGCGGGCCGCGGACTCGTCTCCTGGCTGACCGAACTCGCGGCACACCGGGCGAGCGCGGCCGTCAAGTCCGAGCTGCGGGGGCGGCTCCTGGAGAGGACCGCCGTGCTCGGCCCCGGCTGGCTGAGCGGTCAGCGCACCGGCTCACTCGTCTCGCTCGCGACGCGAGGCGTGGACGCCCTGGACGACTACTTCGCGCGCTACCTGCCGCAGCTCGGGCTCGCGGTGGTCGTACCGGTGGCGGTGCTCGCCCGCATCGTGACGGAGGACTGGGTGTCGGCGGCGATCATCGTCGTGACGCTCCCGCTGATCCCGGTCTTCATGATCCTCATCGGCTGGGCGACCCAGAACCGGATGGACCGCCAGTGGCGACTGCTCTCGCGGCTCTCCGGCCACTTCCTGGACGTCGTGGCGGGCCTCCCCACCCTCAAGGTGTTCGGCCGCGCCAAGGCCCAGGCCGAGTCGATCAGGAGGATAACCGGCGAGTACCGCCAGGCGACCATGCGGACGCTGCGGATCGCCTTCCTCTCCTCCTTCGCCCTGGAACTCCTCGCCACGATCTCGGTAGCGCTGGTCGCGGTGACCATCGGCATGCGGCTCGTCCACGGCGAGACGGACTTGTACGTGGGTCTGGTCATCCTCGTCCTGGCGCCCGAGGCCTATCTGCCGCTGCGCCAGGTCGGGGCGCAGTACCACGCGGCGGCGGAGGGCCTGGCAGCCGCCGAGGAGATCTTCGAGGTGCTCGAAACACCGGTTCCGGGGGCCGGGAGCGGGCCCGTGCCCTCGGGCGCGCTGAGCGTGGAGAACGTGACGGTGCGGTATCCGGGCCGGGGCGACGACGCGGTCTCCGGGGTCTCCTTCGAGGTGGGGCACGGGGAGACGGTGGCCCTCGTCGGGCCGAGCGGGGCGGGCAAGTCGACCCTTCTGGACGTGGTGCTCGGGTTCGTCCGACCCACCGGCGGGCGGGTCCGCGTCGGGGGCGTCGACCTGGCGGAGGTGTCGCCCGAGCTCTGGCGGGAGCGGATCGCGTGGGTGCCGCAGCGGCCGCACCTGTTCGCCGGCTCCATCGCGGAGAACGTACGGCTCGCGAAGCCGTCGGCGGACCCGGAGCAGGTGCGGGACGCCCTGCGGGACGCCGGCGCGCTGTCCTTCGTGGACGCGCTGCCCCTGGGGGCGGAGACGGTCCTCGGGGAGGACGGGGGCGGGCTCTCGGCCGGGCAGCGGCAGCGTCTCGCGTTGGCACGCGCGTTCCTCGCCGACCGCCCCGTGGTCCTCCTCGACGAGCCCACGGCGGCGCTCGACGGCGGGACCGAGGCGGAGGTCGTGGAGGCGGTGCGACGCCTGGCCGTGGGCCGGACGGTCCTGCTGGTCGTGCACAGGCCCGCACTGCTCGCCGTCGCGGACCGGGTGGTGCGGCTGCCCGCGGCCGAGGCGCGGACGGGCACTCCCTTGCTCCCGGGTACGGCACAGGTCCATGGTGTGTCCGGTGAAGCCTCAGGTCGGCCAGAGGCCACCGGCGACGACGTGCCGCAGGGTGACCGGGGCGCCCGGGGCGAGGGCCCGGCGAAGCCGCGCGGGGTGCTCGCCCGCGTGCGGGATGCCGCTCAGGAGCGGCGGGCGCAGCTCGGGCTCGCGCTGCTGCTCGGCAGCCTCGCGCTCGGCAGCGCCGTGGGGCTCATGGCGACCTCGGGGTGGCTGATATCGCGGGCCTCGGAGCAGCCGCCGGTGATGTACCTGATGATCGCCGTGACGGCCACGCGTGCCTTCGGCATCGGCCGCGCCGTCTTCCGCTACGCCGAGCGGCTCGTCTCGCACGACGCGGTGCTCCGCATGCTCGCCGACACCCGCGTCGCGGTCTACCGGCGCCTCGAACGCCTCGCCCCCGCCGGTCTGCGCACCGCCCGCCGCGGAGACCTCCTCTCCCGTCTGGTCGCCGACGTCGACGCCCTGCAGGACTACTGGCTGCGCTGGCTGCTGCCCGTGTCCGCCGCGGCGCTCGTGGGCACCGGAGCCGTCGGGTTCACCGCCTGGCTGCTGCCCGAGGCGGGCGCCGTGCTCGCCGCCGGGCTGCTCGTCGCGGGGGTCGGGGTGCCGCTCCTGAGCGGTGCCGTGGCGCGGCGCGCCGAGCGGAGGCTGGCACCCGCGCGCGGGACGCTCGCCACCCGCGTGACGGATCTGCTGACCGGGACCGCCGAGCTGACCGTCGCCGGTGCGCTGGGCCGGCGTACGGCGAAGGCCGCGGAGGCCGACGCCGAGCTGACGCGGATCGCCTCCCGGCAGGCCGGGGCCACCGCGCTCGGCAACGGGCTCGGGGCGCTGGCCACCGGGCTCACGGTGGCCGCCGCCGCGCTCGTCGGGGTCCAGGCGGTGCGGGACGGGCGGCTCGACGGACTCGCCCTGGCCGTCGTGGTGCTCACCCCGCTCGCCGCCTTCGAGGCGGTCATCGGCCTCCCCCTCGCCGTGCAGTACCGGCAGCGGGTCAGGAGGAGCGCGGAGCGCGTGTACGAGGTCCTCGACGCCGCCGAGCCGGTTCCGGAGCCCGCCGCCCCCGCGGAGGCGCCGGTCACGCCCTTCCCGCTCCGGGTCGAAGCGCTGCACGCCCGCCACGCGGGTCAGTCCCTCGATACTCCCGCGCTCGCGGGCGTGAGCCTGACCCTGGAGCGGGGCCGGCGGATCGCCGTCGTGGGTCCATCGGGCTCGGGCAAGACGACGCTCGCGCAGGTGCTCCTGCGGTTCCTCGGCGCGTACGAGGGGACGTACTCGCTGGGCGGCACGGACGCGGCGACGCTGGACGGCGACACCGTGCGCCGCATGGTCGGGCTCTGCGCCCAGGACGCGCACATCTTCGACAGCTCGGTCCGCGAGAACCTGCTGCTCGCCAAGAAGGACGCCACGGACGCGGAGCTGCGGGCCGCCCTCGCGCGCGCACGGCTCGACGGCTGGGCCGACTCGCTGCCGCAGGGGCTCGACACGCTGGTCGGCGAGCACGGCGCCCGGCTCTCCGGCGGTCAGCGGCAGCGGCTCGCGCTGGCCCGTGCGCTGCTCGCGGACTTCCCCGTACTCGTCCTCGACGAACCGGCCGAACACCTCGACCTGCCGACCGCCGACGCCCTCACCGCCGACCTGATGGCCGCGACGGAGGGGCGGACGACGCTGCTCATCACCCATCGGCTCGCCGGCCTCGACGCGGTGGACGAGGTGATCGTCCTCGACGGGGGCCGGGTGGCGCAGCGCGGCACGTACGCGGAGCTCGCGGCGGTGGAGGGCCCGCTGCGGCGGATGCTGGACGTGGAACGGGCCGCGGATCTGCTGGCGGTGGGGTGAGGGGGCGCTCTGGGGCGTGGCCGTCAAACGCCCCGGTGGCGGCACTTCCGGGAGTCGATAAGGCTCCGACTTTCCCCCGCAAATGGGACTAACTAGGCTCAAAGTCATGTCCGTACCCCCGGCCTCCGCCGACGCACCGCTCCCCGACGGCACATCCAGCCCGGGGCAGGCGGCGGCGCACGGCCTCCAGGGGCTCTCGCCCGAGCTGGCCAAGCGGGTGCCGCAGCTCCTCGAAGCCATGCGGTCGGTGGGTACGGGGCTGGAGCTCCACGTCACCCTGGACCGCATCTGCGAGACCGCCGCCGAACTCGCGGACGCCCGCTACGCGGCGATCGGTGTGGTCGCCGAGAACGGCGAAGGGCTCTCCGACTTCGTCCACCACGGCATCGGCGAGGAGGCGGCCGACCGCATCGGGCGGCTGCCCGACGGGCACAGGGGCCTGCTCGGCGCGCTGATCCACCAGCCGAGGACACTGCGCCTCTCCGACCTCTCCTCCGACCCCCGCTCCTGCGGTTTCCCGGCCCACCACCCGCCGATGCGGACCTTCCTCGGGGTGCCGATCCGCGTACAGGGGGAGATCTTCGGCAACCTCTATCTGACGGAGAAGCGGGACGGGGCCGAGTTCAACGACGACGACGTCCACATGGTGCGCGTCCTCGCCGCCGAGGCGGGCATCGCCATCGGCAACGCGCGCCTGTACGAGGCCGCCAAGCAGCGCGAGCGCTGGATCGACGGATCGGTCGCGGTCACCACGGCCCTGCTGTCCGGCAGTGACGCGGAGGACGCCCTCGCCGTCGTGGCCGAACAGGCCAGGCGCCTCGCGGACTCGGACGCGGGGATCGTGCTGCTGCCCGACGACGAGGGTGGCATGGAGGTCGTCGCGGTCTCATCGGCGGAGCCCATCGGGGCGCTCGGCATGACCGTCCCCCCGGAGAGCCGCATCGTCTCCCAGCTCCTCGCGGGAGAACCCGTCTTCATCGACGACGTGGCGGGCGACCCCCGGGTCATGACGGAGCTGGCCGACCGCTACGGCCCCGTCATGCTGCTCCCGCTGCGGAGCGGCGGCCGTGTCCTGGGGACGCTCGCCACGCCACGCGCGCGTGGCGCACGCCAGTTCAGCGAGGCCGAGCGGACACTCGCCGTCCAGTTCGCCTCGCAGGCCGCGCTCGCGCTGATGATGGCCGACACCCAGCGGGACCGTGAGCGCCTCGCGGTCTACGAGGACCGCGACCGTATCGCCAGGGACCTGCACGACCTCGTCATCCAGCGGCTGTTCGCCACCGGCATGATGCTGGAGAGCGCCCAGCGGCGGTCGGCCGTGCCGGAGGTGCGGGCCGGTGTGGGCAAGGCCGCCGACGAACTCGACGTGACCATCCAGGAGATCCGTACGGCGATCTTCGCGCTGCAGCAGGGCCCGGCCGAGGCACCGTCGGGGCTGCGCACCCGGGTGCTCCGGGAGATCAACATGGCCGCCGTCCCGCTCGGCTTCAAGCCGTCGCACCGCTTCGTGGGCCCCGTCGACACCATGGTCGGCGAACTGACCGGCAAGAACCTCATCGCGGCTCTGCGGGAAGCCCTCTCCAACGCGTTCCGCCATGCGCGGGCCACCCGTATCGACGTGGTCGTCGACGCGACGGTGACGCTGCCGGGCGGAGGCCGGGGCGTACGCCTGACCGTCGCCGACGACGGCGTGGGCATCGCCGAGGGCGGTCGGCGCAGCGGCCTGAAGAACCTCAAACGGCGGGCCGAGTCCCTGGGCGGCGACAGCTGGTACGGGCCGGGCACCGCCGATGCCGGCGGCGGCACGACGGTCGTCTGGCAGGCCCCGTACTAGCCCGGCTCGGGCGTGGGGCCGTGTGTGTCGGTCCAGAGGCCGCTGGGCCGTGCTGGGCCGTGCGTGTGTCAGTCCAGAGGCCGCTGGGCCTCGGGGTGGTGGTCGGCGAGGATCTGCTCGATGATCACGGCCACGCCGTCGTCGTTGTTGGCGACCGTGCTGCCGGAGGCGGCGGCGATGACGTCCGGGTGGGCGTTGCCCATCGCGTACGACGTGCCCGCCCAGCTCAGCATCTCTATGTCGTTGGGCATGTCCCCGAAGGCGACGACCTCGGCGGGCGTGATGCCGCGCTCGGCGCAGCACAGCTCCAGCGTGCTGGCCTTGGAGACACCGGGGCCGCTGATCTCCAGGAGCGCGCTGGGGCTTGAGCGGGTGACCGTCGCCCGGTCGCCGACGGCCGCCCGCGCCACCACCAGGAAGTCGTCGGGCGCGAGCTCCGGGTGGAAGGCGAGGATCTTGAGCACGGGCTGCTCGGCCACCGCGGGGTCCGTGGGGATCTCCGCGAGGAGCTTCTCGGCGGGCGCGACGCTCTCGCCGGGCTCCATGTGCAGGGGCGGATACGTTTCCTCGTGGTGCAGGCCCCCGGTCCGCTCCACCGCGAAGGACGTGCCCGGCGACGCGGCACGCACCCTGCGGACGACGTCGAGGGCGCACTCCCGGTCCATCGCGCGGATCTTGACGAAGCTGTGGGTGCCGGGGCCACCGTGCAGGTCGACCACCGCCGCGCCGTTTCCGCAGATGGCGAGGCCGTGACCGTGGACGTGGGCGCTGACGACGTCCATCCAGCGGGCCGGCCGGCCGGTCACGAAGAAGACCTCGATCCCGGCGGCCTCGGCGGCGGCCAGTGCGGCGACCGTGCGGTCGGAGACCGTCTTGTCGTCGCGCAGCAGCGTGCCGTCCAGGTCCGTGGCGATCAGCCGCGGACGCGGACGCGACCCGGTGCGGTCGGACCGGTCGGTCCTGGCCGTCGTGTACGGGGCGGGGGTCTGGGGCCCTGGGGTAGCTGAGGTCACGCCACCGATTGTCTCGCACAGACGTGCACGTGCGTGCGGTGGGGCGCACATCTGAGAGCCGTCAGGGCGTGATCCCGTCCGTGTTCAACTGGCCCGGTGCCTCCAGGGCGATCCGCTCGAAGACCTTCTCGTCCGCCGCGAAGTAGGTGCCGGGCAGCGGCCAGTGCACGACGATCTCGTCGAAGCCCAGGTCGGCGTGGCGGCCGGCGAAGTCGACGAAGGCGTCGAAGGAGTCCAGGGGGCGGTCGGGCGTGAATCCGGTCAGCAGGATCCTGCCGACGCCGGCGACATCGCGGCCGATCTCGTCACAGGCGGCGGCGAGCTTCTCGACCTGTCCGCGGATGGCGTGAAGTGACTGGTCCGGGGTGCCGGATTCGAAGAGCTTCGGATCGCCCGTGGTGACCCAGGCCTGTCCGTGGCGCGCGGCGAGCCGCAGTCCGCGCGGCCCGGTCGCGGCCACGGCGAAGGGCAGCCGCGGGCGCTGCACACAGCCGGGGATGTTCCGTACCTCGGTGGCGGAGTAGTGCGTTCCGTCGTACGAGACGACGTCCTCGGTGAGAAGTCGGTCGAGCAGGGGCAGGAACTCGCCGAAGTGGTCGGCCCGCTCGCGGGGCGTCCAGGGCTCCTCGCCGCTCGCGCGCAGCGCCGTCGCGTCGAACCCGTTGCCGCCCGCGCCGATGCCGAGGGTGATCCGGCCGTTCGACACGTCGTCGAGGGTGATCAGCTCCTTGGCGAGGGTCACCGGGTGCCGGAAGTTGGGTGAGGTGACGAGCGTGCCGAGGCGAATCCGCTCGGTGGCCGCCGCGGCGGCGGTCAGCGTGGGCACCGCCCCGAACCAGGGCCCGTCACGGAAACTCCGCCAGGACAGGTGGTCATACGTGTACGCGGTGTGGAAGCCGAGTTCCTCCGCGCGCTGCCAGCGCTCCCTTCCCCCCTCGTGCCAACGGCGGACGGGGAGGATCACGGTGCTCAGACGCAGATTCATACGTCCGAGCGTATGTCCGCCCGCCGCCCCGTCGCTCAGCGGTTCAGGGGTCCAGGGAACGGTGGCCGACCGCTCGCTCAGCGGACCCGGGAGCTGAGCCATGGGGTGAGCAGCACCATCGGGATGTACTCCGTGTACGTCTCGTCGCCGGGCAGCGGCACGACCAGGCGGTAGCCGGGCGGGAAGCGCTTGGCCCTGACGTGGGCGAGGCCGCCGAAGACCGACCGCACGAAGGCGGGCACCTGGTCGCGCGGGATGTCGTGGCACTCGACGTCCTCGACGGTGATGAGGGCGTCGGCGTCGCCGTCGTCCTCGGGATAGAGCCGCACCATGAGGCGGGGCGAGCCGCCGAATTCCACCAGCGCCTCGTGCGGCAGCGAACCGTCCGGGTCCGTCGTCACACCGATCCCCGCGGCGGAGCGGCGCGTCGTCTGGTCGGCGCCGATGTCGTGCGAGACCTCGATCTCCCGGTTGTACTCGCGGGCGACCTCGCGCAGTGCGTCGACGGCAGCCTCGTTGCTGTGCAGATGCTCCATAAAGACGATCATGCCCGCCCGGAACAGTCGGCACGGGGCAGTCGGCACAGGGCAGATGCGCTGGGGTTTCCTCGTTCGGTCCTTCAGTCGCTGAGTCGCTGAGTCGCTCAGATGGTCAGCTGGTCAGCGGGGCCCGGGGAAGTGGAGGTAGCGGGGCGGGACGGCGGCGGTGAGCCATACCCCGTTGGCGCTCAGATGGAAGACGTGGCCGTCGCGGTGCATCGCCCCGGTGTCGACGGACAGGATGACGGGCCGCCCCCGCCGGGCACCGACGCGCCCCGCGGTCTCGCGGTCCGCCGAGAGATGCACGGCGTGCCGGTTCATCGGCCGCAGCCCCTCGGCCCGGATGGCGGCCAGCCGGGCCGCCACGGTGCCGTGGAACAGGCGGGCGGGCGGCGTAGCAGGGGGCAGGCCGAGGTCGACGGCGACGGAGTGGCCCTGGCTGGCGCGGATACGGCCGTCCTTCACAGCGAAGCGCTGCTTGTCGTTGACGGCCACCACGTGGTCCAGCTCGGCCCGGCTGAACGGGAAGCGGTGCGCGGCAGCGGCGGCGAGCAGCACGTCGATCTCCACCCAGCCGTGCTCGTCGAGCGTGATCCCGATCCGCCCGGGGTCGTGGCGCAGGTGCTTCGACAGGTACTTGGACACCTTCACGGTGCGCCGTTCGTCCGGCACGGGAGGCCGGTTCGCTCGCGGGTACGTGCTCTCGTCCGGCGAGGGCGCTTCTTCTTTCATCTGCTCAGCGTCGCGGTGATCCGTTTCCCGCGCACTCGATTTTCGTCCACCGACTTTTCATCCATCAATTTTCCCTCCAAGGTTTGATCCACAACCAAGTGCGGTTATCCACAGCCCTATTGATAATTCTGTGGATAACTGGCGTGCAATTTAAGGCTTTTGCCTAACTTGGCCCTTCTGGCTGTGCCTTGCCGCAAGCGCGTCCAAGCGCCGTGCCCGCACCTCTCGTTCAGCAGCCGCGGCAACAAATTCCGCTGCCCGGTCGGCCCCAACCAGTGCGCTTACGGCCCGCATTGTGGGGGCCGGCAGGTCGACGGCGACGGTGCCGGCAACGTCCTGCGCGAGGCGGCCGGGCTCCAGATGCCGGCGGAGGTGCTGAGTGGCGAACAGCCGCATCGCGCGCGCCAGTTCCGCGTCGACCGACTGCTGCGCGAGCGGCCACAGACGCCGTACGAGGTCAGCGGCTTCGGTCGCATCGGCCTCGTTCGGCGGGTGGTTCCCGAGACAGCGTGCGAAGACGTGTTCCGTGGTGAACTCCAGGAAGCGGCAGGCTATGTGCTCGACCTGTCCCCGCAACTCCCGCAAGTGGCGGGAGATCGCGGACAGCGGAACTCCGGCCGCGTGCAACTCCACAGCCACCGCCAGCTCTTGTGGGCTGGGGACCAGGAACTCGTCCTCACGCCCTGATATCGGCTCCAGCACGCCCAGCGCTACCGCTTCCGCGACCGCCTCCTCGTCCGGTACGCCACCGAAGGCCGCGTCCAGTTCGGCACGGGATATCCGGTCGGCCCTCTCGTCCGTCCACGGCCCGTCCACCTCCACGGCCAGACCGAGCACCCCGCCGAGGCCCCGGCCCGCGTCCCAAGCCTCCAGGAGCTCCTTGATGGACGCCAGGGTGTACCCGCGGTCCAGCAGGCCGGCTATCTGCCGCAGCCGCGCCAAGTGGGCCTCGCCGTAGACGTTGGCCCTGCCGCGGCGCTCTGGGCGGGGGAGCAGCCCGCGGTCCTGGTAGGCCCGGATCGTGCGGACCGTCGTCCCGCTGTGGTGGGCCAGGTCCTCGATGCGGTACTCGGACCGGCGGTGCTCCTCCGTGTTCACAGCGGGGGCTCCAACCTGGCGACTGCGCGCAGGGCCTTGGGGGCGAAGCGGGACAGGAGCCGGGCACCCCGTGCCTCCGGGGTGACCGGGACCACCGCCCGGTTCTCGGCGACGGCGCGCAGGACCGCGTCGGCGACCTTCTCCGGCGGGTAGTTGCGCAGGCCGTAGAGCCGGGCACTCCGCTCCTGGCGGCGCTTCTCCTCCTCGGCGTCGACACCGAGGAAGCGCGCGGTCGAGGTGATGCCGGTGTTGACGATGCCGGGGCAGATCGCGGAGACCCCGATGTCCTGGCCCGCCAGCTCCGCGCGCAGGCACTCGCTGAGCATGAGGACCCCGGCCTTCGATGTGCTGTAGGCGGGCAGCGTCCTGGAGGGCTGGAACGCCGCCGCCGACGCCATGTTGACGATGTGACCGCCCTGGCCCCGCTCGGCCATCTGCCTGCCGAAGAGCCGGCAGCCGTGGATGACACCCCACAGGTTGACGTCGAGGACCTTCCGCCAGTCCTCCGTACTGGTGGCGAGGAAGGGGCCGGAGAGGCCGATGCCCGCGTTGTTCACCAGGACGTCGACGACGCCGTACTCCGTGACGACCTTCTCGGCGAGCTTCTCCATGGCCTGCTCGTCGGAGACGTCGACCGTTTCGGCCCAGGCCTCGGGTGCGCCGATCGACCGCGCCAGCTCCGCCGTACGGGCCGCGCCCTCCGCGTTCCGGTCGACGGCCACCACGCGCGCTCCGGCCTCGGCGAACGCGACGGCCGTGGCCCGCCCGATGCCGCCACCCGCGCCCGTGACCAGGACGAGCTGACCGCCGAACCGGTCGGCGTACTTCCCCGTGGCCATGCGGTCACCCGGGGCCGCACCGCCCTCGTTGGCCGTCACGAACTCGGACACCCAGGCGGCCACTTGGTCGGGGCGGGTGCGGGGCACCCAGTGCTTGGCGGGCAGGGTGCGCCGGACCAGCCGCGGAACCCAGGCGCCCAGCTCGTCATAGAGGCGCTCGGAGAGGAACACGTCCCCCGAGGGCATGATGAGCTGCACGGGCGCGTGGGCGTAGGCATCGGCGCGCGGCCTGCGCAGTCTCGCGCGGACGTTGTCGCGGTACAGCCAGGCTCCGTGCGCCGCGTCCCTGGGCAGCGAGGACGTCGGATAGTCGCCGGCGGGGACCTTCTCCACGCGCTCCAGGATCTTCGGCCACCGCTTGCCGAGAGGACCGCGCCAGGCCAGCTCCGGCAGGGCCGGCGTATGCAGCGCGTACACATACCAGGACTTGGCTCCCTGGCCGAGGAGTTGGCCCACGCGGCGCGGGGTCGGCCGGGCCACGCGCTTCTGGATCCAGTGCCCGAAGTGGTCGAGCGAGGGGCCCGATATCGACGTGAAGGAAGCGATGCGGCCCTCGGTGCGCTGGACCGTGACGAACTCCCAGGACTGCACCGAGCCCCAGTCGTGCCCGACCACGTGCACCGGCTCATCCGGGCTCACCGCGTCGATCACCGCCACGAAGTCGTCGGTCAGCTTCTCCAGGGTGAAGCCGCCGCGCAGTGGCTTAGGTGCGGTCGACCCGCCGTGTCCGCGCACGTCGTACAGCACGACGTGGAAGCCGCCGTCGTCCGCGAGCCGCCGGGCGACCTCGGTCCAGACCTCCTTGGAGTCCGGATAGCCGTGGACGAGCACGACCGTGGGCCGCTCGGGGTCGCCCAGCTCGGCGACACACAGCTCCACGCCGCCCGTACGCACCCGGCGCTCGCGCGCTCCCTCGATGCCCTCGGTGCCCCGGCTCCCTGCTCCGGTCCTCATACGGCCCGTTGCGCCTCGTGCGGTCATGCCACCGTCCGTCCCGTGTCCGGCCCGTGCGTTCCGGGCCCGTGCCGACCATCGCCGTACGTGCTCGTAACTTGACACTGATGAATGTGACAATGCCCGGCGGCTGCGTCAAGAGGTCCACCGGACGGCCCGGGACAGGTCCGGGAGTTCCCCCAGGGGGCGACCTCCGGACGACCCCTACGGGCCCGTAATACTCCAGAGTGAGGGCAGCGCAAGACCGTGGTCTGACGACTGGTGTGGTCCGCGCCACTACCTTCGAACCGTGACTGTGATCGCGACCGAAAGCCTGAGCAAGCGGTTCCCGAGGGTGACCGCGCTTGACCGGCTCTCCATGGATATCGGGCCCGGTGTGACCGGACTCGTCGGGGCCAATGGAGCCGGCAAGTCCACACTGATCAAGATCCTGCTGGGTCTGTCCCCCGCCACGGAGGGCCGCGCCGCCGTGCTCGGCCTCGACGTCGCCACCAGCGGCGGCCAGATCCGCGAGCGCGTCGGGTACATGCCCGAGCACGACTGCCTGCCGCCCGATGTCTCGGCCACCGAGTTCGTCGTCCACATGGCGCGCATGTCGGGGCTCCCGCCCACCGCGGCCCGCGAGCGCACCGCGGACACCCTGCGGCACGTCGGTCTCTACGAGGAGAGGTACCGCCCGATGGGCGGCTACTCGACGGGCATGAAGCAGCGCGTCAAGCTCGCCCAGGCCCTGGTCCACGACCCCCAGCTGGTCTTCCTCGACGAGCCGACGAACGGCCTGGACCCGGTCGGGCGCGACGAGATGCTCGGCCTGATCCGCCGCGTCCACACCGACTTCGGCATCTCGGTCCTTGTCACCTCGCACCTCCTCGGCGAGCTGGAGCGCACCTGCGACCACGTCGTCGTCATCGACGGTGGCAAGCTGCTGCGCTCCAGCTCCACCACCGACTTCACGCAGACCACCACGACGCTGGCCGTCGAGGTCACCGATTCCGACGCGTGCCCCGACGGCACTCGGGCGTTGCGCGAGGCCCTGCACGAGCGCGGTATGGAGACGGAGACCGGTGGTGACCTGCCCGGCGCCGGTCACACGATCCTGCTCACCGCCGAGGGCGAGGAGACGTACGACCTCGTGCGTGACCTCGTCGCGGACCTCGGGCTCGGCCTGGTCCGGATGGAGCAGCGCAGGCACCACATCGCGGAGGTCTTCAAGGACAAGGACAAGGACAAGGGCACGGCACGGCCGGAGCCGGCTTCCGGCCCCGTGGCGGTCCCCGCCCCGACCGCGGCCGCACAGCAGACAGGAGGCGGGCGCGATGAGCGTTGAGTCCACCCAGATCCACAACATCGGCTACCGCGACTACGAAGGACCGCGGCTCGGCCGTGCCTATGCCCGCCGCTCACTCTTCTCCCAGAGCCTGCGCGGCGCGTACGGACTCGGGCGTTCCGCCAAGTCCAAGGTCCTGCCCATGATCCTCTTCGCGGTGATGTGCCTGCCGGCCGCGATCATGGTGGCCGTCGCCGTGGCGGCGAAGACCAAGGACCTCCCCGTCGACTACACGCGCTACGCGATCGTGATGCAGGCCGTCATCAGCCTCTTCCTCGCCGCCCAGGCGCCGCAGACCGTCTCCCGCGACCTGCGCTTCAAGACAGTGCCCCTCTACTTCTCACGGCCGATAGAGCGCGGGGACTACGTCCTCGCGAAGTTCGCCGCCATGACCTCCGCCCTCTTCGTCCTCACCGCCGCGCCGCTGCTCGTGCTCTACGTCGGAGCGCTGCTCGCCAAGCTGGACTTCCTGGACCAGACGAAGGGCTTCGGCCAGGGATTGGTCTCCGTGGCACTGCTCTCGCTCCTCTTCTCCGGCATCGCCCTCGTCATATCGGCGATCACGCCGCGCCGCGGCTTCGGCATCGCGGCCGTCATCGCCGTCCTGACCATCACCTATGGCGCGGTCTCCACCGTCCAGGCCATCGCCTACGAACAGGGCAGCACGGACGCCATCGCCTGGCTCGGACTCTTCTCGCCCATCACGCTCATCGACGGTGTGCAGACGGCGTTCCTCGGCGCGGCCTCCGCCTTCCCCGGCGGGGACGGACCCTCGTCGGGCGTCGGCGTGGTCTACGTCCTCGTCGTCCTCGGCCTCATCGCCGGCTGCTACGGCGCGCTGACGCGCCGCTACCGAAAGGTCGGCCTCTAGTGACCACCATCAGCATCGACCACACCTCCCGCTGGTTCGGCAACGTGGTGGCGGTCAACGACATCACCATGAACATCGGCCCGGGAGTCACCGGCCTCCTCGGTCCGAACGGCGCCGGCAAGTCGACCCTCATCAACATGATGGGCGGCTTCCTCGCCCCCTCCACGGGCAGCGTCACGCTCGACGCCAGGCCGATCTGGCGCAACGAGGAGATCTACAAGGACATCGGCATCGTCCCCGAGCGCGAGGCGATGTACGACTTCCTCACCGGCCGAGAGTTCGTCGTCGCCAACGCCGAGCTGCACGGCCTGGACGAGCGGGCAGCCAAGAAGGCACTCGCGACCGTCGACATGGAGTACGCGCAGGACCGGAAGATCTCCACGTACAGCAAGGGCATGCGCCAGCGCGTGAAGATGGCGTCCGCCCTGGTCCACGATCCCGCGGTACTGCTGCTCGACGAGCCGTTCAACGGCATGGACCCCCGCCAGCGCATGCAGCTGATGGACCTCCTGCGGACCATGGGCGACCAGGGCCGCACCGTCCTGTTCTCCTCGCACATCCTCGAAGAGGTCGAGCAACTGGCCTCGCACATCGAGGTGATCGTCGCCGGACGGCACGCGGCGAGCGGTGACTTCCGCAAGATCCGCCGCCTGATGACCGACCGGCCCCACCGCTATCTGATCCGCTCCAGCGACGACCGCGCGCTGGCCGCCGCGCTCATAGCCGACCCGTCGACGGCCGGGATCGAAGTCGATCTCAAGGAGGGCGCGTTGCGCATCCAGGCGGTCGACTTCGGCCGGTTCACCACGCTGCTGCCGCGGGTCGCCCGCGAGCACGGCATCCGGCTCCTCACGGTCTCGCCGTCGGACGAGTCCCTCGAATCGGTCTTCTCCTACCTCGTCGCGGCCTGAAGGGAGCCTTCATGTACGACCCCACTGTCGCCCGGCTCACCTACCGGGCCCTGCTCGGCCGCCGCCGGGCACTGATCCTCTTCGCCCTGCCCGTCCTGCTGATCGTCATCGCCGCCGCGGTGCGCGGCTTCAGCGGCGCCGACGACCAGGTGGCCGTCGACGTCCTGGGCGGCTTCGCCCTCGCCACCATGGTGCCCATCATCGGCGTCATCGCGGGCACCGGCGCCATCGGCCCCGAGATAGACGACGGGTCCGTGGTCTATCTGCTCTCCAAGCCGGTCAAGCGGCCCACGATCATCTGCACCAAGTTGATCATCGCCATCGCCGTGACCATGGCGTTCTCCGCGATACCCACGTTCATCGCGGGCATGATCCTGAACGGAAACGGCCAGCAGATCGCCGTGGCCTACACGATCGCGGCGCTGGTCGCCTCCATCACATACGCCGCGATCTTCCTGCTCCTCGGCACGGTCACCCGGCACGCCGTGGTCTTCGGGCTCGTCTACGCCCTGGTCTGGGAGGCCCTGTTCGGGTCGCTGGTGGCCGGTGCGCGCACGCTCAGCGTGCAGCAGTGGTCCCTCGCTGTGGCCCAGAAGATAGGCAAGGGCGACCTGATCACCTCCGACGTGGGCCTGCCGGCGGCGACGGTTCTCCTGGTGATCGTCACGATCGCGGCCACCTGGTACGCGGGCCAGAAGCTCAGGTCGCTGACGCTGGCCGGGGAGGAGTAGAAGGAAGGCTGAGGCCGGGGCCGGCCGGACCGGCCCCGGTGCTAGCGGCCGAGCAGTCGTTCGAGGACCACCGCGATGCCGTCCGTCTCGTTCGACGTCGTCACCTCGTCGGCCACTGCCTTGAGTTCGTCGTGGGCGTTGGCCATGGCCACGCCGTGGGCCGCCCAGGCGAACATGGGGATGTCGTTCGGCATGTCGCCGAAGGCGATCGTGTCCACGGCCTTCGCGCCCAGGCGGCGGGCCGCGAGGGAGAGGCCGGTGGCCTTGGTGAGGCCCAGCGGCAGCAGCTCGACGATGCCCTCACCGGCCATCGTCACACCGACGAGGTCCCCGGCCACCTGGTGCGCCACGGCCGCGAGGGCGTCGTCGCCGAGGCCGGGGTGCTGGACGTACACCTTGTTCAGCGGGGCCGACCACAGGTCGGAGGGGTCGGTCATGGAGACGACGGGGAGCGGGCCGTCCTGGACCGCGTACCCCGGGCCGACCAGGACCTCGCCGTCGATGCCGTCGCGGCTCGCGGCGAGGGCCAGCGGGCCGATCTCCGCCTCGATCTTCGCCAGGGCCAGGCCCGCGAGCTGCCGGTCGAGCGTCACCGAGGTGAGCAGCCGGTGCTCACCCGCGTGGTAGACCTGCGCGCCCTGCCCGCACACCGCTATGCCGTCGTAGCCGAGGTCGTCGAGGATGTGCCGCGTCCACGGCACCGCGCGACCGGTGACGACGATGTGCGCCGCGCCCGCCGCGGTGGCCGCGGTGAGGGCGTCGCGCGTGCGGTCCGACACTGTGCCGTCGGAGCGCAGCAGCGTCCCGTCGAGGTCGGTCGCGACCAGCTTGTACGGGAAGGACGGCGTGACCGGAGCTGGCTGGCTCACTTGGCGACGGGCTCCAGGATCTCTCGGCCCCCGAGGTAGGGACGCAGGACCTCGGGCACCCATACGGAGCCGTCGGCCTGCTGGTGGTTCTCCAGGAGCGCCACGATCGTGCGCGGGACGGCGCAGAGCGTGCCGTTCAGCGTCGAGAGCGGCTGGACCTTCTTGCCGTCGCGGTAGCGGATCGACAGGCGGCGGGCCTGGAAGCCGTCGCAGTTCGACGCGGAGGTCAGCTCGCGGTACTTGCCCTGCGTGGGGATCCACGCCTCGCAGTCGAACTTGCGCGAGGCCGAGGCGCCGAGGTCACCCGTCGCCACGTCGATCACCTGGAAGGGCAGGCCGAGGCCGGTCAGCCACTGCTTCTCCCACTCCAGGAGACGCCGGTGCTCTTTCTCGGCGTCGGCCGGGTCGACGTACGAGAACATCTCGACCTTGTCGAACTGGTGCACGCGGAAGATGCCGCGGGTGTCCTTGCCGTAGGTGCCCGCCTCGCGGCGGTAGCAGGGCGAGAAGCCCGCGTACCGCAGGGGGAGCTTGTCGGCGTCGATGATCTCGTCCATGTGGTACGCCGCGAGGGGGACCTCGGAGGTGCCGACCAGGTAGTAGTCGTCCTTCTCCAGGTGGTACACGTTCTCCGCGGCCTGGCCGAGGAAGCCCGTGCCCTCCATGGCGCGCGGGCGGACCAGCGAGGGCGTCAGCATCGGGATGAACCCGGCCTCCGTCGCCTGCGCGATCGCCGCGTTGACCAGGGCGAGCTCCAGGAGCGCGCCGACGCCGGTCAGGTAGTAGAAGCGCGAACCCGAGACCTTCGCGCCGCGCTCGACGTCGATGGCGCCGAGCGCCTCGCCGAGCTCCAGGTGGTCCTTCGGCTCGAAGCCCTCGGCCGCGAAGTCGCGCGGGGTGCCGATCGTGTCGAGGACGACGAAGTCCTCCTCGCCGCCGACCGGGACGTCCTCGTGGACGATGTTGCCGAGTCGCTGGAGGAGCTGCTTGGTCTCCTCGTCGGCCTCGTCCTGCGCGGCGTCCGCGGCCTTGACGGCGGCGGAGAGCTCGCCCGCCTTCTTCAGGAGCTCCTGCTTCTCCTCGGGCGAGGCCTTGGGGATCAGCTTGCCGAGCGCCTTCTGCTCGGAGCGCAGCTCGTCGAAGCGGACGCCGGACGACCTGCGCCGCTCGTCGGCGGAGAGCAGGGCGTCGACGAGCGCGACGTCCTCTCCACGGGCGCGCTGGGAGGCGCGAACACGGTCGGGGTCCTCACGGAGCAGGCGAAGGTCAATCACCCCTCAAGGCTACCGTCGCGCGGTTCGGGCCCACGACTCCATATCCTTAGCGGTGCGTTATGACCGTTTTGCCGGATCTGAATGACAAGATCGGAAAGGGCGAGACCGCGTCGGGAGGGGCGTCCAGGTGATCCGAAGCGCGGTCTGACGGCGAGCGGGGTAGGCCGAAAACCTTCCCCGCGCGTTCTCGCGTGTGCATTGCTGAGGCACGGTCAATAAAAGGGGCGCCCTCCCTGAAATGGGGCAGAACGCTTGCGCCGCCTTGACTCCAACCCCCGGTGGGGAGCGGGACTTGGGGCCTCCGGCCGGTCCGGTTGTCCACAGGAATGGGTGCCTCGTCAAAGTTATCCACAGGGTGTGCGAAAGATCTGTGGATGCCGGAAGAGGTCATTCCGAAAGCCGTAAGCGCGGCGAAGGAATCCCTTCTCAAACCACCTCCTGGCCCACTTTCGAGTGGAAAAGGTTCGCCTCAAAGAGTTGATCAATGGAAAAGGGTGGACCAGGGGTGACGTGCGGGACCGTGGACCGGCTTGGGGCCTGTGGACCGATTTGTCGACCATGTCATACCTCGTTGTCGACTTGTCCCCAGGTCGAAATGCGACCCTGTGGATAACTTCTGTGGACAACGTAAATCTGCAGGTAGGAATGGCACCATGCACGGTCCGCAGGGCACCTGCGGGGTGGCGGGGGCCACCGGTGGCCGGACGGATGGCCGATCTGGTGGCTAGAAACGGCCGTCCTGGCAGCGCGTCAACCAGTCGGACGCCGCCACGAACTCCGCGTCCGACGTCCCGGGCCGCAGTTGCCGTACGTCCGCCGACGTCATCCCGGCCCGCGGGTACGAGCCGAGGAAGCGCACCTGGGGGCAGATGCGCTTGAGGCCCATCAGCGCCTCGCCGACGCGGCGGTCGGTGATGTGGCCCTCGGCGTCCACCGAGAAGCAGTAGTTGCCGATGCCCTGACCGGTCGGGCGGGACTCGATCCGCATCAGGTTGACGCCCCGTACGGCGAACTCCTGGAGCAGTTCGAGCAGGGCGCCGGGGTGGTCGTCGCCCAGCCAGATGACCACCGAGGTCTTGTCCGCGCCGGTCGGCGCGGCCGGGCGGGCGGGGCGACCGGCCAGGACGAAGCGGGTGGCGGCGTTCGCCGCGTCGTGGATCTCGCTGACCAGCGGTTCGAGGCCGTACGTCGCCGCCGCGAACTTCCCCGCGAAGGCCGCGTCGAAGCGGCCCTCCTGGACGAGGCGCGCGCCGTCCGCGTTCGAGGCCGCGGACTCCCACAGGGCGTCCGGCAGATGGGCGGCGAGCCAGTTGCGCACCTGCGGCTGGGCCACCGGGTGGCCGGTCACCGTCTTGATGTCCGTCAACTGGGTGCCGGGGCGCACGAGCAGCGCGAACGTGATCGGCAGGACCACCTCGCGATAGATCATCAACGGCTCGCCCTTGGCGAGTTCGTCGACGGTCGTCGTGACGCCGCCCTCGACCGAGTTCTCGATCGGCACGAGGGCCGCCGCAGCCTCACCGCTGCGGACCGCGTCCAGCGCGGCGGGTACGGACACCATCGGGACGAGCTCCCGGGTGGCCGCCTCCGGCAGCGTGCGGAGAGCGGCCTCGGTGAACGTGCCTTCGGGGCCGAGATAGGTGTAGCGCATCGCCGACATACGGTCACCCTAATGGGCCGTACGTGGCACGGCTCACGCGTCTCACGGACCGGCCTCCGCCCCCGTGTGACCACGCCGAACACCCGTGCCACGCGTACGGTCCGGCCGTACCCCCTAGGAGGCGCCCGGGTCATGCCTCCAGCAGCCGCTGTCCCACGTACTCGCCCTTGGCCGCACCGCCCGGTACCGCGTAGAGGCCGCTCGCCTCGTGGCGGATGAACTCCGAGAGGGCGTCGCCCCGGTCGAGCTTGCGCTGCACCGGGACGAAGCCGCGCAGAGGGTCCGCCTGCCAGCAGACGAAGAGCAGCCCCGCGTCCGGCTCACCGTGGGAGTCGAAGCCGTCGTGGTACGAGAACGGGCGGCGCAGCATCGCGGCGCCCCCGTTCTGATCCGGCCGGGTGATGCGGGCGTGCGCGTTGACGGGGATGACGACCCTGCCGTCGGGACCCGTCTTCTCCAGCTGGGGCTCGGTCGTCTCCGAGCCGCCGGTCAGCGGTGAACCGTCCGACTTGTGCCGCCCGATGACCGCCTCCTGCGCCTTCAGGCCGAGCTTCTCCCAGTCGTCGAGCAGCATCCGGATACGGCGTACGACGACGTAGGAGCCGCCCGCCATCCAGGCGGGGTCGCCGTCGGCTGGCACGAAGATCCGCTCGTCGAAGTCCTTCTCCGACGGCTTCGGGTTGTTCGTGCCGTCGATCTGACCCATCAGGTTGCGGGTCGTCATCGGGTGCGCGGTGGCCCCCGGCGAACGGTTGAAGCCGTTCATCTGCCAGCGCACCCGCGCCACACCGGCGGCCTCCCGCTGGAGCGCCCGCAGCGCGTGGAACGCCACCAGCGGATCGTTCGCGCCGATCTGCACCCACAGGTCGCCGTTGCTGCGCGCCTTGTCCAGGTGGTCGGAGGAGAAGTCGGGCAGCGGTTCCAGCGCGGCGGGACGCTGCTTCTCCAGGCCCGTACGGGCGAAGAAGGAGGCGCCGAAGCCGAAGGTGACCGAGAGCGAGGACGGGCCCGCGTCCCGTGCCACCGCCGTGTCGTCGTCGACCGGGTCGCCGGCCATCAGCCGCTCGGCCGCCTGCGACCAGCGGCGCAGCAGCGCCGCCGCCTCCTTGCGGCCCGTGCCCGCCTTCAGGTCGAAGGCGACGAGGTGGCCGCGGGACTGCATGGGCGTGGTGATGCCGGACTGATGTTTCCCGTGAAACATCACCCGGTCCGCGCCGAGCGACACCAGCGCGGTGCCGGACCCGGCCGCGCCGGAGGCGGCGGACGAGCCGGAGGAGGACGCCGCCGCGTATCCGGCGACGCCGCCTCCCGCCGCGCCGATCACGAGACCGGTCGCACCGGCGGTGCCGAGCAGCCGCCGCCTGGAGAGGCGCCCGGGACCGGTGGCGCCGCCGGTGCCTGCGGCCCCGTCGGCATCCTTCGCCCTGCCGGCCCCCGTGGACCCGTGAGGGCTCGTCGCCCCGCTGGTCCCCGTGGGCCCGCCCCTCCCCGTGGTCCCGCTCGTACCCGTGGACCCGTTGTCCGCCATGGTGTTTCCGTTCAGCCGATCTGCGCGTTCTTGTCGACCGTGACCTGGTCGATGTCGGAGGTCCGTACCGTCACCTTGATCTCCCAGTCGCCCGCCATCGGGATCTGCACCCCGCTCGCGGTCCAGTGTCCGGTGGCGATGCGGTCAGGGGCCACGGGCAGCGGGCCCACGTCCTTCGCCTTGAGGGTGAAGGAGACCTTCACCTCGGGGACGTCGAAGGCGCTGCCGTTGGGCCGCTTCACATAGACGTGGAGGTCGTTGCCGCCGACGCGGCCCGGGTCGAGGTCGAGCTGCACGGTGCCCTTGCCGTCCTCGGCGCCCGTGTCGAACGGCACCTTGATGACGAGCGGGCCCGAGCGCTGGGCCGCCGCCGCGGAGGTGGCCTTGGCGGCCTCTTCCTCGGTGCGGCCCGGCTCGGTGGTCGTCAGGACGGTCGTGACGGCCAGCAGGGCGATGGCCACGCCCGCCTCGGTGAGCACCGAGCGGCGCAGGCCGGTGCGGTGCGGATCGGCGTCGCGTACGCGCTTCTCGCGGGCGGTGGCCATGGCGGCCCGCTGGCGCGCGAGCTGGGCGGACCGCTCGGCGGAGCCACCCGCGCCCCCAGAGCCGCCGGGCCCTCCAGAGTGACCGTGCCCTCCAGAGCCGCCCGCGCCCTGCGAGCCCCCAGCACCCCCGGAGCCCTTGGCGCCCTCAACGTCCCCAGAGCCGCCCGTGCCCCCAGAGCCACCGGACCCCCCAGAGCCACCGGCCGCCGCCGACCCCGCACCTTCAACATCACCCGCACCCCCACGCGCCCCCGCAGCAACCGTCACCGCCGACCGCGAGCCCTCCGCGGCCTTTGTTGCGGTTCCGTCCGCTTCGGCGGTGATGCGCCCCGTCCAGCGCCGTGAGACCGCCGCGACGCCCACCAGGACGACGACCAGGCCGATCTTGACGAGGAGGAGCTGGCCGTACCGCGTGCCGGTGAGCGCCGACCACGAGCCGACCTGCCGCCACGACTGGTAGAGCCCGGTCGCGGCGAGCACGACGACGCTCGTGAACGCCACGCGCGAGAACCGCCGTACGGCCGAAGCCTCCACCGAGGAGGTGCGGTACAGCGCCACGACCAGGGCCGCGAGCCCGCCGAGCCAGGCGGCGACGGCCAGCAGGTGCAGGACGTCGACGGGCATCGCGATGCCCGCCTGGATGCCGGTCGAGGCGTGCTCCGCCATGGCCCAGGTCGCCGCGATCCCGATGGCGACGACCGCGCCGCCGATGGCGAGCCCGAAGGTGAGGTCCTTCTTCTCGGCGGCGTCTTCGGGACCCTCCCGCTTCGCGTACGCCCCGAAGAGCACCGCGATGAACAGCGCGGCGGCGGCGAGCAGCAGCAGCCGGGAGACCAGGGCCGCGCCGGTCTTGGTGTTGAGGACGTCACCGAGCGCGCCCATGTCGAAGACGTCGGCGAGCTTGCCCGAGCCGGTGTACGGGGCGCGCAGCAGGAGCAGCGCGAGCGTGGAGGCGGTGAGCGTGACCCAGCCGTACGTCACGAGCCGCTGCACGGGCCGCACGCCCGCGCCGCGCGGCCAGCAGCCGAGTACGAAGGCGGCACCGCCGACGACCAGGATGAACCCGGCGTAGGAGAAGTAGCGCGCGATGTCGTAGAGCACGCCGACGAGGCCGCCGCCCGCCGCCTGGTCGGGCAGGACCGCCTTGGTGTCCGACGGCGCGCCGATGGAGAACGTGAAGGCGCCGGCGATGGGGTGGCTGTCGGCGGACACCACTTGGTAGGCGACGGTGAAGGTGCCGTCGGGCAGCCCGGGGCGCAGCTTCACGCCGTAGGTGTTGGCGCCCAGGTCGGTCATCTTCTCGGTGTCGACGCGCTTGCCGGCCGGGTCGAGCACCCGCACCGAGCCGTCCGACATGGCGACCTTCTCCGAGAAGGTGAGCTTCACCTGGGCGGGGGCCTTGTCGACCACCGCTCCCTGCTTCGGGTCGCTGCCGGTCAGCGCGGCGTGCGCGGAGACCGGCGCGGCTCCGGCGAGGAAGGCGCCGGTCGCGGCGATGAGCACGAGCACGAGCCGCCAGAGGGCGGCGTTGCCCCTGGAGCGGGGAGCGATGGTCTCCATCAACAGTCCGTCCGTCCCTCAGTGCGACTTCTGCGGCATGTGCGACACAGGGGTTTCACGCGCCATGGAGGTGTCGTGCGCCATGGAGGTGTCGTGCGACATGGGGGCCTCGTGCGACATGTGGGTGTCGTGCGAGGCGTCGGCACCGTCGCTCTTCCCCGGGCTGTACGTGGCTTCCTTGACCGGCACCTCGATCGTGACCGGGTCCGACGTCCGGAAGTGCAGCGTCATGGCCACCTTCTCGCCCCGCTTCGGCTTGCGCTTCAGCTTTTCGAGCATCAGGTGGTTGCCGCCGCTCGCGAATCGCAGCTCGCCGCCGGCCGGTACGGCGAAGGACTTCTCCTCCTTCATGACGCCGCCCTTGGTGCTGTGCAGCGTGACGGAGCCCGCGACGTCGCTGGTGGCGGAGGTGAGGCTGTCGGCGGCGCCGCCCTTGTTGGTGACGGTGAGGAAGCCGGCCGCCATGTCGTCCGTGGTCGGCTCGGGGATGTAGGCCCCGGTGACCTTGAGGTCCGGCTTCTTCGCGGACGCATCGGCACCGGGGCCGGAGCCCTCGCAGCCCGTGAGGGCGAGTGCGGCGGCCAGCGCCAGGGCCCCGCCCGCGAGCGCCCGGCCGCGGCCGGTGGTGCGGTGGTTCACGGGGTCCCTCCCTTGAGGAGCTTCGGGAGGTCCTTGGTGTAGTCGGCGGCGGTGGCGGACTCGTTGTAGAGGACGTAGCCCCCGTCGGTCTTCGGCGAGAAGGCGATGACCTGCGTGCCGTGCATCGAGACGATCTTGCCGTTCTTGTCTTTCTTGGACGGGTCGATGCTGATGCCGAGCTGGCGGGCGCCTGCCTGGATGGTGGCGAAGTCGCCGGTCAGGCCGGTGAAGTCGGCGTCCACGCCCTTCAGCCACTTGCCGAGTTCGGCGGAGGTGTCCCGCTCGGGGTCGGTGGTGACGAAGACGACCTTGAGCTTGTCCTGGTCGGTCTTGGGCAGGGCCTTCTTGGCGACCGCGATGTTGTTCATCGTCAGCGGGCACACGTCGGGGCAGTGCGTGTAGCCGAAGTAGATCAGCGTGGGCTTGCCCTTGGTCTCCTCGCGCAGGTCGTACTTCTTGCCGTGCGTGTCCTTCAGGACGAGGTCCGGCTTCTCGAACGGCTTGTCGAGGACGGTCGCGGCCTGGCCCGAGTCGGTCTCGGTGGAGACCTCGGCCACCGGTTCCTTGCCGTCGTCACCGCCGCCGCAGGCGGTCAGCGTGAACGCGGCCGTGGCGAGCAGGGCAACCGCGGCGAGCGTCTTCTTCGTGCTCTTCAAACTCTTGGTGCGCATACGAAAATGTCCTAGATGTGAGGGGGCCGGGGCGTACCGGGGGCGGTGTGGCGCCGCCCCCGGCACACCCCGAGGGGTGGCTTCGCCGACGGCTCAGCCGTTGACGCGACGGCGGCCCGCGAGGACGCCGAACGCGACGCCCGCGGCGCCGACGACGATGCCCACGATGCCGAGGACGCGGGCGGTGGTGTCGCTGCTGCCCGAGGAGTCCGAGTCACCGGCGGCGCTCTCGTTCCCGGCGTCCTCGGCGTCCGGCTTGGCGTCGTCGGCCGCGCCGCCGTGGTGGTCGTCGGACGCGGCGGTCAGCGGCAGGACCGGAGCGGGGTGCTCCGGCTCCTCCTGGCCCTTCTGCTGCGGCTCGATCCAGCGGACGACTTCCTTGTTGTCGTACGTCTGGACGGCCTTGAAGACCAGCTCGTCGGCGTCCTCGGGCAGCTGGCCCATGGAGACGGGGAACTTCTGGAAGGTGCCGGGCTTGATGCCGCCCTTGCTCTCGGCGGTCCAGGTGACCTTGGTGACGGCCTCGTCGATCTTCTCGCCGTGGATCTCCAGCGGCTTGTCGAGCTTGGACTTGGTGACCTTCGCGGTCCAGCCGGGGACGGGCTGCGTCATCACGGAGGCGAGCGGGTGGTCGGCGGGGAAGGAGACCTCAAGCTTGCTGGTTGAGGCGTCGTCCATCTCGTTCGGCACCTTGAAGTTGACGGTCGCGTAGCCGCCCTTCGCGGCGGCGCCCTCCGGCGAGACGCTCACGTGTGCGAACGCGGGCGCGGACAGGACGAGAACGGCGGATGCGGCGACGGTGCCGGCGGCGGCGATGCGGGACATCTTCATGAGAACACTCCACTTTCGTGAGCGGTGACCGGTACGCGCTCAGCCGTACGTGGCGAGCGGCGTCCGGCACTCGGTACGAGTCGGTACGAGGGAAATGCGCGCGGCCCACGTGAGGTGCGCGGGGTGCACGCGCGCGTGCGTGCCGCCGCGGCGGCCCCTCCGTACCGATGGGTGGAGACCCAGGGGTGGAGTGCGTCGCGTCAGGCGGCGAGTTCGACGTCGCGGGCGCGGGCCGGCGGGCCGCGCCTGATCACGGTGTCCTTCAGCGCGACCGTGCGCGGCTTGCGCGGCGACCGCAGAGCGGTCCGCGGCACCGGAGGACCGGCCGTCTCGGGCGCCCCGGGCAGACCGGCCCGCAGCGCGCGTACGAGGGTCAGGGCCGAGCGCAGGGAACGTACGAGCGCCCCTTCCGCGACCCCCTGCGCCCCCTGCGCGAGCCGCACGAGCCGGAGCAGCGCGAGGTCGCCGCGCCGCAGCAGCCAGCCGGCGGCGAGAGCGGCGAGGAGGTGGGCGACGAGCATGGGCAGCGACGGCAGGAGCGCCTCGGTGCCCATCGGTCCTGCCGGCATGGAGTCCAGCGCGGTGTCCGCGGCCGAGGCGGCGGACCGCCCGTGCTGATGCAGGGCGGAGTGGTTCGATCCGCCGCTGCCGTCGGGGCCGAGCCCCGCCGTGGTGAGGATGCGGTGGGCCTGCGCGGGAGTGATCGTCGCCGCGCCCGCCCCGCAGACCAGGCGCGCGGCCCGCTCCACCAGGGAGGCGTCGCCGCTCTGGACGGCGGCCGTGCCGTGCTGGCCGAGCCCGAACAGGGCGTGCAGCCCGAGCTGTCCCACCGCGAGCAGCGCGGCGATGCCGGGCAGCGAGCGCGACCGCCCGGCGAGCGGCAGCGCCACGGCGAGGACGGCGGCGAAGCCCGCGCCGAGCGTCCACAGCGGGACGGCGACACAGGAGGCGAGCACATGGCCCCCGGCGGACAGCACGACGCAGACCGCGGCGAACATCGCGGCCCTGAGCAGCCGGAGATCGACTCCGTCACGCGGCTGGCGCTGGTGGGGGGCAGTCATGGCGGGGCCATCATCGCACTGGGCCCGTCCCCCGCACACGGCAGGTCCGGAAGGTCCGGTTCCGTCCGGCTAACAGGTACGGGCGTGGCCGCGCGTCCGCCGTATGGGCGGCATCACGTGCACACGGTGCTTATTCGCGTTCACTCGCGGCAATACGTATCGGTATGTCGAGCCGCAGCCAGGAGGCTGGAGCATGAGCATCTGGTGGTCCCTCCATTTGCGGCGCGAGGCTGCGAGCGTTCCGCTCGCCCGCCGCCTGTTGATCGGCACGATGGAGACCGCGGGTGTGGACCCGGATGTCTCCTTCGACCTGTCGCTCGCCCTCACCGAGGCATGCGCCAACGCCGTGGAGCACGGGGGTGCCGCCGCTCCCGGGGGCACGGCGGGCGCGTACCGCGTCACGGCCTATCTGGACGGTGAGAAGTGCCGCATCGAGGTGGCCGACTCGGGCCCCGGCTTCCCGAAGGCGCCGCGCGGCCGTACGACGGCCACGCCGGCGCGGCAGACGGCCGCGCACACCGACGAGCACGGGCGGGGCCTGTACCTGATCAGGGAGCTGGCCGACCACGTCCACTGCGGCAACAGACCCGGCAGGGGAGCGGTGATCAGCTTCGACAAGATCCTCAAGTGGCGTGACGACACGCCCCTCGTCACGGCCTGACCCCACTCCCCTCCCGCACATCCCTCGCGCCCCACAGATATCCCAGGACCGCAGGCCCCGTACGCCCCGCAGGTTGCTCACGCCCCGCAGGCCCCTCACGCCCCGCAGGCCCCTCACGCCCTGCCCGTCCATCGCGTCCGTCCCGGCCTTCACGGCCGCGGCGGCAACGCCCGCACCAGTGCGTCGACCGCTGCCCCGTACGCGTGTTCGGCGGGCGTCGAGTACCCCACCACCAGGCCGTCGGCCGCCGGCATCGTGGCCTGCGGATGGCGGAACTCCGCGAGGCCCTCGACCGCGATCCCCTGCCAGGCCGCCGCCTTCGCCGCGGAGGCCTCCGTACCCGGCGGCAGCCGCAGCACCGCGTGCAGGCCCGCGGCGACCCCGGTGGCGGTGATGTGCGGGGCCCGTTCGGCGAGGGCGGAGACCAGCAGGTCGCGGCGGCGCCGGTAGCGCTGCCGCATCCGGCGGATGTGCCGGTCGTACTGCCCCGAGGCGATGAACTCGGCGAGCGTGAGCTGGTCGAGGACGCTCGCCCACGCCTCCCGCTCCCCCTTGGCGGCGACCACGCCGTCGACGAGCCGCTCCGGGAGCACCATCCAGCCGAGGCGGACCGCGGGTGACAGGCTCTTGCTGACCGAGCCGAGGTAGACGACCTGTTCGGGATCGAGGCCCTGCACGGCGCCGACGGGCTCGCGGTCGTAGCGGAACTCCCCGTCGTAGTCGTCCTCCAGGAGCAGTCCGCCGCTGGTGCGGGCCCAATCCACGGCCGCGGCCCGCCTCGTCGGATGCAGCGGACCGCCGGTGGGGAACTGGTGGGCTGGGGTGAGCAGCACTCCACGGACCCGCCCCGCCTCCGGCAACTCCCCCACGCGGGCGCCCTGTTCGTCGAGGCCCAGCGGCACCGTCCGTACGCCCGCGCCCCGCAGGATCTCCCGGTGGAAGCCGAGCCCGTACGACTCCACGGCGAGGGGACCGCGCAGCGCCGCGCCGCCCGCGCCGTCCGAGCCCGCGAACAGGAGCCGCAGCGCGGGCGCGAAGCCGGAGCAGACCACGATGCGCCCCGGGTCGGCGCGCACCCCGCGTGCCCTGGCCAGATAGTCGGCGAGCGCCTGCCGCAGCTCGGTCCTGCCGCGGGGGTCGCCGGGCCCGAAGGCCTCGTTGGGGGCGGCGGCGATGGCCCGCCGGGCGGCGGTGAGCCAGGCCGTGCGCGGGAAGGCCGCGGGGTCGGGGCGGCCCTGGCGCAGATCGTGCGCGGGGGCCGCGGGCCGCGCGGGGGCGGGCTTCGGCACCCGGGTGCGCCGGGGCGGCGCCGCCCGCTCGGCCACGCGGGTCCCCGAGCCCTGGCGCGCGGTCAGCCAGCCCTCGGCGACCAGTTCGGCGTAGGCGTCGGCGACCGTGTTCCTGGCGAGGCCGAGGTCGGCGGCGAGCGAGCGGTAGGGCGGCAGCCGGGTGCCGGGGGCCAGCCTGCCCTCGCGCACGGCGTCCCGCAGCGCCCGGATCAGCACGGCCCTGCGGCTGCCCGTGCCGGACAGCTCCAAGTGCAGGTCACTGCCGATGCGCTCCGCCAGATTGACCCATGATTCCCGCATGGGAATGCACCCTATCCGTGGTCTTTTTGGCGCCTAGATTCATGGTCATGACGAACAACACCACCGCAGCCCAGGCCCGGACCGCCACCCCTCGCCTCGACTTCGCCAAGGCGGCCCCCAAGGTGTTCAAGGCCCTCATCGGCTTCGACGCCGCCGCCAGGGACGGACTCGACCCCGCCCTGGTCGAACTGGTCCAGATCCGCGCCTCGCTCCTCAACGGCTGCGCCTACTGCCTCCACATGCACACCTCCGACGCCCGCAAGGCCGGCGAGGACGAGGCGCGGCTGCACATGATCGGCGTCTGGCGCGAGGCGAGGAACTTCTTCACGGAGAAGGAGCAGGCGGCGCTCGCGCTGACCGAGGCGGTCACCCTGGTCGCCCGTGACGGGGTCCCCGACGACGTCTACGCGCGGGCCGCCCGGCACTTCGACGAGGCGGAGCTGGCCCGCCTCATCGCCCTGATCCTCACCATCAACACCTGGAACCGCATCGCCCTGAGCACCGCCAAGACCGCGGGCGAGGACGAGCGCACGGCCGCCCACTGAGGCCCGCGCGTACGACGACGGCCGGGCCCCCGCGGAACCGCGGGGGCCCGGCCGGGCCGTCACTGCCTCAGAGGTCCACTCGGACCGCTCAGCCCTTGAGCCGCGCCATCCACGCCTCGACCTCGTCCGAGCGGCGCGGCAGCGCCGCCGAGAGGTTCCGGTTGCCGTCCTCGGTCACGAGGATGTCGTCCTCGATCCGGACGCCGATGCCGCGGTACTCCTCCGGCACGGTCAGGTCGTCGGCCTGGAAGTACAGGCCCGGCTCGACGGTCAGGCACATGCCCGGCTCCAGCGTGCCGTCGACGTAGGACTCACGGCGCGCGGCGGCGCAGTCGTGGACGTCCATGCCGAGCATGTGGCCGGTGCCGTGCAGGGTCCAGCGGCGCTGGAGACCCAGTTCGAGTACGCGCTCGACCGGGCCCTCGACGAGGCCCCACTCCACCAGCTTCTCGGCGAGCACGCGCTGCGACGCGTCGTGGAAGTCGCGGAACTTGGCGCCCGGCTTCACGGCCGCGATGCCGGCCTCCTGGGCCTCGTACACGGCGTCATAGATCTTCTTCTGGAGCTCGTCGAAGCGGCCGTTGATCGGCAGGGTGCGGGTGATGTCCGCGGTGTAGTACGAGTGCGTCTCCACGCCCGCGTCGAGCAGGAGCAGCTCGCCGGAGCGGACGGCGCCGTCGTTGCGCACCCAGTGCAGGGTGGTGGCGTGCGGACCCGCGGCGCAGATCGAGCCGTAGCCGATGTCGTTGCCCTCGACGCGGGCGCGCAGGAAGAACGTGCCCTCGATGTAGCGCTCGCTCGTGGCCTCGGCCTTGTCGAGGACCTTGACGACGTCCTCGAAGCCGCGCGCGGTGGAGTCGACGGCCTTCTGCAGCTCGGCGATCTCGAAGTCGTCCTTGACGAGGCGGGCCTCGGAGAGGAAGACCCGCAGCTCCTCGTCGCGCTCGGCGGTGACCTTGTCGGTCAGCGCGGCCTCGATGCCGGCGTCGTGGCCGCGGACGACGCGGACGGGGCCCGTGGCCTCGCGCAGGGCGCCGGCCAGCTCGCGGACGTCGGAGGCGGGGACGCCGTAGAGCTTCTCGGCCTCGGTGAGGGAGTGGCGGCGGCCGACCCACAGCTCGCCCTGGCCGTCCAGCCAGAACTCGCCGTTCCCGCGGTCGGAGCGCGGCAGCAGGTAGATGGTCGCGTCGTGGCCGCCGGCGGTGGGCTCCATGACCAGGACGCCGTCCTCGGTCTGGTTGCCGGTGAGGTAGGCGTACTCGACGGAGGCGCGGAAGGCGTACTCGGTGTCGTTCGAGCGGGTCTTGAGGTTGCCCGCGGGGATGACAAGACGCTCGCCGGGGAAGCGCGCGGAGAGCGCGGCACGGCGGGCCGCGGTGTTCCCGGCCTGCGCGATCGGCTGCAGGTCGTGCAGCTCGGTGTCGGCCCAGCCGGACTTCATGTTCTCGGCGAGCTCGTCGGAGACGCCCGGGTACAAGCCGTTCTTGCGCTGCTTGATCGGCTCTTCCTCGGTCTCCTCCGGGTTCTCCGGGTTCTCCGCGTTGAGAGCGTCCGACACGATCTGCCTCCTATGTACGACACTGGACCACCCTCCATCGTACGGCTGTACGGAAGGGGTCCCAGGGCCGTAAGGCCTCTTACCGTGCGTGCCCGGCGCCCCACGCGAAAACGTGGTCCACGCGTGCGTGCCCGGCGCCCCGCGCGGCATCGTGGCCCACGCGTGCGTGCCCCACGGGCGGCCTCACTCGAAGCGGGCCGCGAGGAGCACCACGTCCTCCTCGCCGTCCCCGGCGTCGGGCCCCTCGGGCAGCATGGCCCGCAGGATGTGGTCGGCGATGGCGCCGGGGTCGTCGCGGATGCCCCTGGGCACGCATGCCGCCGCCGCGTGCAGCCGCGCGAAGGCCCGGTCGACCGCCTCTCCGGAGCGGCGCAGCAGCCCGTCGGTGTACAGCAGCACCGTTTCTCCTGGCTCCGGGGAGAACTCCACGCTCGGCGCCTCCCAGCAGGCGAGCATGCCGAGCGGGGCGGAGAGCGAGGTCTCCACGAACTCCGTGCGCCGCTCCCCGACGATCAGCGGCGGGCTGTGCCCGGCACCGGCGAGCACGACCTTGCGCAGGGCGGGCTCGCAGTAAGCGAAGAGGGCCGTGGCCGACCGCGCGGGCTCGGTCAGCCGCAGCAGCAGCTCCAGATCGGAGAGTACGGCGACGGGGTCCTCGCCCTCCATCACGGCGTACGCCCGCAGAGCGGCCCGCAGCCGCCCCATCGCCGCGACGGCGCCGGGCCCCGACCCGGTGACCGACCCCACCGAGAGCCCGAGCGCGCCCTCGGGCAGCGGCAGCGCGTCGTGCCAGTCTCCGCCGCCGCGCGGCCCGGTGCGGCGCCGTGCGGCCAGCCGCACTCCGGCGACCGGAGGCAGCCGCGAGGGCATCAGCTCCTCGCGCAGGGCCGCCGCGGTCGTGCGGGCGCGGTCCAGTTCGACGAGGCGTGCCAGGTGGTCGGAGGCGTAGCGGGTGTAGAGCTTGGCCAGGTGGCGGCGGCGCCCGGCCGGTTCGGCGGGCTCGTCGTACAGCCAGACGGCGGCGCCGAGCGGCCCCGCGGCCTCGGTGGCGAGCGGCAGGGCGTAGGTCGCCGCGTACCCGATACGGGTGGCGACCGCGCGGTGCCGGGGGTCGAGGCCCTCCTCGGCGAGGAGGTCGGGCCTGACCAGCTCGCTGTCGCGGCCGGGCACGCCGGCCGGCGGGTCGTCGATGAGGCGGCCGTGGCTCGTCGCGGCGCGCGGCACCGTCTCGATGTGGCCGAGGTCCGCGTGGGTCAGGCCGAGGCCGGTCGTCGTGTCGGGGCCGAGTCCGTCGGCGGGTTCGAGGGCGACGAGGCCGCGCCGGGCGCCGAGCAGGGCGGAGCCGGCGCGCAGCAGCTCGCGCAGGGCGCCGTCGAGGGTGTCCGTGCGGGACAGCCGCTCGGTGAGTCCGTGCAGCGCGGTGAGGTCGGAGACCCAGCCGGCGAGGCGGTCCTGGAGCGCGGCGCAGGGGGCACCGGGGGCGGGGGAGCCCGCCGGTGCGGGCGTGCTGCGCGCGGTCGGTGCGACAGTGTGGGCTGGTGACGGAACTGTGGGATCGATTCCGGCCACTTTCGGAACATGTGGGGCGTTCATGGCTGACGGCTTTCCGGCCGGTGCGTATTGCTCAATAGCATCGCAAACCCCCATGTCGTTATGCGTCGCTAGCAATGTCTCCAGATGTACACGCACTGGTGAGGAGATGTCCAGCATTGTCCTGCTGGGGTTCCTGGTGTCCGTGGGAATTCTGAGACCAAGAATTGATCTTGAAAACTTGGCTGAAAACAGCACCGGGGAGGGCATATTACGATCGACTGAGGGCGTTCGGTAGAGCGTTGCATCGGTCGGGCTGGGTACGTACTCAGTGATGGCAAGGGGCAGTTGGAGACCTTCCGGAACCTCGTGGAGGACCCGGACGTCATAACTCACGACGACCGTGCCCCATCCTCCCGTGGGGGAGGCGGCCAGCAATATCGCGTGACGGCAAAACGCCAGGCGCCGCCACCCCACGCCACGTCAACGCTCGGTTCAGAGTGGTCCCCCATGCCGCAGGCTGGGGTCAGATGTGCCAGCTCGTGCGTTCAGCTCGTGTTCAGCGAAGTGATCGATCCATGGTGCGATGTGGCCCGCAGTCCTTCCGGCTCACACCGGCGTGCAACGGAAAGGAACGAGCGCTCATGCGCGAGATCCTCGGTAGGCGACGCAGGCTTCTGTCCTGGCGAATCGGAAGAAGGTCCGGCCGCGGTGCCGGACAGCTCGGCGCGGCCCTGACCTTCGCGACCGCCTGGCGGTGGCCCGTCCTGCCCGGAGTCGGCCTCGACCGGCGCGGCGGCGGCCGGTGCGCCTGCCCCGACCCCGAATGCGTGGTGCCGGGCGCGCACCCCCTCGACCCCGGCCTCCTCGCCGCGAGCACCGACGAGCGCATGGTGCGCTGGTGGTGGACGAACCGCCCGGCGGCGCCCGTCGTGCTCGCCACCGGGGGCCGCGCCCCGTGCGCCGTGAGCCTTCCCGCCGACGCGGGCCAGCGCGCCCTCGCCGCACTCGACGAGGCGGGCATCAGGCTCGGCCCGGTGGTCGCCACCGAGAGCCGCGTCTTCATCCTGGTCGCTCCCTACTCCCTGGCCCAGCTGGGCGAGCTGCTCCACGCGCAGGACTACGTGCCGGGCTCCCTCCGCTTCCACGGCGAGGGCGGCTATCTCGCGCTGCCGCCGTCCGGGACGGGCCAGGGCACGGTCAGCTGGGAGCGCGCCCCGCTGCCGGGTTCCGCCGCCCCCTGGGTGCCCGACGTCGAGGCCGTCGTGGACGCCGTCGTCGACGCCCTCACTCGTACGGGTGTGAGCGCGCCCGAGTTGTAGGGGAAATGGGCGCGCGGCGGTCGGGCCGTGCGCCGGCTGTCGTTATCTTCGGCCCATGCAGCCCCGCCTGGTCGTGATCATGGGCGCCGTGGCCGCCGTGGCTCTCCTGCCTCTCGGCGGCGCCGCCGCGGGGCCGGTCGGCGACGGTGACGCGAAGTCGCCCCTCCCCTCCCCCGCAGAGGCCCCCGCAGAAGCCCCCGCCAGGAAAGCCGCCGAGGAAGCCGACGGGGAATCCGCCGGGGAGCCGGCCCGCGCCTCCCGGTGCGGCCCCGAACTCTCCTCCCCCGGCGGCGTCGAGGCCCAGACCTGCGTCCTCACCGAGGGCGCCGAGACCTGGGCCCGCACCTACTACCGCAACGCGACCGGCGGGGAGCTCGCCGCCGTCCTCACGATGATGGGCCCCGGCGCGCGCACCGTACGGATGCACTGCGCGATCGGCGCGGGGGACGAGCCGGGGGTGTGCGAGACGCCGCGGGAGCCTTCGGCGGGGACGCTGACCGCGTACTCGGCGGTGGCGGAGTTCGCCGCGGGGGAGGCGGGAGCACTGCTGCTGCGCTCGGGCAGCAACTCCGCGGTACCTCGCGGGAGTTGAGAACCGCACCGGCCCCGGACATGGAAGGACCCGGTTGCTGGCGACGGGGGATGCACCAGCAACCGGGCTACCTGCACGGTAACAAGAGATCCGCTCCTGGCAAATTCGATCTCAGTTATCCGGACAGGGATTTACCTGCGGGAACGGGGAGTTGTGACAGGAGTCACGCATTCCGTGCGGACTGACCCAGAAGTCAGCTCAGAGTGACCTGGCGGTTGGTGAGACCGCCGCGCGCCCTGCGCTCGTCCGCGGTCAGCGGGGCGTCGGAGTCGAGCACCGCCGCGAGCCGCTCGGCGAATTCCGCGGCGGGCTTCTCCACGTCGTCGGCGCCGACACCGCTCGGCAGGTCCCACACCGGCACGGTCAGGCCGTGCGCGCGGAAGGAGCCGACGAGGCGGGTGCCCTCGCCGAGGCTCGACGTGCCGGCCGCGTGCAGCCGGGCCAGCGCGTCGAGGAGCCGCTCCTCGGCGTACGGCATGACCCAGCGCAGGTGGTTCTTCTCGGGCGTCTCGCACCAGTAGGCGGAGTCCACGCCGGTGAGCCGCACGGTCGGGATGGCGGCGGCGTTCGCCCGCTCCAGGGAGGCGGAGACCTCCGGCGTCGCGTTCTCCGCGTCCGGCACCCAGAACTCGAAGCCGGCGTGCACGACCGGCTCGAACGGACCCTCGGCGGCGAGCACGTCCTGAAGCCGCGGGCCCTCGGCGGGAGCCCTCCGGCCCCGCACCGGCGTACCCGGCTCGGCTTCGAGGGCGCGGAGCAGGGTGTCGGCCAGGTCGCGGCTGATGTCACCCGACGAGGTGTCGTTCTGCAGGCCGACCAGGACCGAGCCGTCCTCGCGGCGCAGCGCGGGCCAGGCCATCGGCAGGACGGTGGCGAGCGTGACCGAGGGGACGCCCTCGGGCAGCCCCTCCTTGAGCGTCAGCGCGACGGTGGCCGCGGGCACGAGCTCGCGCAGCGCGACCCAGTCGCACTCGCCGGGCAGGCCCTCGAAGGGGCGCCGCACCAGTTCGGTCACCGCGTGGGACGCCGCTCGGCCGTGGCAGGCCTTGTAGCGGCGGCCCGAACCGCAGGGGCAGGGCTCGCGGGCGCCGACCACGGGGATCTCGCCCTCTGTGAGCTGCGGCTGCTGCTTGCCCTTGGTCTGCGGGCGCTTCTTGGCCATCTGGGTGTCTCCCGGCTGCGGCTCTCGTGCTCTTTCACGTACGGGCGCGAGCCTAGCCCCTGGGACCCCTCAGTCCATGTCGTCGAACGGGTCTGCGAACGCCAGCTCCGAGAGCGCGCCCGCCGCGGGGGCGGTGATGCGCGTCGCGAAGTCCTCGTGGCGGTGCCCCGCGTGGACGACGGCCCAGACCGTGACCTCGCCGTGCACGTCGTCGCGCACGCCCCAGGTGTCGGCCAGCGCCGTGATGATGTTGAGCCCGCGTCCGCCGTGCGCCGTGACCGAGGGTGTGGCCGGAACCGGGCGGGTCGGTCCGCCGCCGTCCGTCACCTCGACCGTCAGCCGGCCCGTCTTGTCGACGTGCCAGGCCGCCCGCACGTCACCGTCGCCGACCATCCCGCGCCCCAGCGGCCTGCCGTGCCGGCAGGCGTTGCTGAGCAGTTCCGACAGGATCAGTACGGCGTCGTCGATGACCGATTCGGACACCCCGCCGACGCGCAGTTGATCACGCATCCGGTGCCTTGCTTCCCCCACGCCCGCAGGGCCATGGGGAACGGCCATGCTCGACGACGTGGGCACCTCCCGTGCCACCACCAACGCCACCCCCGAGACCTCCTTCGCCCCACGCCACGGTGTGGATGCCCCAATGGCCTGGACCGGAAACCGGACGGATCGTGTGGGGTGACGCACTCATGACGATCGAATACGGACCGAACGCGCCGGTGCACTCCCTGTGAGAGGAATTACCGCAGTCCGAGTCGGTCCAGCTGGGTCAGTACCTGCTTGGGGCGGTTGGTGATGATCGCGTCCACTCCGAGTTCGGCGCACAGCTCGACGTCGCCGGGTTCGTTCACCGTCCATACGTGCACCTGGTGACCTGCCCTCTTCAGCTTCGCCACGTATCCGGGGTGGCTCCGCAGGATGCGCAGGGAGGGGCCCGCGATCCGTACGCCGTCGGGGAGGCGTCCGTCGCGGTGGCGGGGCGAGATGAACTGCATCAGGTAGACCGTCGGCAGCGTGGGGGCGGCGGCGCGCACGCGCAGCAGCGAACGCGCCGAGAAGCTCATGACCCGTACCGGCGACAGCTCGTCGGAGGCCGGGGCGTCGAGGCCGAAGCGCTTGAGGAGCAGCAGGAGGCGCTCCTCCACCTGGCCCGCCCAGCGCGTGGGGTGCTTGGTCTCGATGGCGAGGCGCACCCGGCGGCCCGAGGCGTTGCTCTCGGCCACGAGTTCGAGGAGGCGCTCAAGGGTCAGGACGGAGGTGTCCTCCGTGCGGCGGCCCTCCAGGGCGGAGCCCTCCCAGTCGGGGCCCTCGCCCTCCAGGGCCTCGTCGTGGTTCCGCTTCCAGGAGCCGAAGTCGAGGGCGGCCAGGTCGGCGAGCTCCAGCGCGGAGACGGCTCCCCGGCCGTTCGACGTGCGGTTGACGCGGCGGTCGTGCACGCAGACGAGATGGCCGTCCGCGGTCAGTCGTACGTCGCATTCGAGGGCGTCGGCCCCGTCCTCGACCGCCTTCTTGTACGCGGCGAGCGTGTGCTCGGGAGCGTCCTCCGAGGCTCCGCGGTGGGCGACGACCTGGATCTGGTGCTGTCGTGCGAGGGTCACCGCGTCATGGTGCCATCACGGGGTACCCGAAGGCTCGCCGGAGGACGGCGGCCCGGAGCGCCCGACACACAGGCTCGGCTTATGGTGCCCTGACGGCCCATGGGAAAAGCTGACAGCAGACAGGTGCACAGTTGGCACAGCCAGGCCGTGACCGAACGCCGAGCCACGACAGCATGGACCGAGGAGTAGAGCTGTGAACACCGAGAACGAGGGCAACGCTGTACCTCAGGCCCCGTCCGCACCTCCCGTGCCGGTGGACGCTCCCGCTGTTCCCGCCGACTCCCGCGATGCGGCTGCGCCGGGCGCGGCTGTCCCGGGCGCGGCTGTGCCGAGCGAGACCGCCCCGGGTGCCGGTGCTTCCGGCGCCTCGGGTGGAGGTGCTGCTTCCGGTCCTGGCGAGGGTACGGGTTCCAGTGCTGGTGCTGGTGCTGGTGCTGGTGCTGGTGCTGGCGCCGGTGCCGGTGCCGCCGGCGGTGGGGCGGGCGTGCCCGGGGCGGAGGCGTGGCCGCCCCCGCAGCCGCCGGTGACGCCCTCGTACGCCGGTGGCGGAGGTTCCGGTTCCGGCTGGGGCGCCTCCTACCAGCCGCAGGAGCCGAAGCCCGGCCGGCGGCGCGGCGGTCTCGTCGCGGGCGTGCTCGCGGCCGCGCTGGTCGCGGGCGGTGTCGGCGGCGGCATCGGGTACTGGGCCGCGGAGCAGAACGACAACGACACCGGCTCGACGACGGTCTCCGCCGCAGACACCCCGGCCGACCTGAAGCGCGACCGCGGCTCGGTCGCCAGGATCGCGAACGACGCGCTGCCCAGCGTCGTCACCATCGAGGCGCAGAGCGGCAGCGGCGAGGGCGGCACGGGCACCGGCTTCGTCTACGACAAGCAGGGCCACATCCTCACCAACAACCACGTGGTGGCGTCGGCCGCCGAGGGCGGCAAGCTCCAGGCGACGTTCTCGAACGGCAAGAAGTACGCCGCCGAGGTCATCGGCCGCGCCGAGGGATACGACGTGGCGGTCATCAAGCTCAAGAACCGCCCCGACAACCTGAAGCCGCTCCCGCTCGGCAACTCCGACCGCGTGGCCGTCGGCGACTCGACGATCGCGATCGGCGCCCCCTTCGGCCTCTCCAACACCGTCACGACGGGCATCATCAGCGCCAAGAACCGCCCGGTGACCTCCAGCGACGGCGGGCAGAGCGGCAAGAGCTCGTACATGAGCGCCCTGCAGACCGACGCGTCGATCAACCCCGGCAACTCCGGCGGCCCGCTCCTGGACGGTCGCGGCGCGGTCATCGGCATCAACTCCGCGATCAAGCCCGCCGACAGCGGCGGCGGCCTCGGCGGCACCGGCCAGTCCGGCTCCATCGGCCTCGGCTTCGCGATCCCGGTCAACCAGGCGAAGAACGTCGCCCAGCAGCTCATCAAGACCGGCCGGCCCGTCTACCCGGTGATCGGCGCCTCGGTCTCGCTCCAGCAGGAGGGCGCGAACGGCGCGACCATCTCCCAGGAGGGCGCGAGCGGTTCGGAGGCGGTCACCCCGAACGGCCCGGCGGACAAGGCGGGGCTGAAGCCCGGCGACGTCATCACTAAGCTGGACGACACGGTCATCGACAGCGGCCCGACCCTGATCGGCCAGATCTGGACCCACAAGCCGGGCGACACCGTCAAGATCACGTACGAGCGCGGCGGCAAGGAGCACACGGTCGACGTCACCCTGGGCCAGCGCAAGGGCGACAGCTGAGCCGCTGCCTCAGGCCAGGCGCAGCGGCAACCGGTCCCGCAGCCCCGCTCTCTCGATGGCCGCGTCGGCGATGGACCCGGTCCAGGCGATGGCGACCCTGATGCCGACGGCGTCCAGCGCCTGGCAGATCCCCAGCAGCGTGAACAGGCCGGCGTTGTCGCAGCGGGTGAGGGCGGACAGGTCCAGGACCAGCCGCCGTTGCCCGCGCGGACGCATGGCCACCTTCACGACCGCCTCGCGCAGCAGGGGTGTGGTGTCCACGTCCAGCTCTCCGGAGAGGCATATCAGCACCACGGAACGGTCCGCCGGGGCATGGCGGATCACCCGCAGGCGGGACCTGACGTCTTGCTCCATGGCTGGCGCCTTCCGGCCGGCTCTCCGCCTGCCGGTACGCCCTCGCGGACACCGGCGCGGACATACCGGAGATCTTCTGCGCCCATCCTTCCCCATCCGGGCCCGCGATGGCCCGCGAACGGGCGGAGTCGAGGGGGTCAGTGGCCCCCGTGCGGACCACGGCCCCCGAGCGAAGCCGAAGGCCGGTAGGCTGTAGCCGCTCCGCCCCAGGTGGGACGGGGCCGAGGTGGGTTGCCCGAGCGGCCTAAGGGAACGGTCTTGAAAACCGTCGTGGCGCGAGTCACCGTGGGTTCAAATCCCACACCCACCGCGGTGATTGACGGCCCCTGACCAGGTGTGACGGTCGGGGGCCGTCGTCGTGTCCGCTACCCGCCGGGAGAGTTGTTCCGGTTGGTGGAGTGGTTTCGTGGGGCGGGTGTCAGCGGGGTGCGGGGGTGTTGGCGGATATCGTCAGGTCCGAGCGGGCCGCTTCGTGCAGGTCGTTCAGGGCCTGTACCAGGGGGATCGGGCGGAGTTCGGTGATGCCGCTCGACGGGAGCCGGGCCGCCCGGAGGAGTTCCCAGGTCCGCTGGTTCACCGTGTGGGCGGCGGTCGCGGCCTTGTCGTCGCTCAGCAGGACGAGGGTCTCGAAGAGGATCGACCTCTTCTTCTCGTTGCCCTCCATCTCGGTCAGCGCGTCAGCGGGATCGGCACCCTGGTCCCGGGCCCGCCCGGCGTCCATGGCGGCGCGCTGGATCTCCTTGATGCAGGACACGTACTCGATGTAGGTGTCGAGCTTCCGCTCGTCCCACCGGGTGGCCATCACGTGCCGCAGCTTCGTCCGCTCGGCCATGGCTGTCGCGAAGTAGGACGTCAGGGCGCCGATGAGGACGCCGACCAGGGTGATGATCTGGGTGGCCATGCCGGACAACGTACCTGCGCGGACGCCCCGTACCCCTGCGGGAGTTGACGGGGAGCCGTGTCAGGGAGAGGCGTGGCAGGGGGAGGCCCCCGGCCAGGTGCTTCGGTCGGGGGCCTGTCGAGCGGTGCCGGCGGACGTCCGGCTCACAGGCGGTCGGTGGTGTGTGCGCCGCCCGTGCCGCGGTGGCCCGTGTCGTGCGTCTTGTTGCGGCGCGGGATGAGGCCGAGCAGACCCAGGAGGCCGGCGAGACCCCAGAGGCCCCAGCCGCCGCCGTCGTCATCGTCCTTGTTGTCGTCGTCCTGCGCCTGCGGCAGGGCGGCGGCCTGCACGGTGGCCGTCCCGGGCGCGACCGGTGTCTGCGCTTCCGCGGTGGCCGCGGCGGGCCCCGCGAGGAGAACGGCGGTCAGGAGAGCACCGATAGTCGTGCGCTGCATGGTTCCTCCTTGCATGACCCACGGACGGGGTCCTGCACCCCATGGCGCGTGATGCCCGATGGCCGCGCAACTCCGGGAGGTGCGAGAGGCCCGTCCGAAGCGCGGTCGGGGCGCTGTACCGGGGCTGCCGGGCCATCGGGGTCATTAGGGCAAACGGGTGAACGGCGAAGGAATGGGATCGTTTTTCACCCGTGCGGGCGCGGTGACCGGCCGGTTACTTCAGGTCGTCGAAGCACGCCTTCTTGATGCTCTTCACGCCGAACAGCGTGGTGAAGCCGCTGCCGAGGGCCGAGGCCGCGCCCCGCTTGGAGTTGACGCCCGAGAGGACGGCGAGGAGCTTCTTGACGCCGCCCGCGGCCTTGATCGCCTTGTAGCTCGCGGTGCCCGGGTGGAAGGCGGCGGCCAGGGCGCCTCCGCACTTCATGGAGTTCCAGGTGTCGCTGACCATGCCGCCCGCGATCTCCTTGGTCTTGTCCCACCACTTGGGGTCGGCGACGACGGGGTAGGCGGTCGACGCGTCGGTGTGGACGCCCTGGACGAGTTCGCCGCCCTCGATCCGGTACGACGTGGGGACCGGCTTGCCGGTGGCGTCCTTGGCCCACGGTGCCTGGAAGGTGCCGACCAGTTCGTCGGAGCCGTCGAGGACCAGGACGCCGCCGTCCTCGTCCGGGACGGCCCGCGCGCCGCCGGGCAGATCGAGGGCGAAGCGGTACTCCTTGGGCGCCGCCGCGTCCTTCATGGTGATCAGGGCGCTCGCGCTGCCGTCCTTGCCGACCTGGGCGGCGACGTCCACGGAGTCGGCGGGCCGGGAGTAGACGACGGTGCCATTCGGCGTGACCCGCGCGGTCGCCGCCGAGGAGCCTGGCAGGCCCACACGGAGCTGCTTGCCGGTCGCGTCGGTCACCGTGAACGTGCCGGAGCCCATCGCGGGGAGTTCCACCCGCGATCCCCCCGCTTCGGCGATCAGCGTGCCATCGGCGCGGGTGCGCGGGATGGAGAGGCTGTCGGTATCGGTGGCCTTTTCTACGGCGAGTGCGTCCGCTTCCACGGCGAGTGTGCCCGCGGCGGTGGCGTCGGTGGCCGCGACGGCCGGGACGGTGCAGGCCAGGAGCGCGGCGGCGGTCAGGCCCGCGATACGGGCGGACGATGCCTTGGTCAGGGTGCAGGTGGTCACGAAGTTCCCCTCCTCGTGAAGCGTTCATCACCGCGTGGCCTGGTCAGGGCCGCTGATGACGTGATCGGAAAGATCATGACATCGGGCCGGGGCCGTCCCGGCCGCACAAAGGGGGGAGAAGGGGAGAGAAAGGTAACTGGAACCTTATGCTCCCTTTACTCGTCGGGTTGCCCTGTCGGTTCTCCTGTTGGTTCTCCTGTTGGTTGTCCTGGCGGCTGCCCGGTCGGTCGCTCCGTCAGCCGCGCCGCCGACGCGATCGTCGAGCGGGCCTCGCGTTCCGTGAGGCCGACGCGGAGGGCCGCGGCCACCAGTTGAGGCGCCAGGGCCCCGCCGATGCCGTTCTCGTAGGCACGGCACGCGGCCCAGAAGAGGCGGGTGTTGCGCTGGCCCTCGTGCGCCGCGAGGACGAACTGGACGAGCCCTTGGCCTTGTTGCGCCTCGCCGGTCCCGTGCGCGCGGGGCTTCGCGGGGTGCGGCGGTCGCGGGGGCGGGGTGAGCAGACGCAGCAGGGCCGGCGGGCAGGGCGCGGGAGCCAGGTGGGCGGTGCCGGGGACGGTGCCGTAGACGCCGTGTTCGGTGTGGGAGCCGGGGCCCACGAGGTAGCCGCTGGCGCCCCGGATGTCGATGCCGGGAGCCAGCCGCCCCGCGGAGTTGGGCACCACGGTGCCCGGCGGCCCGGCCAGCCAGATGTGGCGGCCGCCGCTCGGGGTGGTGACGACCACGGTCTCCGGGATCGTGAAGAGGTGCCGCAGCGCGAGTTCCCGCAGGGCGGCGGAGGAGTCGGTGCCCGACTTGGTGTCCAGGTCGATGCCGATCAGATGGTGCGGGGGCAGCCCGCAGGCGATGCCGTACCCGGTGGCCCTGGGGGCGGCGGCGAACAGCTCGCGGATGCGCCGCGGGTCGGTCGTCGCGTCGTACACCCCGTGTCCCGGACGGCCGCATTCCCCGTGACAGCGGCGGGAACCGGGCACGGCCCCGGGCGCAGGCGCCGGCGAGAACGCACGCGCGGGCTCGGACGCGGGCTCGGGCGCGGAGGCGGACGCGGATGCACGCTCGGACGGGGACGGGGACGGGGGCGGAGGCATTGGCGGCGCCGGTGGTGGGGCGTGCGGTGAGCGCACCGCCGGCAGTTTCGTGCGGGAGAGCGGGATCACCGCGAGCCCGCGCTCGGCGGCGGACAGGGCGTGCGCGAGCGCGAGGGCGGCGGCATGGCGGTCGCTGATGGCCATGCGTCGAGTTTCGTACGTACGTTCGAAGAAGGGAAGAGGGGCGCTGGCCGGAGGGCCGGGCGAGTGCGCCCCACGCGCCAGATCGAGCCCCTCCCGCGCATGGCCGCGGTAACGCTTCGCCTCTTGGGACGCCCGGGCCAGGGCGAATGGCGCCCGCGCGCGAGCGGGGGTTTTGGGCCAGGTTCGCGCCCCGACGTGCGCCTCGGGTGTTTATCGGCGGCCCCTCACGCTTGAGGGGGATTCCATGGTTCCGGGGTGGTTCACCGCGAGGCGGTGGGCAACTCTGATGCCGCGACGTCGTGCAGTACCGCAAGGCGGCCGGCCGGCCGCCGCGCAGCACCTCAGGGCGGTCGGCCGACCGCCCGGCACCTTGAGGCGGGGCGGCCGGCCCGCCTCGGCCCAGCCGTACTTCTCGGTGCCCCCGGCTCTTCGCCGGTGCGTACCGCCTGTTCCGGAGGATTGAGACATGGCAAGCATCCGTACCGCCCGCGTCATCGCCGCCGCCGCGGCCCTGCCCCTGGCCGCCGCCCTCTTCACGGGCGTCGCGGCGGCCGACAACGGCGCCATCGCGGGCAACGGGTCGAACGCCGGTGTGGCGACCGTCGTCGGCAGCGGCGTCGGGGACGACAACCACGGCAACTCGGCCACCACGCAGCAGCAGGCCGTCGGCAACGGTGCCTCGAACCAGAACAACAACGCCCAGGTGAACGGCTCGGCATGGACCCCGATCTACCAGACCAACGACAACGTCACCGTCAACTTCGCCGAGCTCTGGTGACCCGGCACCCCGCGGAGCCGCTCGGGACGGCTCCGCGGGGTCGGTGAGGCCAGCACCTCCAGGGGTGTGGGGCAAGGGGTTCTGTGCGGCGGCGCTTCGGCGCCGCCGCACAGTCGCGTGTGGGGGGCGAGGAGGGGGTTCGAGGAGAGGGTTCGAGGAGGGAGGCCGGGGCGCGGGCGCCGGGGCGCGCGCTACGTCTTGACACCGGTACGCCACCTGACGGACAGTCAGAAACCGGGAGCCGTGGGCGCGGTGGTGGGTGAGCGGCGGGACGCGGAGGGGGTTGCGTGAGCGGCGGAGAGGGGGCGGCGGAGGGTGCGCGGGGCACGGCAGCCTCGGGTACGGCAGCCTCGGGTACGGGCGCCTCGGGCGCGGGTGTCTCCGGCACGGGCGCCGCGGGCACAGGCGCCTCCGGCACGGGTGTCTCCGGCACGGGCGCCTCCGGCACGGGCGCCTCCGGCACGGGCGTCTCGGGCACGGTGGCTCGGGGCACGGTGGCTCGGAGCGCGGTGGACGAGGGGATTCCGTACGCGGAGCTGAAGGCGTTCGAGGGGCGGCCCGCCGCCGTGGCGGGGCGTGGCAAGGACCCGGTCAACGGGCCGATGATCAGGCACTGGTGCGAGGCCATGGGCGACGCCAACCCGGCGTACGCGGGCCCGGACCAGGTGGCGCCGCCGACGATGCTGCAGGCGTGGACGATGGGCGGGCTCTCCGGGCACGGGGGGCGCTCGGACGCGTACGACGCGCTGCTGGCCCTGCTCGACGGGGCGGGCTGCACCTCGGTCGTCGCCACGGACTGCGAGCAGGAGTACGTACGGGCGCTGCGCCCCGGTGACCTGATCACCTTCGACGCGGTGATCGAGTCGGTGTCCGAGCGCAAGACGACCAGGCTCGGCACGGGCCACTTCGTCACCACGCGGATGGATGTCAGGGCGGACGGCGCACTCGCGGGAACGCACCGCTTCCGCATCCTCAAGTACGCCCCCGCCGGGCGCCGTGAGCCGGCGGCCAGACGCCCCCGGCCGGTGATCAACCGCGACAACGCGGGGTTCTGGGAGGGCGTCGCCGCCCACCGGCTGCTGATCCAGCGCTGCGGTGGCTGTGGCACGCCACGTTTCCCCTGGCTGCCGGGGTGCAACACGTGCGGCTCCGCCGAGTGGGACACCGTCGAGGCGAGCGGCGAGGGCACGGTCCACTCGTACGTCGTGATGCACCATCCGCCCTTCCCGGCCTTCGATCCCCCCTACGCGGTGGGACTTGTCGAGCTGGCGGAGGGCGTGCGGATCGTCAGCAACGTCGTCGGGGTGCCGTACGACGAGGTGCGCATCGGCATGCCGGTGCGGCTGGAGTTCCAGCGGGTGGACGAGGAACTCGAACTGCCGGTGTTCCGCGCCTCGGCCGAGGAAGAGCCGCGTGCCGAGGCAGGACCCCGTGACCGGGCAGGACCCCGTGTCCAGGGAGGACCGCGTGGCGAGGGAGAACCGCATGAGGCCAGGTGAGGTGCTGCCTCCGCTTGAGGTGCCGATCACCCGCACCCTGATCGTGGCCGGGGCCATCGCCTCCCGTGACTACCAGGACGTGCACCACGACGCGGAGCTGGCGCGGGCGAAGGGCTCGCCCGACATCTTCATGAACATCCTGACGACCAACGGCCTCGTCGGCCGCTACATCACCGACCACTTCGGCCCCACGGCCATCCTCCGCAAGGTGGCGATACGGCTCGGCGCGCCCAACCATCCCGGCGACACCATGGTCCTGACCGGCACCGTCGAGCGGGTCGACGCCTCGCCCGAGGGGGAGACCGCCACGGTCGGGGTCGTCGGGGCCAACGGCATCGGCAGACACGTCACCGGCACCGTGACCGTGACCGTCCCGGCGAGCGGACCCGTGACCGTCCCGGCGGGAGGCACCGTATGAGTGTCCGTACGCGCGACAGCCTCGGCGGCCGGGCGGCGATCGTCGGCATCGGGGCGACGGAGTTCTCCAAGGACTCCGGGCGCAGCGAGCTGAAGCTCGCCGTGGAGGCCGTGCGGGCGGCGCTCGACGACGCGGGGCTCACCCCCGCCGACGTCGACGGCATGGTCACCTTCACCATGGACACCAGCCCGGAGATCACGGTGGCCCGGGCGGCGGGCATCGGCGAGCTGTCCTTCTTCTCCCGCGTCCACTACGGCGGCGGCGCGGCCTGCGCCACCGTGCAGCAGGCGGCGCTCGCGGTGGCGACGGGCGTGGCCGAAGTCGTGGTCTGCTACCGGGCGTTCAACGAGCGCTCGGGGCGGCGGTTCGGCTCCGGGGTGCAGCGGCGCGAGCCGTCCGCGGAGGGCGCCGCACTCGGCTGGGTGCTGCCGTTCGGCCTGCTGACCCCGGCCTCCTGGGTGGCGATGGCCGCCCAGCGCTACCTCCACGCGTACGGGCTCACGCCGGACGCCTTCGGCCCCGTCGCGGTGATGGACCGGAAGTACGCGGCGACCAACCCGGCGGCGTACTTCCACGGCAAGCCGATCACCCTCGCCGACCACGCCGCCTCCCGCTGGATCGTCGAACCACTGCGGCTCCTCGACTGCTGCCAGGAGACGGACGGCGGCCAGGCGGTCGTCGTGACCAGCGTCGAGCGCGCCCGCGACCTGCCGCACCCCCCTGCCGTGATCACGGCGGCGGCGCAGGGCGCGGGCCGGGGGCAGGAGCAGATGACCGGCTTCCACCGTGCCGACCTCACCGGGCTGCCGGAGACCGGCGTCGTGGCGGCCCAGCTCTGGCGCACGTCGGGGCTCGGCCCGGCCGACATCGACGTCGGCATCCTCTACGACCACTTCACGCCGTTCGTCCTGATGCAGCTGGAGGAGTTCGGGTTCTGCGGTCCCGGCGAGGCGGCGGGGTTCGTCGCCGAGGAGCGGCTGCCGCTCAACACCCACGGCGGGCAGCTCGGCGAGGCGTACCTGCACGGGATGAACGGCGTGGCCGAGGCCGTGCGGCAGGTGCGCGGCACATCGGTGAACCAGATTCAAGGTGCCGCGCGCACGCTGGTCACGGCAGGCACGGGCGTCCCCACATCGGGGCTGATATTGGGGTCGGACGGCTGAACGCGCGCGTGTCCTCGGGCCGCGGCGGGACCCGCGCCGTTCACTCGGCGTATGCGTCTCCGAAAAATGATCATTGGACTTGCCCTGGCCCTGGCCGCACTGTCCCTCGACATGACCGCGGTCCCGCCGGGCGCCTCGGCCGCCCCCGCCGGGGGCGACGCGCCGGACGCCTCGACCGCCCCCACCCCCGGGGGCGACGCGTCAGACACCTCGGCTGCCCCCACGCCCGGGGGCGACGCGTCAGGCAGCTTGGCCGCCCCCACGCCCGGGGGCGACGCGCAGGGCACCACGGCCGCTCCCACCGGGGGCGACGCGCAGGGCACCTCCGCCGCCCCCACCCCCGGGGCCGACGCGCCGGACGCCTCCGCCGCCCCCACCCGTGGCGACGCGCCGGCACCGGAGCCCGGTGCCGCCGCGCCCGCCGGGACGTCCGTCTTCCGCGGCTACGCGTTCGACACCTGCGTCGCCCCGAGCGCCGACACCATGCGGCGCTGGAAGAGCTCCAAATACCGTGCCATCGGGGTCTACTACGCGGGCCGCGGACGGGCCTGCAAGAACCAGCCGAACCTGAGCCGGAGCTGGATGCGCGCGGTGCACGCCAACGGGTGGCGGGTCCTGCCGGTGTACGTGGGCTCGCAGTCGCCCTGCGTCGGCGCCAAGAACAAGAAGGGGGTACCCATCGGCCGGTACCCGAGGACCCAGGGGAAGAACGAGGGCCGCGACGCGGTCACGAGGGCCAAGGCCTACGGCATCCAGGCGGGCAGCGCGCTCTACCTGGACATGGAGGCGTACTCGTACAAGAAGGCGGCGTGCGCCCGCACCACGCTCTCCTTCGTCCAGGCCTGGAACCGCGCGGTGCGCGCCAGTGGCTACCTGCCCGGCTTCTACAGCAGCGCCGACTCCGGCGTGCGGCACATGGACATGGCCCGGCGCGCGGGCGAGAAGGACCTGCCGTCGGTGATGTGGTTCGCGCGCTGGCGCATCCCGCCGCGCCTGTACGGGGAGCCGGCGCTCGGCGAGAACGCGTGGCGGCCCGCCCGCCGCATCCACCAGTACGCGGGGAACGTCAAGGAGCGGCACGGCGGGCGCACGCTGGTGATCGACCGCAATCTGATGCACGCCCCGGTGGCGCGTTTCCGGTAGGTGGCCGCGACCGCCCCGGCGCCCGCGCGCCGGGGCGGCTCTCAGGGATGAACCCTCAGGGGTGTGCTCCGCCTCCTCCACCTGTAGGAGGTGGGGCAGGCACCACTCGTACAACCTGAGGCGGACACCGCTTCGGGACCTGGGGCCGATCCGCTGAAGTAGGGGGCGCTTCTAGCGTGGAGCCATGACCGCATCCATGGTGTCCGTGTGCACCAGCGCATCGAAGGCCGCGACGCGGGGCACGGGTCCGGCACGGGCCGCCGGGTCCTTCGCCTACCCGTCGTTCGCGTCCTACGTACGGGCCCGCCAGCCCGTACTGCTGCGCACCGCCCGCTCGCTGACCGCGAACCCGAGCGATGCCGAGGACCTGCTGCAGACCGCGCTGACCAAGACGTATGTCGCGTGGGACCGGATCGAGGACCACCGCGCGCTCGACGGCTACGTGCGCCGCGCCCTGCTGAACACGCGCACGTCGCAGTGGCGCAAGCGCAAGGTCGACGAGTTCGCCTGCGACGAGCTGCCGGAGCCCGACGCGGCGCCGGCCGGTGACCCGGCCGAGCAGCAGGCGCTCCGCGACGCGATGTGGCGCTCGATCATGAGGCTGCCCGCGCGGCAGCGGGCGATGGTCGTCCTCAGGTACTACGAGGACCTCAGCGAGGCCCAGACCGCCGAGGTGCTCGGCGTCTCCGTCGGCACGGTGAAGAGCGCGGTGTCGCGCGCCCTCGGCAAGCTCCGCGACGACCCGGAACTGACGCCGGTCCGCTGAAGCGGCCGTTCCGTCCGGCCGCAGGCCCGCCCCGCCGCCCCGCACCGGGCGCCTCCGGCCCGATCCGATGATCGATCATCCCCTGGCCTAGTGACATACCGCGCGGTATGCGCGCAGAATCGGCCCAGCCCCTACTGCCGCGTAGGCGATGTAGCCCAGGAGGACGCCGTGCTGAGCACGATGCAGGACGTACCGCTGACCATCACCCGCATCCTTCGGCACGGTACGACCGTGCACGGGACGTCCCAGGTCATCACCTGGACCGGTGACGGCGCCCCGCAGCGCCGCAGCTTCCGTGAGCTCGGCGAACGCACCGCCCAGCTCGCCCACGCCCTGCGCGATGACCTCGGCGTCGCCGACGACGAGCCGGTGGCCACTTTCATGTGGAACAACGCCGAGCACGTCGAGGCCTACTACGCGGTGCCCTGCATGGGCGCCGTCCTGCACACCCTGAACCTGCGGCTGCCCGCGGACCAGCTCACGTGGATCGTCGCCCACGCCGCGGACCGCGTCATCATCGTCAACGGCTCCCTCCTCGGCCTCCTCGCCCCGCTGCTCCCCCGGATGCCCGGCGTCGAGCACATCGTGGTCTCGGGCCCGGGCGACCGCTCCCTCCTCGCGGACGCGCGGGCGCAGGTCCACGAGTACGAGGAACTGCTCGCCGGCAAGCCCACCGCCTACGACTGGCCCGAGCTGGACGAACGCGCCGCCGCCGCCATGTGCTACACCTCGGGCACCACCGGCGACCCCAAGGGCGTCGTCTACTCCCACCGCTCCATCTACCTGCACTCCATGCAGGTCAACATGGCCCAGTCGATGGGCCTCTCCGACGCGGACACCTCCCTGGTCGTCGTCCCGCAGTTCCACGTCAACGCCTGGGGGCTGCCGCACGCCACCCTCATGACCGGCGTCAACATGCTGATGCCCGACCGCTTCCTGCAGCCCGCCCCGCTGGCCGAGATGATCGAGACCGTGCGGCCCACCCACGCGGCCGCCGTCCCCACCATCTGGCAGGGCCTGCTCGCCGAGCTGACCGCGAAGCCGCGCGACGTCAGCTCCCTCGGCCAGGTCACCATCGGCGGCTCGGCCTGTCCGGCGTCCCTCATGGAGGCCTTCGACCGCCTCGGCATGCGGGTCTGCCACGCCTGGGGCATGACGGAGACGTCACCGCTCGGCACGATCGCCCGGCCCCCGGCCCACGCCGTCGGCACCGACGAGGAGTTCGGCTACCGGCTCACCCAGGGCCGCTTCCCCGCCTCCGTCGAGGCCCGCCTGGTCGGCCCCGGCGGCGAACACCTCCCCTGGGACGGCGTATCGGCCGGTGAGCTGGAGGTGCGCGGTCCCTGGATCGCGGGCTCCTACTACGGCGGCGCGGGCGGCGAGCACCACCGGCCGGCCGACAAGTTCAGCGAGGACGGCTGGCTGAAGACCGGTGACGTCGGCGTGATCAGTTCCGACGGCTTCCTCACTCTCACCGACCGGGCGAAGGACGTCATCAAGTCGGGCGGCGAGTGGATCTCCTCGGTCGAGCTGGAGAACGCCCTGATGGCCCACCCCGACGTCGCGGAGGCCGCCGTGGTGGCCGTCCCCGACGACAAGTGGGGTGAACGCCCGCTCGCCACGGTCGTCCTGAAGGAGGACGCCGCCGCCGACTACACCGCGCTGCGCGACTTCCTCGCCGGCAGCGTCGCCAAGTGGCAGCTCCCCGAGCGCTGGGCCGTCATCCCGGCCGTGCCCAAGACCAGCGTCGGCAAGTTCGACAAGAAGGTCCTGCGCAGGCAGTACGCCGCCGGGGAACTGGACGTCACGCGGCTCTGACCCGGTCTTCGCCGGCAGCAGGGGGAGGGGCAGGGGCAGGGGGCGACCCCCGGCCCCTGCCCCTCGCCTCAGTTCGTGCCGATCTTCGCCAGCAGGTCCACGATGCGGCCCTGCACCTCGGGGCTCGTCGAACGCTCCGCGAGGAAGAGCACCGTCTCACCGGCGGCGAGCCGCGGCAGCTCCGTCTCGTCGACGGCGGCGGTGTAGACGACCAGCGGCGTGCGGTTCAGCCGCCCGTTCGCCCGCAGCCAGTCGATGATCCCCGCCCTGCGGCGGCGCACCTGGTGCAGGTCCATCACCACGAGGTTCGGCCGCATCTGGGCCGCGAGCGTCACCGCGTCCGCGTCGCTCTGGGCCCGCGCCACCTGCATGCCGCGCCGCTCCAGCGTGGCGGTCAGGGCGAGCGCGATCTCCTCGTGCTCCTCGATGAGCAGGACACGCGGCGGATGCTGCTCGCTGTCGCGCGGGGCGAGGGCCTTCAGAAGTACGGCGGGGTCGGCGCCGTACGCCGCCTCCCGCGTCGCCTGGCCGAGACCCGCCGTCACGAGCACCGGCACCTCGGCGGCCACGGCGGCCTGCCGCAGCGACTGGAGCGCCGTCCGCGTGATCGGTCCGGTCAGCGGGTCCACGAACAGGGCCGCGGGGAACGCCGCGATCTGCGCGTCGACCTCCTCGCGCGAGTGCACGATCACGGGACGGTAGCCCCGGTCGCTGAGCGCCTGCTGGGTGGTGACGTCGGGCGCGGGCCACACCAGGAGGCGGCGGGGATTGTCCAGCGGCTCGGGCGGCAGCTCGTCGTCCATCGGCCGCGGCTGGGGCCTGTTGGAGATCTCGACCGCGCCACCGGGGCCGTCCAGCGGCTCGGGGCCCTCGTCGGCGTCCTCGTCGGGGGCGCCGATCGCGTACGAACGCCCGGCGCCCTCCGTCACGGTGGCGATACGGGACTGGGGCAGCGCGGGGCCGGAAGCGTGGGGCTGCGGGTGGTGCGGGCGCGCCGAAGGCTCGGCGCGCTCCTCGGCCGCGGGGTCCGGGGGCGTGCCCAGCCTGCGCCGGCGCCCCGAACCGCTCGGAGCCTGCGGCGGCGCGGGCGCCGCCTCGGGGGGCAGCGGGGGCTGCGGAGCCTGCGGGACGCGCGGGGGCTGCGTCGGGCGGCGGTCCTGCGCGGGCGGCGCCGCCTCGTCCTGCGGTCCGCGCGGCTGCTCGGCGATCTGCTGGCCGAACGGCACGCCCTGCCCGAGCGTGCGCACGCTGAACGCGCGCCCCTGCGTCGAGTTGGGGTCGACCGGCGCGGCCTCGGCGGGCAGCGGCTGGGCGGCGCGCGCCTGCGTACCGCGCTCCGGCGGAAGTGTGGCGCCCCTGGGCGTGGACGTCGGAACGCCGTGCGCCGGTGTGCCCGTGGAGTGCGGGTCGCCCTGCGCCGCCGGAACACCGGCCGCCGGGGTGCCGCCCTCGGGCCACGGCTGCGGCTCGGGGAGCGGGCCGGGGGCGGCCGGGGCCGGCGGTGCGCTCGGGGCCGGCGGTGCGTTCGGGGCCGGCGGTGCCGCGGGGCTGCCCGTGGCCGCAGGGCCGGTCGGGCCGCCGGGGGCAGCCGGAGGCTGAGGGTGCGCCTGCCGCGGAGGAACGCCGCCCGGGGCGTTGCCCGGAGTGGTGCCGTTGCCCGGAGTGGTGCCCGGAGCGTTGCCGTTGCCCGGGGCGGCCCCCGGAACCTGAGGCGTCTGCGGGGAGCGTCGGCGCCCCGTTGGAGCCTGCGCGGGGTGCGGCTGCGGCGGGGTGTGGTCGTCGTCGGGGACGTGCGGCGCGGCGGTGTGCTGTCCGGTGCCGTCACCCGGGGCGCCCGGATACGGCGCGGAACCAGGCACTCCGGCGCCCACGAACCCGCCGGGCAGCGGAGCCTCGCCGACGGCGGCACGGCCGGCCGCCGCCTGGTTCAGCACGGCGTGGCCGAGAGTGCCGGCGCCGGGCCGGGGGGCACCGCCCCGCGTACCGGCACCCTGAGTTCCGGCATCCGGCGTCCCGGTGCCCTGCTGGGGAGCGGCCTGGCTCACGGCGACGGCGCCTTGGTTCACCACGGCGTGGCCCACGCCCGCCTGTGGGGCCCCAGGCCCGGCCACGCCCGCGTGGCCCGCGCTTCCCTCACCGCCCGGCGTCCGACCGCCCGGCGTCCGACCGCCCGGCTCCTGGCCACCCAGCCCCTGGGCACCGACTTCCTGGCCGCCCAGCTCCTGGCCGCCCAGCTCCTGGCCGCCCAGCTCCTGGCCCGGCGCGCGGTCGGCCGTGGCGGGCGGCAGGGCGAAGACGCGCCCGCTGTTCGCCTCCTCGGCGGCGGCACGCTCCTTGGCTGCGGCCAGCGCGCGCCGCGCCCGGCGCCCGGTGGGCCGCGCGGCGTCGCCGTGCCCGGCCTCCACCGCGGCGAGTTCGCCGCCGGGGTTGCCGGAGGACTCCGCGGGGCCGGAGGCCAGCGCGGGCAGCGCGTGCTGCTCACCGCCCCGCCGTGCGCGGCGTCCCGTACCGCCCGCGGGCACCGGCACGCCCTGCGGCGGCACCGTCTGACCCAGCGCGGCGGACCCGGCGGCATGCTCGGCCGCGGTCACCACGGAACCGGCAGCCTCCGCGGTCTGCGGGAGGCTCTGCGGTGTCTCGGCGGCACTCGGCCGCCCGCGTCGCCGCCCGGTCCCGCCCGAAGCGCCGCCCTGGGTAGCGCCGCCCGTCGCCCCGGCGGCTCCGCCGGACGTCTCCGGAGCCTGCGCCTGCGCGCCGATCCTGGCGGTCCCGGCGGTCCCTGCCCCCGGAGCGGTCGTGACCGAGCCGCCGAGCGTGTCGGGAGCGGCCTCCGCGGCACGCCGGCCCCTGCGCCGTCCCGTACCGGTCGGCGCGGCGGGCGCCCCGGCCTCGGGACCACCGGGGGCCTCCGCCGCGGCACCGCTCTCCAGGAACGAGTCCACGGAGGGACGCCGGGCGCGCCGGCGCCCGCCGCCCGTGGCCTGCTCGGGCACGGCGACCGCGCCGCCGGGCGCCGCCGCTCCCGCCGAGGGAACCGGCGTCTCCGTAGAGCCGCCCTTCGGGGCGCCACTCTCCGCAGAGGGCGTCCCGGGGACACCGCTCTCCGCGGAACCCGCCCCGATCGGCACTTCGAGTACGTACGCACTGCCGCTCGTCCCCGGCACCTCGTGGGTCTGGAGCACGCCTCCGTGCGCCCGCACGATGCCCCGCACGATCGGCTCGTGCACCGGATCGCCACCGGCGTACGGCCCCCGCACCTCGATGCGGACGACCTCGCCCCGCTGCGCCGCGGCCACGACGATGGTCGAGTCCACGTAACCGCCGGCCGCCGTACCCGCGCCGAGACCCGCGCGCGTGTTGCCGGTGGCGTCGATCCCGGCCACGTCCGCGACGAGGTGCGCCACGGCCGTGGCGAGCCGCCCCGCGTCGACCGAGACCTCGATCGGCGGCGCGTGCACCGCGAACTGCGCGCGCCCGGGCCCGATCAGCTCGACCGCGCCCTCCACACCGGCGGCGACGACCGCGTCGAGCATGACCGGCGTACGGGACAGCCGCTCGTCCCCCGCGTCCAGGCGCTGGAAGCCGAGGACGTTGTCGACGAGCGTGGTCATCCGGGCGTACCCGGCGGACAGGTGGTGCAGGACCTGGTTGGCCTCGGGCCAGAGCTGACCCGCGTCGTCCGACGCGAGGGCGGCGAGCTCCCCGCGCAGTTCGTCCAGGGGCCCGCGCAGCGAGGAGCCGAGGACCGCGAGCAGCTGCTCGTGCCGCGCGGCCAGCGCCTCGTACCGCGCCTTCTCGCGCTCGGCCAGCTCCTCGAAGCGGTCCTTCTCGCGCTCGGCGAGCGCCGCGTACCGCTCCTTCTCGGCGGCGAGTTCCTCGGCCCGCTGCTCCTCGGCCGCCTTGATCTCGGCGGCGCGCTCCTCGGCGGCGGCAGCCAGCTCCTCCGCGTGCCGTGCGAGGGCGGCCTCGTACTTCTCGTTCAGCTCGTCGTAGGGCCTGCGGTCGGTGAACGTCATCACCGCGCCGACCAGTTGGTCCCCGTCGCGCACGGGCGACGTCGTGAGGTCGACGGGCACCTTGGCGCCGCTCTTGGACCACAGGACCTGCCCGCGCACCCGGTGCTTGCGCCCGGAGCGGAGCGTGTCGGCGAGCGGGGACTCGTCGTAGGGGAAGGGCTCGCCGTCGGCACGCGAGTGCAGGACCAGCGGGTGCAGTTCCCGCCCGCCGAGGTCGCTCGCCCGGAAGCCGAGGATCTGGGCGGCGGCCGGGTTGACCAGGACGACGCGTCCCTCGGTGTCCGTGCCGACGACGCCCTCGGCCGCGGCCCGCAGGATCATCTCGGTCTGCCGCTGCGAACGCGCCAGCTCGGCCTCGGTGTCCACGGTGCCCGAAAGGTCCCGTACGACGAGCATCAGCAGTTCGTCGCCGGTGTACCCGTACTGGTCGTACGCGTCCCTGCCGTCCTCAAGCGGGGAGCTGGTCACCTCGACGGGGAACTCGCCGCCGTCGGTGCGGCGCGCGATCATCCGGGTGGGCTTGGTCCTGCCGCGGTCGTCGATGGTGTCGGGGCGCCGCATGGACCCGGGGATGAGCCGGGAGTCGAACTGCGGCAGCAGATCGAGCAGTCCGCGCCCCACCAGGGCCGTGCCCGGTGCCTCGAACGCCTCCAGGGCGATCGCGTTGGCGTTCACCACGGTGCCGTTGGCGTTGACGAGCACCAGGGCGTCCGGGAGCGCGTCGAGTATGGCTGCGAGGCGAGCAGCGCCTCGGGATGGCCTGCTGCTCACGACGACGCTTCCTCCCTGGTTACCGCTGCTTGCCGACTCGCTCAGGCCATCTTGCCCCTCGGCCCGTGGCGTGTCACGGGAGGGAGTCTACGGGGAGTGGTTGTGGGCGCGACGCCGGATGAGAGGGAGGTCGCACGCAGAACGTGTGAGTTTTCCGTAGCTCCAGGTCACGGCGGGGGCCTCGGCCGCGCTCGTACGCGGCCACCCGGCCGCCCCGCACGACGGGCGGCCGCCCCGCCGCCGCGCCCTTCCTGTCACGCCCTTCCGGTCACGCCCGCGCGGAGACGTCGGGAAGGACGGGGACGAGGTGGTTCCAGCGGGAGATCTCGCAGCCGTCGCCGCGGTCGTACGTGGCGTTGACGGGCCGCCCCTGCCAGGTGCCCGTCACGCGCGCGGTGGCGGGCCCGCCGTACTGCATGGTGCACATCGTGCCGGGCGGCGTCTTGGCGAACGGGTCCTTCCCGTAGACCGTGACCGCGTCGAGACGCGCGCACGCCTTCTTCGCCTGGGGGTGGGTGCCGCCCGTGCGGTGGCAGTCCAGTACGTACGTACCGTCGGCGTGCCCCGAGCCGGCGACGGTGATGGTGAGCCGGTCGGTCGGGGCCACCGGGACGGAGGCCGCCTGCGCGGCGGAGGGCACGGCGGACAGCGCGGCGGCGGAGGCGGCGGCGGTGAGGAGGAAACGGCGCAGCATGGGGGCTCCCACGGGATCGGCGGAACGTAAACGGGTGGCTCTACCGCCTCTAACGCCGTGCGCCACGGGACGTTGCGGGTGGGGCGAAGTGCTTTGCTCTGCGGGGCGCGCTCCTAGTACCGTGGAAGCCGCGATTGGTGACACGCCGCCTGGCTGTGTCATCATCTGCACGCACCCCCGCGCTCGTGGTGGTGTGCAAGCTGGAGGCGTCGCCTAGTCCGGTCTATGGCGCCGCACTGCTAATGCGGTTTGGGCCTTAAAGCCCATCGAGGGTTCAAATCCCTCCGCCTCCGCAGCAAGCCCGAAGCCCCGGTCCTCCTGGACCGGGGCTTCGGCGCGTCATGGGCCCCGCGGACCTCGCAGACCTCGCTGGACGGTGTTTCCGCAGCTCACAAGGGGTCTGCCCAATGGATTTCACATGGCGGCGGCAGTCATGTAATGTTCTTCCTGTCGCCGGGGAACGGGCCGAAGGGCCGGGAAGCGGAGACAAGAACAAAAGAAAAACCAAGCACTCGTAGCTTAACGGATAGAGCATCTGACTACGGATCAGAAGGTTGCAGGTTCGAATCCTGCCGAGTGCACAGCACGCCAGAGGCCCCGTGGAGGAATCCACGGGGCCTCTGGCGTATGTCCTGACGGCAGTGGGTGACGCCAACCGGATGCCGGGGCGATTCAGACGGTTACGCGGGCACCGGTCGTGCCGTCGTCAAGGAGCCGGACCGGCGGAACTGGTGTACGGGTCCTCCTCCGGGGTGTCTTCCCAGGTGTGCTGCTCGGCGTGGTCGGCGAACAGACAGCAGCCCTCACCGTCGGGTCCCTGGGCGGCCACCGGGCAGTCCGGCAGTACGTCGAGCTCCGCCTCGTTCGTCCCGCCCCAACGGAGCCACAGTGCGGTCCCGTACGCGCCGGCGTCGCTGAGCAGGCCGAAGTGGTCACTGTCGCCGTGTGCGGACAACTGACACTGCACCGCTGGGTCGACGTGATCAACGGCCGGCTTCTCCCGCGCTTCCCGCGCCAGGTCCAGGGGCACCCGGCGCCAGTGAACGCACCGCATCACAACACCGTCCAGAAGGATTCGGCGGAGTTCCGCTCCGCACATCGGCGACAGGCACACGGCGGGAAGCGGCCGGAGCTGTCCGGGAGCGCCGGATCTCTGCCCACATGCACCTCCGTGAGAGGCCCCCACGTCCGGCCGGAGTCGCGCGAGACCCGCAGCGTCATCCGTACGTCGTCCTGTCCGTTCGCCATGAGTAGGAGCATCGCGATCCGGGAGGTAGGCCAGAAAGGCCAAGCGGAATACCCAACTTGGATAACATCACCCACGGTCGACAATGAGCAGCGATCCGTAGTCTTCGTACCGGAGCATGCCGATGCCCGAGCCATCCCGCTCGAAGGAACTTCCCGTCGGCCTGCTCGCGGATCCAGTGATGATCGAGGCATGCCGAGCCAGGGACTTCGGCCGCGTCTTTCAGCTGGTCAAGGCGAGAGCAGGCATCTACCCGTCGATGATCGCGCGACGCTGTGACCTGACCCCGAGCCGTGTCGGCGAGGTGATCGACGGACGGCGGCAACTGCTGCACATGGACGTGATCGAACGCATCGCGGACGGTCTGTGCATTCCCGGACACATGCTCGGCTTGGCCCGTCGAAGTTGGGAGACACCGCAGAACCTGACCGTGCCACCACAAGAGCCCACCGAAGCGGCATCGCCCGCCGGCCCCCGGCCGGCCGCGGGCCTGTCGGGAAGGGACGTGGACAGCATTCTCGCCCTGGCAGCCGAAAGTGAACTCAACTCGTCGACGCTGAACGCGCTGCACTCGTTGATCACGGACTACTGGCGCCGGGACGACGAACACGGCGGCGAGACCTTGCGGCCGGCGGTCGTCGGACAGCTTCGCTACGTCGTCGGCCTCCTCAAGGAGGAACGCTCCTCATCCATGCGAGACGGCCTGCACAGCATCGCTGCCGAGCTGGCCCGTCTCACCGGCTGGACATACTTCGACGCCCGCCAGTATCACCAGGCACGGGCCTATTTCACCGAAGCCCTCGGCCTGGCCAAGGCGGTCGACGACCACCAGTTCATGGCCAACGTACTCGCCTGCATGAGCCTTCAGGCCACCTACCAGGACAGGCCGGGGGACGCACTCGCTCTCGTGGCGGCAGCTCAGGACCAGGCCAGGGCCGCAGCAGGGACGACGTCGCGCGTCCTGGCCATGCTCGCGATGCGCGAGGCATTCGCCCACGCCACCCTCGCGAACCACAGCGCCACCCATACCGCGATCGCGGAAGCCCACACTCACTTCGGACGGATCAGCACCGACGATCCGGACCCCGCATGGGTGGCGTACTTCGACGAGCCGAAGCTGGTCGCGGACACAGGCATCGCGTACGGGCGCCTGGGTGAAGCTGTCCTTGCCGAACCTTTGATCGCGGACGCCCTGCGCCGAGAGCACCGGACGAACCACCGGGGCCGCGCCTTCCACGCCTGCTGGCTCGCCCGTACCCAACTCGATTGCGGCAAGCTTGAGGAGGCGTGCCACACGGCCATGGATGCCCTGGTCCCGGCGGCGGCCATCAGCTCGCAACGGGTCGCCGGCCACTTCCGCGAGTTCTACGAGCAACTGGAGCCCTTTCGCCGCGAACCGGCCGCAGTGGCGTTCCGGTCCCGGCTCCGGGGAAGCGATGCCCCGCCAGATCAGCGGATCGTCTCGTCCATGAGGACGTAGAGCAACCCGACGAGGGAGCCGCTGCTGACGATCTCGCGCCGGTCGATCATGCCCCGCACGTCGGCCAGCGGAATCCACTCGACCCGGTCCGACTCGTTCTTCTCGGTCGGTGGCCCTTCATACGTCGCCCCATCGGCCCGGAAGACGTGGTGCTGGGAATCGGTGATGCCGTTGGCCGGCTCGGCGTAGATGAGCGGTTTGACCGGGCCGGGGCGCCAGCCGGTCTCCTCCAGCACCTCACGCGTGGCCGCTTCGGCGGGGGTCTCGCCCAGCTCGACCAGGCCCATGGGCAGCTCCCAGGCCCAGGCATCCGTGATGAAGCGGTGGCGCCACATCATGAGAACCTCGCGCCGATCGTTGATCACGGCCGCCACGGCCAGGTGGCGGAGCTTGACGACGTGGTGCTCCCAGCGGTTCCCGTCCGGGGTCTCGATGTCGGTGAGCCACACGTTGACCCAGGCGTTCTCGTAGATCGGACGTTCCCCATGGATCTTCCACTGCATCGTTGCGGCCCCTCTCGATGGGCCTCCAGCATCGCAGAACCAGTCCCGCAGACCCTGTCCAGGCTGAGGAGCGGTCCGGTCTCCTGCCTTGACGCTCTCGCCGGCGGCGGGGCGGGGGTTGCGCGCTCTGGGCGGGCCGGAGGCAGACGTAGACCCCGTCCTCTCCGAGCCCGCATAACGTGGGGGGACCACGGTCCCGATGTGGAAGCCGGAGCGATTCCGGGTCACTGAGGAAGAACTGACCCGCCGGGGGCCGGAGGATGAGTCGTCCGGCCGGTGGAAGGAGTGCCGCGTTGGAGTGGCGTTGTGCGGGGCTCGGGTGGCCGGAGGGGCGGCCCGTGTTGCGGTGGGCGGGTGGTCGGGTGAGTTCCCTCGCGTACGGGCAGGCGGTCGGGTTCCGGGCCGTCGGTGAGCGGTGGTGCGTGGGGGCGCGGGGGAACGCCTGTCCGCTGCGGGCCGTGGTGCCGGGGCGGGCCACGCAGGCGCGGTGCCCGGAGTGCGCACGGCTCGACAGGGCGTTCTCCGTGGCCGCGGACGGGGTGCCCGATGATCCGCGGACGTACCGGGTCTACCTGGCGTGGTTCGGGCCGGGGATGGTCAAGGCCGGCATCACCGCCGAGGAACGGGGTTCCGCGCGGCTGCTCGAACAGGGGGCCGTGGCGTTCTGCTGGCTCGGGCGGGGACCGCTGATGGCGGCCCGGCGCACGGAGGAGCTGCTGCGGGCGGCGCTGGGGGTGCCGGACCGGGTGCCGTACGCACGCAAGCGGGCGGTACGGGCGGCCCTGCCCGAGTGGGGTGAGCGGGCGCGGGAGTTGGAGGAGCTGTACGGGCGGGCCGTGGCCCTGGACGGCTGGGCCGAGTCGCTGCGGCGCATCGGCTTCGCGGCCGTCGACCACGCCCCGGCCTTCGGCCTCGCGGCACCGGCAGGCGAAGCCACGGGTGTGGTGCGGGAGCTGGTCGCCGGCGGGAGCGTCGGGGGACGCCTCGTGGCCGCCGCCGGGCCGGACCTCCACCTGGCGGTGCCGGGCGGGGCGGGTGAGTCCACACTCCTGGTGGTCGATACGCGGGTGCTCGTGGGGTGGGAGCTGGTCAGGGCGGACGCGGCGGACGGCGTGACCGTGCCCGTGGTGCCCGTGGTGGCCGTCGGGGGTGACGGAGGCGGGGCCGCGGGCGGCGCGGAGCAGGTGGGGCTGTTCTGACGCGGGGCGTCGCCGTCCGCCTGACGTGGGGGCCTGGAGCGTACGGCATCCCTCCGCTACCGGCGGATGCCGGCCCCCCGGGGGCGGCCCCGCCTGTCTCCCGCCTTTCTCAGGGAATTCACAGGTTCACGCAAGAGTGCTCTCACGGGCGGCTCCGAAGGTGTGGGGTATGACCACGATCTCGCCCCAGGCGCACTCCGCACTGCTCAGGCCGGACGGGAGCCCCGTCCGCGTACTCGTGGTGGACGACGAGGTGTCGCTCACCGAGCTGTTGTCCATGGCCCTGCGCTACGAGGGCTGGCAGATCCGCAGCGCGGGCGACGGGGCGGGCGCGGTGCGGGCCGCGCGGGCCTTCCGGCCCGACGTCGTGGTGCTCGACATGATGCTGCCGGACATGGACGGCCTCTCCCTCCTCGGCAGGCTGCGCCGCGAGATGCCCGACGTGCCCGTGCTGTTCCTGACCGCGAAGGACGCCGTGGAGGACCGCATCGCGGGGCTCACGGCGGGCGGCGACGACTACGTCACCAAGCCGTTCAGCCTGGAGGAGGTCGTGGCCCGGCTGCGCGGGCTGATCCGGCGGGCCGGGGCCGCGGACAAGCGCAGCGACTCCACGCTGGTCGTGGGCGATCTGACCCTTGACGAGGACAGCCACGAGGTGACGCGGGGCGGGGACTCCATCCACCTCACGGCGACCGAGTTCGAGCTGCTGCGCTACCTCATGCGCAATCCGCGGCGGGTCCTCAGCAAGGCGCAGATCCTCGACCGGGTGTGGAACTACGACTTCGGGGGCCAGGCCAACGTCGTCGAGCTCTACATCTCGTATCTGCGCAGGAAGATCGACGCGGGCCGGGAGCCGATGATCCACACGCGGCGCGGCGCCGGGTACCTGATCAAGTCCGCCGTGCCCGTGCCTTCGTGAGACGGGCACAGCCACAGCCACGGATACGAGTACAGGCGCCGGCCCGGCGGCGCACCCTGCGTACGCGGCTCGTGCTCTCCGCCGTCGCGCTGATCGCCGTCGTCTGCGCGGTGATCGGGACCGTCACCACCATCGCCCTGAAGTCCCATCTGTACGACCAGCTCGACGGCGCCCTCGGCCAGGTCGCCGCGCGTGCCGCCGGGCCGGCCGAGGTGCCCGACGGCGCCGCCCTGCCGGGGCACCGCGGCAACGGGCCCCCGGCGGCGCGCGATCCGCTGGAGTTCGTCTCGCGCGGGCCGCAGGAGATCGGCACGATCGGCGCCGAGGTGACCGCCGGGTCCATCGAGCGCGCGCTGGTCAGCACCGAGGCGGAGAGCGTCGGCGAACCGCCCGAGGCGACGCGCCTCGACTCCGGCCAGGCCGACGCGCTCGCCTCCGTGCCCAGGGACGGCGACGAGCACACCGTCGACGTCCCCGGGCTCGGCGAGTACCGCGTCACGTACGCGGCCGGGGTCAACGGCGACTTCGTCGTCGGCGTTCCGACCGCCGAGGTGGCCAACACCCTCAGCACGCTGATCGTCGTCGAGGTCAGCGTCACCGCCGCGGGCCTCGCCGCCGCCTCGCTCGCGGGCGCCGCCATGGTCGGGGTGGCCCTCCGCCCACTGCGCAGGATCGCCGCCACCGCGACCCGCGTCTCCGAACTGCCGCTGCACCGGGGCGAGGTGGCCCTGCCCGAGCGGGCCCCCTACGCCGATCCGCACACCGAGGTCGGCCAGGTGGGCGCCGCGCTCAACCGCATGCTCGACCACGTCCACTCCGCCCTCGACGCACGTCAGCGCAGCGAGACGCGGGTGCGGCAGTTCGTCGCGGACGCCAGCCATGAGCTGCGTACGCCGCTCGCCTCCATCCGCGGCTACGCCGAACTGACGCGGCGCGGGCGGGAGTCCGCCGGGCCCGACACGCGGCACGCCCTCGGGCGGATCGAGTCCGAGGCCGAGCGGATGACCGGGCTCGTCGAGGACCTGCTGCTGCTCGCGCGGCTCGACGCGGAGCGGGAGGAGGGGGCGGGGCTCGCGGGCGGCGGGGGCGTGCGCCCCTCGGCGTACCGGACCGGTGACCTCGCGCCGCTGGTCGTCGACGCCGTCGGTGACGCCCGTGCCGCGGGGCCCGGCCACCGCTGGCGGCTCGAACTGCCGGGGCCCGACGAAGCCGCCCTGGTCCGCGTCGACACCGACCGGCTGCACCAGGCCGTGGCCAACCTCCTCGCCAACGCCCGCACCCACACCCCGCCGGGCACGGAGGTCACCGTCCGGGTGCGCGCGGCCGGGGGCCGCGTCCGCGTCGAGGTGCGGGACGACGGGCCCGGCATCCCCGCCGAGCTGCTGCCCTCCGTCTTCGAACGGTTCGCGCGCGGCGACGCGTCCCGCTCCCGGAAGGCCGGTTCCACGGGCCTCGGACTGGCCCTCGTACGCGCCATCGTGACCGCACACGGCGGCACGGTCGCCGTCGAGAGCGTGCCGGGACGGACGGTCTTCGCCGTCGAGCTGCCGGCCGAGCCGCCCGCAGCCGGCCGGGGACCGGCCCCCGAACCCACCTCACAGCGGGGCCACAGGCTCACCACACCGCCCTGACAGACCACTTGGCGACCGTCGGTGGCATGCGAACCGATCCCTCACCGGCCGCGTCCGCCCCAGCGGCCACGCGAGCCGTCCCCTCCCGGGCGCGGGGCGCCCTGCCGGCCCGGGAGCACCTTCCCGCCGCGTGGCGCGAGGTCCCCGTCCTCGATGTGGTGATCCCCGTCTACAACGAGGAGAAGGACCTCGGGCCGTGCGTCGTGCGGCTCCGCGACCACCTCGTACGCACCTTCCCCTACCCGTTCCGCATCACGGTCGCCGACAACGCCTCCACGGACCGCACCCCGGCGGTCGCCGCCGGGCTCGCGGAATCCGTGGCGGAGGTGCGGCACGTCCGGCTCGACCAGAAGGGGCGCGGCCGGGCGCTGCGGGCGGTCTGGTCCGCCTCCGACGCGCCGGTCCTCGCGTACATGGACGTGGACCTGTCCACCGACCTCAACGCGCTGCTCCCGCTGGTCGCCCCGCTCATCTCCGGACACTCGGACCTGGCGATCGGCTCGCGCCTCGCGCGCAGCTCACGGGTGGTGCGCGGGCCGAAGCGGGAGTTCATCTCGCGGGCGTACAACCTCATCCTGCGCGGCTCCCTGCACGCGCGGTTCTCCGACGCCCAGTGCGGGTTCAAGGCGATCCGCGGCGATGTGGCGCGGGTGCTGCTGCCGCTGGTCGAGGACACCGGGTGGTTCTTCGACACCGAGATGCTGGTGCTCGCCGAGCGCGCCGGACTGCGCATCCACGAGGTGCCGGTCGACTGGGTCGACGACCCGGACTCCACGGTGCACCTGGTGCGGACGGCCACGGACGACCTCAAGGGCGTGTGGCGGGTGGGCCGCGCCCTCGCCGTCGGCGCGCTGCCGCTCGACCGGCTCGCCCGCCCCTTCGGGGACGACCCGAGGGACCGGGAGCTGGCCGGCGTCCCGCGCGGCCTGGCCAGGCAGCTCGTCGGCTTCTGCGTGGTCGGCGCCCTTTCGACCCTCTTCTACCTGCTGCTCTACAGCGGCTTCCGTACGTTCACGGGCTCGCAGACGGCCAACGCGCTCGCCCTGCTGGTGTCGGCCGTCGCCAACACCGCGGCCAACCGGAGGCTCACCTTCGGCGTACGCGGCAGGGACCGCGCGATCCGCCACCAGGCGCAGGGCCTCGTCGTCTTCGCGATCGGCCTGGCCCTGACCAGCGGTTCGCTCGCGGCGCTCGGCGCGGCGTCCGGCGACCCGGCGCACTCCACGGAACTGGCGGTCCTCGTCGCGGCGAACCTCGCGGCGACGGTCCTGCGGTTCCTGCTGCTGCGGGCGTGGGTCTTCCCGGACCGGTCCGACGACCGGGAGGCCCCGCGCCCATGCGGAACGACCAGCTCCGACGACCCGAGGAACGCACGATGACGACGATCCCCTCCACAGGCGTCCGCGGGTGGCCCGCAGGCGCCCGCCTCTGGCGCGGCCGTCCCGACGACCCCCGCTGGGCGCGCCCCGCGCTGCTCGGCCTGCTCCTCGCCACGGCGGTCCTCTACCTCTTCAACCTCAGCGCTTCCGGTTACGCCAACTCCTTCTACTCGGCGGCCGTCCAGGCGGGCAGCCAGAGCTGGAAGGCCCTGTTCTTCGGCTCGCTCGACGCGGGCAACGCGATCACCGTCGACAAGCCCCCGGCCGCGCTCTGGCCGATGGCGCTCTCCGTACGGCTCTTCGGGCTCAGCTCCTGGGCGGTGCTCGTCCCGCAGGTCCTGATGGGGGTCGCGACGGTCGCCGTGCTGTACGCGGCCGTGCGGCGGCGGTTCAGCCCGGCGGCCGGTCTGATCGCGGGCGCGGTGCTCGCGCTGACGCCGGTGGCCGCGCTGATGTTCCGCTTCAACAACCCGGACGCGCTGCTCGCCCTCCTGATGACCGTCACGGTCTACTGCGTGCTGCGCGCCCTGGAGCAGGGCCGCACCACGTGGCTGGTGTGGGCGGGCGCCGCAGTGGGCCTCGCCTTCCTGGCGAAGACGCTCCAGGCGTTCCTGATCCTGCCGCCGCTGGCCGTCCTGTACGCGGTGTGCGCGCCGGTACGGCCGCGCAGGCGCTTCGGCCAGCTCGCCCTCGCCGGGCTCGCGGCGGTCGTGGCCGGCGGCTGGTGGGTCGCGGTCGTGGAGCTGTGGCCCGCGTCCTCGCGCCCGTACATCGGCGGCTCGCAGAACAACTCCTTCCTTGAGCTGACCTTCGGCTACAACGGGCTCGGCCGCATCAACGGCGAGGAGACCGGCAGCGTCGGCGGGCGCGGCGGTCCCGGTGGCGGCGGTCAGTGGGGCGAGACCGGCATCGGCCGGATGTTCGGCTCCGAGGTCGGCAGCCAGATCGCGTGGCTGCTGCCCGCCGCGCTGATCCTCCTGGCCGCCGGGCTCGTCCTGACCCGCGGGGCGCGCCGGACGGACACCGCGCGGGCGGCGTTCGTGGCGTGGGGCGGTTCGCTCCTGATGACCGGGGCCGTCTTCAGCTTCATGGCGGGGATCTTCCACCAGTACTACACGGTGGCGCTCGCGCCCTGCATCGCGGCGCTGATCGGCATGGGCGCCACGGTCCTGTGGGAGGAGCGGGCCTCGCGGTGGGCGTGCGCGGCGCTCGGCGCGACGGCCGCGGCCACGGCGGTCTGGGCGTACGTCCTGCTCGCCCGGGTCCCCGACCACCTGCCGTGGCTGCGCTGGGCGGTGCTGTGCGCCGGCCTCGTGGGCGCGGCGGGCCTGCTGCTCGCCGGGCGGTTCGGCCGCCGCCTCGCCCTCACCACGGTGGCCGTGAGCCTCGCGGCGTCGCTCGCGGGCCCGCTGGCCTACACCCTCTCGACGGTGGACAGCGCGCACACCGGCTCGATCGTGACGGCGGGTCCGGCGTCCGCGGGGCGGATGGGTCCCGGGGGCGGTCCCGGCCGGGGCGGTCCGGGCGGCGACGGTGGTGACGGCGGCCCGCGCATGCCGGGCAGCCAGGGGAACCAGGGCGGCCAGGGCAGGGCGGCCCAGCCTCCGGCGGGCGGCGGCCCGGGCGGCGCCGCCGGCACGGGACAGGCACCGGCCAGCGTCCCCGACGGCCCCGGCGGCAGCGGGCAGGCGCGGCAGGGCGGTCAGGGCGGCTTCCCCGGCGGCGGCTCGCGCGAGGGCGGCGGAAGCGGCGGGATGGGCGGCATGGGCGGCCTGCTCGACGGCGCCCAGGTCTCCGCCGAGGCCAAGAATCTCCTGGAGAAGGACGCGGGGGACTACACCTGGGCCGCGGCGGCCATCGGCTCGCAGAACGCGGCGAGCCACCAACTCGCCACCGGTGAGCCGGTGATGGCCATCGGCGGCTTCAACGGCAGCGATCCCTCCCCGACGCTGCGGCAGTTCAAGCGGTACGTGGCGGACGGCGAGGTCCACTACTTCGTCGCGGGTGGCGGCATGGGCGGTGGCGGCATGGGCGGCAAGGGGACGTCGTCGGCGATCTCCTCCTGGGTGGAGTCGACGTTCACGAAGGTCACGGCGGGCGACGCGACGTTCTACGACCTGACGCGGCCGAAGAAGTAGCGGGGCAGCCGCCCGGCGGCGGGAGCGGGGGCACGGCGACCGAAAACGCCTTGTACGGCGTAAAGGAAGTGCTCTACGGTGTACGGGAAAGCTTCCCGTACACCGTAGAGCAGTCGTTCCCCCGGTCCCCGAAGGAGCCCACCCCATGACGGCGACGACCGCCGAGACATCGGCCGCCACGTCCCGGCACCCGCAGCGCTGGCTGATCCTCGGCGTCATCTGCCTCGCCCAGCTCACCGTGCTGCTCGACAACACCGTCCTGAGCGTCGCGATCCCCTCCCTCACCGAGGAGCTGGACGCGTCCACATCGGACATCCAGTGGATGATCAACGCGTACTCGCTCGTGCAGTCCGGCCTGCTGCTCACCGCGGGCAGCTCCGCCGACCGCTACGGCCGCAAGAAGATGCTCATGGCGGGCCTCGCGCTCTTCGGCGTCGGCTCGCTGGTCGCCGCGTTCGCGCAGTCGTCGGCGCAGCTCATCGCCGCCCGCGCGGGCATGGGCGTCGGCGGGGCGCTCCTGATGACCACGACGCTCGCGGTCGTCATGCAGATCTTCGACGACTCCGAGCGCGTCAAGGCGATCGGCATCTGGTCGACCGTCAGCTCCCTGGGCTTCGCGGCGGGACCGCTGCTCGGCGGCTTCATGCTGAACCACTTCTGGTGGGGCTCGATCTTCCTGATCAACCTCCCCGTGGCGCTGCTCGGCCTCGTCGCGGTCGCCAAGCTGGTACCCGAGTCGAAGAACCCGCAGGGCGACCGCCCCGACCTGCTCGGCGCGCTGCTCTCCACGATCGGCATGGCCTCCGTGGTCTACGCGATCATCTCGGGCCCCGAGCACGGCTGGACGTCGGCGCGGGTCGGCGTGGCGGCGGCCGTCGGTGTGCTGGTCCTCGGCGCCTTCGCGCTCTGGGAGCTGCGCATCCCGTATCCGATGCTGGACATGCACTTCTTCCGCAACCAGCGCTTCGTCGGGGCGGTGGCCGGCGCGATCCTCGTCGCCTTCGGGCTCAGCGGTTCGCTGTTCCTGCTCACCCAGCACCTGCAGTTCGTCCTCGGGTACGAGCCTCTTGAGGCCGGGCTGCGGACGGCGCCGCTCGCGGTCACCATCGTGGCCCTGAACCTGACGGGCCTCGGCGCCAGGCTGCACGCGAAGCTCGGCACGCCCGTGACGATCCTGACCGGCATGAGCGGCCTCGCGGCCGGGCTCGCGGTGATCGCCCTGCTCGGCGGCGACGACTACAACGGCATGCTCGCCGGGCTCGTCGTCATGGGCGCGGGCATCGCGATCGCCATGCCGGCCATGGCCAACGCCATCATGAGCGCCATCCCCGTGGAGAAGGCGGGCGTGGGAGCGGGCATCAACGGCACGCTCGCGGAGTTCGGCAACGGGCTCGGCGTCGCCGTGCTCGGCGCGGTCCTCAACTCCCGCTTCGCCTCGCTCGTGGCGGTCTCCGCGGCGTCCTTCCCGGCGGCCATGGCCGCGGCGGGGTCCGAAGGGGAGCGGGCGCGGATCGCCGACGCGTTCTCCTCGGGCCTGGAGACGAGCCAGCTCGTGGGGGCCGTCGCGGTCTTCCTCGGGGGCGTCCTCGCCGCGGCGCTGCTGCGCAGGGCGGAGAGGGCGGACTCCGCGGGGACGAAGGCGGCATAGCATCCTGGTGGGGCGGGCAGCCGGTTTCCGGACCGGTCGCCCCGGGTTCGAGAAGCGATCAGGAAGGTGCGCCATGGTCAAGGCAGCCGGCCGCACGAAGAACACGGCGCGGACGAGCGTCTGGCTGCACGGCAAGGCGTCCCGCGGCGGCACCCGCAAGGGCGACCAGCCGAGCGGGCTCGACCGGGAGCGGATCACCGGCGCCACGGTGCGGCTCCTGGACGCGGAGGGCCTCGCCAAGTTCTCCATGCGCAGGCTCGCGACCGAGCTGAACGTCACCGCGATGTCCGTCTACTGGTATGTGGACACCAAGGACGACCTGCTCGAACTCGCCCTGGACGCGGTGTGCGGGGAGATGCGGATTCCCGATCCGCAGGCGGCGCCCGGCGCCTGGCGGGAGCAGCTGCGGGCCCTCGCGGAGGAGTACCGGCGGCTGCTGATCCGCCACGCGTGGGTGTCGCCGCTGGTCGGCCGCTATCTCAACATCGGCCCGAACTGGCTGGCCTTCGCCGTCGCGATCCAGCGGACCGTACGCAACACCGGACTTCCCGCGTACGCGCAGAACGGCGCGATCTCGGCGGTCTTCCAGTTCGTGTACGGCTTCGGGACCATCGAGGGCCACTACATCGCGCGGTGCGCGGAGGCCGGGGTCTCCCAGGACGAGTACTACCGGGAGGCGATCGGCACCGTCCACCACGAACTGGCCGCGCACGAGGTCCTGGAGAGCGCGGACGAGCTGATCAAGGCGCGGGGCGAGGACACGGTCGAGGAGATGTGGCACCGGGACTTCACGATCGCCCTCGACCTCATGATCGCCGGGATCGAGGCGCTGGTCACCCGGGAGTGACGAGGCGGCGGGGTGGCGCGATGCCGCCCCGCCCCCGCGACGGCCGGCGGGTCAGACCTGCGGGAGGGCGTCGCCCTGCACCGCCTGGATGTCCAGCTCCACCCGCAGCGTCGTGCCGATGGCGGAGATGCCCGCCTGGACGACCTGGTTGTAGTTCATGGCGAAGTCCTCGCGGCGCAGCTCCGCCGTGGCCCGGAACGCGGCGCGCGTGCCGCCCCACGGGTCGGCCCCGGTGCCGAGGTAGCTGAGCTCCAGGTCGACGGGGCGTACGACCCCGTGCATGCCCAGCTCGCCGTGGACCGTCCAGCGGTCCTGGCCCGCGGGCGTCAGGCCGGCCGAGCGGTAGGTGATCTCCGGGTACCGCTCGACGTCCAGGAAGTCCGCCGACTTCAGGTGGCCGTCCCGCATCGCGTTGCCCGTGTCGATCGAGGCCGAGCGGATGACCGCCTCGACGCGCGACTTCTCCACGTCCTCCGCGATCTCGACCCGCCCGCCGAACTCCAGGAACCGCCCGTGCACGCTGGTGATCCCGAGGTGCTGCGCGACGGCGGCGACCGTCGAGTGCGCGGGGTCGATCGTCCACGGCCCCGGCGGCGGCAGCTCGGTGCCGCCCTGCCGGGCGAGGACGACGTTGCCCACGTCGGCCCGCCCACTGGCGGTGACGAGCGCGGTCGAGGCGACGGGCGCGTAGCCGACGGCGGTGACGATGACGGTGTACGGGCCCGCCGGCAGAGCCGTGGTGTCCCGTACGAGTCCCTCCTCGTCCGCCGCGGCGCGCAGCACCTGCGCCCCGGTCATGTCGGTCACCGTCACGACGGCGTGGGGCACGGCCCAACCGTCACGCGTCCGGATCCGAGCGTTGAGTCCCATCCGTTCACTCCTTGCCGGGCCTCCGTCAGCGAAGGCCATAAAAAGATCAAGAAAGATCGAGAAGATCGAGAAGATCAAGTCTGGCGGGGTCTGCCGCGGGGCCGTGCGGCCCTCGCAGAGGGCCCCCGGGCCGGTGGTGGCCGGCCGTCCCCTGCCGTGAATGCCACCATCGGCCCGGGGGCCCTTTTCCGCGACCGGCCCGTGGCCGCGCCTCCGCTCGGGGCGCGGCCACGGGCCGGGTCCTTCACTCGCCCGGGTGGGCGAGTTCGATGTCGTGGCCGTCGACGCCGCTGCCGGTCACCGTCAGGCCGGTGGCCACCGGCGGGTAACCGGTCGCGATGACCGTGTACTCACCGCTGTCCAGGTCGGTGAAGCCGTAGGCTCCGTCCGCCCCGGTGGTCGCGGTGGCGACGACGTTGCCCGCCGCGTCCACCAGGGTGACCCGGGCGTCGTTCAGCGCCGCGCCGCCGGCCCGCACGGTGCCGAGCACCTGCGCGCCGGAGTTGAGCTCGACCTCGACCCGGGTGACACCGGCGCCGCCGATCTCGACGGGCAGGGCCATCGGCCGGTGGCCCGCGGCGTTCACCGCGATGGTCACGGTGCCGGGCACCAGCTCGGCGAAGGTGAACTCGCCCTGCTCACCGGAGAGCCCGGTGGCCAGGACGTCACCGCGCACGTCGGTCACGATGACCATGGCGCCGGAGACGGGCAGCTTGCTGTCCGCGTCCCGCACCAGACCGCTGAGTCCACTGGTGCCGCTGAGCAGGATGTCGTACGCGAGGGCGTCCTCGCCCACGACGACCGTCGAGGCCTGCGGCTGGAACCCGTCGGCGGAGGCGATCAGCACGTACGAACCGGCGCCGGGGGCGTCGACCGCGTAGGAACCGTCGCCCTGTGCGACCGACCGGCCGAGCTGCCGTCCCCCGAGGGAGATCAGCGTGACGGCGGCCTGCGGCACGGGCGCGCTCTCGGCGCCGCGGACGTAGCCGTGGACCGGGACGCCGCCGGTGATCCGCGGCAGCTCACCGGAGCCCGCATCGGCGGCGGACGCCACGGCGGCGAGCCGCTGCGTGCCCTCGGGCCCGGTCTCGGCCCCCGTGGCGACGGAGGCGAGGACGGGCTGCTCGGCGGTGGTCCCGGCAGCCGGGGCGGCGGCGGGTGCGGTGGCCGGAGCCGCCGCGTCCGTGGTCTCGCCCGCGGCCTGGGCGAGGCCGCCCGAGGTCCGCAGCGGGACCTCCTTGATGAAGATGGTGATCAGGAAGGCGATCAGCGCGAGCGGCGCGGCGATGAGGAAGACATCCGCGATGCCGTGCCCGTACGCGCTCTCCATGACCGTGCGGAACGGCTCGGGGATCTTGTCCAGATCCGGGATGCCGCCGCCGGCGGTGCCGCCGTGGCCGAACTGCGCCGCAGCCTTCGGGCCGAGGTCGTTGATGCCGTCCTTGACGTAGTCGGTGATCCGCGTGGCCATGATCGCGCCGAGCGCCGAGACACCGATCGCACCGCCGAGGGAGCGGAAGAAGGTGACGGTGGAGCTGGCGGACCCGAGGTCCTCGGGGGCGACCTGGTTCTGCGTGCAGAGCACCAGGTTCTGCATCATCATGCCGATGCCAAGGCCCATGAGGGCCATGAAGATCGCGATGTGCCAGTACGCCGTGTCGTACCGGATGGTGCCGAGCAGACCGAGGCCCGCCGTCACCAGGAAGCCACCGCTGACCAGCCAGGCCTTCCACTTGCCCGTCTTGGTGATGATCTGGCCCGACACGGTGGACGAGACGAACAGACCACCGATCATCGGGATCGTCAGCACACCGGACATGGTCGGGGACTCGCCCCGCGCCAGCTGGAAGTACTGGCTGAAGTAGACCGTGCCCGCGAACATCGCGACACCCACGAAGAGCGAGGCGAGCGAGGCGAGCGTGATGGTGCGGTTGCGGAAGAGCCGCAGCGGGATGATCGGCTCGGCGGCCTTCGACTCGACGAGCACGAAGAGCAGTCCGAGGACGATCGAGCCGCCGACCATGGCGCCGGTCTGCCAGGACATCCAGTCGTACTTGTCGCCGGCGAAGGTGACCCAGACGAGCAGCAGGCAGACGGCGGCGCTGATGAAGAAGGCACCGGCCCAGTCGACCTTCACGTCGCGCTTGACGACGGGGAGCTTCAGGGTCTTCTGGAGCACGATCAGCGCGATGATCGCGAAGGGCACGCCGACGTAGAAGCACCAGCGCCAGCCGAGCCACGAGGTGTCGGTGATGACACCGCCGAGCAGCGGGCCGCCGACGGTGGCGACGGCGAAGGTGGCACCGAGATAGCCGGAGTAGCGCCCGCGCTCACGCGGGGAGATCATCGCGGCCATGACGATCTGCGCCAGGGCGGAGAGACCGCCGACGCCGATGCCCTGGACGACACGGCAGGCGATCAGCATGCCGGCGCTCTGCGAGAGACCGGCGACGACGGAGCCGCCGACGTAGATGATCAGGGCTATCTGGACCAGGGCCTTCTTGCTGAAGAGGTCCGAGAGCTTGCCCCACAGGGGGGTGGTCGCCGTCATCGCGAGCAGCGAGGCGGTGACGACCCAGGTGTAGGCGGACTGGCCGCCTCCGAGGTCGCCGATGATTTCGGGCAGGGCGTTGGAGACGATCGTCGACGACAGGATCGCGACGAACATGCCGAGCAGCAGCCCGGACAGCGCTTCCACGATCTGCCGGTGCGTCATCGGAGCGTTCTCACCGGAATGCCCGTGAGGTGCTCCGTGCTTGGCATGGCTGCCCCGCACACCGGCTGGTGTGGTTGTTGCCATGGACTTCCTTTTCTTACGCGGGTGTACGGGTGGTCTCCGACGTGGTCCGCACGTCGTGGGTGTGCACGTCGTGGGGGAGCCGGGCCGAAGCCGCACGGCAGTCCCCGAAGCTGTCGCGCAGTCGCGCGAGCAACGTGCTGAGCTGGACGACCTCGTCGTCGGTCCAGTCGTGCAAGTAGTGGGTGAGCGTCCGGATGGAGAGCTCGGAGAGCTCCTCGACCTTGGCCTTGCCCCCGGGCGTGAGCCGCAGGATGCGGGAGCGCTTGTCGGCGGGGTCGGGATCGCGGACGATCCACTCCTTCTCCGCGACATGGGCGACGTGCCGGCTGGTCACCGACGTGTCGACGGCCAGCAGCTCCGCCAGCCTGCTCATCCGCATCGCGCCGTGGCGGTCGAGCAGGATGAGCACGGCGGCCGATCCGCCCGGGCAGTCATGGGGCAGGCCCCGTCCGAGTCCGCGCTTCACGGCGCCGATGGCGCTGAGCTGTCGGGCCAGCTCCTCGTACTGACGCTGCGCGGCCACGGCACCTCCTGTTTTGTTGCTTAGGGCAACGATAAAACCAGTTGGTTGCCGCAGGCAAACTAAAACCGGACCAATGGCTTAAAGTCTCGGCAAAGGCCTGGAGGCCGGAACGTAAAGTCCCTGGCCGACGGGGGTTGGGCCCGGAGCCGTGCATTCGCTAGGGTCCTGCCTCATGGCACACAACCCCCAGGGTCACCAGGGCAACCCCGATCCCGCCGGCAGCACGCAGATGTTCCGGGCGTTCGTCGACGAGGCCCCGCAGGGCTCCCGGCAGCAGGCCGCCGCCTCTTCAGGGCCGCGGGTGGGGCTCATCCTCGGCGTGATCGTCGCGGTCGCCGTGATCGCCGGCGTGGCCTGGCTGGCGCTGGCGTAGCGGGCCCCGCGGCCTGGTGTGGGCCGTCGCTGGGCCGGGCTGCGAGTGCGGCGCCGTCTTGGCCGGGCGCGCGGTTCCCCGCGCCCCTGACCGGGTCACTCTCGTCCCGCGTGTGGTGAACGGCGCCGCCGTGGCCGGGCGCGCGCTTCGCCGCGCCCCTCGCGGGGGGCGCGCCTCACGGGTGGGGTGACTGTGCCGCCGGGTGACTTCCCCTCCGAGTCACCGTCGGCGGCGGCTTCGCGGACCGCTGGGACGCGGCGGCGGGGTCAGTCCGAGATCAGGCCGTCGCGCAGCTGGGCCAGCGTCCGCGTGAGGAGCCGCGAGACGTGCATCTGCGAGATGCCGACCTCTTCGCCGATCTGCGACTGCGTCATGTTGGCGAAGAAGCGCAGCATGATGATGCGGCGCTCGCGCGGCGGCAGCTTGGCGAGCAGCGGCTTGAGGGACTCGCGGTACTCCACGCCCTCAAGGGCCGAGTCCTCGTACCCCAGGCGGTCCGCGAGGGAGCCCTCGCCGCCGTCGTCCTCGGGGGCCGGGGAGTCGAGCGAGGACGCGGTGTAGGCGTTGCCCACCGCGAGCCCGTCGACCACGTCCTCCTCGGACACCCCGAGCGCGAGGGCGAGTTCGGGCACGGTCGGCGAGCGGTCGAGCCGCTGGGCCAGCTCGTCGCTGGTCTTGGTGAGCGCGAGCCGCAGCTCCTGGAGGCGGCGCGGGACGCGCACCGACCAACTGGTGTCCCGGAAGAAGCGCTTGATCTCCCCGACGACCGTCGGCATCGCGAACGTCGGGAATTCCACGCCGCGTTCGCAGTCGAAACGGTCGATCGCCTTGATCAGGCCGATCGTTCCGACCTGGACGATGTCCTCCATCGGCTCGTTGCGGCTGCGGAAGCGCGCCGCCGCGTACCGCACGAGCGGGAGGTTGAGCTCGATGAGCGTGTCGCGTACATAGACGCGCTCCGGGCTGTCCTGGTCGAGCGCGGCGAGCCGCAGGAACAGGGAGCGGGACAGGGTCCGGGTGTCGATGGCCTCCGAGGCCGGTGAGCCGTGAAGCGCGTCGGGCGCGGATTCGCTCGGGCTCTCGGCGAGCGTGAGCGTGAGCACCTTCGAGCTGCCCTGGTCTGCGGACATGCCACCCCCTTGAGGTCGCGGACGGTCGCGGTGGGCGCTCCCGTCGGAGGAACGCAGCCTCCACCTGAATACCGGAGGTGGGGCTACGGCAAACGCGGTTCCAGCAGAATGTCACATGTCGGCAACGCGCTGTAGTTACTTGTCGACAAACAAGGGTGACATCCGTGCAGGAAAGAGGGGGTCTGCGGCATTTCGGAGAAGAGTGCCGTCGGGAACAGCCCCGACCGCACTCCACCCGATACGGTTACGCCTCGATCCGATTTGCGGACCGAAGCCGAGCGAAGCTCCTGGCCAGAAGCCGGGACACATGCATCTGGGAAACACCCAATTCGGCGCTGATCTGTGATTGCGTCAGATTGCTGTAGTAGCGCAGGAGCAGGATGCGCTGTTCGCGCTCGGGCAACTGGACGAGGAGATGGCGTACGAGGTCGCGGTGTTCGACGCCGTCGAGCGCGGGGTCCTCGTAGCCGAGCCGGTCGAGCAGCCCCGGCAGCCCGTCGCCCTCCTGGGCCGCCTCCAGCGACGTCGCGTGGTACGAGCGCCCGGCCTCGATGCAGGCGAGCACCTCGTCCTCGGTGATGCGCAGCCGCTCGGCGATCTCCGCGGTCGTCGGGGAGCGCCCGAAGGCCGTGGTGAGGTCCTCGGTCGCCCCGGTGACCTGCACCCACAGCTCGTGCAGCCGGCGCGGGACGTGGACCGTGCGGACGTTGTCGCGGAAGTACCGCTTGATCTCGCCGACGACGGTGGGCATCGCGAAGGTGGGGAACTGCACCCCGCGCTCGGGATCGAACCGGTCGATGGCGTTGATCAGCCCGATGGTCCCGACCTGGACGACGTCCTCCATCGGCTCGTTGCGGCTGCGGAAGCGCGCGGCGGCGTACCGCACGAGGGGCAGGTTGGCCTCGATGAGCGCGCCGCGCACGCGGCCGTGCTCCGGGCTGCCCGGTTCGAGGTCCTTGAGCCGGCCGAAGAGGACCTGCGTGAGAGCCCGGGTGTCCGCGCCCCGGGAGCTCCCGGTGCCCGGTGCGGTCCTCGGGGGCGGAGCTTCAGGCGCAGTACTGGCCGGCACGGTCAACGCCACCCCTTCTCAGTCGAGCCCGGTCAGGATCAGTCGGCCCAGGTCGGTACGTCGATCGGCCTCGGTCAACTCATCCGTCAAAAGCGGTCATAGCATCACAAGACATGTGCACCGTGTGCAAGCACCCCATAACCACGTGTTGACCGCGGAACGGCCCCGCACCGGTGCGGTGCGGGGCCGTTCGGGGAGACGCGGGGCGGGCGGCTCAGAACTCGTAGTCGGCGATCACCCAGGTGGCGAACTCGCGCCAGAGCGCCACGCCGGCCTGGTGCGCCGGGTGCTCGATGTACCGCTTCAGGGCCTCGGTGTCCTCGACCGCCGAGTTGATCGCGAAGTCGTAGGCGATGGGGCGGTCGGTGATGTTCCAGTCGCATTCCCAGAACGTCAGCTCCGGGATCTGGCCGCCGAGCGCGCGGAAGGCATTGACGCCCTCGACCACGCGCGGCTCGTCGCGCCGTACGCCGTCGTTGAGCTTGAAGAGGACCAGATGGCGGATCACGCGCACTCCTTGGAGGGGGCTTCGGGCCTGACGGCCTCGGAACCGCTCAGTCCTTGCCTCCGTTGGCCACCCACGTCATGAAGTCGCCGATGCTCTGAGCGGCGGTCGAGACACCCTCGAAGCCTATCTGCACGTAGTCCGCGGCCTTGGCGGGGTCGGTGATGATCACGTAGAGCACGAAGACGACCACGACGAAGAGGCCGAGCTTCTTCCACTGCAACGCCACGATCTGGCCTCCCCTTGCCCGTGCTCCGGCTGTCCGTGCTCCCTGCGCCCCCTGGGACGGCCGTGAGTCTAACCCGGACCCTGTTCACGGGGTTTCCGAGGACCAACGACCCATCGGCGGACACCCTTTGCGCGGCCCCGGCGGACGGCGCCACATGCGACGAGCGGACGGCGGCACATACGACGGCGGACGGCGCCACAAACGACGAGGGGCCCGTCCGATCGGACGGGCCCCTCGTATCAAGAGCGGTAGCGGAGGGATTTGAACCCTCGGTGAGTTTCCCCACACTCGCTTTCGAGGCGAGCTCCTTCGGCCGCTCGGACACGCTACCGAGAGGAACTCTAGCCCACGATGGGCCGTGGTCAGAAATCGGTTCCCCGTGACGCCCTGAAGAAGCCGGTGAGAAGCGCGGCGGCCTCGTCGGCGAGCACGCCGTGGACGACTTCGGGGCGGTGGTTGAGCCTGCGGTCCCGCACCACGTCCCAGAGGGACCCGGCCGCGCCCGCCTTGTCGTCCCGCGCCCCGTAGACGACCCGGTCGACGCGGGACTGCACGATCGCGCCCGCGCACATCGTGCAGGGCTCCAGGGTCACGACGAGCGTGCAGCCGGTGAGGCGCCACTCGCCCAGCTCGGCCGCGGCCCGCCGGACGGCCAGCACCTCCGCGTGGGCGGTGGGGTCGCCGGTCGCCTCGCGTTCGTTGTGGCCCGTGGCGAGCACCGTCGTGCCGTCCGGGGACAGCACGACGGCACCCACGGGGACGTCGCCGCCCCCGACGGCCAGCTCGGCCTCGGCCAGCGCGAGCCGCATGGGCGCCCGCCAGCGGTCGCGTACGGGATCGCCGCCGGCGGTGCGGTGTTCGGTCGGATCGTTCACACGGGGAACCTAGCGGACGGTTTCGAGCACCTCCGCCGCCCCGAGGATTTCGGCGATGTCGTTGAGGGCGTCACCCGGTTCGAGGCCGAGCAGCTCCTTCTCCGGCACCCCGAGGTCGGTGAGGATCTCCGTGTCGCCGAGCGGGCCCGCGGGCGCCGCCTCCCCGGCGTCGGCGGGGCCTTCGTCCTCGTCGTCGGCGGAGTCCTCCGGCTCGCCGTCCTCCGTGCCGTCCAGGTCGAGGACGTCCAGGTCGTCGGACGCGTCCGGATCGCGGCCGAGCACCTCGTCGGTGAGCAGGATCTCCCCGTACGAGCTACGGGCGGCCGCGGCGGCGTCCGAGACGTAGATACGAGGGTCCTCCTCGCCGTCCACGCGGACGACGCCGAACCACGCGTCTTCCTGTTCGATGAAGACGAGCACTGTGTCGTCGTCGTGGTCGGCCGTGGCTTCACGGGCCAGATCGGCCAGATCCGCCAGGGTCTCCACATCGTCGAGCTCCGTGTCGCTCGCTTCCCACCCGTCTTCGGTGCGCGCGAGCAGTGCGGCGAAGTACACCGTGACTCTCCCACTGGTCATAAGCGGTGCCGGTTGGCGGTTTGGGGTCCCCCCGGCGAGGTCGGGGAGCGGGGGTCGCGGTGCCGAGCCCCGCCCATTCGGAATCGTGGCAGAAACAGCGCCGTCAGGAGAGGTCTTCGGCCCCCTGTGTCCGCGTCGGGTTTTTTCCCGGCCCCTTCACACCCCGTCGCGGAGCGGGGCCGTCACCAGCGGAAGGTGCGCATGCGCATCTGCTGACGCATCCGTGCCGCCCGGGCGCGGCGCGGCTTCACGCGCTCCCGCAGCTCGATGGCCTCGTTGCGCTCGCGGAGGAACTGCGCACGCCGCCTGCGGCGCTCGGCATCGGTCTCGTCCTCCGGCTTGCTCTCCGCCATCGCCACACCGCCTCAAGTCGTACGTCCCCACCTTCCCCCGGTCGGCGGCATTGATGCCAGCGCGGGACGGGGGCGGGCCCCGGTTACTGTTGGTGTCATACAGATCCACGTCGTCGACGACTCGACAACTTGTTAGAACACAAGAGCGGTCAGAGAGGTTAGGCAGTGCCCATGTCACCTGCAAGAACGAGTCGAGATGGCGGATCGGTCCGCATCCTTGCGGCTCTCCGCATCTCCCTGGACGACGACGCCAGCACGTCCATCGAGCGGCAGCACGAGAAGCTGAAGGACTGGCTTCACCGGAACCCGTGGGCATGTCTCGTCCACGCGACTGAGGACCGTTCGGTATCCGGCTCCATAGACCTTAAGGACAGGCCCGAGCTTGGTCCGTGGCTGGCCGAGGACAAGCGAGACGAGTGGGATGCCATCTGGATCAGCACCCAGGACCGTCTGGGCCGTGATGACCTCCACTTCATGGCGTTCGTCAAGGACGTCATGGACTGGAAGAAGGGCGTGTTCGTCGAGGACGACCCTTCCTTCGACCTCACGACCGAGACCGGGCGCCTGATTGCCTACGCCAAGGCGACCCAGGCGGCTGGAGAACTGCGGAAGATCCGGCAGCGCGCCTTGGACTCCCGTGACTACCTCCGACGCAACGGCATGTGGGCTGGGGGCAACCTCCCCTTTGGGTACAAGCCCATCCCGATCCAGGTTGGGGACAAAATCCACTACAAGCTGGTCCAGGAGCCGACCTACGCCAAGCTCTTCCGAGAGGTGGCGCGCCGCGTCCTGAACGGGGAGCCGCTACGGAAGATCGCTGCTGATCTGAACGAGCGGTCGATCCTGACTTGGCGGGACTACGAGCGCACCCTTCCGGCGCTCCCAGGAACCAAGAAGAGGCAGAGGGAACCTCAGGGGATCCAGTGGCACCCTTCGACCCTCAGCCGGCAGTTCCAGAAGCTCTCCTGTGTCGGACAGCTGGAGCACGCCGACAAGGAGACCGGCAGAGTCCGGGTAGTTGAGCTGGACAACGGGGATCCGGTGACCTTCACGGCAGAACCGATCTTTACTGAGGCCGAACGCACGGAGATCCTGGACAAGATCGGAGAGCGGTCCTCCAAGCCGCAGAGAGCTCGTAGCGGTGTGGCCCGGCTGAGCGGTGTAGGGAAGTGCGGTACCTGCGGTCAGAGGGCAACCGTCAATCGCGTAACCCACAAGCTCAAGAGCGGGACCAAGACCTACGAGCGGTACCGGTGCTCTTCCTCGACCAAGGCGGCGCAATGCAGCGAACCCGGGTACATCGAGAAGGGCATCCTCGATGAGTTCCTGGATCGGGTTCTACTCCTTCACTTGGGTGACCGGGAGGAAGTGAGGATGGTCAAGACTAAAGGTGAAGACCACACGGTTGAACTGGAACAGTACAGGAGTCGTCTGGCTCGAATCGAAAGGGAAGATGAAGACGGCTGGTACGACGACGACCGGGCATCATACTTCAAGAAGCGCAGGAACATGCTGGCTCGAATCAAAGAGCTTGAGGCCAAGCCGGTGATCCCGGATACCGTCGATTACGTTCCTACCGGCCGTACCTTCCGTCAGAAGTGGGAAGGTATGACGGATGAAGAACAACGGGAATACTTGATTGAACACAATGTGTTCATTGGATTCTGGCGCTCCGGGAAGGACCCGAAAGAGCGGGCTGCCTGTATCTGGATTGGAGATCTCGCCAAGGTGGCAGCAGCTATGGCACTACCCGGCGATGGGCTCCCGCCCGGCGGACTTCATGTCCTCAACACAACGCAACAGCAGAAAGAGTCCGCCTTCGTGGCCATTGCGAAGCGGCTGGGATCAAACATGCAGACGGTTTATGAGTACTAGGAAAAATTGCGAGACCGCGAGCTAAGTGAAATCTATGGCCATCTGGAGCCGCAGGAGGATGACCAATAATAGCCACTTGCCACCGTAGGACGTGCTCTCGGATCAGGAACCTAAACGACCGTTGCGGATCGTGCAGGGTTTCTTGCCGCTCAATCCTTGCTGCCACAGTCCGGCCCCTCGTCTCCTCGGGAAGCACCGGCGGCACGCTGAAAACGGCCGAGGCGTACTCCGGTGTCTGGAGCAGCCCCGGTACTAGCTGCCCTTGAAACAGTCGGAGCACGGTCGTGCTGGTCTCAATGGCCTTGATGGTGTTCTGGTGCTTCCACGGACCCATACGCCGCAGCAGGCGCCATGCTGTGGCTTCAGTGGCTTCGGCGCGGGTGGTGTCGAGAAACTGTTCTTTGGCCTCAGCCGAGATACTCAGGGCCGACAGGATGAGGTCAACGTCTTGGAGCGTAGGCCGGACCTTGTTGTTCTCGATCTTGGAGAGCTTGCCCGCAGACATAGAAGCCCTACGGGCGACAACGTCACCGGTAAGTCCCGATGCCTCTCGCAGCGTCCGCAGGGCTGCCCCAAGGGAGTCTGTGGTCAGTGGTGCTGCTCCCAGTACGCGGCGAATAGCACAGCCTCAGCTAGGGCCCGGTCGCGGTAGGCCTGGTATTGGCTGAGCCTGTCGGCGGGGAGCAACTCACCACCGACGAACGCACCCTTGGCGGTGTAATGCATGCGATACACGTAACGGTCATCGAAGAGCCAGAAATCGTGATCCGGGAGGCCGCTCACGTCCCGCTCTGCCCGGTCAATGATCCCAATGGACTCGCCGGCCGTGATGTTGCCGGGGTACGCCGCTAGCTCGTAGCGCAGGTAGTCAGTCAGCGGGGACCGAAGGACGTGGACGCGGGTCACCTGTTTGCCCTTGTCGGTCATGGCTCTGATCCAAGGGTTGTCGGCCCATGCGGGCCCCATGTCCTCACCCGCGAGGAACTGCGCGATCTCCTCGCGCTCCTCCTCTACGTCGTACTCGTCCAGGGTTTCCAGTCGGAACGCGGTTTGCTCGAAGGTCTCGAAGAGCTGGCCGAACGCCTCGCCGGTCAGGAGATCAGGCACGGAAGTACTCCTCAAGGACGGTGGCCGGGACGATGACGGCTGTCTCCCCTTCGGGCAAGTCGAGCTGTGCCAGTTCGGCGGAGTCGGTGACGACGTAGCCCTGAACCACGTAGTCCCCGTTCTTGTTCTTGATCCACAGGGCCGGGCATGTGCCGTTCTTGCAGTCCGGGTCTCCAGACAGCTTCCGCAGCGGTGCGTCCATGGCGTGCCCCTCTTGACGGTGGTTGCCGAAGACGAGGCTTCCGACCGGCCGTGACCAGGGTCAAGAGGCTCGGCTTTCCAGAACGGGAAATCCTGCTGGAGCTCAATACGTCTCCATCGCCCGAGCCGCCACCCCACGCCAGGGCGGCGGTCTCATCACGATCGGGCATACCGCCACAGCACCGGTAGCCTGGTGCAAAGGGTCGCTGTGAGCGGCCATATTGCTGTTCAGACCCTTGGAGGTATTGTGCGTTTGCATGTTGTCGACCACCCGCTGGTGGCGCACAAACTCACCACGCTGCGCGACAAGCGCACCGACTCCCCGACCTTCCGGCGCCTCGCCGACGAGCTGGTCACCCTGCTCGCGTACGAGGCCACCCGGGACGTGCGCACCGAGCAGGTCGACATCGACACCCCCGTGACGCGGACGACGGGCGTCAAGCTGTCGCACCCGCGCCCGCTGGTGGTGCCGATCCTGCGCGCGGGTCTCGGCATGCTCGACGGCATGGTCCGGCTGCTGCCGACCGCCGAGGTCGGCTTCCTCGGCATGATCCGCAACGAGGAGACCCTGGAGGCCTCCACGTACGCGACGCGCATGCCGGAGGACCTCTCCGGGCGCCAGGTGTACGTGCTGGACCCGATGCTCGCCACGGGCGGCACGCTGGTCGCGGCGATCCAGGAGCTGATCAAGCGCGGCGCCGACGACGTGACCGCCGTGGTGCTGCTCGCCGCCCCCGAGGGCGTCGAGGTCATGGAGCGCGAGCTGGCGGGCACGCCGGTGACGGTCGTGACGGCCTCGGTCGACGAGCGGCTCAACGAGCAGGGCTACATCGTGCCGGGTCTCGGCGACGCCGGGGACCGCATGTACGGCACGGCGGAGTAGCGGCGGCCGGCCCTTGGCCGGTGTTCCTCCTCCGCCGGCGGTTCTTCGCCGTGGGCAGTTCTTCGCTGTCAGCAGTTCTTCGCCGTCAGCGGTTCTTCGCCGTCAGCAGTCCTTGCCCGACGGCCGGGACGTCGGCTCGGGCTTGGCGAGTGCCGCCAGGGCCTTGTCGGCGTCCTCTTTCTTGGCGAGGCCCTTGAACAGGTCGCCGATGATCAGGTCGACCTCGCCGCCCTTGCGGGCGTCCGCCCTGCGCTCGGCACCCGCGAGCTGCGTGCCGAGCACGGGGAGCGCGGTGTCCGCCGCGGCGGGGGCGCCCAGCAGCAGCCCGACGCCTTTGACCTTCTTGTCGAGGGCCTTGGTGGCGTTGCCCACCTCGCCGATGGTGAAGCCGCGCTTCCTCAGCTCGTCGGCGGTCTTCTTGGCGAGGCCGCCGCGGGGCGTGGCGTTGAGGACGTTGACCTTGATCTGGCCGGGCTTCGGCAGCGGCTTCGCCTCCCTGGCCGCGGCGGACCGCTCCGCCCGGCGGTCGCAGTCGGCGGCGCCGCCCGCGGCGGAGGCCTTGGCGCCGCCGGAGAAGACGTGGATGAGCTGCAGGGTGCCCCAGCTGATCAGGGCGAGGGCCGCGGCGGACGCGACGACCGCGAGCACGATCCTGCGGCGGCCGCCGGTGCGGCGCATTCGCGGATATTTGTCCCCCGTGATGCGGTATTCGCCGCCCATGCCGGGGGGAGTGAGCATGCTCATGGGCGCAGCGTAGTGCGGCCCGGTGACGATGCCTACTAAATGATCATCCAGCCGGGGTGAGTGCAACCCGAAAGGGCCAATGCCGGGGGGGGGGTGGGCTCCGGGGCAGGGGGAGTGGGCCCCAGGGCCAGGTGGAGTGGGGCCCGGGTGGAGTGGGGCCGGCGGCGGCCGGGCGTGCGGCCGGGCGTCAGCCCAGTTCGAGCACGCGGGCGTGGAGGACCTGGCGCTGCTGGAGCGCGGCGCGGACCGCGCGGTGCAGTCCGTCCTCCAGGTAGAGGTCGCCCTGCCACTTCACCACGTGCGCGAAGAGGTCGCCGTAGAACGTGGAGTCCTCGGCGAGCAGCGTCTCCAGGTCGAGCTGCCCCTTGGTCGTCACGAGCTGATCGAGGCGGACCGGGCGCGGCGCGACGTCCGCCCACTGGCGGGTGCTTTCCCGGCCGTGGTCGGGGTACGGCCGGCCGTTTCCGATGCGCTTGAAGATCACACGGAAAGCCTACCGGGCAAGGCTCTCCGGGCGCAGCCATGGTGACCGAGTGCGACTGCGGGAAATGACACCTGATATCAGGGCAAACCCGGAACACTCAAGCCGGAAGCGGCGGCTCACATGGCCGAGAACCGGGCGGATCCGTCCACATCGGGGAGCGGGAATCGCCCGAACGTGTCGGTGGTGGCGCGAAGGCGACGCGTCGAACCGCGGGTTCCGGTGTGCGGTCCGGCGCGAGCGCGCCCCCGGGGGCCGCGTCGCGCCGGGCTCTCGTCAGCCGTTCCCGGGGGCGGGCGTCACGCTCCTTCGCCGCTCGCCGCTCGCCGCTCGCCGCTCGCCCGCACGACGGGCACGGGCTTCGGGCGCGTCCTGCGCGTGCGTCGCCTCCGGAATCCGTGTCGCTTGGCGGGTCCGTGCCGCTTCGCGGGTCCGGGGCGCGTCCAGGGTCCGGGGTGCGTCGGGGGTCCGTGGTGCTTCGCAGGGGTGTGGTGGATGCCCCACGTGTGGCCAGGCCCGAAGCCCCACATGTGGCTGCCCGCGAAGCCGTGCCGCAGGGTTCGGCCGTGGTCGCGCCCGGAGGCGCGGTGCGAACGGAACGGGGCGGCTCATTCAGGGCATTTCCCCGGGCGGGGCGGGGCGTAGTGGCCCGGGGGTGAAATGGGCCCGGTCGGCCTGGCCGTGCCGGTACCGGCGGGCCTGTGCTTCGATGCTCCGATGAGACGAGACCAGGTCGCCGACGCGACCGACGGCCACCCTGTCCTCCACCTGCGGGAGCGGGGCGGTGAGGGCGATGTGGAGGCGTGCGTCGGAGTGCTCGCGCAGGTGCACAAAGCCGATGGCTATCCCGTCAACTGGCCCGCGGAGCCCGGCGCCTGGCTCGCCGGGACCGCCTCGCTCAGCGCCTGGGTGGCCGAGCTCGACGGACGGGTCGTGGGGCACGTGTCGCTGGCCCCCGGCGCGGCGGGGGACGTGGCGCCCGGGCTGTGGAGCGCGCGTGCGGGCGTGGACGTACGGACGACGGCCGTGGTCGGCCGCCTCTTCGTCGCGCCGGACGCGCGCGGCCACGGGATCGGGGCGCTCCTCATGGGGCGGGCGACCAGGGAGGCGCGGGCGCGCGGACTGCATCCGGTCCTCGACGTGGTCTCCTCCGACGCCTCGGCCGCCGCGCTCTACGAACGCCTCGGCTGGCGGCTCCTCGACGTCGTCGAGCAGGAGTGGCAGCCGGGCGGACGGGTCACCCTGCGCTGCTACGCGGCGCCTCCGGCGGACTGACCTCCGGCGGACTGGCCTTGGGTGGACTGACCTCCGGTGGACCGGCCTTGGGTGGACTGGCCTTGGGTGAGCTGGCTTCTGGTGGACCGGCTGTGGGTGGGCTTGCTTCCGATGGACGGGCCTCGGGTGGCCCGACCTTGGGCGGACCGGCCTTGGGCGGGCCGGCTTCCGGTGGACTGGCCTCGGGTGGGCTGGCTTCCGGTGGACTGGCCTCGGGTGGCCCGACCTTGGGCGGACCGACCTCCGGTGGACCGGTCTCAGAAGGACTGACCTCAGGCGTCCTCGGTGTGCTGCTCTCGCCGCCGATCCCACGGGGCGGCGCCTCCGGGGTGTCCGTGGCCCGCGGAGGTGCCTCGCCCAGCGCTCGCGCCGCCGCCGTCCGCAGTGCGTCGAGGAGGCCCCGTAGCGCGGGCGGCACCGGGGTGCCGTCGCGGATCGCCGCGTGGACCGACCTGACGGGGCGGGGGCCCGTGACCTCCCGTACGACCACGTCGGGGCGGTGGCCGCCCGCGAGGCCCAGCTCCGGGATCAGGGTGACGCCGAGGCCCGCGGCGACCAGACCCTGGGCCGTGGCGTAGTCGCCGCTCTCCACCACGAAGTCCGGGGTGAAGCCGGCCGCCGCGCAGGCGTCGAGCACCGGGTCGAGGCACGGTCCCGGCGTCTCGCCCGCGACCCACGGCTCCTCGGCGAGCTCGGCGAGGTCCAGCACGGGACGCGCGGCGAGGCGGTGGCCGGCCGGGAGCACCGCGCGGTAGTGGTCGTCCAGGAGGTGCACGAAGCGGACGCCGTCCACCGCGGCCTCCGGGCGCCCGACCACCAGCGCCAGGTCGGCCCGCCGCGCCTTGACCTCGGGCACCGGGTCGGCGGGTTCGAACAGCTTCAGCTCCACCTGTACGCCGGGCTGGGCGCGGCGCAGCGCGGCGAGCGCCGGGGCGACCAGGGGCGCGCCCGCGGTGGCGAAGTACCGCATCGAGACGCGGCCCGTACGCCCCGCCCGCAGCTCGGCCAGTGCCGTCTCCGCCGCCGCGGCGTGGCGGCCGATGGCCGTCGCGTACTCGGTGAGGGTCCGGCCCGCCTCGGTCGGGCGCACCCCGCGTCCCGTCCGTTCGAGGAGGGCGATGCCCGCCTCCTTCTCCAGGACCGCCATCTGCTGGCTGACGGCGGAGGGGGTGTAGCCGAGGTTGCGGGCCGCCGCGGTGACCGAGCCACTGGCGACCACCGCCCGCAGGATCTGCATGCGCCGCATGTCGAGCATGCGAACAGTATGGCGACGGGAGGGCGGGGGAGGGGACGCGCGGGCGAGGAGACGTGGCGAGGGAGGAGACGTGGCGAGGGAGGAGATGCGGCAGGGGAGGGGACGCGGCGGGCGAGGAGATGCGGCGTACGCGCCGTGCGCGGTGCGCCATGGAGCGGCATGTAGCAGTGCTTAATTCTGGGTGCACTTCTTTTCGCTTGTCTTACAGGTCATGGCGGAGGACCGTTTCCAGGGACCCCACACCCGCTGCTCCCGACGGAGGCGAGCCATGCTCAGCGGCCCCCGCGCCACCCTCGTACGTATGGCCGTCCTCGCCCTGCTCTGGGGCTCCGGCTTCCTCTGGATCAAGCTCGCGCTCGAAGGCGGCATCGCCCCGCTGCACCTCACGATCGTCCGGTGTGCGCTCGGCGCCGCCGTGCTGCTCGTCCTCGCCCGCTCGGCAGGGCAGCGCATGCCGCGGGACCGCCGGGTCTGGGGCCAACTCGTCGTGGCCGCCCTGTTCTGCAACGCCCTGCCGTTCTTCCTCTTCGGCGTCGGCGAGCAGACCGTCGACTCGGGCGTGGCGGGTGTCCTGAACGCGACGACGCCCCTGTGGTCCGTGGCCATCGGCCTGATGCTGCGCACCGAACGCCGCCTCGGCCGCCTCCGCCTCGCCGGACTGCTCATCGGCTTCGCGGGGACCCTGCTGATCTTCGCGCCCTGGCGGCAGACGGGGCTCGCGAGCTGGGGCGCGCTCGCGCTGCTCGCCGCCGCCGTCAGCTACGCCGTCGCCTTCGCCTACATGGCACGCCATCTCATCGTCCGCGACTCCGCGCCGCTCGCGCTCTCCGCCGCGCAGCTCCTGACCGCGACGGGGCTCACCACGCTCGCCCTGCCCGCGGCCCCCGGCGGCTCCTCGTCGCCGACGGCGACCGGCATCCTCGCGGTCGTCGTCCTCGGCACGCTGGGCACGGGCATCACCTTCCACCTCAACTCCCGGCTGATCGCCGACGAGGGGCCCACCGCGGCCGCCACCGTCGGCTATCTGCTGCCCGTCGTCTCCGTCGCGCTCGGCGCGCTCGTCCTGGGCGAGGACGTCGGGCCGCGGGTCGTCGTCGGCATGGCGGTGGTCCTCGCCGGGGTGGGCCTCACCCGGGGCGGGGAGGGCGGCGCGGGCCGGTGCGGGCCGCTCAGCCGCCCGCGCCCCGGCCGAGCAGTGAGCGCACCGCCGAGCGGTCGACGTTCGTGAGGCCGCGGACCAGCTTCGGGGTGAGGAGGACGACGACGGCGCCGATGAGCGCCACGGCCGCGATCTGGGCGGGCGAGGTGATGTAGTACTGGTGCCGCTCGCCGCCGGACGTGAAGTCGTAGACGCGGTAACCGGGCCAGCCGACGTAGCGGTGGAAGACCCAGGAGTACGTGGGGAAGAGCGCGAGCGCCCAGCCGGTGGAGAAGACGGTCACCGTCAGGACGAAGCTGAACACGCGCCAGGGGAACATCACGGCCTGGAACAGCAGCGCCTTCCACCCCGAGGTGTCCGTGAGGCGCGCCCGCGTCCCCGCCCACCAGCCGCGGTCCCGCCGCGGGTCGAGCGGGGCGGGGCCCTCGACGGCGAGACCGAGCCCCCTGCGCGCCCGACCGCGCTCGGCGGCCCCGAGCCCCCGCGCCCCCGCGAGGACCGCGGCGAGTACGGGCAGCCCGAACACGGTGACGAGCAGCCCCGCCCCCAGCGCGAACCCGGTGACGGCGAAGACGAACCCGGCGATCGCCACGGGCAGGGAGACGAGTACGTGGCCGATCTCCCGGAACGTGACGGCGGCGAACGGCGCCCGCCAGAACCCGGCGGACGCCGCACCGCCGAAGGCAGCGGCCTCCCGCGGCGGGGTGTCCGGGTACGGTCCGGCGCCCGGGTACGGTCCGGCGTCCGCGTACGGTTCGGCGTCCGGGCGACCGGCGTCCGGACGCGTGGTCTGCGGGCAAGTGGTCTGCGGGCGGGTGGTCTGCGGCAGGGTCTGGATGCTCATGGCGGGGCCTCGGATCGTCGCGGCGGGGAGCGGGGGACGTGCTGTTCCGGCACGCCCCACACTCGTCGATCCGCGCCCCCGGCGGCATACGGCGGCCAGGTGTTCCGGGGGTGGTGCTAGGCCCCCTGACCCGGCCCGTCGGCCCTCGCCGGTCGGGTCAGCCCTGCAGGACGTCGCCGAAGTAGGCCAGGCCCGAGGGGCCGCCGACCGTACCGGCGCCGAACGACTTCGAGCCCGTCGCCGTGATCCCCGAGGCGGTGGACTTGAAGAGCCAGACGGCGCCCGCGCCGTCGTTCTCGTGCGCGGCGGCGGCGACCAGCTCGGCGCGCCCGTTGCCGTCCACGTCCGTGAGCTGGACGGCGCCGCCGAAGTTGTCCATGCGCTCGGCCGTGCCGGGCACACCCGCGGTGCTCTGCGAGAAGGCCTTCGCGCCGGTGCCGGTGAGCCCGCGCGCCGAACCGCGCAGTACGACGACGGTGCCCGCCTGCTGCGCGGAGCCGATGGTCTCGGACTGCGCGCCGACCGCGATGTCGGCGTATCCGTCGCCGTTGGTGTCGCCCGCGGAGAGGCTCCAGCCGAAGGCGTCGCCCTTCTCGGCGGTGCCGGGCACGCCCGAGGTGGCCTGGGTGACGCGGACCGGGGTGCGGGTGCTCGTACCGTTCGCGGCTCCGTACGTCACGGTGATGGCGCCGCCCTTGCCGCCGTCCGGTTCGTCGGTCGACTTCTCCATGAAGTTGCCGGTGACGATGTCCCCGTAGCCGTCCTTGTCCACGTCGGCGATCGTCGCGGCGTAACCGCCCGCGACCTTGCCCGCGGGCTTGGGCGTCGTACCGCCCGTGTAGAGGACGCCGCGGGTGCGGTAGCCGTCGCCGTGCTCCTCCTGGCCCATGATCAGCAGGTCGGTGGCGGCGTCACCGTTCACGTCACCGGTGACGATCCTGTCGGTGTTGATGCCGGTCGCCTCGTACGTGTCGATGCCCGTGCGCTTCACGGCCTTGCCGGTGCGCGAGATCGGGCCCTTGAAGATGTTCAGCTCGGGCGAGGCGAGGTTGGCGGCGGCGAGGTCGGTCTTCCCGTCCCCGTCGAAGTCGCCGGTCGCCACCGACCAGCCCAGCTCGTGGCGGTTGGCCGGCAGGGGCGACGTGATGTCCGTGGCCTTCTTGAGGCCGCTCGCGCCGCCCCAGATCACGGTGAGCGCGCCGGAGTCGTCGGTGCTGCCGATCTGCTCGGCGTGCACGCCGACGACCAGGTCGGTGTAGCCGTCGTCGTCGAGGTCGCCGGCGGTCAGCCGGTCACCGAAGTACTCGCTGCTCTCGGGGGTGCCCGGGATGCCGGAGGTCGCCTGGCTGATCAGCGTGCGCTCGGCGGTGTCGAGGCCGCGGGCGGTGCCGTAGACGACGGCGACGTAACCGGCGCCGGACTTCCCCGAGACCTTGGCGGTCGGGGCCGCTATGGCGAGGTCGCCGTAGCCGTCGCCGTTGAAGTCGGCGCGTATCCGGTCCCCACCGGGCGCGGGCGCGGCCCCGGCCGGCGCGGAGCCCGCGGCGAGCAGGGAACCGGTCAGGGCGGCCGTGGCGGCACAGGCCAGGGCCGTACGGAACTTCTGGGGCATGCGGGGTCTCTCCTGCGGCGGCATGCGGAGCCCGGGAGACGGGCGTTCCGCTACGAAAGGGGCGCCCACGCGCGCGTGGACGATGCGCTGGGCGATCAAGAGACCTTCGACGGGACGTGAGGGTTGTACGGCGGGCTAGGTGGGCGGGTCGATGATCTCCTGGGCGATCTCGGGCAGCGGGCGCCCGGTCACGAAGGCGGAGGCCCGCAGGTGGGCGAGCGCTTCTTCCGGGGTGATGTGCAGGCGGTCGGCGAGCCTGCCGGTGGCCTGGTGCGTGGTGCCCCAGTGGGTGTCGATCTGCTCGGCGGGTTCCCAGAGGGGCAGCTCCCCGTGGGCCAGCAGCTGCCAGAAGGCGGGCAGCATGACCTTGGCGACGGTGCAGGCGGCCGTCTCGGCCTGCTCGGCCGTCTCCTCGTCGAGCACCAGCGGCTCGTGCCGCAGGAGCTCCACCGAGCCGAACACCTTGTCGTCGAAGGCGAGCGGGAAGGCGTAGACGGCTCCGACCTGCCTCAGCTCGCTCTGCATGGCGGCCTCGAACAGCGGCCAGCGGGTCAGCGGCTGCCTGAAGTCGCTGACCAGTACGGGCCGACCGCTGGTCACGGCCGTCACGCAGGGCCCCTCGGACGCGAGGAACTGCAGCTCCTCCAGGCGGAGCGACAGCGTGCCCGAGGCGCACAGCAGTTGGCGGTAAGGGGTGTCGGTCAGGAAGGACAGGCTGGCGCCGTCGACCGGCAGCCCTTCGCACAGCGCCTCGCACAGGCGCCGCGGCAGATCCTCGGCGTCGTCGTGGGCCGCGGCGGAGAGAACCAGGTCCGCCGCCGTGAACCGCTCCGTCATGACGCTCCCATTCCCGCGCTCAACAGCGCCTCGTCGTCCCGCGCGCCGCGGCGCGTCTTCCCGCGTCCCGTGGCGCCCGGCCCTGCGCTCCGCGGCGCCTGGCCCTGCGCTCCGTGGCGCGTCGTCCCGCACCCTCCGGTGCCTTGTCCCGCACCCTCCGGTGCCTTGTCCCGCACCCTCCGGTGCCTCGTCCAGCGCCTCGCGGCGCTTCGTTCCGCGCCTCGCGGCGCCTCGTCCTGTGATCAGGTGGCGCCCGGGTACCCCTGGTTCCGGACCGCACTCGCCGGGGACATGGGGGGATATGTCCGAAGGTGACGAGTGCACGTCCGGACAACCGCCCCGCCGCGGCCGAATAGCGCTCTGGCGCGGGCAGATGAACTGAGCTGTACTGCGGGGGAAAGGCGCACCGAACGAACGGGCGTTCACCGCCCCGGTCCGCCTGTTGCCGCGCCCTGCGCCCGTCGCGGGGTGTGCGCGCACGCCGAGCCCCCTGACCCCGGGCCCACCGCACCGACCAGCGCCCCGTCCTCCGGCCCGCGCACGGCCGGGACGTACTCCCGCTCGTCCCGGACGGACCGACGAGGACGTCAGATGCGAGGGCGGCACCGGAGGGGAGCCGCACCGTCCTCGCCGATGGCCGCCGTCAGGACCGTGAGCCCGACGGCGGCCATCCCCTCCCTCCACGCGCTCACGACGGTTCCGGCGCTGTCCGCCCCTGCCCCTGCCCGCCCCGGTGGTCCCGCTGGCCCTGCCCGGACCGCTGGTCCTGTCCGGACCGCTGGTCCTGCCCGGGCCGCTGCTCCTACTCCGACCGCTGGCCCTGCCCGGGCCGCTGGTTCTCCCGTGTCCGTGCCTGGTGCCGGCGGGCCTTGAGCCGGTTCCCGCAGGTCTTCATCGAGCACCACCGTGCGGCGTTGGCGCGGCTGCGGTCCAGGAGGAACAGGCGGCACTCGGGGTTCCCGCAGGGCCGCAGGCGGCCGGGCAAGCGCTCCTTGACGTCCGCCCAGGCGAGGACGAGCTCCACGGCGAGCCTGCGCTCCGGCGGCACCTCCAGGCGCCACTCGACGCCCGAGGGGCCGGGCTCGGGGACGCGGCGGACGCCCGCGAGGACCTGGCGCAGACCGGGCCCCGCCGCCCCGCCCGTCTCCACGGCCTGGAGCGCGTCCCGCGCGGTGCGCAGCCATCGGCGCTCCTCGTCACCGCCGAGGCCACCGTGTTCCCGGGCCCATCGCTCCAGCTCGCGGTCGTCGTCCCACAGATCCCGAGGCCGGCCGTCGACGACGGGAGTGCTGTTCAGCGCCCACATCAGGGCCTGGTCGTCGAGCATCGACCGCACCTCATCTTCCGCTAACTCCATCAAGGGGTTTGACAGGTTACTCCCGCGGCGGTCTACTGGTCACCCGGCAGTAACCACCATAAGGCTCCGAAGGGGTTAAGCATGGCTGAGGTCCGCCACCAGTACGCGTCCGTGCGGGGACACCGCGTCTTCTACCGCGAGGCGGGAGCGCCCGAGGCGCCCACGCTCGTCCTGCTGCACGGATTCCCCTCCAGCTCTCGCATGTTCCGCCACCTCATTCCGGCGCTGGCCGACCGGTTCCACGTCATCGCCCCCGACCACCTGGGCTTCGGCAACTCCGACGCCCCGCCCGCGGACGCCTTCACGTACACCTTCGACTCCCTGACGGACATCACCGAAGCCCTCCTGGCCCAGCTCGGCATCGACCGCTACGCCGTCTACGTCCAGGACTACGGCGCCCCCATCGGCTGGCGGCTGGCCCTGCGCGCCCCCGACGCGATCACCGCGGTGATCTCGCAGAGCGGCAACGCCTACGAGGAGGGCTTCGTACCGGACTTCTGGGCGCCGCTCTGGGCGTACGGCGAGAACCCGGGCCCCCTGACCGAGCCCGCCGCCCGCACCGCCCTCTCGCTCGACGCCATCCGCTGGCAGTACCTGCACGGCGTGGCGCGGCCCGAGCTGGTCGACCCCGACACCTGGGCCGCCGACCACCGCGAGGTCAACCGTCCCGGCCAGGACCTCGTACAGCTCGCCCTGTTCCGCGACTACCTCCACAACCGGCCGCTCTACCCCGAGGTGCACGCCTACTTCCGTAAGTCGCGGGTCCCCCTCCTCGCCGTCTGGGGCGAGGGCGACGAGATCTTCGGCCCGGACGGCGCGCGCGCCTTCGCGAAGGACCTGCCGGACGCGGAGATCCACGTGATCCCCGGGGGCGGCCACTTCCTCCTCGAAAGCCACCTGGACACCGTGGCCGGTTACATACGCGGCTTCCTGACCACTGCCGTCGCCGCGGCCACGGAACCATCGCCGCCGGCGAAGTCCGCGCGGGTCTCCTAGCCCGCGCAGGTCTCTTGGTGGGCGCGACGGGGCGGAGGGGCGAGGGGTGAAGGGTGGGTGGTCGGCCCGACCGTACGATGAGCTTCATGACCTCCGCCGCGCAGCCGTCGCGCCGTCGCCCCGCCGGGCACGGCCTTCTGCTGCTGGGGCTCGTCGTGCTGGCCGGTGTGCTGGCGATGCACGGTCTGGGGCCCGGCCCCGGCCCCGTGCCCGGCGCGGCGCACACGAGCGCCGCGAGCGGGCACGGAACGGCGATGACCGGAGCGGCTGCGCACGAGGCGGGCGGGGACTGCGCCCACACCGACGGCGGAGCGGGCCACGTCGACCACGCGGACGCGACCTGCGCGGCGACCGGGATCGGCACCTCCTACGTGCCCCCGGCGTCGGCCGTGGCCCTGCGGGGCGCACCCCCGGCCGCCGAACTCCCCGCCCTCGCCGAGGGGTCGGCCGAGAGCGGGCGGGCGCCGCCCGACCTGGCTGAACTGCAACTCCTACGGATATAGAGCGGCCCGCGCGTCGCCCTTCCCGTCCTGCCATCGGGCCGGCCGGTGACGGGCGCGTGCCCAGGAACGCCCTCATCCGTACTGACGCATGCCCTGAGCGGCTGCGTACCAAGGAGTAGCACCACCATGAGCAAGACCGATCTGACCAATCAGGCAAATCTGACCAATCGGTCTGATCTGACCAATTGGGCCGTTCTGACCGAGGCCATCGCGGGCGAGACCCGTTCCCGCCTCCGCCGTGTCACCGCCGCCGTCGCGAGCGCGGGAGTGGCCGCGCTCGTCCTGGCCGCTTGCGGCGGCTCGGACGGCGACAGCTCCGCCGGACACGACGGCCACGGCTCGAAGTCGCCGGCCGCCTCGGCGCCGGCGGAGAAGGGCGCGCACAACGCCGCCGACGTCGCCTTCGCGAAGGGGATGATCCCTCATCACCGCCAGGCCGTGGAGATGGCGGACCTCGCTCCGTCCCGGGCCGGGTCGACCGAGGTGAAGAAGCTCGCGGGGGAGATCAAGAAGGCCCAGGACCCGGAGATCAGGACCCTGTCCGGGTGGCTGACGTCCTGGGGTGAGGAAGTCCCCGCGAAGGGCGCCATGGACCACTCCGCGCACGGCTCCGGCGGAATGATGACGCCCGAGGAGATGGACGAGTTGGAGAGGGCGTCCGGGAGGGCCTTCGACACCGCCTTCATGAAGATGATGGTGAAGCACCACGAGGGCGCGGTGGCGATGGCGAAGACGGAGAAGGCCGAAGGAGCCTTCCCCGGCGCGAAGAAGATGGCCGACGCCGTCATCAAGTCCCAGACCGCCGAGATCACCAGGATGAACGGCCTGCTCGGCAAGGACTGACCTCCGGCCCATGAGCGAGGGAGGGGAGGGGCCGACCGGCCCCTCCCCTCCCTCGGCCTCCCCGCTCCCTGCCCGTAGTCGGAGAAAACTGTGGCGTAGATACCCCTGGGGGGTATATGGTCCTGCACATCGCGAGAGCAGCCGCAACGCGCGGACGAAGCGGATGAAGCAGACGGATCAGACGGGTCGGACGGAATCACCGCACCGCACCGCACGATCGGAATTCGGAATTCGGAATGGGGATGAGCGCATGAGTGCCATGGACCACGGCGCGCACCACGCCGGCGCCGGACACGAGGGTCACGCCGCACACCGGAGCGGCGGTGGGCACGGTGGCGGTGGACACGACGGCCACGCGGGCGGAGGCGCGTCCTGGGCGATGGCGGCGAAGGCGACGCTGCACTGCCTGACCGGATGCGCCATCGGCGAGATCCTCGGCATGGTCATCGGCACCGCCCTGATGTGGGGCAACGTGCCCACCATGGCCCTGGCGATCGCCCTGGCGTTCCTCTTCGGCTACTCCTTCACCCTGTTCGCCGTCCTCAGGGCCGGCCTGGACTTCAGGAGCGCCGTCAAGGTGGCGCTGGCCGCGGACACCGTTTCGATCGCCGTGATGGAACTGGTCGACAACGGCATCATCGCTCTGACGCCGGGCGCGATGGACGCGCATCTGTCGGACGCCCTGTTCTGGCTGGCACTGCTCGGCGGCTTCGCCGTCGCCTTCGCGATCACGACCCCGGTCAACAAATGGATGATCGGTCGCGGCAAGGGCCACGCGGTCGTCCACGCGCACCACTGACGCCGATACGCACTGCCTCCGCATCGGCCAGGCGTGCGGACATACCCCCCACACCTATAAGCACCCACAAGCATCCACGGACAACCCGCAAGTACCCGAAAGTAACTGAAAGCCACTGAAAGCCACTGAAAGCAGGAGGCCACCATGTGCACATCCTCAGCAGCGTCGAAGCCCATCCCCGTCAGTGACGTCCGCACGGTCGTACGAGCGGACAGGGCGGGCAGCGCGGACGGCGACGGCGCCGTGCCGGACTGGCATCTGCGGGGCGAGTGGTTCGACGTATGCAGCTGCTCGCTGCCCTGCCCGTGCACCTTCGCCCAGGCGCCGACGCACGGGGACTGCCTGTTCACTCTCGTCTGGCAGGTCCATGAGGGGTACTTCGGCGACGTACGCCTCGACGGCCTGGGCGTGGTCGCGCTCGGCGAGTTCGCCGGGAACATGTGGGTCGGAGATCCCGACGCGACGATGAAGGCGATGCTGTACATCGACGACAGGGGCGACCAGTCGCAACGCGACGCCCTGGAGCAGATCTTCGCGGGCCGCGCCGGCGGCTGGCCCGGCCAGTTCGGCTCGCTCATCAGCGACCTGCGCGAAGTCCGCTACGCACCCATACGCTTCGACGCCGCCGAGGACCTCTCGTACTGGCGGGCCGCCGTCGCCGACAAGGTCGCGGTCGGCGCCACCGCCCTCACCGGCCCGACGGCCGACCCCGACCGCCGGGTTCAGCTCGTCAACGCACCCGGTGCCGAAGTCGGCCCCGGCCAGATCGCCACCTGGGGCGTGGTCGACGGGGACCACGCGGAGGGCTTCGACTTCTCCCACGAGTACCGCGGCGGTTCGAGCAAGCACTTCCCCTTCGACTGGCGCCCCACGAACGCCGGAAGCCCTCACCGCGAACGGTGAACCCCTCCGGCCGCTCACACCGGGCGCCAAACACCCGAGCAGTCCGTCGGGGCCGTACGCCGCCTGAAGGCCGCAACGAGCGGCCGAAACGAGTGGCCGGAACGAGCGACCCGCTGCGGGAGACGGCGACGAGAGGTACGGAATCGTCGGTGATCACCGCCCGGTGCTCATGCCGTGCGGCCGGGTCGTGGCTGTCGAACGCCGAGTTCCCCAGCCACTTGACCGCTGCGGCCCAGTACCCGCCCGACCCACGGGAGAGTGCGGCTGACCTTGCGGGCGCTCACGACGAAGGGTCCGACCGCTGAGCGGTCGGACCCTTCGTTTGCCCTGACGGGCGAGTGCGGAGGATACGAGATTCGAACTCGTGAGGGGTTGCCCCCAACACGCTTTCCAAGCGTGCGCCCTAGGCCACTAGGCGAATCCTCCGCCGCAAACAATACAAGACGTTGAGGGGTGCTCGCGAACATGATCCTGTCGGGGGCTCCCGGGGTGGGGTCGGAGCGGTGCGGGGGCGGGGGCGGAGTCGATCCGGGGGCGGCGATCCGCTAGGGTGGGCGTCAGCCCCTCACGTGGCGCTATCTGACTGAACTCCCCCAGGGCCGGAAGGCAGCAAGGGTAGGTCGGCTCTGGCGGGTGCGTGGGGGGCGCTTTGCGTTGGGGCGGTCCGGGTTGTCAGTGGTCGCCATTAACCTCGTATGTGTGTCGTCCCTTGCGCTGTACCGCCGTTATCGCCCGGAGTCGTTCGCCGAGGTCATCGGGCAGGAGCATGTAACCGACCCGCTGCAGCAGGCGCTGCGCAACAACCGGGTCAATCATGCCTACCTGTTCAGTGGCCCCCGCGGCTGCGGCAAGACGACGAGCGCGCGCATCCTGGCCCGCTGTCTGAACTGTGAGCAGGGTCCCACTCCCACGCCCTGCGGCGAGTGCCAGTCCTGCCGCGACCTGGCGAGGAACGGCCCGGGCTCGATCGACGTCATCGAGATCGACGCCGCGTCGCACGGTGGCGTGGACGACGCCCGCGACCTGCGGGAAAAGGCCTTCTTCGGTCCGGCGTCGAGCCGGTACAAGATCTACATCATCGACGAGGCCCACATGGTCACCTCGGCGGGCTTCAACGCCCTCCTGAAGGTGGTCGAGGAGCCGCCGGAGCACCTCAAGTTCATCTTCGCGACGACCGAGCCCGAGAAGGTCATCGGCACGATCCGCTCGCGCACGCACCACTACCCCTTCCGCCTCGTGCCCCCCGGCACGCTCCGCGACTACCTGGCGGAGGTCTGCGGCCGGGAGGACATGGCCGTCGAGGACGGCGTGCTGCCGCTGGTCGTGCGGGCCGGCGCCGGTTCCGTGCGTGACTCCATGTCCGTCATGGACCAGCTCCTCGCCGGCGCCGCCGATGACGGTGTGACGTATGCCATGGCGACGTCCCTGCTCGGTTACACGGACGGTTCGCTGCTCGACTCCGTCGTCGAGGCCTTCGCCTCCGGCGACGGGGCGGCGGCCTTCGAGGTCGTGGACCGCGTCATCGAGGGCGGCAACGACCCCCGGCGCTTCGTCGCCGACCTGCTGGAGCGGCTGCGGGACCTCGTCATCCTCGCCGCCGTGCCCGACGCCGCCGAGAAGGGCCTCATCGACGCCCCCGTCGACGTCGTGGAGCGGATGCAGGCGCAGGCCGGCGTCTTCGGCGCCGCCGAGCTGAGCCGCGCCGCCGACCTGGTGAACGACGGCCTGACCGAGATGCGCGGCGCCACATCGCCGCGGCTCCAGCTGGAGCTGATCTGCGCGCGCGTGCTGCTTCCGGCGGCGTATGACGACGAGCGCTCCGTCATGGCCCGCCTCGACCGCCTGGAGCGCGGGGGGAACTTCGTCCCCGGCGGGACGGGCCCCGGACCCGCCATGGGGTACGTCCCGGGGCCCGAGGCCCACGCGGGCGTGCAGCAGCCCGGCGTGGCCATGCCCCCGGCCGGACCCCCGCAGGTTCCGCAGGGCCCGCCCGTGCCGCCGGGAGGCGGTCCCGCCGCCGCCCGCGCGGCCGTACGAGGGCCTGGCGCACCGCAGGGCGACGCAGCCCCGGAGGCCCCCGCCCCGCAGGCCCCCGCCCCGCAGGCGGCGCCGCCCGCCGCCCCGACTCCGCCGCCCGCCACCGCCCCCGCCGCCCCGTCCGGTGAGCGGCGCCCCGGCGGCTGGCCCACGGCATCCGCCCCGGGCAGCGGCCCCGCGGCCCCGTCCGCTCCCGCCGAGACGGCCGCCCCCCAGCGCCCCGGCGGCTGGCCCACGGCCGCCCCCTCCGGCGGGGCCCCGCAGGCTCCTGCCCCGCAGGCAGCCGCCCCGCAGCCGTCCGCCCCCGCGCCCGCCCCGATGGCCGCCCAGGCCCCCGCGGGCGGCCCCGACCCCCGCACCCTGTGGCCGAACATCCTGGAGGCGGTGAAGAACCGCCGCCGCTTCACCTGGATTCTGCTCAGCCAGAACGCCCAGGTGGCGGGCTTCGACGGCACGACCCTGCAGATCGGCTTCGTCAACGCGGGAGCGAGGGACAACTTCGCCAGCAGCGGCAGCGAGGACGTGCTGCGCCAGGCGCTGTCGGAGCAGTTCGGCGTGCAGTGGAAGGTCGAGGCGATCGTCGACCCCTCGGGCGGCTCCGCGCCCCCGCCCGCCGCGGGCAACTTCGGCGGTGGCGGCGGAGCCTCGGGCGGCTTCGGCGGCGGCACCCCCGGCGGCGGCTACAGCGGCGGCTTCGGCGCCGGCGCCCCCGCGCCCCCGCGCCCCCAGGCCGCGCCCCAGCAGCCCCCCCCGGCCCCGGCCCCCGCGCCGGAACCGGCGGCCCCGCCCCGCTCGGCCCCGGCCCCCGCTCCGGAGCACGTGTCGCCCGAGGACGACATGCCCGCGGACGACGACCCCGACCTGGTCGACTCGGCCCTCTCGGGCCACGACCTGATCGTGCGGGAACTGGGCGCGACGGTGGTGGACGAGTACCCGAACGTTTGACCGCGGGCCCCGTGCTCCGTGCCCCGTGCCTCGTGCCCCGTGCCTCGTGCCCCGAGGACAGTGCCCGGTGGCCCGTGAACGGCCCTCGGCCGCGCCTCGGCCGGCCTGCCCCTACCCGCCCGCACGGCCCGGAGAACGGGCGGGCGGATGGGAGAGACCCGTCGCGGAGTGGCGGGGGGCCGGGGGGGAAGGGGCAGGCCCGGGGCCGGTCCGCGGGCGAAGGGGTGGGCCGGGCCGGTGCGCGGGCGAAGGGCGGTGGGTTCGCCCCGGGGCGCCGATCGAGGCCAGAGGCCACCGGCCCGGCGAGGCTGGGCCGAGCCACCGCGGCACCCAGGACTGGACGAACGTACAAAAGGGTCAGGAGCCGGACCTAGGGGAGGCATACGAAGCCACCCGTTAGGCTGACCACCGTGAAGGTCCTCGTCATCGGCAGTGGTGCCCGCGAACACGCCCTGTGCCGCTCTCTGTCCCTCGACCCCGACGTCTCCGAGCTGCACTGCGCCCCCGGCAACGCCGGCATCGCAGAAGTGGCCGAGACCCACCCGGTCGACGCCCTCGACGGCACCGCCGTGACCGCGCTCGCCGAGCGGCTCGGCGCGGGCCTGGTGATCGTGGGCCCGGAGGCCCCGCTCGTCGCGGGCGTCGCCGACGCCGTGCGCGCCGCGGGCATCCCCTGCTTCGGCCCGTCCAAGGAGGCCGCGGAGCTGGAGGGCTCCAAGGCGTTCGCGAAGGACGTGATGGCGGGCGCGAGCGTGCCCACCGCACGGTCCTACGTCTGCACCACGCCCGAGCAGGTCGACAAGGCCCTCGACGCCTTCGGGGCGCCGTACGTCGTCAAGGACGACGGGCTCGCCGCGGGCAAGGGCGTCGTCGTCACCGACGACGTCGAGGCGGCCCGCGCGCACGCCCTCGCCTGCGACCGCGTGGTCATCGAGGAGTTCCTCGACGGCCCCGAGGTCTCCCTCTTCGCGGTCACCGACGGCGAGACGGTCGTCCCGCTCCAGCCGGCCCAGGACTTCAAGCGCGCGCTCGACGGCGACGCGGGCCCGAACACGGGCGGCATGGGCGCGTACTCGCCGCTGCCCTGGGCCGACCCGGAGCTGGTCGACGAGGTCATGCGGACCGTGCTCCAGCCGACGGTGGACGAGCTGCGCCGCCGGGGCACGCCGTTCGCCGGGCTGCTGTACGCGGGCCTGGCGATCACGAGTCGCGGTGTACGGGTCATCGAGTTCAACGCCCGTTTCGGCGACCCCGAGACCCAGGTCGTCCTCGCCCGTCTGAAGACGCCGCTCGGCGGGCTCCTGATGGCCGCTGCGACCGGCAACCTGGCCGACCTGCCCCCGCTGCGCTGGAGCGACGACGCCGCGGTGACCGTGGTCGTCGCCTCGCACAACTACCCCGGTACGCCCCGCACCGGCGACCCCATCGAAGGGCTCGACGAGGTGGCGGCGCGGGACGCCCCCGACGCGTACGTCCTGCACGCCGGTACCCGGCGCGAGGGCGGTGCCGTGGTCAGCGCCGGTGGCCGCGTGCTGTCCGTGACGGCGACCGGCAGCGGCCTCACCGAGGCACGGGAGCGCGCGTACACCGCGCTGTCCCGCATCCGTCTCGACGGCTCGCAGCACCGTACGGACATCGCCGCGAAGGCGGCGGCCGAGGCGTAGGCACCGAGCGGCACCGCACGCAGGCGCCGCGCACGCACGCCGAAGCGGCGCCGCCGTATGACTTTCGGTCAAGTTCAGGCCCTGAATCCAGCCTCGGATTCAGGGCCTGTTCCGTGTCTGCTGAGGTCCGCTCGGGTTCGCTCGGGTCCGTTCGGGCTCGTTCGATGCCCGTTCGGCGCTCGTCCGGTGCCTGTTTCGACGGTCACCTTTAGCCAAAGCCATTCCATCGAGTGACCGCTGCCCCATCCGGCTGACGACGTCCGGCACCCCAACTAGGGTGCGGCGAAAGCGTTCCGAGCACCCATAGCCGAACAGACCACCGGCATTGCGGTGTCGGCGGCGGGTGCAACAGTGGGGGAATGAGCAACGCCAACGCCATTGACGGGTACCACCGGCCCCGGCCGGTGGCCGAGCAGTAGGCAGCAGGGGGTGCCATCGGTCGTGTCAGGTCCGGGTGTGGAAGTGGGCGCGCAGGCCGCGCGTTCACGGGCTCTCGCCGTGCTGCGGCTGCGCAGCAGGGCGCTGGCCGTCGCCCTGCTGCCCGCGGCCGTGGCCGTCGTGCTCGTCGCAGGCGGGGTCACGGGCCATATGGAGGGCCCCGGTTGGGACGTCGCGCGCTGGGCCGTCACGGCCCTCGCCCTGCTGGTCCTGCTCGCCGCGGGAGCCGTCGCCCTGGTCGTGGCCAGGGCGAGGCCCGCCCTGAGCCCCACGGTGCCGGTGCCCGAGGAGTCCGCTCCGGATCTGTACCGCCTGGTCCGCGACCTCGCCGACCGGCTCGACGTGCCCGCGCCCTCGGCGATAGCGCTCACCCCCGACTGCGACAGCTGGCTGGAGGACCGCACCCACCCGGCGCACGGCCCACCCGCCGAGGCGGCGGCCGAGGGCGCCCGCTCCCCGCACCACCCGCCCTTCACCGCTCCCGTGCTCGTCATCGGCTCCCCGTTCCTGTGGTGGATGCGGGTCGGCGAACTGCGCGCGGTCCTCGCCCCCGTCGTGGCGGGTACGGGACCCTCGGCGCACCCCGACATAGCCGCAGCCCGGCGCTTCGTGCGCGGGCTGGACGCCGCGGTGGCCGACGCCTCCGCCCCCGGCCGCAGCGCCCTGGTCCGGCCGCTGCTCGCCGGTGTCGGCCGGGTGGCCCGGCTGCTGCTGCGCAACTGCCGGGTGCATGCCGCCGAGATGGAGCGCGGCGTCGCCGCGGCGGCCGCCGAGCGCGCCCAGGCGGTGGACTACGGCGTGCGGATCGTCGCCCAGGAGCAGGTCGGCCTCGCGTACGCGGGGTGGGACCGGCTGCTCACCCGGGTCGCGCTGCCCGCCTGGCGGATGGGCCGCTGGCCGTCCCGGCTCGACGCGGGCGTGGTCGCCGCGCTGACCGAGCTCTCCCGCAGGGACCGGCTCGCGGAGGGCTTCGCCTCGCGGCTGGGCGAGCGCCCCGCCTGTGACCTGCTCGAAGAGCCCGGCATGGTGGACGAGGCCGCGTCGCTCCTCGCCGCCCGTCTCTTCCACGGCGGTCCGGCCGAGCCGGGCCCCGACTGGGCGCCGGTGGCGTGGCAGGAGTATCCGGACGAGGTCGTGGACCGCAAGTGGCGTACGGACGCGGCGCGACTGCACCGCGTCCTCGACTCCCTCGGCGTCGGCCACCGCGCGGACCCGGCGGGCGACGGGCCCGAGGGGCCGACCCTCGGCCGCGTCCTCGCCCACCTCACGGCTCCGGGCCCCGGGGCCCCGGACGGCCTCGACCCCGCCGCTGGGCGGGCGGCTCCCGCCCCGGACGACCACGCCGAAGCCCCCGCCGGCGGCGCCACTCGCGGTGACGCCGTGTACGGCCTCGCCACCGATGCCGCGCCCGTTGACACCAGCAGCGGGGCCACGCTCGGCGCCACCCGCAGCGAGGCCACGCTCGGCGCCACCCCCGACGCCACGCACGGCGACGCCACGCACGGCGACGCCACCCGCGGTGACGTCATCGGCGTCACCCACGGCGTCACCCACGATGACGCCCACGACGACGCCCACGACGAGGGCCCCCGCGGCATGCTCGCCGCCTCGCTCACGGCCGAGCTGGCCCGTGAGGAGGCCGCGGCCCCGCCCCGCCCGGCCCCCGCCGGCCTGGGACCGGACGAGGCGCTCTGGGTCGACGGGGCGCTGCCCCTCTTCCCGCTCCAGCCGCCCCGCACCGGGCGGGAGCTCCTCGCCGACCACGTGACCGCGATGGTCTGCTGCGCCGCCGTGGACACCGCGGGAGCCGCCCCCGGCCTTGACTGGCTCGACGGCCCCGCCCTGCTGGTCGACGGCGAGCGCGCGGCGGACCTCGCGCCGAGCGTGCGGAGCCTGGTGGAGCGGGGCGACCCCGCGCCGCTGCGCGACTGGCTCGCCCGCCTCGGCGTCCGCCCGGAGAAGCCGGTCCGCCTGGCCTGACCGGGCCGCCCGCCGCAGCCCTTCCGGGACTCCCCGACCCGTCCCGGGGCTCCCCGTCTCCTCGGGGCTCCCCGGCCTCCCAGGGACTCCGGCCCTCCGGCCCCCGGTCCTCGGCCCTCGGCCCCGGCCTCCCGTTCCGGGCTTCCGCCCCCCCAAGGCTCCCGTGCTCCCCAGGCTTCCGGGCCATCGGCCCCGAGGCTCCCGCCCCCCAGGGCTCCCGGGCTCCCGCCCCCCAAGGCTCCCGGGCTCCCGCCCCCGAGGCTCCCGCCCCCCGAGGCTCCCGCCCCCCGAGGCTCCCGCCCCCCCGAGGCCCCCCCGGACCCTCCCCACCCCCTCTCCGGCGCACGCGCCGAAGGCGCCGGAGCACAGATATCCGGAAGGCAACGTTCCGATCTCGTCAATTCGCGACGAACGGTGACGAGGTGCGTGCGTAATGTGATGTGCTGGGCGCGGCGCCGGTCGTACGTACAGACCGGTGGTGCCGGCTCGGGGGAGCGAGGGAGGGAAGGGCACATGGGGCAGGAGCCGATCCGCCGCTGGGAATCGGGTGCACTGGCGCACGCCGTGTCGGACCCCTTCGGGCAGGGCCCGCTGCCCTGGCTCCGCGGCTCCGAGCACTACTTCGATGACACGGGCCAGGTCATGCCCTGGTACGTGGAGCACGCCTCGGCCCCGGGGGCCAACATCCCGGCGGCCCGCACCGGCGGCCCCCTGAACGCCGACGACGTGCGCCGCCAGATCAAGGGCTTCACCTCCACCGGGGCGGCCGCCCCCGGCGAGGCCATCGACTTCCACGTCACGGTCGACCCGCCCCAGCAGTTCAGCGTCGACATCTACCGCATCGGGCACTACGGCGGCGACGGCGCGTCGAAGATCACCACGAGCCCCCGCCTCTCCGGCATCGTCCAGCCCGCCCCGCTCACCGCGGACCGCACCGTCTCCTGCCACCACTGGTGGCTCTCCTGGCGGCTGCAGATCCCGAGCTACTGGAGCGTGGGAGCGTACGTGGCGGTGCTGACCACCGCCGACGGGTACCGCTCGCACGTCCCCTTCACGGTCCGCGACGACCACCCCGCCGACCTCCTGCTGCTCCTGCCGGACGTCACCTGGCAGGCGTACAACCTCTACCCCGAGGACGGCCGCACGGGCGCCAGCCTCTACCACGCGTGGGACGAGCAGGGCCGCCTCCTCGGCGAGGCCGAGGCGGCCGTCACGGTCTCCTTCGACCGGCCGTTCGCCGGGGCGGGCCTGCCGCTCCACGTGGGCCACGCCTACGACTTCATCCGCTGGGCCGAGCGGTACGGATACGACATCGCGTACGCGGACGCCCGCGACCTGCACGCGGGCCGCATCGACCCCGGGCGCTACCGCGGCCTGGTCTTCCCCGGCCACGACGAGTACTGGTCACCCGCCATGCGCCGCACCGCCGAGCTGGCCCGCGACGGCGGCACCTCCCTGGTCTTCCTCTCCGCCAACACCATGTACTGGCAGGTGGAGCTCGCACCCTCCCCGTCCGGCGTCCCCGACCGCCTGCTGACCTGCCGCAAGCGGCGGGGCCCCGGCCGTCCCGCCCTCTGGCGCGAGCGGGACGGCGACAAGACCGCCGAACAGGAGCTGATCGGCATCCAGTACGCGGGCCGGGTCCCCGAGCCGCACCCCCTGGTCGTGCGCAACGCCGACCACTGGCTCTGGGAGGCCACGGGGGCGCACGAGGGCGACGAGCTGGAGAACCTGGTCGCGGGCGAGGCCGACCGCTACTTCCCGCGGACCCCGCTCCCCGAGCACCAGGGCCGCATCCTGCTCGCCCACTCCCCGTACACGGACGCCGAGGGCACCAAGCGCCACCAGGAGACCTCGCTCTACCGTGCCCCCTCGGGCGCCCTGGTCTTCGCCTCCGGCACCTTCGCCTGGTCGCCCGCGCTCGACCGTCCGGGCCATGTGGACACCCGGGTGCAGCGCGCCACGGCCAATCTCCTCGACCGCATCTGCAAACGGGACTGACCCTTCCGCGCCGTCCCGCGCGCCCCCTGGCCACCAGCACGCCCCCGATACGGGAGAATCGTCAGCACTTGGCCAGAACCACCGGGAGGAACCGTGTCCGGATTCGTAGAAAAGCCCGAGCCTCTCGAAGTGCCGGGCCTGGTGCACCTCCACACCGGCAAGGTGCGTGAGCTGTACCAGAACGAGGCGGGCGACCTCGTCATGGTCGCGAGCGACCGGCTCTCCGCCTATGACTGGGTGCTCCCCACGGAGATCCCCGACAAGGGCCGGGTGCTCACCCAGCTCTCGCTGTGGTGGTTCGACCAGCTCGCCGACCTGGTCCCCAACCACGTGATCTTCACGGACCTGCCCGAGGGCGCCCCGGCCGACTGGGCGGGCCGCACGCTGGTCTGCAAGTCCCTGCAGATGGTCCCGGTGGAGTGCGTGGCCCGCGGCTACCTCACCGGCTCGGGGCTCCTGGAGTACAACGACTCCCGCACCGTCTGCGGCCTCGCGCTGCCCGAGGGCCTCACCGACGGCTCCGAGCTGCCCGCGCCGATCTTCACGCCCGCCGCGAAGGCCGCCGTGGGCGAGCACGACGAGAACGTGAGCTACGAGGAGGTCGCCCGCCAGGTCGGCGCCGACACGGCGGCCAAGCTGCGCCAGACGACCCTCGCCGTCTACAGCAGGGCCCGGGACACCGCCCGCGAGCGCGGTCTGATCCTCGCCGACACGAAGTTCGAGTTCGGCTTCGACGGCGAGGCCCTGATCCTCGGCGACGAGGTCCTGACGCCGGACTCGTCCCGCTTCTGGCCCGCCGACCAGTGGGAGCCGGGCCACGCCCAGCCCAGCTACGACAAGCAGTTCGTCCGCGACTGGCTGACCTCGCCGGCCTCCGGCTGGGACCGCGGGAGCGAGCAGCCGCCGCCCGCGCTGCCGCAGGACGTGGTGGACGCCACACGCGCCAAGTACATCGAGGCGTACGAGCGGCTGACCGGCACCACCTGGTAGCCGAACCGGAACACGCGGAAGGGCCCCGCTCCGAGGAGCGGGGCCCTTCTGTCCCACCTTGAGCGGACGACCAGGTTCGAACTGGCGACCTCAACCTTGGCAAGGTTGCGCTCTACCAACTGAGCTACGTCCGCGTTGCGCCGTGGCGCGAGAACAACTATACCCAACCGCGCTCGCGTGCGAGACGCACCGCCGCATGACGGTTCTCCGCCCCGATCTTGGTGGCCGCGGAGGAGAGGTAGTTGCGGACGGTGCCCTGGGAGAGCGAGGCGCGTTCGGCGATCTCCGCGACGGGGGCGCCGTCGGCGGCGAGTTCGAGCACCTCGGCCTCGCGCTCGGTCAGCGGGGAGTCGCCCGCGGAGATCGCGTCGGCGGCCAACTCGGGGTCCACGTAGCGGTTTCCCGCGTGCACGGAGCGGATCAGCTCGGCGAGCCGCTGGGCGCTCACGGTCTTCGGCACGAAGGCGCGCACCCCCACCGCGAGGGCCCGCTTGAGGTGCCCCGGCCTGCCGTGACTCGTCACGATCATGACGCGGCACCCGGGCAGTTCGTCCCGCAGGGATGTGGCCACACTCACACCGTCGGCGCCCGGCATCTGCAGGTCGAGCACGGCCACGTCGGGCCGGTGGGCACGCGCCATGGCGAGCGCCTCGGGCCCGGTCGCCGCCTCGGCGACGACGACGAGGTCGTCCTCCAGGGCGAGCAGCGCGGCGAGCGCGCCCCGTATGAGGTGCTCGTCATCGGCGAGCAGCACACGCAGACTCACAGCAGGACTTCTTCCTGTTCGTCGATGGGGCTCGGGGTCTCGGTCCCGGCGGGCGCCGAAGGCACCCGGGCGGTGAGGCGGAACCGCCCCGCCTCACGGGCGGACTCCAGCGTCCCGCCCACCTCGGCGAGCCGCTCCCGCAGCCCGGCGAGCCCGGAGCCGCCGGTGGGCGCGGCGCCCGGCTCCGCGCCGGTGGGCGCGCCGTCGTTCTCCACGGTCAGCGTCGTACGTCCCGGGGTCACCGCAAGGGTGATGTCGCAGCGCTTGGCGTCGCCGTGCCGCAGCACGTTGGTGGCCGCCTCGCGCACGACCCAGCCGAGGGCGGACTGCACGGGCGCCGGAAGCCCCGCCGCGGACCCGGTCGCCCGGCAGGTGATCCCGGCGGCTTCGAGCACCCCCTGGGCGCCGATCAGCTCGACGCCGAGGTCGACCCCGCGGTAGCCGCGGACGACCTCGCGCACCTCGCGCTGCGACTCCCGCGCGATGCGCTGCACCTCGACCATCTGGTCCACGGCTTCGGGGCGCCCGCGCCGCGCGAGCTGTACGGCGAGTTCGCTCTTGAGGGCGATGACGGCGAGGTTGCGGCCCATCACGTCGTGCAGGTCACGCCCGAAGCGCAGCCGCTCCTCGGCGACCGCGAGCCGCGCCTCGACCTCCCTGGCGTGGTCGGCCTCCCACATCACGGAGAGCGTCCAGGCACCGCAGCGCGCGGTCAGGAGGGTCAGCAGACCGCCGAAGGCGATGAGGACGGCGAGGGCGACCAGCCGCCCGTTCCGCGCCCCGGCGGCGGCGAACGCGGCCACGAGCACGACGTCGAGGACCGCGACACGGGCCAGGAAGGCGCGTATGGGCACGGCGAAGGCCAGGGCCTGGCAGAACGGCACCATCAGGTACATGACGGTGAGGCCGATCAGTCCGTCCTCGACCCCGTCCATGGCCTGGAGGGCGACCGCCAGCGCGTAGGCGACGCCCATCAGGGCCCCCGCCACGGCGAGGTCGCGGCGCGGCAGCTCGCGCCGCTTCAGGAAGTGGTCGAGCGCCCGCCGCAACGAGCGGTTGGCGTGCACGCACTGCGCGACGCCCACCACGATCAGCGCCCAGCCGGTGAACCGCGCCGCGGCGTCGGGGCGCAGGCTCAGGCCGAGCGGCAGCGAGCCCCAGCTCAGATAGAAGACCCAGGGCACGGCGTGCCACATGACGACGCTCTGGAACTCGACCTTCTCGATCTTGCTCCGCGCGTGCCAGCCCCGCTGCCACTCCCGCATCCGGCCCACCACCCTGACCCAGCCCCTCTCAGTGCCTCGGCTCCCAGCGGAACCACCGTCGCACAGCCGAGACCGCGACCAGGGTCCAGACGACCGCGGTGACGGCCGCGTCGGCGGCGTCCGCGGCCGAGAGGCTGCCGGTCCAGCCGCCGCGCACGAGCTGGATGACCGGGGAGAGCGGCAGGCGTTCGCAGACGGAGGCGAGGCCGTCCGGCATGACCTCGAACGGTATGACGAGCCCGGAGCCGAGCATCGAGAGGAAGATCAGCGGCATGCTCATGACCTGGGCGGTCTCCGAGGTCCTGCTGAAGCTCGCCGTGACGGCGGCGAGCGCGCCGAACATCACGGTGCCGAGGAGCACCCCGAGCACGGCGTAGTGGAGCGCGCCGGGCGCCCCCGCGTCCAGGAAGGCCACGCAGCCCACGGAGATCACCAGGCACTGCGCGAGCCCGATGGCGACGGCGGGCAGCGAGGCACCGAGCAGGATCTCGTGGTCGCGCAGCTCGCCGGTGCGCAGCCGCTTCAGCACGAGTTCCTCGCGCCGGGCGACGAAGACGCCGATGAGCGAGCCGTAGACGGCGAAGATCAGCGAGAAGCCGACCGCGGACGGCAGCAGCATGGTGCCGACGGAGAGCCCGGCCTCCTTCAGCTCGGCCTCGTCCACGGCGGACGCGACGCTGAACGGCAGGACGAGCGGCACGAACAGCGCCGCGAACAGCGTCCCCTTGCTCCGCGCGAGCAGCGTCAGCTCGGCGCGGGCCAGGGACGCCATGCGTCCCGCGGGAGTCGTCATCGTCATGGTGCTCATGCCGCCATCTCCTTCCGTCCCGGCCGTCCCGGGGTTCCGTCGGCGGACCCCGCCTCGCGCGCGATGCGCAGGAAGGCCTCCTCCAGCGAGGCGGCCCGTACGTCGAGCGAGCCGAGGGTGATCCGCGCGTCCCTGGCCCATACGAGGAGTTCGGTGGCCGTCCGCTGGAGTTCGTTCGTCCGCAGCCGCACCACGCGCCCCGCGGTCTCGTGGCCGGTCACGCCGAGTTCGGCGAGCGGCGGCAGGTCGCCGACGAAGTACCCGTCGGGCAGCTCGAAGGAGACGTGCGAGGGCTGCGCGGCGACCACGTCGGCGACGCGGCCCTCGGCGGCGATCCGGCCCTCGTGCAGGATCGCGAGGCGGTCGGCGAGCTCCTCGGCCTCCTCCAGGTAGTGCGTGGTGAGCAGCACGGTCGTGCCGTTGTCCCGCAGCCCCTGGACCAGCTCCCAGGTCTCGCGGCGCCCCTCGGCGTCGAGTCCGGTGGTGGGTTCGTCGAGGAAGAGCACCTCGGGCCGCCCGATGAGCGCCATGGCCAGGTCGAGCCGCCGCTTCTCGCCGCCGGAGAGCTGCTTCACGCGGACGCCGGCCCGCTTGGTGAGGCCGACGACGTCGAGGGCCTCCGCGACGGGCCTGGCCCCGCTGGTGCACCCGGCCCACATCCGCACGGTCTCCGCGACCGTCAACTCGGCGGGGAAGCCGCCCTCTTGCAGCATGACGCCGATGCGGGGCCGCACCGCCGCCCGCTCGGTGTACGGGTCGTGCCCGAGCACCCGTACGCGTCCGGCGGCGGGCGCGGCGAGGCCTTCGAGGAGTTCGACGGTGGACGTCTTGCCCGCGCCGTTGGTGCCGAGCAGCGCGAACAGCTCGCCGCGGGCCACCTCGAAGGAGATGCCCCGCACCGCCTCGAAACCGCCCCCGTACACGCGCCGGAGATCGGTCACGTCGATCACTTGGTCAGTCATGGTCCGAGCCTCCCCCGGGCGGCGCGGCGGCGGCAGTGAGCGCTGTCACCGGCCCATGTGACAAATGTCAGAAGCGGGGGTGCGAGGTCGGGGGAGCGGACACGAAGAAGGCCCCGGTCGCATCGACCGGGGCCTTCTTCACTGGAGCGAACGACGAGGTTCGAACTCGCGACCTCAACCTTGGCAAGGTTGCGCTCTACCAACTGAGCTACGTTCGCATTGCCTCCGACCAGCTCTCACTGATCGGCGCGTGCATCAGCTTACCGCAACCAGACGACTGGTTCGTAGGCGATGCGGAGCGGGTGACAGGAATTGCACACTGCGCCTTCCCCCTGGAAGGGGGATGTTCTACTACTGAACTACACCCGCACAGACTCCTTGGGACCCGGCTTTTCGGCCTTGCCCCTCGGCGTGCTCCAGACTCTAGCTGACCAGCGGGGGTGCTGCGCAAGTCGGTTGCCGCGAGGGGCTCGGGGACCGCGCGGGGCCCGGGGCCTCCAGCCGCGCGACGAGCCCGTCAGTCGGCCGCCTCGAACGCCTCGAACGCCTCGTAGACCTTCTTCGGGATGCGGCCGCGCGGCGGCAGGTCCATGTGCCGCGAGCGGGCCCAGGCCCTGACCGCGGAGGGGTCGGGTGAGACCGCCGTGTGCCGGAACGCCTTCCCGGACTTCGACTGCTTGCGCGCCACCTCCAGGTACGGGGCGAGTGCCGTGCGCAGTTTCTTGGCATTCGTTTGGTTGAGGTCGATCTCGTACGACTTCCCGTCAAGACCGAAGGCGACCGTTTCCGCCGCTTCCCCGCCGTCCATGTCGTCAAAGAGAGTGACTACGACACGCTGCGCCACGAATATCGGTCCCTTCGTGCGGCTGCACCGCGTTGACGTGCGGTGACACCGACTGTCCGGCTGTTTTGGAGCGAGTATCGGCTATTGCCATTTCCTTTGTACAGTGCCTGGCAATGCATTGGGAAGTCCGTCCGAATAGCTCCGCGTGTCCGGCCGTAATGCCGAACCGTGATCTTTTCCTGGATTCTCCGTGAAGGTGCCCCGTTCGAAACCTGTTTGGGCGGGCGGACGTGACCGTCATCACGTAGGATTCTACGAGTCTACGCGAGTAGAAATTTTGTGCCGGTAGTCTGAAGGAACCTGCTTCAGCACCAGGCGAGCAGCACACGCCAGCACCACACACCGGGAGTGCCAGTGGCACGCGTCGTAGTCGACGTCATGCTCAAGCCGGAGATCCTCGACCCCCAGGGCCAGGCGGTGCAGCGTGCACTGCCGCGCCTCGGTTTCGCGGGCATCTCCGACGTACGTCAGGGAAAGCGCTTCGAACTCGAGGTGGAGGGACCGGTCGACGAGGCCGCCCTCGCCCGTATCCACGAGATGGCGGAAACCTTCCTCGCCAACACCGTGATCGAGGACTTCGTCGTAAAGGTGGAGGAAGAGAAGTGACCGCTCGAATTGGAGTCGTCACTTTCCCCGGAACGCTCGACGACCGCGACACCCAGCGCGCCGTCCGCGTGGCGGGCGCCGAGGCCGTGCCGCTGTGGCACAAGGACAAGGACCTCAAGCAGGTCGACGCCGTGGTCCTGCCCGGCGGGTTCTCCTACGGCGACTATCTGCGGGCCGGCGCCATCTCGCGTTTCTCGCCGGTGATGGAGTCCGTCATCGAGCAGGCGAAGGCCGGAATGCCGGTGCTCGGCATCTGCAACGGCTTCCAGGTGCTCACCGAGACCCACCTCCTGCCGGGCGCGATGCTGCGCAACAACCACCTGCACTTCATCTGCCGCGAGCAGACGCTGCGCGTGGAGAACGCGCGGACCGCCTGGACCGCCGACTACACGGCAGGCCAGGAGATCCGCATCCCGCTCAAGAACATCGACGGCCAGTACACCGCCGACGAGCGGACGCTGGACATGCTGGAGGCCGAGGGCCGCGTCGCCTTCCGGTACCTGGAGGGCAACCCCAACGGCTCGCTCCGCGACATCGCCGGCATCACGAACGAGGCGGGCAACGTCGTCGGTCTGATGCCGCACCCCGAGCACGCGGTGGAGCCGCTGGTCGGGACCGGCCGCACCGACGGCCTCGGATTCTTCACCTCGATCCTGAAGAAGCTGGTCAACGCATGACTCTGGACACCGTCAAGCACGCGGCCGAGACGCCCGACGTCAAGCTGCCCTGGGCCGAACTGGGCCTGAAGGAAGACGAGTACGAGCGCGTCAGGGAGATCCTGGGCCGCCGCCCCACCGGTGCCGAACTCGCCATGTACTCGGTGATGTGGTCCGAGCACTGCTCGTACAAGAGCAGCAAGGTCCACCTGCGCCAGTTCGGCGAGAAGGCCCCGGAGAACGACGCCATGCTCGTCGGCATCGGCGAGAACGCCGGCGTGGTCGACGTCGGCCAGGGCTACGCGGTCACCTTCAAGGTCGAGTCGCACAACCACCCCTCGTACGTGGAGCCCTACCAGGGCGCGGCCACGGGCGTCGGCGGCATCGTGCGCGACATCATCGCGATGGGCGCGCGGCCGGTCGCGGTCGTGGACCCGCTGCGCATGGGCGACGCCCAGCACCCCGACACCAAGCGGGTGCTGCCCGGCGTCGTCGCGGGCATCGGCGGCTACGGCAACTGCCTGGGCCTGCCCAACATCGGCGGCGAGCTGGTCTTCGACGCCTGCTACCAGGGCAACCCGCTCGTCAACGCCGGTGCCATCGGCGTGATGCGGCACGAGGACATCCACCTCGCGAAGGCCTCGGGCCCCGGCAACAAGGTCATCCTGTACGGCGCCCGCACCGGCGGCGACGGCATCGGCGGCGCCTCGATCCTGGCCTCGGAGACCTTCGACGACACGAAGCCGTCGAAGCGCCCCGCCGTCCAGGTCGGCGACCCCTTCCAGGAGAAGCTGCTCATCGAGTGCACCCTGGAGGCCTTCGCCGAGAAGCTGGTCGTCGGCATCCAGGACCTCGGCGCCGCCGGCCTCTCCTGCGCCACCAGCGAGCTGGCGTCCAACGGCTCGGGCGGCATGCGCGTCGAGCTCGACGACGTACCGCTGCGCGACTCCACGCTCACGCCCGAGGAAATCCTCATGAGTGAGTCGCAGGAGCGCATGTGCGCGGTCGTCGAGCCGGAGAAGGTCGACCGGTTCCTGGAGATCTGCGAGAAGTGGGACGTCATCGCCACCGTCGTCGGTGAGGTGACCGACGGCGACCGCCTGGAGATCTTCTGGCACGGCGAGAAGATCGTCGACGTCGACCCGCGCACGGTCGCGCACGACGGCCCGGTCTACGAGCGTCCCTACGCCCGTCCGAAGTGGCAGGACGCCCTCCAGGCCGACGACGCGAACAAGCTGGCCCGCCCGGCGAACGCGGACGAGCTGCGCGAGCAGGTCCTCAAGCTGGTCGCCGCCCCGAACCAGGCCGCCAAGTCCTGGGTCACGGACCAGTACGACCGCTTCGTGCAGGGCAACACGGTCCTCGCCCAGCCCGAGGACTCCGGGATGATCCGGATCAACGAGGAGACGGGCCTCGGCGTCGCCATCGCCACCGACGGCAACGGCCGCTTCGCCAAGCTCGACCCGTACACGGGCGCGCAGCTGGCCCTCGCGGAGTCGTACCGCAACGTGGCGGCGGCCGGCGCGAAGCCGCTCGCCGTCTCGGACTGCCTGAACTTCGGCTCGCCCGAGGACCCGGACGTCATGTGGCAGTTCGCGGAGGCCATCCGCGGCCTCGCGGACGGCTGCCTGGAGCTGGGCACCCCGGTGACCGGCGGCAACGTCTCGCTGTACAACCAGACGGGCGAGGCGGCGATCCACCCGACGCCCGTCGTCGCCGTGCTCGGCGTGATCGACGACGTGGCCCGCCGCACGCCGATGGCGTTCGAGGAAGAGGGCCAGCTCCTCTACCTGCTCGGCGAGACGCACAAGGAGTTCGGCGGCTCGGCCTGGTCGCAGGTGGTCCACGGACACCTCGGCGGCCTCCCGCCCAAGGTCGACCTGGCCCGCGAGAAGCTCCTCGCGGAGATCCTGGTCTCCGCCTCGCGCGACGGCATGATCGACGCCGCGCACGACCTGTCCGACGGCGGTCTGGTGCAGGCGGTCACCGAGTCCTGCCTGCGCGGCGGCAAGGGCGCGCGTCTCGTCGTCCCCGACGGCCTGGACGCGTTCACGTTCCTCTTCTCGGAGTCGGCGGGACGCGCGGTCGTCTCCGTGCCCCGCAGCGAGGAACTGCGGTTCACCGACATGTGCGGGGCGCGGGGCCTGCCCGTCACCCGCATCGGTGTCGTCGACGGTGACGCGGTCGACGTCCAGGGCGAGTTCACGCTGCCGCTGAGCGAACTGCGCGAGGCCCACGAGGCCACCCTGCCGGGCCTCTTCGCCTGATCCTCACCACACGCGAGCCCCCGCCCGGCCCCGAGCCGGCCGGGGGCCTCGCGGTAAGTTGCCGCCATGGTTGAGGAATCCCTGGGGCTGCGTGAGCGGAAGAAGCGGCAGACCGCGCACCGGATCTGGCGGACCGCGCTCGACCTCTTCGTGGAGCGGGGCTTCGACAAGGTCTCCGTCGCGGAGATCGCCGACGCCGCCGACGTATCGAAGATGACGGTCTTCAACTACTTCGGCACCAAGGAGGACGTGCTCCTCGCCCCGATGGAGGCGCACGTCGCCGACGCCGCCGACGCCGTGCGCGGGCGCGAACCCGGCGAGTCCGCGGTGGCCGCGCTCCGCAGGCAGTTCCTGGCCAAGGTCGACGGGCGCGACCCCTCCATCGGCCTCAGCGACGACCCGGCCGTGGTCCAACTGCTCCGGCTCATCAGCGATACGCCCGCGCTGGCCCGCCGCGTCATGCTCTTCCAGATGCGCGGCATCGCCCTCCTCACCGACGTGCTCGCCGAGGAGACGGGCGACCGGCTGATGGCGGGCATCGCCGCCCACCAGCTCGTCTCCGCACGTGACGCGGTGGTCGTCGAGAACCACCGCAGGCTGCTCGCGGGCGACCGCGCCGACGCCATGGCGGCCGACTGCGCCGCGCTCGCCGAGCGCGCCTTCGACCTGGTCGAAAAGGGACTTCAGGGGTATCCGGGGAAGCCGTAGGGTCGGCACCATGCCACCGGCCAAGAAGCGCACGCGTACGTACGACTCCGCCAAGATCCGCAAAGCCGTGCTCGCCCAGTCCGGCGCCGTACGGGACGCGGTGGGCACCCTCACCCCCGACCAGCTCGCCCGGCCGACCCGCCTCGGCGACTGGACCGTCCACGAACTGGCCGCGCACATCGCCCTGGTGCTCGGCACCGTCCACCGCTACCTCGGCATGCCGGAACCGGCACGGCACGAAGTGGCGCTCATGGACTGGCCCTTCGCCACGGTCGGCAAGGCCGCCCAGGTCGACGAGGACACCCGCGCCATCGCGGAGGCGGCGGGCACCGGCGAGGGCCTCGACGAGCTGTTCGCGCGCACGCTCGCCGGCATCGAGGAGTCCCTCGCGGCGGCCCCGGACACGCGCCTCGTGCCCTCCCGCGTCGGCGTCATGACCCTCGGCGACTTCCTGGTCACCCGTACGGTGGAGCTGACCGTCCACACGGACGACCTCAACGACGCCGTGCCCGGCCTCGACGTCCCCCACGACCGCCAGGCCGTCGCCGCCTGCGCCCGGCTGCTCGCCGACGCCCTCGCGGTGAAGGCCCCCGGCGCCTCCACCGAGGTCCGCGTCCCGCCGTACGCGGTGGTGCAGTGCGTGCAGGGGCCCCGGCACACCCGCGGCACCCCGCCGAACGTCGTCGAGACCGACCCGCTGACCTGGATCAGGCTGGCCACGGGCCGCACCGACTGGAAGACGGCGCTCGACGCGGCGAAGGTCAGCGCGAGCGGCGAACGGGCGGACCTCTCGGAGCTGCTGCCGATCATGGGCTAGACCGGGGCCGGGACCTGCGCAGAGCCGGATGGAACCAAGTCCCCCACTTGTCCCGTCACATCGGCATGCACACGCAGCGTCTGACCCTGACCCTGACCGCGCTGGCCTCCGCCGGGCTGCTGCTCACCGCATGCGGCACCGAGACCGGGGCCGGCTCCGACGGCGGCGCGGCCGACCGGTCCGCGGGGAGCGCGCCGGCCATCACCGGCGTCCGGTGGGACGTCGACAGCGTGACCGTCGGCGGCAAGAAGTACGAGGCACCGGACGGTGCCCACATCGAGATCGGCGAGGACGGGCGGGCCGGCGGCAGCTTCGGCTGCAACCACGCCGGCGCCGACGTCGAGATCGACGGCGACGAACTGGCGTTCTCCGAGACGCGGATGACCGACATGGCCTGCACGGACGGCGACCGCATGGCGTTCGAGAAGAGCCTCGCGGACACCCTGGGCAAGCAGAAGCTGACGGCGAAGGTCGACGGCGACCGGATGACCCTCACCTCGGCCAAGGGAGACCGCGTGGACCTCACCTCGCGCGCCGACGAGCCCGACGCCCCGCTGACCGGCACCAAGTGGAGGGTGAACGGCATCGGCGACGAGCGCACGTCCGCGTCCGTGCCCAAGGACCTGACCGACAAGGTGCACCTCACCTTCGGCAAGGACGGCAAGGTCCGCGGCAACCTCGGCTGCAACGACGTCACCGCCGAGGCCGAGGCCAAGGACGGCCGCATCACCTTCGGCGCCCCCACGACCACGCGCAAGATGTGCCCGGGCGAGGCGATGAAGACCGAGCGCAGGATGCTGAAGCTCTTCGACGGCACCGCGCGCTACGAGGTGAGCAAGGACACGCTGAAACTCACCGCCGCCGACGGCACGGTCGTCGAAGCGAGCGCCGGGACCGCCGGAAAGCCCGGAAAGCCCGGGAAGGACCAGCCGGACGAGAAGTGAGCCCGGGAAATGACCCCGGGTCCGCGATTACGGTCCGTGCAGGGCCCGTATCCCCAATTCGGACCAGTGGTCGATCTCGCCTACACTCGATGATGTGCCACGTGGTGACGGTCGACTCAATCACGATCTGCTCCCCGGCGAGAAGGGCCCCCAGGACGCTTGTGGCGTCTTCGGGGTCTGGGCTCCGGGTGAAGAGGTCGCCAAGCTCACTTACTTCGGGCTTTACGCCCTCCAGCATCGAGGCCAGGAGTCCGCGGGAATCGCGGTCAGCAACGGCTCCCAGATCCTTGTCTTCAAGGACATGGGGCTCGTCTCCCAGGTCTTCGACGAAACGTCTCTCAGTTCGCTCCAGGGTCATATCGCGGTCGGTCACGCCCGCTACTCGACCACCGGGGCCTCCGTATGGGAGAACGCCCAGCCGACGTTCCGTGCCACCGCGCACGGCTCCATCGCGCTCGGGCACAACGGCAACCTCGTCAACACGGCCCAGCTCGCCGAGCTGGTAGCCGCCCTGCCCAAGGAGAACGGCCGCGCGACCCAGGTCGCCGCGACCAACGACACCGACCTGGTGACGGCTCTCCTCGCGGGCCAGGTGGACGACGACGGCAAGCCGCTGACGATCGAGGAAGCCGCGACCAAGGTCCTCCCGGACGTACGGGGCGCCTTCTCCCTCGTCTTCATGAACGAGCACACGCTGTACGCGGCCCGCGACCCGCAGGGCATCCGCCCGCTGGTCCTCGGCCGCCTGGAGCGCGGCTGGGTCGTCGCCTCGGAGTCCGCCGCGCTCGACATCTGCGGCGCGAGCTACGTCCGCGAGATCGAGCCCGGCGAGTTCGTCGCGATCGACGAGAACGGCCTGCGCACCTCCCGGTTCGCGGAAGCGAAGCCCAAGGGCTGCGTCTTCGAGTACGTGTACCTGGCGCGTCCCGACACGGACATCGCCGGCCGGAACGTCTACCTCTCGCGCGTCGAGATGGGCCGCAAGCTCGCCGCGGAATCCCCCGTCGAGGCCGACCTGGTCATAGCGACCCCCGAGTCCGGCACCCCCGCCGCGATCGGTTACGCGGAGGCCTCCGGCATCCCGTTCGGCGCGGGCCTGGTCAAGAACGCCTACGTCGGCCGGACCTTCATCCAGCCCTCGCAGACGATCCGCCAGCTCGGCATCCGCCTCAAGCTGAACCCCCTCAAGGAAGTCATCAAGGGCAAGCGCCTCGTGGTCGTCGACGACTCGATCGTCCGCGGCAACACCCAGCGCGCCCTGGTCAAGATGCTCCGCGAGGCCGGCGCCGCCGAGATCCACATCCGCATCTCCTCGCCGCCCGTGAAGTGGCCCTGCTTCTTCGGCATCGACTTCGCGACCCGCGCCGAGCTGATCGCCAACGGCATGACGATCGACGAGATCGCCACCTCCATGGGTGCCGACTCCCTCGCGTACATCTCCATCGACGGCATGATCGAGGCCACGACCATCGACAAGCCGAACCTCTGCCGTGCCTGCTTCGACGGCGAGTACCCGATGGACCTGCCCGATCCCGAACTGCTCGGCAAGCAGCTCCTGGAGACGGAACTGGCCGCGGGCCCGGCGAGCACTGCCGCCGCCGACGCGATCCGCCGCCCGTAAGTCCCCTCGCAGTACGACACGAAAGTTCTCACCGTCATGTCTGAGACCACTGGTGCCAGCTACGCAAGCGCGGGCGTCGACATCGAGGCGGGCGATCGCGCCGTCGAGCTGATGAAGGAGTGGGTCAAGAAGACCCAGCGCCCCGAGGTCGCGGGCCTCGGCGGCCTCGGCGGCTTCGCCGGGCTCTTCGACGCCTCCGCCCTCAAGCGCTTCGAGCGCCCCCTCCTGGCCTCCGCCACCGACGGCGTCGGGACCAAGGTCGACATCGCCCGCCAGATGGGCGTCTACGACACGATCGGCCACGACCTCGTCGCGATGGTCATGGACGACATCGTGGTCTGCGGTGCCGAGCCGCTCTTCATGACCGACTACATCTGCGTCGGCAAGGTCCACCCGGAGCGCGTCGCCGCCATCGTCAAGGGCATCGCCGAGGGCTGCGTCCTCGCGGGCTGCTCGCTGGTCGGCGGCGAGACGGCGGAGCACCCGGGCCTGCTCGGCCCCGACGACTTCGACGTGGCGGGCGCCGGCACCGGCGCGGTCGAGGCGGACCGCCTGCTCGGCGCGGACCGCATCCGCGAGGGCGACGCGGTGATCGCCATGGCGGCCTCCGGCCTTCACTCGAACGGGTACTCACTCGTCCGGCACGTGGTCTTCGACCGCGCGGGATGGGCCCTGGACCGCCGGGTCGAGGAGTTCGGCCGCACGCTCGGCGAGGAGCTCCTGGAGCCCACCAGGATCTACTCCCTGGACTGCCTGGCGCTCACCCGCACCACGGACGTCCACGCCTTCAGCCACATCACGGGCGGCGGCCTCGCGGCGAACCTGGCCCGGGTCGTCCCCGACGGCCTGCACGCGGTCGTCGACCGCGGCACGTGGACCCCGGGCGCGGTCTTCGACGTGGTCGGCACGGCGGGCCGGGTCGAGCGCCTGGAGCTGGAGAAGACGCTGAACATGGGCGTCGGCATGATCGCGATCGTCCCCGAGGAGTCGGCGGACGCGGCGCTCACCACCCTCGCCGACCGCGGCCTGGACGCCTGGGTCGCCGGTGAGATCACCGAGCGCGGCGAGCACACCACGGGCGCGGCCCTGATCGGTGACTACGCGAAGTGAGCCGGTGGGGCGGCCCGGACGGGCCGCCCCGAGGCAGCACAAAACCCGGTCCGGTGTGGTGACCACCCCGGACCGGGTGAAGCGCGGACGGCACGGATGCCGACCGCGGATACCGCCTTTGTGCGACTACCGCTTGTGCAACGAGGTCAAGCGCCGCGGCGCTGCGACGACGGACCGGACTCTTCGGCAGAGTCGTCGTCCTCGTCGTCGTTATACAGATCCGCGTACTGGGCGTACGGGTCGTCTTCCTCGTCGTCGTCTTCGAACGGCTCGCCATTCGGCGGCTGTTGCGAAGTCGAAGCGCCCAGCTCATTGGCCAGACGCGACAGGTCAGTCCCGCCGCTGCTGTACTTCAGCTGGCGGGCGACCTTCGTCTGCTTGGCCTTTGCCCGGCCGCGCCCCATGGCTCGACCCCCTCGGATACGGGGCTCGACGGCCCCAGAGTCTTGACACGCGTTCATGATCTAGAACGGTCTCTCCTCGGAGAGACCGGTCCGTAGGGCTTCCACGGTACCTGCTCCTGCGGCCATACGGTACGTCGCCCGCAGGACGCGCCTCGGCGCAGAACCCGCGAGGAGCCCCGTCCTCGCTGGTCAACTGCGATTTTAACCTCTTCTTGCCGGGCGACCCGCCGACGGGGGTGAGTCTTGTCTCCCACACCCGTCGGCGGGTGCGTCTCAGCGGGCGTCCGCCATCCGCTGCTCGGCGATCCTGTCGGCCGCCGCGGCCGGCGGAATGCCGTCCTGCTTTGCGCGAGCGAATATTGCGAGCGTGGTGTCGAAGATCTTCGACGCCTTCGCCTTGCACCGGTCGAAGTCGAACCCGTGCAGCTCGTCGGCGACCTGGATCACGCCGCCCGCGTTCACCACGTAGTCCGGCGCGTAGAGGATCGCCCGGTCGGCGAGGTCCTTCTCCACGCCCGGGTGCGCGAGCTGGTTGTTGGCCGCGCCGCACACCACCTTCGCGGTCAGAACGGACACGGAGTCGTCGTTCAGGGCGCCGCCGAGCGCGCAGGGCGCGTAGATGTCGAGGCCCTCGGTGCGGATCAGCGCGTCCGTGTCGGCCACCGCCGTCACCGACGGGTGCTTGTGGAGGACGCGGTTCACCGACTCCTCGCGCACGTCCGTGACGACGACGTCGGCGCCGTCCGCCAGGAGGTGCTCGACGAGGTGGTGCCCGACCTTGCCGACGCCGGCGACGCCGACCTTGCGGCCGCGCAGGGTCGGGTCGCCCCACAGGTGCTGGGCGGACGCGCGCATGCCCTGGAAGACCCCGAACGCGGTGAGCACCGAGGAGTCGCCCGCGCCGCCGTTCTCCGGGGAGCGCCCGGTGGTCCAGCGGCACTCCCGGGCGACGACGTCCATGTCGGCGACGTAGGTGCCGACGTCGCAGGCCGTCACGTACCGGCCGCCGAGCGAGGCGACGAAGCGGCCGTAGGCGAGGAGCAGGGCCTCGCTCTTGATCTGCTCGGGGTCACCGATGATCACGGCCTTGCCGCCGCCGTGGTCGAGCCCGGCCATGGCGTTCTTGTACGACATGCCGCGCGCGAGGTTCAGCGCGTCGGCGACGGCCTCCTCCTCGCTCGCGTACGGGTAGAAGCGGGTGCCGCCGAGGGCGGGGCCCAGGGCGGTGGAGTGGAGGGCGATGACGGCCTTGAGGCCACTCGCGCGGTCCTGGCAGAGCACTACTTGCTCATGGCCGCCCTGGTCCGAGTGGAACAGGGTGCGCAGGACGCCGTTGTCTGCATCGGTCACTGTGGTGACTCCCGGTCGAATAGCGGCGGTGGGCGGGCTCCCGTACGGGTGGCGGGGCCCGATGGGCACGAGACTAGGGCCTGATCGGCCATGGCACGATCACCCGTGTTTTCCGACCTGCCCGTGGGGGAGAGAGCAGCCGTGCCCAAGGTGTCATCGGTGACGGTCCCGTACGCGTCGTACTTGCGTGTCTACGAGCCCCTGGCCGCCTTCCCCGAACCGGAACGCGGTCACTGGGCCCGCTATGCGCGCCGCTCCGACCGCCCCTCCTACCAGGACGAACTCCGCCGCTCGCTGGCGGACCTCGTGTCGACGCCGCCCGTGCCGGTGCCGGTGCACGAGAGCGGCGACGCGTTCGTCCTGGAGACCGACGGGGTGGTCTGCGTCTGTCCGTGGCGGACGCGGCTGCGCGGCTGGCAGGCGCTGGGGGAGCTGCCCGAACAACTGCCCGGCCCGGTCCTGGACGCGGTGCTGCCCCCGGTGCTGCGCCGCCAGACGGTCGCGGACTACGAGCGGTGGCGGCTCCGCAACCCGGACGCGAGGCCCTGGATCCGCACCTCCACGTGGCAGGTGCCCCTGCACTGGTTCGTCCTCGTCTCGGACGAGGAGCGGGTCTACGAGCCGTGCGCGGGGCCCGGACGCCCGCCGGTGCTCCGCTACCGCACCCAGATGGTGGAGGCCAGGCGCCGGGTCGCGCGCGGCCTGCGGGCGCTGCGGGACGCGCTGGACGACGTCCCCTTCGTCGAGGGGCTCGTGGACGTGGGCCGGTGGCTTGAGGAGTTCCATCCGCGCTCCCTCGTCGAGGTGGACTACGGAGGGCTCGTGCACGCCGTCCCCGCCGACGAGCTGGACGAGGACCACTCGGCGGCCGATGTCGCCGAGGGGATCGAGGCGCTGCGCAACGGCGACGGCGAGGGGGCCGGCGAGGCGTATGCGAGGCTCGTGGAGCGGTGGCGGACGATCCGGCACCTGCAGTTCGCGAACTGAGCGCCGGCCGTCGTGATGGCCGCCGGGACGTAGGTCCCGATCCGGGCCTTTGCCCTCAAGCGTGATGGACCGCACTAACGGGGCCCTTGCGCCCATCACCCCTCCTCGTGCCAAAATAGGACAAGGAGTCCGGGGAGGACTCCTTCCGCCCAACTATGGGCGGATTGCTCTGCATTGCACGCTATGGGGGGTCCTGTTGACTCCTGATCGCTCTGTGACTGATCGTCACGGTGGCGTGACTGTCCGCTATGGCATGGTCCATCGGCTTCCGTCGGTGATGAACACCTGGGAGGGCAATTCCATCGGTTTGGCCGACGCGGCTGGACGGATGGTGTAGTTGTAGTGCCGAGGACAAGCCGTTCGTCCTATAACCGACTCGACTCGCGTCCGCCATTTCGGGCAACGCGGGTCAAGGTGCAGAATTTAGAGGAATGAACCGAGAAGGTTCGGTTCTCCCGAGGAGGCCGCTCATGACCGCTCGCACCCCTGATGCCGAGCCGCTGCTGACCCCGGCTGAGGTCGCCACGATGTTCCGCGTCGACCCGAAGACGGTGACGCGCTGGGCCAAGGCTGGCAAGCTCACGTCGATTCGCACACTCGGCGGACACCGCCGGTACCGCGAGGCTGAGGTCCGCGCACTGCTCGCGGGTATTCCGCAGCAGCGCAGCGAGGCCTGAACCACCGCTCAACCAGCAGTAACTCGTACAACTCGGGCGAAGAGCACCACTACTGCCGGGTCCCCCAACCTGGCCGTACGTCCGACATATGGCTGCACGCGACGCGGTTCCCGCCCCAACGGGAGCCACGCCTGAACCACTTGGGTGAGTCGTTCGATCGCGCTGGACTCCGCCGGGTCCAGCGCGATCTTTTTGTGCGCTGGGGGGATACGGCCGGGCGCGGACGGGCGCGGCCGTGAGCGCCCTTGTCGCTCTCTGGGGGAGTCGGCCGGCGGCTCCCTGGGGAGGGGCAGGGGGAGTGGCCCCCGGGTGGTGCAATTGCACATATTAAATTGACTTGTTGTAGGAAGGGTGTAAGTTCGGGTGTTCGGAAAACTGGTTCGGTGACACCCGTCACACACCGCGCGCCTTGTTGCGTGAGATGCCCCTGCGCTAAAGGGACTTCGGCGGTCCGGTGCCCTCGTCATCGGGCGGCTCGTCGCCCCGCACACCGCCCTGGACCTCGTCCTGCTCCTCCCGTACGGCGTCCTGGCGGACGAAGCCGGCCTGTGGCGCCTCGGGGCCGTCGGAGCCGGTCTGGGAGGGCTCCTGGGCCAGCCTGAGGAGCCGGTGGCAGATGGGGCAGTGCCGCGTCAGATGGCGGTAGCTGGTGGCCGCCGCGAGGTGGGCGCGCAGCAGGGCGCGCGTCTCGTGGCGAGCGGACGCAGAAGAAGCGGACATGCGTCACCTCCGTGGGAGCCTCCCGCCGGCCCCCTAGCTGTCTGGGTACCGGCGGAATGTGACGGAGTCAAGACTCCGGCGCCCGGGCACACGGAAGAGGGCCGCACCCGATGGGTGCGGCCCTCTTGCTTCCTTCTGCTGCGGTCCTGACGGGATTTGAACCCGCGGCCTCCACCTTGACAGGGTGGCGAGCACTCCAAACTGCTCCACAGGACCTTGCTCCGCGGCGCTTGTTCGTGCGTTGCGCTGCGAGACAGGACTCTACAGCAGTGCAGGCCCGGCGGTCGAACTCACCCGCTGTGCCCGCGCGGTCACGGCGCGGCGGCGTCGATGGCCTTCACGATCCGCTTGTCCGAGACGGGGTACGCCGTGCCGAGCGCGTGCGCGAAATAGCTGACGCGAAGCTCCTCGATCATCCAGCGGATGTCCAGCACCTCCCGGGGCACGGGCCTGCCCTGCGGCAGTTGTTCGAGGAGCCACAGATACTCGTCCCGCATCTCGCGGACCTTCTCCATGCGCGTGGTGTCCCGCTGGACGTTGGTCGGCATCTGCTGCAGCCGCCGGTCCGCGGCCACCATGTACCGCATCAGGTCCGGCAGGCGCCGCAGCCCCGTCGCCGTCACGAAGCCGGGTGCGATCAGGGAGTCGAGCTGCTGCCGCACGTCCGCGAGGTTGGGCAGCAGCGCCGGGCTCCTCGTCGACTTCAGGCGCCGCTCGCACGCCTGCCAGGCGGCGAGGACCTGCTGGACCTGGCCGACCGCCCGTACGGTCGTGTCGACGATGTCGGCGCGCACCTTGTCGAAGAGCTTGCGGTAGGACTCCTCGTCCCACACGGGCCCACCGAAGTCCGCGATCAGCCGGTCCGCCGCGGCCGTCGCGCAGTCGTCGAAGAGCGCCTGCATGGAGCCGTGCGGATTGGCGGACAGGGCGAGCTTCTGCTGGTTCGTCAGCTTGTCCGAGGCGAACTTGCCGGGGTTCACGGGGATGTTGCGCAGGATGAGGCGGCGCGTGCCCTTCCACATCGCCTCCTGCTGCTCCGCCTCGGTGTCGAAGAGGCGTACGGAGACGGTGTCGCCGTCGTCCACGAGCGCCGGATAGGCCTTGACCGGCTGGCCGGCGCGCCGGGTCTCGAACACGCGCGAGAGGGAGCCGATGCTCCAGTCCGTGAGCCCGGTGCGCTCCACCGCCGCGCCGCCCGAGCGCTCCGCCGTCGCGGCGGCCGCCTGGGAGAGGGCCTTGCGGGCCTTCGGCTTCAGACGGAGCTTGAGGGCCTGGAGGTCCTTGTCCTCGGCGAGCTTCCTGCGCCGCTCGTCGGTGATCCGGAACGTCACCTTCAAGTGGTCGGGAACGCGCGTCAGATCGAAGTCCCCCGGCGAGACCGGCACGCCCACCATCCGCTGGAGCTCCCTGGCGAGCGTGACGTGCAGGGGCTCCTGCAGCGGCACGGCGCGGTCGAGGAACGCCTTGGCGAAGTTCGGCGCCGGCACGTAGTTGCGGCGGACCGGCTTCGGCAGGGAGCGGATCAGCTCGACGACCACGGCCTCGCGCAGCCCGGGGATCTGCCAGTCGAAGCCGTCCTCCGTGACCTGGTTCAGGACCTGGAGGGGAATGTGGACGGTCACGCCGTCCGCGTCGGCGCCCGGCTCGAACTGGTAGGTCACCCGGAACGTGAGCGGACCCTGGCGCCAGGAGTCGGGGTAGTCGTCCTTGGAGACGTCCCCCGCCTTCTCGTTGATGAGCATCGACCGCTCGAAGTCGAGCAGTTCGGGCTCCTCGCGCTGCTTCTTCTTCCACCAGGAGTCGAAGTGCGCCCCGGAGACGACGTCCGCGGGCACCCGCTGGTCGTAGAAGTCGAAGAGCGTCTCGTCGTCCACGAGGATGTCGCGGCGCCTGGCCCGGTGCTCCAGCTCCTCGACCTCGGTCAGGAGCCTGCGGTTCGCGGCGAAGAACTTGTGGTGCGTGCGCCAGTCGCCCTCGACCAGGGCGTTGCGGATGAACAGGTCGCGGGAGACCTCGGGGTCGATGCGGCCGTAGTTCACCTTGCGGTCGGTGACGATCGGGACGCCGTACAGCGTCACCTTCTCGACGGCCATGACCGCCGCCTGGTCCTTCTCCCAGTGCGGCTCGCTGTACGTGCGCTTCACCAGGTGCTGGGCGAGCGGCTCGACCCACTCCGGCTCGATGCGCGCGTTGACCCGCGCCCAGAGGCGGGAGGTCTCGACGAGCTCGGCGGACATGATGAAGCGCGGGGGCTTCTTGAACAGCGCGGAACCGGGGAAGACGGCGAACTTCGCGTTGCGCGCGCCGATGTACTCGTTGCGGCCGCCGCGCTGCTTGCCGTCACCGTCCTTGGCGGACCTGCCCTCCTTGGACTCCTTCACGTCCTTCATCCCGATGTGGGACAGCAGGCCCGCGAGGAGGGAGATGTGCACGTGCTGCTCGGGGGCGTCCTCGTCGTTGAGGTGGATGCCCATCTGCTTGGCGACCGTACGCAGCTGGGAGTAGATGTCCTGCCACTCGCGGATGCGCAGGTAGTTCAGGTACTCCGCCTTGCACATCCGGCGGAAGGACGACGAGCCGCGCTCCTTCTGCTGCTCGCGCACGTACCGCCACAGGTTGAGGAAGGCGAGGAAGTCGCTCGTCTCGTCCTTGAAGCGGGCGTGCTGCTGGTCGGCCTGCGCCTGCTTGTCCGCGGGGCGCTCGCGCGGGTCCTGGATGGAGAGCGCCGCCGCGATCACCATGACCTCGCGCACACAGCCGTTCTTGTCGGCCTCCAGGACCATGCGGGCGAGGCGCGGGTCGACGGGGAGCTGGCTGAGCTTGCGCCCCTGCTGCGTGAGCCGCTTCTTCGGGTCCTTCTGCGTGGGATCGAGCGCACCCAGCTCCTGGAGGAGCTGGACGCCGTCGCGGATGTTGCGGTGGTCCGGCGGGTCGATGAAGGGGAACTTCTCGATGTCACCGAGGCCGGCGGCGGTCATCTGGAGGATGACGGACGCGAGGTTCGTGCGCAGGATCTCCGCGTCCGTGAACTCCGGGCGCGAGAGGAAGTCGTCCTCGCCGTAGAGGCGGATGCAGATGCCGTCCGACGTACGCCCGCAGCGGCCCTTGCGCTGGTTGGCGCTGGCCTGGCTGATCGCCTCGATGGGCAGCCGCTGCACCTTGGTGCGGTGGCTGTAGCGGGAGATGCGGGCCGTGCCCGGGTCGATCACGTACTTGATGCCGGGGACGGTCAGGGAGGTCTCCGCGACGTTCGTCGCGAGGACGATGCGTCTGCCGGTGTGCGGCTGGAAGACGCGGTGCTGCTCGGCGTGCGAGAGCCGGGCGTACAGGGGGAGGACTTCCGTGAACCGGTAGTTCTTCTTGTTCAGCGCGTCCGCCGTGTCGCGGATCTCGCGCTCACCGGAGAGGAAGACGAGGATGTCGCCCTTGCCCTCGGCCTGGAGCTCCTCGACGGCGTCCGTGATCGCGGTGATCTGGTCGCGGTCGCTGTCCTCGGAGTCCTCTTCGAGGAGGGGCCGGTAGCGGACCTCCACCGGATACGTACGGCCGCTGACCTCGACGATCGGGGCGTCCCCGAAGTGCCGCGAGAAGCGCTCGGGGTCGATGGTCGCCGAGGTGATGACGACCTTGAGGTCCGGGCGCTTCGGCAGCAGCTGCGCGAGGTACCCGAGGAGGAAGTCGATGTTGAGCGAACGCTCGTGCGCCTCGTCGATGATGATCGTGTCGTACGCGCGCAGCTCGCGGTCCGTCTGGATCTCGGCCAGCAGGATGCCGTCCGTCATCAGCTTGATGAACGTCCCGTCCGGATTCACCTGGTCGGTGAAGCGGACCTTCCAGCCGACGGCCTCGCCCAGCGGCGTGTCCATCTCCTCGGCCACGCGCTCGGCGACCGTGCGCGCGGCGATGCGGCGCGGCTGCGTGTGGCCGATCATGCCGCGCACGCCACGGCCGAGCTCCAGGCAGATCTTGGGGATCTGCGTGGTCTTGCCCGAACCGGTCTCACCCGCGACGATCACGACCTGGTGGTCGCGTATCGCCTCGGCGATCTCGTCCTTCTTCTGGCTGACCGGAAGCTGCTCGGGATAGCTGACCGCGGGCACACGGGAGCCGCGCTCGGCCATGCGGGCCTCGCCCTTCGCCACGTCCGCCGCGATCTCGGCGAGGACGGCGGCGCGGGCCTCGGGCTTACGGATGCGGCGCGCGCCCTCCAGCCGCCGGCCGATCCGGTGCTCGTCGCGCAGCGAGAGCTCGGACAGGCGGGGGGCGAGGGCGTCGAGGGTGAGGGCGGGCTGCGTAGACATACGGGTCCCAGGATCTCACCCGCCGCTCGGCGGTGGCGAACCGATTTCCCGCGGGGCGCGGCCCGGCCGTTACGATTCCGGGCATGCCGACCCGCGTGCGCACGCTCCGGAGCCCCCTCGTGGCGCTGCTCCTCGCGGTGCTCGGGCTCGGCATGTTCTGCGCGCCCGCGGTGGCGGTCGCGGTGGCGGCACAGTCCGCGCCGCCGGCCGCCGGCCAGGCGCACGTCACTGTCTCCGTGTCCGCGTCCGCCCCCGCTCACGACCGGCCCGGCTGCGGGCAGGGGGAGCGGCGGGACGGCCTGGACGAGCCCGCGCAGCCGCCGCGCCCCAGCACCTCGCACGAACTGCTGCCCGCCCTCGCCGACGCGCACGGCGGCAGCGGCTCCTGGGCCGGTGACCCGGCGGTTCTCGATCTGAAGCCGCCGCGGCAGCCGCCGGAGCCGATGGCACCGTCCCCGTTCGACCTCTCGGTCCTGCGCGTGTAGGAGGCCCCTGACCGCAGGGGCCTTCATCAACGACACGCATATACGTACACGCACGCGCACATGCACACGTACATGTATACGTGTACGGACACGAGAGAACACACGCATGCCCGAGAACGGCAACAGCAAGAACGGCAACAGCAAGAACGGCAACAGCAAGAACGTCAGCGCCACGAACGTCAGCGCCACGAACGTCAGCGCCACGAACGCCGGCGGCAAGAGCGCCGGCAAGAAGAGCCGCAGCATCGCCATCGGCGCGGGCGTCGCCGTCGCCGCCGTGCTGCTCGGCCTCGCCTCCTACACGGCGACCAAGCCCGATGACCCCTCCGGCGCCACCGTGACCGAGGAGGCCGCGGGCGCCGAGCCGTCCACCGGGGCGGAAGGGCGGACCGGCGTCTATCCCGAGCTGGAGAAGCTCGCACGCCGCGACGGGAAGGACCCGCTCGCCCTCGGCGACGAGGACGCCCCCGTGGTGATGGTGGAGTACGCCGACTTCAAGTGCGGCTTCTGCGGGAAGTTCGCCCGCGACACCGAGCCCGGACTCGTCGAGAAGTACGTCGAGAAGGGCACCCTGCGCATCGAATGGCGCAACTTCCCCATCTTCGGCGCGGACTCCGAGCGTGCCGCGCGCGGCGCGTGGGCCGCCGGGCGCCAGGGCCGCTTCTGGGAGTTCCACGAGGCCGCGTACGCCGAGGGGAGCAAGGAGAAGGGCTTCGGCGACGGGCGCCTGAAGGAGCTGGCCGAGGAGGCCGGGATCAAGGACGTCGGCCGCTTCGTGAAGGACGCGGACAGCGACGGGGCACGGGCGGCCGTCAAGAAGGACCAGGAGGAGGCGTACGGCCTCGGGGCCACCTCCACGCCGTCGTTCCTGGTCAACGGCAGGCCCATCTCGGGCGCCCAGCCCGACCGGGTCTTCGACCAGGCGATCGAGGCCGCCGCGAAAACCGCCGAGGGCGCGGGGAAGGCGGGCGGCAAGGGCGCGGGCGGCCCGCGGTGACCGCCGACGTCGGGTACTTCGCCGCGTTCATCGGCGGGCTGCTCGCCCTCGTCAGCCCGTGCAGCGCCCTGCTGCTGCCCGCCTTCTTCGCGTACTCGATCGACTCCACCTCCCGCCTCGTCGCGCGCACCTGCGTCTTCTACGCGGGACTCGCGACGACCCTGGTGCCGCTCGGGGCCGCGGGGTCCGTCGCGGGGCGGTTCTTCTTCGGCCACCGCGACCAGCTCGTGCTCACCGCCGGGTGGCTGATCATCGGGCTCGGTGTCCTCCAGATCCTCGGCATGGGCTTCGCCTCGCGGAGGATGGCGGAGCTCTCGGGGCGGATCAGGCCGACCACCGCGTTCTCGGTGTACGCGCTGGGGGCGGTCTACGGCCTCGCCGGCTTCTGCGCCGGGCCGATCCTCGGCAGCGTCCTGACGGTGGCCGCGGTCAGCGGCAGCCCCGTCTACGGCGGCCTGCTGCTCGCGGTCTACGCGCTCGGCATGGCCGTGCCGCTCTTCCTGCTCGCCCTGCTCTGGGACCGCTTCGACCTGGGGAGGCGCGGCTGGCTCCGGGGCCGGACCTGCCGCCTCGGGCGGTTCGAGCTGCACACGACCTCGCTGCTGTCCGGCCTCTTCTTCATCGGCCTCGGCGCGCTCTTCCTCGCCTACGACGGGACGACCGCCCTGCCGGGGCTTCTCGACGTGGACGACTCCTTCGCGGTGGAGCAGTGGGCGGGGGACCTCGGCAGGGCCGTGCCGGACTCGGTGCTGCTCGTCGGGGTCGTGGTCCTGGTGGCGGTGGTGCTGGGGGTGCGGTCTTGGCGGGGGCGTTCCCGCTCCGGTTCCGGGTCAGGGCCCGGGCCCGGAACCGGGTCAGGGTCTGGCTCCGGGTCAGGGCCCGGCTCCGCCGGGGCCAAGGCCGAGCAGGGGTGAGTCCCTTTTAGGTGGTTTAGCGTGGTTCGTATGTCACACCCGGCACCTGAATCACCTGAGCCCCAGCCGCCCCACCACCCCCACGAGGAACACCGGCACGGCGCGCACGGCCGGGTCCCCACCCCCGGTGAGCGGTGGGCCGCGTTCAAGGAGTCACCGTTCCTTCCGGCGCTCGTGCTGGTGTTCATCCTGGCCGCCGCCGCCGGGCTCTTCGCGGGCTCGTACACGTACTCCATGGCCAAGCCGACGCCCCACCACGTCCCCGTGGCGGTCGTCGGCGACCAGGACTCCGCACAGGGCAGGGCCTTCCTCGGCGGCATGGAGAAGGCCCTGAACGCCTCGCTGGAGGTGAAGGAGTACCCCACCTTCGACGGGGCCAGGCGGGACGTGGACGAGCAGCGGGTCTTCGCGATCGTGGACGTCAGGCGCGGCGACGACCGGGTGACGCTGAACATCTCCGGGGCCGCGGGCGCCTCGGTCGCCCAGGTGCTCGCCGAGACCGCGCCGAAGGTGGCCGAGGCGACCGGCGTCCCGGTCACGGTCAAGGACATCAAGCCGCTCCAGGAGGGCGACCCGCGGGGGCTCGCGATCTTCTACATCTCCCTGGCGGCGGTGATCATCGGCTTCGTGGGCGCGATCCAGCTCAGCGTCCACGCCAGGGGCCTGAACCCGGCGGAACGGATCGGCTTCACGGTGCTCTACGCGCTCCTCGGCGCGTTCGTCATCGCGGCGGTCGTGGACTGGTGGCTGGGCGCGCTGGATCTGCCGTTCGTCGAGTCGTGGCTGATCCTGGCGCTGACGATGTTCACCTCGGGGATGGTCTTCACCATGTTCAACACCCTCTTCGGGCGGTGGGCGATGCTCCCGACCTGGGGCCTCATGGTGCTGCTCGGCAATCCCTCGTCCGGCGGGGCCGTGTCGTGGCCGCTGCTCCCCTCGGTGCTCGGGCACATCGGCCAGTGGCTGCCGCCGGGGGCCTCGGTCAACGCCCAGCACACGGCCGTCTACTTCGGCGGGCACCAGCACGCGTTCCCGTTCCTGGTCCTCGCGGGCTGGGCGCTGCTCGCCTCCGCCGTCTTCTGGGTCTGGCGGCACCGCCATCCGGGTGGCAGGAACGGCGGACGCGCGCACACCCCGGCGCACGCGGCGGGTTCGGGCGCTCCGGCAGCGTGACGCAGGGGAAACGACGAAGGCCCCGTCCACTGGACGGGGCCTTCGATGCGAGTGGCTGGGGCCGGGATCGAACCGGCGACCTATCGCTTTTCAGGCGATCGCTCGTACCAACTGAGCTACCCAGCCACGCGATCCGCGTGGAATCGCAAGCGGTCCTGACGGGATTTGAACCCGCGGCCTCCACCTTGACAGGGTGGCGAGCACTCCAAACTGCTCCACAGGACCAAGCGTTGTGCGAGCACTAGTCTCGCACAAGGTGTTGCGTGCCCCCAACGGGATTCGAACCCGTGCTACCGCCTTGAAAGGGCGGCGTCCTGGGCCACTAGACGATGAGGGCTAAGAGGCCCGCCTGGGCGCTTTGCAGCGCGTCGGGGACGTGAGAAGCATATGGGATGTGGGGAGCTATCGCCAAAACGGTTTACCGGGAGCGGCCCGGGGCGGTCGGCGACGGGGTCGCCCCGGGCTGGTTCTCCTTGGGCAGATGGCGGCTGACCTCGGCCTTCGTCAGGCCGAGACCGCCGAGCCTGATCTCGTCCCAGGCCTGCAGCCGCTTGGTCGTCCGGTCCAGATAGAGCACGGAGGCCTCGACCGGGTCGGGGTACTTGCCCTCGACCGCGCGCAGCCCGCTGCCGCCCGTCGACCCCTCGACGCGCAGCCGCGTGCCCCCGTCCATGACCTCCATCTCCTGGTGGTGCACATGGCCCGCGAGGACCAGCGGAACCTCGCCGTCCGTCTCGCGGGCCACCGTGGGGTCGTGCGCGATCGCCACGTCCACCGGGGTGCCCGCCGCCCGCTCGGCGCGCAGGGCGGAGGCGAGCCTGACGCCCGCCAGGTGGTGGACCGATCCGGACCGCTTCGCCGAGCGGTCGGGGGTGTACTGCGGGTCCCCGATCCCGGCGAACCGCAGCCCCGCCACGTTCTCGGCCCGGCCGTCGTCGAGCACGTGGACGTTGTCGAAGCGCTCCAGGTAGCGCTGGGTGGTGCGCGAGTCGTGGTTGCCGCGCACCCAGACGTAGGGCACGCCGAGGTCCTCGACCGGGTCGAGGAAGGCGTTCTCCGCGGCCGAGCCGTGGTCCATGGTGTCGCCGGAGTCGACGATGACGTCGATGTCGTACTGCTCGACGAGCGAGGTGATGATCTTCCAGCTCGCCGGGTTGAGGTGGATGTCGGAGACGTGCAGGACCCGCATGGTGGTCGGGTCGGGCTGGTAGGCGGGGAGCGTGGACGTGACGTCGTAGAGCTTGGTCACATTGGTGACCAGGCGCGCCAACTCCTGCTGGTAGACGTCGAACTCGCTGACGATGCTGCGGGCGTTGCCGACCACCGAGGGGGCGCCGCTGAGCAGCCCGGAGAACTTCGGCTCAAGGACCGACTTGGGGTTCCAGGTGGCGTACGCGGCTCCGCCCGACGCCGCGAGGAGCGCCAGCGCGAGACCGCCGGCGGCCAGCGCGCGGCGCGGGCGGCGGTACACGGCGAGGCCGAGCGCGGTGGCCCCCGAGACGACGGCGGCGCAGGAGCGCACGGCCAGGTCGAGCGTGCCGTGGCCGACGTCGTGGACGACCTCGTCCTGGAGCCCGGCGAGCCGCTCCGGGTGGTCGACGAGGGCCTGGGAGCGGACCGGGTCGAGCTGGTCCACGTCCACGTCGAGCCGGAGCGGCGCGGTGTGCGAGCGCAGTTCCAGGGCGCCGAGCGGCGAGACGTTGATCTTCGTGCCGCCGGACAGGGAGGGCCTGAGCGTCATGCGGGTGTCCATCGGGCCCACGGGCGCGCGCACGCTGCCGACGATCAGCAGGCCGAGCCAGGCGCCGAAGACGACGACCGCGATCAGGCCGGCCGCCGCCCTGAGGGGGTGGTGCGCGGTGCCTTCGAGGAGGTCCGCGGCGGCTCCGGGGCCGTCGTGGCCACGGGTGCGGCGAGCACGGGTGCGGCCCACGAGGGCGCCGCCCACCCGTCGTACGCCCTGGAGAACGACTCCGAAGTCGCGGGCCATTGGTCCCGTATGCCCAGTTGGGACATCGGGTATGCCGGGACGGGAGCGACGGCGTGGCCGACAATGGGGGCGTGCTGGAGATGACGCGCGAGGAGTTCGAGGAACTGGTCGGCGAGGCTCTCGACCGGATTCCGCCGGAGCTGACACGGCTGATGGACAACGTGGCCGTCTTCGTCGAGGACGAGCCGCCCTCCGACGACCCCGAACTTCTGGGGCTCTACGAGGGGACGCCGCTGACCGACCGCGGCGAGTGGTACGCCGGGGTGCTGCCGGACCGCATCACGGTCTACCGGGGGCCGACGCTGCGGATGTGCGGGTCGCGCGAGGAGGTCGTCGCCGAGACGGAGATCACCGTGGTGCACGAGGTGGCGCACCACTTCGGCATCGACGACGCCAGGCTGCACGCGCTCGGATACGGGTGACGGCGGGGCGGGGAGGCCGGGGCGGGTGACGCCGGGCCGGGTGACGGCGGGCGGGTGAAGGCGGGTGACGCCGCGTCCGTGTCCTCTTGCGGGTGACGGGAGTTGGGCAGGGCGTCCCGTTGTCAGCGCCTCAGGAGGTGCTCGGCCGTGCGCCATGTGTACGTTCCCGTCCGTTGGGCCGCGGTCGCGGTGGCCGTCGCGGCGACCGCGGGCTGCATGAGCGTCGGTGGCGACGGGCACCCCCCGGGCCCGGGGCGCTCCGCGGGGAGCCGCGGCGGCGCGGCGGCCCCCGACGGCGCGCCCGTGGTCAACGGCGACGACGCCATGTCCGGCGGCGGTCGGGGCGGGGGCGAGGGCCGGGCGAAGGGCGAGGGCAAGGACAAGGGCAGGGGGAAAGGCGGCAAGGACGGCAAGGGCGGCAAGGACGGGGACGCCGAGCGGGGCGACGGCAAGGGCGCCGCGGAGCGCGCCAAGCGCCCCGGGGCCTCCGTCACGCTCACCGAGAAGCCGCCGCCGGGCGGGCAGGGCGAGCCGGACCCGCCGCGGCCGACCCCGACGCGTACGACCGAGAGGCCCGAGCCGCCGAAGCCCGAGCCGACCCCGACGCCGGACCCCACGACTCCGGAGCCGTCGCCGTCGGAGCACGAGGGGCCCGGGCCGGCGTAGCGAGGGGCAGGGTCGGCGTGGCGCGAGGGGCCGGCGTCGGCGTGGCGCGGCGGTGGTCGGGCGAGGGCGGCCGGCGGGTGTGCGCCTCCGGGGGTGGGATGTGCGTCTGTGCAGGTCGGAGGGGGTGTGACGGGGGTGGTTTGCCTTGGAGGGGGGTAGGTGCGTATGGTGGTAGATCGTTTGATCCCATTTGCCCGGCGCCGACACAGAAGAGCGCCGCGTGGCGCGTACTCTCCCTTGCCGTGGCTGACCGCATAGAGGCGGTCCATTGCGAAATCACGGAGTAGACGGGCGCGTGCCGAGACTCCGGAAGGTTTCGCATTTCGCATGTCCATTTTCAGTTCTGACCACGCCGTCCTGCCCGAGAACGAGACCGTCGTGACCGACGAGGCCGTCGTGGCCGCCGCCGAGATCGTCGAGTCCGCCGAGGCCCGGGACGCCGCCGAGGTCACCCCCGACGCCGTCGCTGACGCCGACGCGACCGCCGCCCTCGCTGACGCCGAGGCGACCGCCGCCGACGTGACCGCCGACGCGGACGAGGCCGACGCGGCGGACGAGGCCGTCGCGGCCGACGGCGCCGACGCCGAGCCCGAGCTGACCTTCGGCGACCTCGGTCTGCCCGAGGGCATCGTCCGCAAGCTGGCGCAGAACGGCGTCACCGCCCCCTTCCCGATCCAGGCCGCGACCATCCCGGACGCCCTGGCCGGCAAGGACATCCTCGGCCGTGGCCGCACCGGCTCCGGCAAGACCCTCTCCTTCGGCCTGCCGATGCTGGCGACGCTCGCCGCCGACGGCCGCACCGAGAAGAAGAAGCCCCGCGGCGTCATCCTCACGCCGACCCGTGAGCTCGCGATGCAGGTCGCGGACGCCCTCCAGCCCTACGGCGACGTGCTCGGCCTGAAGATGAAGGTCGTCTGCGGCGGTACGTCGATGGGCAACCAGATCTACGCCCTGGAGCGCGGCGTCGACATCCTCGTCGCCACCCCGGGCCGCCTGCGCGACATCATCAACCGCGGCGCCTGCTCGCTGGAGAACACCCAGATCGCCGTCCTCGACGAGGCCGACCAGATGTCGGACCTGGGCTTCCTGCCCGAGGTCACCGAGCTGCTCGACCAGGTGCCGTCCGGCGGCCAGCGCATGCTGTTCTCGGCCACGATGGAGAACGAGATCTCCACGCTGGTCAAGCGCTACCTGAACGACCCGGTGACGCACGAGGTCGACAGCGCCCAGGGCAACGTCACGACCATGACGCACCACATCCTCATCGTGAAGCCCCGCGACAAGGCGCCCGTCACGGCCGCCATCGCCGCGCGCAAGGGCCGCACGATCATCTTCGTCCGCACCCAGCTGGGCGCCGACCGCATCGCCGAGCAGCTCTGCGACGCCGGTGTGAAGGCCGACGCGCTGCACGGCGGCATGACGCAGGGCGCCCGTACGCGCGTCCTGGAGGACTTCAAGAAGGGCTACGTCAACGCCCTCGTCGCCACGGACGTCGCCGCGCGCGGCATCCACGTCGACGGCATCGACCTGGTCCTGAACGTGGACCCGGCCGGCGACCACAAGGACTACCTGCACCGTTCGGGCCGTACCGCCCGCGCGGGCCGCTCCGGCACGGTCGTCTCCCTCTCCCTGCCGCACCAGCGCCGCCAGATCTTCCGCCTGATGGAGGACGCGGGCGTCGACGCCACGCGCCACATCATCAACGGCGGCGGCACCTTCGACCCGGAGGTCGCCGAGATCACCGGCGCCCGCTCCATGACCGAGGTGCAGGCCGACTCCGCGGGCAACGCGGCGACCCAGGCCGAGCGTGAGGTCAAGGACCTCACCAAGGAGCTGGAGCGCGCGACGCGCCGCGCCGCCGAGCTGCGCGAGGAGGCCGACCGCCTCACCGCGCGTGCCGCCCGTGAGCGCGGCGAGGACCCGGAGGCCGCGGTCGCCGAGGCCGCTGCCGCCGCCCAGGCGGTCGTCGAGGCCGCCGTGTCGGTGCCCGAGCAGGCCGCCGACGAGCGCCCGGTCCGCGAGGAGCGCTCCTCCTCGTACGACAACCGCCGTCCGCAGCGCGACGAGCGCGGCAACTACGAGCGGGACCGCCGTGGCGACCGTGGCGGCTTCAACCGCGACAACCGTGACGACCGTGGTGGCGACCGTGGTGGCTTCAACCGCGACCGCCGCGAGGGTGGCTTCCGCCGGGACGACAGCCGTGGCGGCGACCGTCCGTTCAACCGCGACCGTCGCGACGACCGCGGTGGCGACCGTGGCGGCCGTTCCTTCGAGCGCCGTGACGACAACCGCGGTGGCGGCTTCAGCCGTGACCGCCGCGACGACCGTGGTGGCGACCGTCCGTTCAACCGTGACCGTCGCGACGACCGCGGTGGCGACCGTGGTGGCTTCAACCGCGACCGCCGCGAGGGTGGCTTCCGCCGGGACGACAGCCGTGGCGGCGACCGTCCGTTCAACCGCGACCGCCGTGACGACAACCGCGGTGGCGGCTTCCGCCGCGACGACCGCCCCTCCGGCGGCCACCGGGGCAGCGACCGCCCCTTCAACCGTGACCGCCGCGACGACCGCCCCTCGGGCGGCTTCCGCTCCGGCGGCCACGATCGCCCGTCGCACAACCGCCGCGACGACCGCTCCGGCTCGGCCACGGGCTCGTTCGGCCGCCGCGACGACAAGCCGCGCTGGAAGCGCAACGGCTGACGGCTGAACAGCCTCCGCACACCCGAAGGGCCCGTACGACACTCCTGTCGTACGGGCCCTTCGGGGTGCTGGGGGGGTGCGGTGAGCATGATCCAGAGTACCGATGTCAGTACGCACTGTTACCTTCATGGCCAATGGGATCGAGGTCCGGTGAAGAGCCGGGCCTTTAGGGGAGGGGACCCCGTGGTTCGTCATGCCTTGGTGCGGTGCGCGGTCGCTGTAGCGCTCGCCTCGTCCGCCGTCGTCGCCACGCCGTGGGCGGCGGGAGCGGCGGAGAACAGCCCGCCCGAACAGCCGGTTCCGGCCGAGCTCGCGACAGGGGGCCAGGACTGCGCCAGAGGCGCGGAGAGACCCTACGTCGCGACCCGGCCGCAGCTGGAAGCGGTGCTCCGCGATCCGGACGCGCAGCCGGTCTCCGCGAAGTTCGAGATCTCCTGGCGGGACGGTGCCGGGGAGCGGCACGTGCGGTCCCTCCGGACGGAGAGCAAGAGCAGCGGTTCGACGTTCAGCCGGCCCGTCCCGGCGGAGGTGCCGCCGTCCACCCAGGTGAGCTGGCGCGTGCGCGCCTCGGACGGCTCGGCGTGGGGGCCGTGGAGTTCCGCCGGCGGCAAGGGCAAGTGCCAGTTCGTCCTCGACGACGAGGCGCCCGCGGAGCCTTCGGTGTCCTCGGCGGAGTACCCCGACGACGACCAGTGGCACGACGGGGTGGGCATCCGCGGCACGTTCAAGGCGGCTTCCTCGTCGGGCGACACGGTGGCGTACGTCTACAGGTTCATGGGGGAGACACCGCAGACGGTCCGGGCCGAGCAGCCCGGCGGCACGGCCGAGTTCAGCTGGCTGCCGCAGTCGGACGGCCCGGGCTCCGTCACGGTCCAGGCGCAGGACAGGGCAGGGAACAGGAGCGCCCCGACGACCCACCGATTCCTGGTGAAGGAGGGCGGGAAGCCGGCCGCGCACTGGAGGCTGGCCGACCCGGCGGGCTCGTCCGAGGCGACCGCCGAAGCGGGCGGGAAGGCCGCGAAGGCGGGCGGCGGCGCCGTCTTCGGAGCCGAGGGGCCCGCGCGTACGGCGGTGGGGTCGGCGGTGGAGCTGGACGGTTCGGCGGAGGCGTTCCTGACACCGGGCGCCCCGGCGGTCGACACCGGCAAAGCCTTCGCGGTGAGTGCCTGGGTGCGGCCCGACGAGACGGGGCGGGCCATGGCGGCGGTCAGCCAGGACGGTGTCGGGACGGCCGCCTTCCGGCTGGGCGGCGAGGGTGGCGGGACGTTCTCGTTCGCTCTGGCCGGCCCCGACGGTTCCGCCGAGCGGGCGGAGGGCGGCAGGCCCGAGCGCGGGGAGTGGGCCCACCTGACGGGGGTGTACGACCCGGCGGAAGAGACGGCCCGGCTGTACGTGAACGGACGCCTCGTCGACACGGCCGAGAACGCCCGCGCCGTCCCGGCGAGCGGTGACGCGCAGATCGGCCGGGCCCTGGGAGAGGCCGGGCAGGGCCGGAACTGGGACGGCCGGATAGCCGACGTGAGGGCGTGGAACCGGGTGGTCGTCCCGGAGGAAGCGGCACGGCTCGCGGAGCGCGGAACCGTGAGTGAGGGGCACTGGAAGCTCGACGCGGCGGTCGGCGGTGCGAGCCCGGAGCAGGGAGGAGGACAGCCGTTGCGGCTGGGCGGGGACGCGAAGATCTTCGGCGGCGAACAGCAGTGCGACCCGCTGGACCCGGAGTGCGCCCCCGGCCGGGACCCGATGGTGGGCGCGGGGGAGCTGGAGCTGGACGGCACGGGTGACTTCGCGGCGACGGACGGTCCGGTCGTGGCCACCGGGGACAGCTTCTCGCTGGCCACGCACGTGCGGATCGACCCGGCCGCCGGTGACCGGACGATGACGGTCCTGTCGCTGCCGGGCGAGCACGTCAACCTCGCCGCGCTGCGCTACACGCCGGAACGGCGGAAGTGGGAGCTGACCCTGGCACACGAGGACCGGGCGGGAGCGGAGACGACGACGCTCAGGGCCGACAGCGCCCGTGCGACGAGCGGCGCCCCGCACCACCTGGCGGTGGTCCTCGACGCCGGGACCGATGAGGTCCTGCTGTACGTGGACGGCACGGTGGCGGCGCGGGCGCCGTTCCACCACGCGTGGCGGGCCACGGGCGGCCTCCAGGCCGGCCGCGCTCAGCTGGCGGACGGCTGGGGCGAGTACCTGCACGGGGCCGTGGACGACGTGCACGCCTTCGCGGGCGCGCTGACCGAGCAAGAGGTGGTGTTGTTGCGCGCGGCCGACTGACGCACGGCGGCGACCGTGCCGGGCACCCGGTGAGCATCCGGAATCTCTTGCTCCGTAACTGATTCGGCTTCCGGCGGCGATACCCGATCGGATGGCGGGACCCGTCCCGCTATGCTCGGGGGTGCACCGACGCGGACCGTTAGCTCAATTGGCAGAGCAGTGGACTTTTAATCCATTGGTTGTGGGTTCGAGTCCCACACGGTCTACCGCTCGACCCCTGGTCAGACATCGTCTGGCCGGGGGTCTTCCGCTTTTACGGGGGGCTGGAGATCGCTGGCTGGCCCGCTGCTGGCCGGCGGGTCCGCGCATCGCACGGCAGCGCACGACGCAAGATCCAAAAATGTGCCTGGCTGGGCAAAGACATCAGGTCACGGCCCGTTCACGGTGGTCGAGTGCCGCTCGACCCCATGCCCACCTGGGTAAAGGCCCGCCGTGTGGAGATCGGGGCCCGCATCCGAGCCGCACGCCTGCACGCGAACTTCACCCGGGTAGAGCTCGGCCACCGCGTCGGCCGTGACCACAGGACGATCCATCGGTGGGAGTACGCGACACGGGAGCCGACCCTCTTCGATCTCCTGCTCCTGGCCGACGCCCTCGACGTCCCGCTCCGCGACCTCGTGTAGCAGCGGGTTGCGGACCCGGCCGGGGCCGGGGCCGGACCTTCCGCCCGTCCCCAGAGCATCGGGGTACGGGACGGGCGGAAGGAGGGCGGACGGCCCGCCCGTATCCGTGGTGAGGCGG